>JAAUZN010000056.1:0-55798 GCA_014804565.1 Lachnospiraceae bacterium
CGTAGTATAACTTGTCATTTCCTCCGCCATATCCACATCCATGATACGGGAATAGGATGCTGTCATATTCTCNTTNGATACNGCCAGATTGTTGACNGTGTGCTCCAGACGNTTCTGATATGCNCCCAGTCTGCTTCTCGCATCCGATACATAGAGAATCGCATTCTTGATCGCTTTGTTGGCGTCTGCACAATCATCCTGCGTCTTCATATTCAAATCTTCAAGCCCCATCCGATTTAAGGAAATCGTGGGAATACGGACTGCAAGCTGCTGGCCTTCATTAGCGCCTGTCTGGATATCCATGGTGCCGATGCCGGTAGCGTCAATAATCAGGCTTTCCGCAGGCACTTCAACCGTCACACCGCCTGCATAAATACCACCTCTACCATCATCTATACATCCCACTTCCACATGAAAACCGCTCTTATTCTCAATAACTAATATATCTTTTGTAAAATCATCAGGATCCGGATAATGCGCAACCACCTCTGCATCTGCCGGAACTCGTTGATCCTCTGGAACAGTCTGAAGATATGTCGAATTTTCTCTTGTTGAAGCACCTAAGTGTTCATTCATCCTATCTATTCCATAATAATAATCCGCTACTCCATTATTATTATAATAAAAACCTATTAAAAAGGGTGGAACCTGAACCTGTTTTTTGCCGGTTACATCCACCGTTCCGGGAAGCTCCTCCGGTGGCTCCACTTCCAGGGTCATCTCAAAATCCAAGGGCCCCTTTAATGTGATCTTGTTCTTCGTCGTCTCGGAGATCTCCACGCCCGGAGGAAACGCATTGTCTCCACTCGATGCCAAAGTGATGATCGTGGCATCCTTGTCAATGTTACCCTTCTCATCGTAAGCAACAACCAACTCTTGAATCGCATATTTCTTAGGGATNACCTCATCCGAATAATAATCCACCTTCACCTTATGATTATTNGTATANCCCCGCAGATCNAANGTGCCGTCCAGAAGCGTCTGCCCGTTAAACTGCGTATCGGTAGAGATNCTGGTGATCTCCTCCTTAAGCTGTTTCACCTCCGCCTCAAGCGTCATACGGTCAGTGGTGGTAAGGGTTCCTGTCTCGCCCTTGACCGCCAGCTCATTCATTCTCTGCAGCATCTCATGCACTTCTGTCAGCGCACCGTCTGCCGTCTCAATGATCGAGATCCCGTTATTCGAGCTCTGGGTTGCCGTACCGATTCCCGTGATCTGAGTATTCATTCTTCTGCCAATGGCATAACCCGAAGGGTTATCCTTGGATGTCGTCACCTTAAGACCGGAAGAGAGCCGTCCCAGAGATTTGGACACCCTTGAATCCGACGCATTTAAGGCATTGCTTGCACGCATTGCCGCCGCATTATAACTGATCTTCATTTCGGTTTCCTCCTTATTATGCCGTCAGAGCCGTGATAAACGCTTTCGCTATGTGATACAGATCCGCTGTCTGCTGTCCGCCTTCGCCCTCTGGCTCATAATCGGCGTAGTCCTCACCGGCGATTTCCCGGCTGTACAGAACCGCCACACTGCCGACCTCTCTTGTCTGCCCATTTTCGCCGGAAACAGCCAGCGCGTTCTGGAACGCTTCCTGTCTGCCCTGCAGCCACTCTGTGCCCTCTTTACTGTCACAAACAACATAGCCGGATACGTTCTGTTCTCTGAGAGAAAATCTTGCTGTGATCTGTCCATACTCCTCTGTCTGTGCAGTTACGCTCACTTTGCCTGCTTCACCGCCATGCAGAACCTTCAGATTGATTGCCGTCAGTTCGCCGTTGATCTCCACAGGAATCTGATAGTTCTCCTCCTGTGCCAGACTTCCTGCCAGTGCCAGCTGNTTTTTACAGCTCTGCAGAGTTTTCAGATCCAAGTAGTCCTCCGGCGCATCCAGCGCCTCATCCAAAATCTCCGTAAAGGTCTCCTGCATTTNCNCNTAGGCTTCCTGAGTGCTTTCCCTGTCTGTCAGCTTTTCTATCAGACCACGGGACTGCTCTCTTCCCTCCGGGCTTCCTGCGCCGTCCTCTAACTCTCGAAGTTTCCGATACAGAGCGCCGGGCCTTTTCCTAAGAGCTGCCGCCGCTTCCAGATTATTTCCCGTCACCGGCTGTCGATACGCTACAAGCTCCTGTACCACAGCCTCCTCCACATTCTCCAGACCGCGATAGGATTGCAGCTGTTCCTGTCCGTAAGCCTGCTCTAAGGAAGCATCCGCCTCCTGCTGCCGCAAGGTATCCGCAAACTCTTCCATGGACATTTCCGCTTCCGGCGCCGCTTTCGCTAAAGTCTCCGGCTCCAGTGTATCCGCGATTTCTCCGGCAAGCATATGGTAATAGCTCTCCGACTGTTCCGTTCCCTGCCGGCTCTGTTCCCCNCCATGTTCTCCCGNCTNAGCACTCTCCTGTCCCANNCCCGGNAAACCGCTTAAGATCTGATCNGTGATGGANTTATTCTTNGCCACGGCATCCACNCCGTTAAANTCNTCATCCACCTGATAATCCATNCCCTGCTTCTTNGTNCTGCGCATGGCTGTCAGAAGATTTCTAAAGGAGATTTCCGCNCCTTCCTTCAAAAGACTTCCAACCGCCGCATCNTCCGTCTTNTCTAACTGCCGGAACATACGGTAAATCCCGATGTAAGCCTCTCTCTCCTGCTCACTGACCGCATGGCTTTTTTCCAACTTGTATAAGAATTTACTGAATTTCTCTTCTCTGTCCGCTCCGGCCGCNCCGCTCTCATCCAGATATTGATTCAGCTCAGCGATCGACATGGTAAGCGGATTCTTNCCNTCCCGGATNGTCTGCAGAGCCGCCGCCGGGGTCATCCTACGAATGGTCTGCTGCAGCTCCATGTCATACTTTTTCACAGCATCTATATTTTCACCCGTGATATCCATGCTGTTATAGCCAAGGATCCGTACTGCTTTACGGTTTTCCTCATTGGTCTCAAGGCCCATATCCTTCAGGATATCATCTACATTGCGAAATGCCTTGCGAATGGAATCTCCCATATCCGCTCTGGGCGCTGTCATCAATGTCTCATAGGACTCCCTTGCCGCTTCGTAAGCATTCTTCAGNGCTGTGCCGTTTGTGTGTACCTCATCAAGAGTAAACTCTTCCGCACCATCCACATAGCGTCCAAGCACTGCTGCCGGTAAATAAGGAATCTCCGCAGTCTTTTGCTGCACTTCCGCATAGAGAGCCGCTTTTTCGGCTGCCGCTGCTGCATCGGCTTCTCCGAAAAGTCTTTGATTCTGCTCCTGCTCCAGCTGCTTCAACTTCTCCACCAGAGCCTCTAATTCTGTGGTATCTATGGAATAACCGCTGGCTATGAGCTTCCGGTTCGCCTCGATGGTCATCATCAATCGGATCTCTTCCAGCTGACGCCTCTCTGTGATGGCTGCCGGTGTGTCCGGCATCACATCGCCTTGCTCTATCTTTTCCTGCTCTCTTGTCAGATTCCGCAGATTTACTGCTTTGCCCTCGGCCGCCACACGATCCACAGCCTCATCGCTGATCCGCCCATAGGCTTCCACATAGTCAGCCGCGCGCTCCCGCTCGCTTCTGTTGTCAGCCAGATTTGCGTCTCCCGCTTTCTTTCCGTCGGAGATCGCCGCCGCAACCGCGGACAGAATTTTCGTTCTGTCCAAGGGCTGCTCCATCTGCTCTATCGCATGGAGTGCGCTCATCGTGTCCGCCGTCAGCGGTACGCCTACGCCAATCAGCCACTGTGCGCTCTGCACGTTCTCCTCGCTGTTCTCAAGACCGGCCTCCTCCAGCACACGCTCAATCTGCGGGCGAAGCTGTTCCCAATTATAATCTTCCGCTTTTTTCGCGTAATAACCCGTATTGTCTGCGGCATAATAGCCGTGACCCTGTCTGGTGCTGTCCGAAGCGGCGCTGTGGCCCGCCATATAGAGATTGTCTATGGTGGGCTCCATCTGATTCTCCACCATATACTTCACAGTACCTTCTCCGGGCTCTTCCAGCCGCATCGCTCTCTCAAAGGCTTCCTTAGCCGCCGCTACGTTNTCNTCGGTAAGCGGGATATCATGCTGCTGAAATTGTCTCGCCAACTCCCCGGCGAAAGCCTCGCTGCCCGTGATCTGCTTCAGGGTATCCATATCCAGATCGTCGGTGTAACCCACTACCTCCGTACCGCCCTTCACGAGCTCNGCTTTGATCTTATCGACAATGGTGACAACATGCTCNATTTCCATATCGCCGGGATGATATCCTTCCTGCTGTAAGCGGGAAAAATCTTCCCCGGACATAGTATTAGACATNACTGTCATATAGTCTGTCTGCGTGGCCACATCAATAGCCGCCGCATCCTGCATAACNTCTTCTGCGGTCTTTCCGTGACCTCCGTAAGCGTTGTTATCCATAACTGTGCCAGAAATGTCTAATGCGTAATCACCCGTACGTGCCGTCCTGGCCGCCCGGGTATCTCGATATGTAGTTGTCGCCCTGTCTACATTTTGGTTTACATTACTGTGGTCAAACGTAATTTTCATAAATAAACAGTCCTCATACAAAATGTAGTATTTTTTTATGATATTAACACAAAAAGGGCGAATGCTTTTATACATTCACCCTTTATTTCGGCATAGTTCCCGTATTTCTTAACCTTTTCGGATATTTTACATCCTACGCATTCTGTATCCTGATCTGTTCTTCCTCGATAGCCTCATAACACACCAGCTTATCCCCGTCCAGATTCTCCCTGTGCATATCGACNCCGGTGATCTGATGGTTNTTATAGGCCGTNTANTAGTANATTCCCTTATCCGCATTACANCAGGAGGTATAAATGGTGACCTCGCATTTGCCATCCTCCAGCTGACAACAGCCACGCTGCTGNTCTACNGANTTNAGAATNTGGAAAAACTGNCTGACNCTTTCCAGCTCTCCATCCCCGGAAACGGAGTTCATTTTGGTAAACGCNACCCTCACGAATCTNGACTGTGACGACAGATCNCCCGGAAGNCCGATCGCNCCCATACCNCGGCTGTANGCTTCCANTGTAAGNCCCGGCGCAAANGTATTTTTCGGCGGTTTTACCGACAGGGACATATAATTNCGCAGCGCNCCCATCTGCATAGGAAAAGGCGGNTTATTTGTCAGCACACCTACNGGATTGTCATACACCTGTACACCNTCTTCTATGGANTCAATGACAACNGANTCNTCCTTNTCCGANAGGATCCAATGNAGCTGTGCAAGNGGCAGCTTNTCATTAAAAGGAATATTGGTTATNTTTATCTTATCAAGAAGCTTNCTNGCNTCCNTGACCGTNGCACACTGACNGAGGATCCAGGGAATAAANTCAAACTGNGNNATNTTATCNTTNCCNTCNTNTCTCCTGTGNTAAACCGCNTTTCCCACAAAATTCANTCCGGCTATCCCCAGCCCTTTTTCATTTATGGCATCNTAATACAGCGGATAATCCTGCATCACACAGGCCATNCCTATCATCGCNTAATGNGCGTTCCANGTCCCCTTTTCCAAAAANCGAAAAGGATAGTTTCTGGGCGTGATCGTGATCTCATCCCCGTAAGAAAATTCATAGTCCANNGTNCGTCCNAAATAGAAATCCTTTGTCTTATAAGTTGCTGCCGTACACATANNATCTCTCCTTTCCGAAAAATACCACACANCCATATTATCANGAATGTGTGGTACTTCTATTCTATATCTATAGAAAAATGCNACAGTGTAGAACTTATCGAATGCGCNGGCGCTCGATTTTTANTATATGGAACTATTTAGAAGATAAAGATCGCAGCCGTATAGGGCGGCAGATCAAAAGAAATACTGTAATCCTTAAAGTTACAAGGATCCTTCACCGCGCTGATCTCTGCCGGGATCTCATGNCCGTTNCCGCCGAAACGCTTCTCATCNCTGTTTAAGAGCAGNTTATATTTTTTCTTCTTCGGCACNCCNATCTTATAGTTNTCCCACATCATNGGNGTCATATTGANCACAAACATGATATTGTTTTTGCCTGTCNTNTCNTTACGGAAGAAGCTNTAGACACTGTGNTCCGCATCNTCGGCATTNAGCCANTCAAANCCNNCCCAGTCATTGTCNATGGTGTACATNGCGGGATATTTCTGATAAAGNGCAAGCANCTCCTTCACATACTCNTGCATNCCNTTNTTCTGCTCCTCGCCAAGCAGNTTCCAGTCGAGTTCTCTGGTCTCGCTCCACTCTCTCTCCTGCCCGAAATCCTGTCCCATAAACAGAAGCTTTTTGCCCGCATGGCCAATCATATAACTATAGCCCACCCGCAGGTTCGCGTACTTATCCACGGGATAGCCGGGCATTTTATTGACCATAGAACACTTCAGATGCACCACCTCGTCATGGGAGAGGGGCAGAATATAGTTTTCGCTGTTGTTATAGCTCATAGCAAAGGTCATGGCATAGTGATTGTTTTTGCGGAAATACGGATCCAGCTTCATATATTCACAGAAATCATGCATCCATCCCATGTTCCACTTAAAGCTGAAGCCCAGACCGTCCTCTTCTACCTTGCCCGTCACCTTCGGCCATGCCGTAGACTCCTCGGCGATGGTAAGGAAACCGGGATATGCACCATGCACCACGGAATTCAGATGCTTGAAGAACTCGATCGCATCCAGATTTTCATTGCCGCCGTACTTATTGGGCACCCACTGGCCTTCACGCTTACTGTAATCCAGATAAAGCATGGACGCCACCGCGTCAATTCTTATGCCGTCAATGTGAAACTCCCGGATCCAATATAAAACGTTTGCGATCAGGAAATTCCGAACCTCATTCTTCGCGTAATTAAAGATCTTAGTACCCCAATCAGGATGCTCTCCGATCCTTGGATCGGGATGCTCAAAGATACACTGCCCGTCAAAACGGCCGAGTCCGTGTGCATCCGTTGCGAAATGAGCCGGAACCCAATCCAGAATAACGCCTATTTTATTCTTATGCAGCACATTGATCAGATACATAAAATCGGAAGGGTCGCCGTGCCTGGAGGTAGGCGCATAATAACCCGTCACCTGATATCCCCAGGAACCGTCAAAAGGATACTCCGCTATCCCCATCAGCTCGATATGGGTATAGTGCATCTCCTTTAAATATTCCACGATCCTGTCCGCAAATTCCCGGTAGTTATAAAATCCCTCCTCGGTCCCGTCGGGATGCTTCATCCAGGAACCGATATGGCACTCGTAGATTGCCATGGGTTCTTTGTTATAATCCTTACCTTCTCTGGCAGCCATCCATGCGCTGTCCGTCCATTTAAACTTACTGATATCGAAGGTCCTGGAAGCATTGCCCGGACGCATCTCTGCATAATTGGCAAAAGGATCTG
Source organism: Lachnospiraceae bacterium (assembly GCA_014804565.1). Taxonomy (GTDB): domain Bacteria; phylum Bacillota; class Clostridia; order Lachnospirales; family Lachnospiraceae; genus UBA3282. The sequence continues at coordinate 7,351 of JAAUZN010000056.1, forward strand.
CCTTGTAGAGCTTCTCCCCCGCGGGTGTTCGAATCAGATACTTATAAAGCTCATTTTCCCCAACCTCAGGGATGAAAAGCTTATAGATCCCGCCGGGACCCAGCTTTTCCATCTCATGTCTGTCCTCATCCCAGCCGTTAAAGGTGCCGATCACGTGGACACTGGCCGCATTGGGCGCCCACACAGCAAAAAACATGCCCTTTACACCGTTTTCCACAGAAGGATGCGCTCCCAGCTTCTTATAGATATCATAGTGAGTGCCCTGCGCAAACACATACTGATCCGCCTCGGAGATAAATACCTCTTCCAGTCCCCTTTCTTCTGCCTTTTTACTCACCGGTTTTGTCGTTTTAGTCTTCTTTTCTGTCGACTTAGCCGCTGTCTTTCCTGCCATAACCTAACCCCCCGTTTTTTAATAGTGCATGAAGTCCTTCTCTCGCAATATGATCATGTCCTCTTCATCATACCTCTTTGCCAGCAAAATATCCATAAAATGTTTCGGCGTTTTTTTGTTCGCGTACTCGATGGCCTCATCCACCAACTCTCTCACCTCAGCAAGCGTCACCTCATGGTCGCTGGTCTGCTTGTCAGCAATCCTTGTGTGAAGCGCCAAAATACCAAACTCGTCAATGGAATACTCCAGTTCTTCCGCATACTGCTTCGCGTAAGCCACCAATGCCTCATCATCCAGCGGCTCGATATCTACCCGCAGATTAAAGTTATTGGCAAGCGCCTCATTTCGCGAAAGCAGGTTCCCTATCTCGCTCTTGGTGCCCACCATCAGCACCAGAAGCCCCATATTCTCTTTCTCCAGAACTTTAATGATAGACGCCACGGTGGCCTGTTTCAGTTTGCCTACCTCCACAATGATCAACGCGCCGTTGTCCAGCTTGGAGAAAGTCGCCTCCACATCCTTTTTATTCAAAGTGTGGCCTTCCACCTTTGCCACTTTACCGGAAAAATTGTTGTCATTATACTGCATCTCGCGGATCAGTGCCTTTGCAAGGGACAGAGTCGTAATCTCCTCCTCGCCCGTGATCAGGACATTTCCCGTACAAGACGCCAGACTCATATTATCCAGTGTGTGGATCAGCTGCTTTTTAGATTTACGCTGATGAACGAACTTGCCGAAAAGTTCCTGCTCCTCCGGACTTAAATCCCGCTCTTTTCCAGACTCTTCCTCGCTATCGGGAACTTCTGCCTCTACTTCTACACTGACTTCCTGAACCGTTTCCTCATTGGCTGCCTGCGGTACTTTCTCAGATGTTATCTCCTCAGGCGCCTCTTCCTCAAACGTCTCCTGCTCAGATTCTTCTTCTGCCTGTCGGTTGATCGACTCTTCCATCTTCTTAACGGCGGTCTCTGTCTCCTCGCTGTCGGGGAAGATCACCTTTTTCACCTGCGGGTTCCTGCCGGATTCCTTCATGATCGCCGCCATAAATGCTTTTTCCAGTTCTTCCAGAAGACCGTTCTTCGTCGCCTCATCAAAGCTTGCAAACAGGCTGCCCGTCTGGGCGAGGATATGCTGGCGAACATCCTCCATCCGCTTCTCCTCGTTATCCTTCTTCATCTGCTCCCACTCAGCCATGATATCATCGATGCTGAGCTGACCTGTGATCTGCTTCTCCACCCGCTCTGCTTCCGGTACAACAAAGCTGATCTGACCGTCATACTCCTGAGACAGGAATTTATCGTACTCCGTCGGCTTGGATGCCGCCAAGGCTTGCTCTCGAAGCGCTTTCGCCTGCAGCCGCTCCGCCTCTCTGGTCATCTCCTCTATAATACGCTGAGCATCGAAGACCATCGTGTCTTCCCGCACGATCTCCTCGCTCACTGCCTCCAGCTCCTGCGTATCCAGCATGTTCGTATTGGGAAGTTCCGCCGTCTCCTCTAAAAGCGGTGCGATAAGGGCATCCGTGATAGAAGGCTCTTCCGGCACTTCGTCCACCAGAATCTCTTCCTCCGCAGTCACTGGAACTTCCATCTCTTCAACCGCCATCGGAACATCTTCAGGCTCATCCGGCACTTCCGTCTCTACCGGGGTATCTTCGGTCTCATCCTGTGCTTCCGCCTCTGCCGGGGCATCCTCCGCCAACACCTCTTTCATACTCTCCGCCAACGCCATTTGCAGATTGATGGTGTTGTACTGTCCCACATCAACCGTTTTAACCTCCGGCAGCTCTGTAGTGGGTGCAGAGAGAACATCCTGCTCTTCCGCTTCTTCCGCCGGTCGATCAATGTCTTCATCTGCCTCCTGCATATCCCCGGATAATTCCTCTTCTATATCCTCATCCGGTTCTTCTTCCACAGAAGACATCTCATCGATATCCTCCCCGGCACTCCTGCCCGCTACAAAAGCATCATATTTCTCCTGCTGTTCCGGGCTTAAAGGCTGGTGCAGCGCCTTTAACTCCAGCGCCTTCATAACATATCTGCCCTCACCAAACCAGAGGAACATCTCATCGCACTCTTCCACACATTTCGTCGTCAACCCGATGCGATGATACAGATAAGCCAGCTCATATACCCATTTTTCTCTGGGCTCCCGTTTCTTAAACTCCTCCAGTACTGCAATCCGCTCCTCTATGCTGACATCCAGTGCCTCATAGAGCCGGTACTGCAAAACATACCGCCCCGTGTCTCTCGGCGCAATCTGTACAAACTCCTTATAACGATTACTGGCCTCATCGTATTCTCCCATCTTAATGCAAAGCTCACACAGAGAATAAATGATCAGTCTGCCCGTTGGATGCTTTTCATATGCCAACAGAAGAATATCCTTACTGTCCTGATAACGTCTGTTGATCTTATACAGATCGCTGATCGTGCAGAGCATCATGACACTTCTGACCCTGCGCCAGTCAATCGTATCCGCAATCTTTGCCGCTTCCGCGTATTCACCTTCCGCAATCAGCGCTTTGATCTCATCCGCGCTGGCTTTGTATTCAAACTTATCCAAGGTACTCACCTCATCGACGTACTTTACTGTTTTATCCGTTTACACACTGACCCTAGTATCTGTTTTAGTTTACCATAGTCACTTATCAATGTAAACAAATTCCGTCGAAAAAAAGCACCTTTACTCCCAATATATGGAGTTGTCTCCATGAAAAAATCCCTTATCTTGTATTTTTTAGCAAATATCTCTCACGCTCTGATCTGCAGAAGCCGATTTGACAACTCTGAAAATCGTTGCAAAGTAAGTGTTTCACCGCGCACTGTTCCGGGAAGTCCCATCTCTTCCAGCACCTGCTCTACCTGTGCCCTGGTAAGATTCAGATTTCCCGCATTCGCAAGTCCGTTAGCCAGTGTCTTTCTGCGCTGGTTGAAGGAAGCCCGGATCACGGAGAAAAGATAAGCCTCATCCTCCACGACAACAGGCGGCTCCTTGTGCTTCACCAACCGCACCACGGTGCTGTCCACATTCGGGCGGGGGGTAAAGCAGGACGCAGGCACCCTGGTCACGATCTCCGGCTTCGCATAATACTGCACTGCCAGCGAGAGCGCCCCATAATCCTTTGTTCCGGGACCTGTCTGCATCCGATCTGCCACCTCGCTCTGTACCATGACCGTGATACTCTCTAACGGTATGTGGCTCTCGAAAAGAGCCATAATGATAGGCGTCGTAATATAATACGGAAGATTCGCTACCACCTTTAAGGGGCCGCCGCCGTTTTCTTCTACCAATGCAGACAGATCCACCTTTAAAATATCCGCACACAAAAGGGTGATATTATCGTAAGGCGAAAGGGTCTCCTCCAGGATTGGGATCAGTCCTTTATCAATCTCCACGGCAATGACCCGACCGGCAGATTCCGCCAGATACTGTGTCATGGTTCCGATTCCCGGCCCGATCTCCAAAACACAGTCCTTTTCCGTAATCTGCGCCGCCTCCACGATCTTATGAAGAATATTCGCATCGATCAGAAAATTCTGCCCGTATTTTTTTTGCATACGAAACTGATATTTTCTGAGTATTTCCGAGGTGTTTGTATAATTTCCTAAATTTGCCATAAAGTTCTCCGTATTATTCTAAAGGAATATGCACTCATCGCTCAATTTTCACAGCCCAAACAATCTTCTCGCATTCTCCTCCGTGCGTTCCACCACTTCCTCATAGGAAAGTCCCTTGATCGCCGCGATCTCCTTCGCCACATAGGGAAGATTCAGAGAAGAATTCCGCTCACCGCGGTGTGGTTCCGGCGAAAGATACGGGCTGTCCGTCTCAAGAAGAATCTTATCTATCGGAATATACTCCACCGCCTCCTTGAGCTTCTTCGCATTTTTGAAGGTGATCACGCCGCCGATCCCGAAATAATAATCCATGTTCAGATACTCTCTCGCCATCTCCTTCGCATAAGAAAAACAATGCACCACGCCGCCGATCTCTCCGGCACGAAGCGCCTGCATGATATCCAGCGTGTCTTTCGCCGCCTCTCTGGAATGAATGATAACAGGCAGCTTCACCTCCCTGGCAAGCGTAAGCTGTCTGGCAAACCACTCTTTCTGCAAGTCCACCGCAGGTTCCGGATAATGGTAATCCAAGCCTGTCTCTCCCACCGCTACGATCTTTTCATGGCTGCAAAGTGCCCGCAGCTGTTCAAAACTGTCCTCGTCAAGCTCCTCCACCTCGCTGGGATGCACGCCTACCGCCCCATAAAAAAAGGGATACTGCTCCGCCAGCTTCACCGTGGCCTCGCTTCCTGACATACTGGCCCCTATATTGATCACTGTACCAATCCCGTGCTCTGCAAAGGAGGAAAGCAGCACCTCCCTATCCTCATCAAACACCTCGTCGTCATAATGCGCGTGACTCTCAAAAATCATAGTTGGCTCCTTTCAATTAAAAATTCTTAAAATTTCTTAAAAAAATGCTTGCATTACAGATAGCATTATACTATAATAACTCTTGCGTCGGTTGAGTGACAGGCACTCAACCAAGAGAATACTCCGTATTCTCCGCTATTTTAGTTTTACACAAAGGAATCTGCACCGCTAGCTCAGTTGGTAGAGCACCTGACTCTTAATCAGGGTGTCCAGGGTTCGAGCCCCTGGCGGTGCACTTGGAAGGACTGTTTTTGGAGACGTACGAGCTCTGGGGACGGTTCTTTTTTTAGAATTTCACTCCCAACAGCATCGTAACCGCACCCGCCGCCACTCCGGCCGCATATAAGATCCCGAAAATCTGCAAATTTTCTCTCCTGTCATCATTTACCCGGAGCAGCACCAGAAAACCCACGCCGGATCCCGATAAAAGACCCGCCATCAACGCACCTGCGCTCAAAACGCCACCCAGATAAAGCTGTGTGAGGATAACAGAAGATGCACAGTTGGGAATCATACCTACCAGCGCTGCGGCAAACAACCCCAGAATCGGTCTGTCAAGCACCAGCGCCGCCAGCGTTTCCTCTCCGATCAGCGCAATGATCAGGTTCAAAGCAAAGGAAATCACTATTATATATAAGAAGATTTTCCAGGTATGATTGATTGCTGACCTCCAGATTCCCTTTTCACAATGGCAGTGATGGCGTTCGCACAGATGCTCAATCTGCAGATCTCTCTTTTTCCGAAAGAAAAAATCCACAACAAAGCCCGCAATCAGCGCAAAGAGAATCTTACAGAAAAGAATCTCAGCGATCACGGAAACATTCACATTCTCAGATATCATAATAGGAAGCATCTCATCGGAGGTCGATAAAAAAACAGCAACAAGAGTTCCCATCGTAATGATCCTGCCCGCATAAAGATTTGCGGCAACCGTGGAAAACCCGCACTGCGGGAAAATACCAAGCACACTGCCGATAGCCGGGCCCGCCTTGCCCGACCTCCGGATGATCTCCTGCATCCGTCCTCCCGTCCAATGCTCCAGCGATTCCATCGCCAGATAGGTCAAAAAAAGAAACGGCAGCAGCCGGATACTGTCTATACAACTGTCATATATCACTTCCTGGATCATATTGATCTCTCCATCCGAAATCATACTGTAAAATCCTTCCAGTTTATGATATCACGCTTCCCAAAAAAAGCAAGCAGGGTTAATTTTTCACAAAAAGCACGAATTTCTTCTCTTTTCACCAATATTTTGTGAAATAATGATTGATTCTCTGGGAAAAATGTACTATTATAAGAGTATGTGTAGCAGTGGAGGAGGTTCGGAATGGAAGGCTTAAAAAATATCATGGAGGATGCTGTAGAATACCAGCTTAATAAGCTGTTATCTACCATGCCGGATGTCTGTTCTTGTGACAATTGCAAGCTTGACATGATGTCTTATGCGTTAAACAGACTTTCACCCCAGTATGTACGTACGGATACTGGTGCTCTCTTTCAAAAACTAAACAATTATCAGCCGCAGGCTGAGGTGACGATCATGACTACAGTAATGACTGCAATCGAAAAGATCGGCGCACATCCGCAGCACGATTAAAAGATTTTTATATTTATAAAAAGATAGCAGAGAATGAAATTTCTCTGCTATCTTCATTTTACGTTATCATACGGTAGCTTTCTGCCTGTCTACAGCTTCAGCAATATACTCCTCCACCTTTTCCTTCGGGATGGCGAGGGCAAGAGACATCTCACTGTAGAGAAGCTCCTCCGCCTTGTGGAGATACTGCTCGTCTGAGGAAAGTACCTTTTTCCCTTCGTTGATACGGCTCTTCTTGCGCTGATAAAGGGTTTTTATGATCTGCACAAGACTTTTGGAATCATACGTGCGGATTGCGTCCTTGTAGGTCTGCTCCCTGCGTTTTTCCTCCTGAATCCACACGGTATCGATCTCTGTGATGTGTTCGATCAGCTTTTCCGCCTCGTCTTTATTCATGATCCTTCGCATAACGATCTTATCGTTATTGACAGGCGTGTAAATCGTGCTCGCCTTTTCAAAGACGGGCTCCAGAACATAGTACTTTTTCTCTTTATCCATTCGATCGATCGGATTATCCGTAATATCGATCACACGACATACCCCATGTCCGCCGCACATAATCAGTTCGCCCTTCTCAAACATAACGCCCTCCAAATTTTCTGACTCTCACACTGACGAGTCCGACAGCAGCCTGCCACACGTCCCACGGGCACGCGCCAAACCGCAATTTCCCTTACATACCATTTTAGCACTTTAAAATTTCTTCTGTAAGTATTTTCGAAACAGAAAAGTATTTTTCGGCACTTTTTATGGTAGAAGCCGCCGCTCTGATTGTGAAAATCCACTAAATAAAACTATGTCTGAGAATCAACGCGCCTTAAAATTATCGCAGATAAATCTGGTCTCCTCCATCGGGAAAATACGGATCATAATACCCTTTACCAGCTTCTCCGCATCAAACCGGGACAGAATGATGACCATCTCACTCCCCGAAAAAGGAAGAATATCAATCTGATCCACATCTTCCTTGGCATTGACCAATGTCGCTTTCGGAGGGTTGATATCCACTGTCTTACGGATCATCTCCGTGAGAGAAATCGCAGAGGCCCCCATCATCTGGTTCATCACCTCAGATACACAGGAAAGATGCATCTCGTTAAGCTCACCGGGCGCTGCAACTCCCGCTCCTCCCATCATCAGGTCCATAACGATCTTGACGTCATCCTCCTTAAACATCAGAAGGTTATTGCCATGAAAATCGTCTTTATAGTCTATCTGCACTGTCACGCTGCCCACGCCGAACGCCATCAGAATATTCCTGATATCCGCACTGTTGACTACTTTCACCGAAGGCGGGCTGACCTTAACCGTCTTTCGGGTCAAAGTATTCAGGGCAGTCGCAGAATGTGACATACAGATCTGCGCTACTTCTGCCATTTTATCTTGATCCAATGGTGCTAGTTGTCCCATACCTTCGCTACATCCTTCTCCAAAATAATTACATTCATCGGTGCTAATGCCTCAATATTACTATACCTTATTTGCGCCCCTTCGTGCAACATTTTATTTGGAAAAATGTAGATAAAAAAAATTTATTTATAGTATTTCCTTATTCAGCCTCCCGTAATCGCTCTACTACGGACCGTTTTACCACATAGCGGTATGAGATGAGCGGGATCACCGCCCCCAGAATGAGGAAAGCGGGAGCCACCACAAAAATCGGCGCAACAGTCAGATGATAGGTGAAAAACCAGAACATCCCCTCCAGGACGCTGCTTGCCACAGGCCCCATAACGATCGTCAAAACAAAGGTGATCACAACGGAGCTGCCCGCAAACACCATGCCCTCCGTGATCAGCATCCGGTTCAACTGTTTACCAGTCATACCTACGGATTGTAACACTGCAAACTCCCGTTTTCTCGTCATGATGCTTGTGAGGATGGCATTCAGGAAGTTCAAAATTCCCACCAGACCCACGATCAGAGCCGCACCGCTTCCCACCATCATGAACATATTGCGGAAGCCATTAAAATCCTCCTCGTAAGTCTTTCGGCTCTCATAGTCATACTCGGAATCGTCACTGCCCGCAAAATTCTGCATCCACTGTTCCGCCGCATCTACCTTATCGTCCTCACAGTCGAAAGCGTAATAGAGCACATCTGACGTCCCGGAATCCCGAATAAAGGTATCGGCTCCCATCACGAACTCATCGGCTCCGTAATAACGGTAGGAAAGAGTTCCCGGCACCTCCACAAGTGCGGCCACCTCATATACCTTATCCTCGTACACCTTGGCCCTCGCCCGCCAGGGCTTGCCGTCGGTGTCCTCATTTTCCTCGTAAATCTCACCGGTCTCCGGATTATAATACTCATACTCTTCCACGTAGCGGATGGTTATCTGATCTCCCATCTTCGCCCAGTGGGAATCCCCGTGGATATTGCCGTAATCGTCCGCGAAATAGACCGCCGCTACATAATTGCCGCCCTCTTTCAGCTTACTGAGATCTCCTTCCAGAACATTGAGTTTATCCAGCACAAAGTCCTCCATCCCGTATAACTTTACACGCTCAGCATACAGATCGTCCTCTTTTTCCAACAGCTCCAAATACTGATCCACCATCTCCGGGCTGCTCCACTTGCCCTGTAGTTTTCGTATCCACTCCTCTGTGACAAACTCCTCTGCTGCAAAGGTTTCCTGGTAGGTTCTGCCTCCGATTACACCCTCCATAGACTCGAGCTGTGTGATCGCCTCCTCGGGGAAAGGTTCTATGGTAAAGCTGCCTGCCTGAAAATAAGAGGCATCGGCGGTAATAAAGTCTACTACCACATTGTTTAAATACTTGTCCATATCGAACCCGTTTGTCAGGATGAAAGTGAGATTCAGCACCACCACCGCAAAGGACATGGAGATTACTGTGATCACAGTCTTACTCTTGTTCCTACCCAGATTCGCTACTGCCATTCTGAAAATGGATGCACCTTTCTCCCCTTTTCTGCTCTTCTTTTTCGTCCCACTTCCTTCCGTGTAGCGCACCGCCTCCACAGGAGAGATCTTCGCCGCCATCTTACGGGGTTTCCGGCAGGAAATCCATACCGTCACCAGCGAAAATACCGCTGCACCTAAAAAAATTACGGGGCTGACCGAATAAGTCAATTTGACACCGTTAAGCTGTGACACGACGATGCGTGTCATAATCACACCCATGCCGTAACCAAATGCCATACCAATAGGAATACCTATCGCAGAAAGCAGAAATGCCTGCTGGGAAATGATTCGTTTGATCTGCCGCCCCGTGGTGCCGATGGTCTTTAACAGCCCATAAAACCGCACATCATTGGAGACCGAAATCTGGAAAATATTGTAAATAATGAGATAGCCCGTAAATATGATCAAAAGCATGACCACAACTAATGCCAAAATCGTCTCCAGATCGATATTGTCCTCAAACTGCGCAGACACATAGCCCCAGTTCACGCCGATAGGAATAAAATTATCGCCCTGATCTCTGCCCTCCGTCTGATACCCGTGCCGCTCCAGAATCGTCTTCAGATTTTCCTCTATGTGGGAGGCATTTTTAAACATCACATCCATATTGAAACGTCCCGTCATGCCATCGTTGCACTGGGTATCCANCTTNTCAAAGATCTCCTGTGTCCGGCTATAGGGAATCAGCACATGATTGGCTACGATCACTTCATCGTAATCCCAGTAACCGCACAGGGTAAAGGTTTCTGTGGTCTCCTCCCCATCCACCATAAAAGTCATCGTAAACTCATTGCCGATCACCGGTTCCACGCCCAAAAGGGAGAGCACNCGTAAATCCGTGGCTGCCTCGTTTGTCCCTTCTTGCGGGAAACGCCCTTCCTTTGGCTCTAAGAACATCCACTTCGCCGTGTTTTCATCACTGTAGGTGACTTCCACATGGCTCTTCTGGAAAGGCGCCTTCTCCGGCATACCACAGAGTATTCGCAAGCCNTATTCTTTGATNAGCGGGTCNTCCTTTAATTCCTCAAACTGCTCTTCTGTCAAATATTTAAAACCACCATGCTCATNNCCGCCCACCATNCGGAAATTNGACTGCTCAAANCCGTGTTTNATGGACATNGCNACCGTAAAAATAACCGTGAACAATATGGTAGTCAANGCGATNGCCGCTATCGCAATNATATTTCTGACCTTNGCCGCCTTAAAGCTTGNCACACTGAGACGNCGGATACANTTTCNGTTGGAAACGTTCATANTTTAAANNGCCTCCTTTGTCACNATNTTNCCNTCTTCAATGCGGATNATNCGNTCCGCAAGCTGCGCNATNTCCTCGTTGTGNGTGATCATAACGATGGTCTGNGAGAACTTCTGGCTGGTCACCTTCATCAGACTNAANACATCCTGNCTNGTCTTNGANTCCANNTTNCCTGTNGGNTCNTCCGCNAGNATGATNGCNGGNTTGGAAGCNAGNGCNCNNGCAATNGCCACNCGCTGNTGNTGCCCGCCNGAGAGATTGTTGGGCAGNTTNTNCAGCTTCGATGCCANNCCNAGCGTATCGATAATCTCTCTGATATAAGCCTGATCAGGNNTNACNCCGTCNAGCTGTATCGGCAGAAGAATNTTTTCNTAGACATTCANCACCGGNACCAGATTATAATTCTGGAAAACGAAGCCGATTTTTCTGCGNCGGAATATGGTCAGCTCCTCATCTTTCAAAGTAAAAATCTCCTTGCCGTCCACCGTCACACTGCCNGATGTGGGGCGGTCCAGTCCGCCCAGCATGTGAAGGAGCGTGCTCTTGCCGCTTCCGGAAGTCCCCACGATGGCTACGAACTCGCCCTTTTCCACCTGGAAGTTTACGCCATCCAGGGCGTGTACTTCATTCTCCCCTGCGCCGTATTTTTTTCTTAAGTTCTGCGTTGACAATATCGTCATACCTTTTCCTCCCTTTTATATGTTATTTCAACTCGCAAACCCGCGCTTACACGCTCTTTGTCCGATTCCATCGGACGTTTGCTCGTTAATGGTGCAAGAAAAACAAATGCCTGCTTCGCAGTCGCTTGTTTTTCTTTTGCACCGATTAAAAAATCTGCACTGTGAAAATTTCTCTCCACAATACAGATTATCCCATAACATTCTTTCCACAATCTTTCGCCGTCTCAAAAAAATGTGACAGTTTGGTAAGAATTATGACAATGTCTCTTATTTCACTGCGCGACAGGCAGGTACATGGAAAAAACCGCGCCCTCTCCCTCCTCGGAAGCCAGCTTCATGTAGCCCGACTGCTGCCTCAGGATCTCCCGCGCAAGGTAGAGTCCAATCCCCACACCCGCCCGGTCAGCAACCTGCTGGGAACGATAAAAACGCCCGAATATCTTTGCCTGCTCCTCCTCCGCGATGCCGATTCCGGTATCCGCCACCTCGATGCAGACGAAAAGCTCATAGGCTTTGACCTGCACCGTGATGCTTCCCGTCTCCGTGTATTTGATGGCATTGTCAATCAGATTGCCCAACGCTTCCAACGTCCACTTAGGATCGAAACAGGCACTGATGCCCTCCGCCTCCTGCCACAGCACACGCAGATACAGGCCTTTCTCTCTGGCCCGCGCCTCATACTGCTCCCCGGCTTCCGCAAGCAACTCTGATACCGCACTTTTTACCGGATGCAGCACAAGAATTCCGGTCTCCAGTCTGGACATCTTCACCAATGACCGAATCAGAAAATCCAGTTTCTTCGCCTGGGTTTCCAACAATGCCATATTCTCACTATTCTCCAGACCCTCTTCCTTCAAAAGGTCTGCGTAAAGCAAAATATTGGCAAGCGGCGTCTTAGTCTGGTGGGAAATATCCGTGATCAGTGCCTTGATCTTTTCCTGCTCCACCGCCAGCTTCCCGGCCTGAACCTGCGATGCGGCGATATACTCCGCCAGCTTATTTTCTACAGAGGCAAACAGGGATTCATCATAAAGATCTGCCTGAAAAGTGCCATCCGCGGCAGACTGTATCATGGCGTACATCCTTTTAAGGCTGCGCCGTCTGATAAAAAAGTCAAAAATAACAATTCCTGCTGCCAGGACCAGACACAATATGGCAATGATGAAAATAACGATCGCTCTATCTTCTGTCATGCTCTACTCCCACCGATATCCAATTCCGTACACCGTCCTGATCCGATCCTGCGCACCCAGCTTATCCCGCAGACGCTTGACTGTGACNGACAGNGTNTTTTCATCCACAAACTCNGNNTCCACAGACCAGANATGATCNAGCAGCCNCTCTCTGGTCAGCGTNATNCCNCTGTTTTCNANNAAAACACGCAGCAGCTTCTGCTCGCTCTTACTCAGCTCAATCTGTTCTTCGCCATGCATAAAGAGCATTTTCGGAAAATGAAAGCGGTATGGGCCATCTACGATCCAGTCGTCATTATCCCCCGATGCGTTCCACCCGTTCTCCTCCTGCAAGCGCTCCCCTTTCTGCCGGGCCTGTGCCTGTACCCGGCGAAGCTGGGTCTCCACCCGCGCCCGCAGAACCGCCAGACTGAAGGGTTTCGTAATATAGTCGTCCGCTCCAGCATTCAGTCCCGCCACGATGTCTGTCTCCATATCATTGGCTGTCAACATTATAACGCATATGTCATATTTGTTTTTAATCTCTTGTAAAAAATCAAATCCGTTTCCGTCAGGCAGATTCACATCCAGTAACACAAGAGTATACTGCTCTCCTGCCATCTGCTGTTTCTCCAGCAGTTCCCTCGCCTCACGCAGAGTTGTGCAGTACAAGGTTTCTGTCCCCTCGCTCTGCAAGGCTCTGCATAAACCGCCTGCCAGCGTTACATCGTCTTCGACGATCAATATATGATGTTCTGTTTGACTGTTCTGTTTCATTTTGCTGTTCCGTTCTGCTCTATCATTCTCCAGTATTCAAATCTGCCCTTCTACTTCAACTCATTCGCCGTCACATAGAAGTGGTGATAAATACCGCCNAGTGCAAGCAGGCTCTCGTGGGTACCCTCCTCCACGATCCCCTCCTCTGTCAGCACTAAAATCCTGTCAGAATTACGGATACTGGATAATCTGTGCGCGATGGTAATGGTTGTCCTTCCTTTGGCAAGCGCCTCCAACGATTTCGCCACTTGAAATTCACTCTCATTATCCAGTGCCGAGGTGGCCTCATCCAGAATCAGAATCGGCGGATTTTTCAGGAAGACTCTGGCAATGCTGATCCGCTGCTTCTGTCCGCCGGAGAGCTTCACACCGCGCTCTCCCACATAAGTATGATACCCATCTTTAAGCGCTGTGATAAACTCGTGGGCACCCGCCTGCTTTGCCGCTTGGATTACCTCTGCCTCTGTGGCATTCTCCCTGCCGTAGGCAATATTTTCATAAACCGTACCGGAGAAAAGATATACGTCCTGCTGCACCATACCGATATTTTGGCGCAGACTCTTGATTGTATAATGATGAATGCTCTCACCATCCAATAAAATCTCTCCTTCGTTGATATCATAAAATCGAGGAATCAGATTGCACAGCGTCGTTTTTCCGCCGCCGGAAGGTCCCACGATCGCAATTTTCTCTCCCGCATGGATATCCAAATTCANATTCCGAAATACTACGTTATGATCATCGGGATACTCAAAACTCACATTGTGGAACGCAATATTTCCCTCNGGNCGCACACACTCCACCGCATCCGGCTCATCAAAAATCTCGATATCGCTGTCCATGATCTGTACAAAACGCTCGATTCCTGTCATACCCCGCTGAAACTGTTCCGCAAACTCTATGATCCTGCGGATGGTAGCAATCAGCGTCGTCACATACATTACATAAGCCACCAGATCTCCCGGCGCAATTTTCCCCTTTACCATAAAGATGCCGCCCGCCACCAGAAGCACCAGATACATCAGTCCGTCAAAGGCTCTTGTGGTGGTCTGGAAAAAGGCCATAAATTTGTAGGTTTCCTTTTTGATCAGGTAAAAATTGAGGTTGTCCTGCTCAAATTTTTCTTTTTCCTTTTCCTCATTGGTGAAAGCCTTTACCACCTTCTGTCCCAGAAGGCTGTCCTCAATGCGCGCATTCAGTTCACCGATCTGCACCCGCTGTTTGCGAAAAGCCTCCCGCATCCGCAGATTGATCACAGTACAGGTCACCGCCATGATCGGCACAATCAGAAAAATAATGAGCGTCAATCCCAGACTGATCCGCGCCAGAATGATAAAGGAGATCACCGCCTTGATTCCCGCAATAAAAAACTCCTCCGGGCAGTGGTGGGAAAATTCTGTCACGTCAAAAAGATCATTGGTGATCCGCCCCATGATCTGTCCGACCTTTGTATTGTTATAATATGTATCCGACAGCTTTTGCAAATGACCGTAAGCATCCCGCCGCATATCTGTCTCAATCTGTGTGCCCATCACATGGCCTGTGTACGCCATATAAAAGTTCGCCACCGTATCGACAATGCGCAGACACAGATACAGCGCCCCCAGTCTTGCAATGACTGATACAGTCAATGACGCGAGATCATTCATACCGGTATTGGTGATAAAACGGATAATCATTGGCAGTACCAGCTCACAGATCGTAGTTAAGCCTGCACAACACAGATCGATGACCACTATTTTCCAATACTTTTTATAATAGGGGAGAAATCTTTTCAGTAATTCTCCTGATTGATAAGTTCTTGTGCTCGTTTCCATTTGGATGCTCCCTGATTTGTTTTTCTCAATCCTATCCTTGACGGTTCGCTCATACTTTTATATAATAATGAACCACTGAAACCGCAGATGCAACGTAGGTGGTGTTTTTTATTTTGGATATATTACAACGCCATACGGATTCTGCTCGTTTGCTTTTAGATTGAAAATTCCATCATCTCCAGTTTCGTCAAAATATGCAATGTATGTATTCATAACAATATATCCCTCACTTCTCTATCTTCTGAAAAACTGCTCCACACACTTTTCCCTAGTTTCACTCACCAAAAATTTCTTCTTTTAATTCCTCATATTCACTCATGGATATTTCTTCATAACGAAAGGTAAACGTGCTGTTCTCATCATATTTATCATCGGGGGAATCCCAGTACTCTGCCCCAAACTTAAATGCATCTACGATCTTCCCCTCTCCATCGTACTGTGTCAGCCAAAATAACTGCCTTCCCCAATGTGTAATATCACTATGTACGATCCATGTCACATTATCGTAGTCTGCATAAGATAAAAGCGCTGTAGTTCCCTCTCCCTCTGCTAACACATATACTTTTCCGTCTCTTGCATCAAAATACTTGCCTCCATAAGGACCGTTCACAATCTGCTCAACTTCGCCGTCATTATCTAAATCGATCCGTTCTCCGACAGAATAACACTCCCAATCATCCTCATCATGTGGCAGTTGGTCATACATTATAGTGGTTTCTTCTTTATAGTCATAATATGCCGGAATTTCACCCGCAAGAAAAGCATCCAATAATTCCTCCGGTTCCATTTCATCAACAACTGTATCGTCCACAATAGATCCTTCGGAATTATCCTTATCATTCGCTTCTTCTGTATTGCTTTCCTCAATATCTGTTTCCAACACTTCTGGAATGATATCGTCTTCCTCATCTGTTTCCTGCGCAATCTCCTCAACGTCTGATACCACTGTTTCATTAACTTGCAATGCGCCACAACCGCTTAATAAGAATATGCATAATAGAAACACAGCCATATTTTGAATCCGCATAATTTTAATCAAAATCTCTTAACCTCCGTGCCTCATATATGCAAAGTAAATANTGGAANCAGCTCNGTCANAGTATGTATCNNCTTGTCCTGACCATAATCTTTGACAACGTCGTCTCTATTGATAAGAACTGCATATGCTCCTGCATTTCTTGCACAGACTATATCTTTTTCTTCATCCCCTACAAATACAATGTCAGATAAATTTGTCTGCATTTTTTCACTCAATATTTCTAATCCTTTTGCACATGGTTTCCTATATCCGGCATCATTTGATGTAAAAGGATATTCTATATACTTTATGATGGAAGCGATATCCTCCAATGCGTATATATTATCCATGCCATACGCCACATCCGAAAAGGTGCCTATCCTTATCCCTTCCGCAGAAAGNGTTTTCAATGTTTGTTCAACATCAGGAAACAATGAACAATCCTGCCTGAAATAAGTATAGAAGCTTTCTTTAATCTGTTTCATTTCTCCTAAATCTATGTTCATACCATTTAATATTTCAGTAAAGATCACCGTAGAAGAGACCTCGTAATCCCTTGGATGAATTCTCGTATTATACTTAGTCAGCACATTTCCGGCATTTTGATATTGTTCCTCAGAAAAAGAATAATTATATTTTTTTGCGATCTGTTCAAACGCCGGTCTGTACAAACTTGACCAGTTCATTGGCATTCTATAATCAACTAATGTCTGCCCTATATCAAACACAACTGCCTTGAACATATTTTTATGATCCTCTTCCTTCACGCCTTTTTATCAAACGTAGAAGTGTTACCACCGTTATCCGACATATTTACGAAGGCAGATTTATCATTATGCGGAAACAGCAATTCCATATATAAATTTCCGAGTAAGCTTTTTACTTTGTCAGCATCTACATCGGAAATGGGAATATCATTAATCTCCAGACGTTTCAGATTATCCAGAATATTTTCTATACCGCGCCATTCAAAAGACTCCGACGCAGGCTCCTTCTGCAAAGCTCGTGACTTCGGCTTATTCCTCAAAGGTTTCGAGGTATCCGGCTCCATAATGGGTTTTACTTCCGGAATGTTATATACAACATTTTTACATGTTTTCTCAAAACATTCCGGATCATATTCTGCCAGATATCTCAAATCATCCATGGTCAGTGGTTTTTTATTTTGTATTTTAAGGTATATATTTATTAATCCGGTGTCTTTTCCCATAATTTTCCCATATGTCCTTTCATACCGTAATTATATACTGATATAGAAAGAGTTGCCATCCTTTTTTACACTGTCCCATAGGAGGTAATTATGGTATATAAAGCAAAAAGGCCCTCCAATCGAAGGGCCAGAATATCAGAATAAACACAGCAGAATCAACTATCGCATATATTTCCGCAATAGCACCGCTACTTTATGTACATCGATCGGCTTGGAGGTATGGTCGTCCATACCACAGTCGATACATCTTTGTATATCGTCCGAAAAAGCATCGGCACTTGCGGCAATAATGGGAATACGCTTCGCATCATCACGATCCAGAGCGCGTATCGCTGCAGCGGCCTCCAGTCCGTTCATAATCGGCATTCGGATATCCATCAGGATAGCTTTATAGAATCCTTCCGGCGACTGCATGAATTTATCCACACAGCTTTTGCCGTTTTCCGCATGTTCGGGGGACAGGCCGATTTCGGAAAGCAGCGCACCCGCAATTTCCCAGTTCAATTCATTATCTTCGGCCACCAGAATACGCTCGCCATCAAAAGTAAACACACCGTCCTCAACGGTTTCTTCTTTTATCTTATTCAACATATAGTACAGCGTGGACTTAAACAAGGGCTTGACAATAAAGGCATCAACGCCCGCCTGTCGTGCCTGTTCCTCTATTGCNCTGTTATCGGCAGCGGAAATCATCATAATATGAGCCGNCGTACCGTATCTGTTTCGGATCTCACGGACTATTTCAACGCCATCCATCCCAGGCAGCTTCCAATCTGAAAGAATAACCTCATAGTCATTGCCCTTCTGATGCTGCTCCTCAATCATCTCCAATGCGGCCTGTCCGTTCAGGGCACACTGCGCATGAATACCAATAGACTCCAATGTNGCCAGCGTGTATTCACAAAACATCTCGTCATCATCTATCACCAGCGTTCTCCATGAGGGAATATTAACTTCCTCCTCGGGCAGAATGGCCACCTCCATATCAAACGACACATGGAATGTGCTTCCCTTTGCCTGGCCGCTCTCCACCTGAACAGACCCCTCCATCGCGTCAATGATATGCTTGGTGATGCTCAGTCCGAGCCCCGCCCCTTGAACCTGCTGGACGCGGGCGTTATCCTCACGCGCGAAAGCCACGAAAAGTTTCTCCTGGAACTCCTCGCTCATACCGATACCGTCATCACTGACAACCAAATGTATCCTGACATAAGTATCTCCCTTGTCCGATGGCGTCTGGTACACATCNAACAGTATTTTACCGTTCTCCGGCGTGAATTTTACCGCATTTTCCAAGAGATTATGAAGCACCTGGCCCAAGCGCACGCCGTCACCCCATACGGTTTCCGCAATAATATCATGTACATGGAGATTCAAACGCTGATTCTTTTCCCGCACACCGGGCATTATGATATTAACTGCATTGTGTATCAGCTCCGGCATCAAAATCTGCTCNACATTCAATATCAATTTGCCGTTTTCGATTTTGGACATATCCAGTATATTATTGATNATCGCAAGCAGCTGTTTACCGGATGCAGAAATCTTGCGCAGGCAGGTTTCCACCTTTCTGATATTATCTATATTCGCGGTAGCAATTTCCGTCATGCCTATGATGCCGTTCATGGGCGTACGGATGTCGTGGCTCATGTTGGAGAGAAATTCACTCTTCGCTCTGCTGGCGCGTTCCGCGCTATCCTTCGCTTCTCTGATTTCCCTGACCTGCTGACGTGTCATCTGAATATAGCATATGAATACAATGATAAAAAGAGAAAGGATGAAAACACCGTTTCTCAGCGCGGCAACAGTCCACTCNTCCCCGAAGCTTTTGATCGTTTCATCCAGATCATCGTACGGCATAGAAAGAATAAGATACCACTCTGAATAAGGCAGACTCCTGCCGTACACCTGCCGTCTGCCGTCCTCTAAATACACTTCTTTCGCATAGTTCTCACCCTTCGACATAGCGGCCTTCAATCCCTCTGTATACTCCGTCAGCTCACGCTCTGTCCGGCCGTTCTTCGCTCCGGTGTAATAACGTTTTTCGACTCCATCAAAATAATTGCTTTCATTCCTCGCATCACTTTGTATGATGACCAGACCATCCCGCCGGATCACAAAATAGAGCATGGAATCGGACAACTCCGCAGAAAGCGTTTCCGCTATGTATTCAATCGGGAAGCCCGCCACGAGGGACATACTTTTCCTGCCGTCCGGCAATTCGTAAACCATAGGAACACTCAGTAAAATATCGTGTTCATCCGCTTTATTCGTCCCCATTATCATGCGTTCTTCGCCGTTTTTGATCGCATTCATAAAAGTAGCGGAATCAATCTCCCCAATATCCTCCCCATACAGAAGTTCAAAAGTACCGTCCTCCATGCAAAAAGCAAGCCGGTCAAAACCTCTTGCCTGTGCATTATGGGATAAGAGACTGCATACCTGTACATATCCATTCAGCTGATTAGGCGTAATATCATGGACAAGCCCTTCCACCTGTGACAAGCGCAGTTCCATGATCGTTCCGAAATGCAGAGTCGTCTGTTCGCTCATTCCGGCCATATAGATCTCTCCGATTTCGTTTATTACCTTGGTGCTCTTTGCATCCATGTCTTTCACCTGCCAGACAAAAGCACCACTGCATAATACGATTACAATAATAAGACTTACAGCCAGAAAACGAATTGTTTTATGACGCATATGTCAAATACCCCCCCCCCACGAAAAATCTGCATAACGGATAGGAACCCACGCGATATAAGTACAGGTACGGGTGGCTCAAAAACCGCTTATATATATTTTAATTTTATTGTACAACAAAAGATTGTGTAAATCAAATGAATTGAAATCAACGTGTACAAAAAAGACCGCCTGTTTCCAGGCAGCCTTTGTATTCCTGTTCTTGCTTTATTTCTGTTTCCCATTATATTCTATCACCCGAAGATAATTCTCTTCCGAAACACGCGGCCATAGATCCCAAAGCTGCGAATCTGTCAAAACATTCCCTAAATCGATGTAGTGGTAAATGCACTGCATCGTCTGTTCTTCTCCCAGATAAGGAATTACATAGTCCCGCAGCTCATAGAATGTCAGTTCATCCTTTCCGAGTGTCAGCACGATATCCGCCAGATCATCCGGCGATATCCGGAAACCCACCTGAGCCAAAAGCTTTCCGTTAAATTCGTTCATCTTGCCTGTCTTTATTGCTTCAACAAGATACTGAGAAGACGAATCGGCGTCAGAATAAATCAAGATATCTTCCAAATCAGATTCTGATACCTTGCCGCGCTCCAAAAGATACCGAAAACACTCGCTCACATCCTCTCCCCTCATATACGGTGCAATTTTAACAAGTATTCCGCTGTCAAATTCTTTGATTCCACCAGCCTTCAGCTCCTCCAGCAGATATTGGCCCGCCTCTTTCGCATCGGAGTAGACAAACCAATCCACCCAGTTTTCCTCGGATAAGACTGCGTCCTCTTCCAGTGCTTTTTGAAATAATCTGCTTACCTCCTCTGCTGTCAGGTTAAAACTGACTTCTTCCAATCTGGAAACATCGATCGGCTTTTTTCCCTCCAACACCTGATAGGCATACTCCTGATTCACATCCCGGTAGATAGCATCCACATCTTCTTCTGTCACGCCTCCATACGATATGCTGATATCCTTCACCTGTGCCTTCTGCCCCACCATCTTGATCACGTTTCTTCCCTGCGGCAGAGTAATCTTCACAGTGTTTTTTCCCCCGCTCTCGTTAAGCGTCTGCACGGTCTGATCCGGCCTGACCCAGACAAACTTAAAACGCCCCTCGCGAAGATCAAACATCGAGAATATCTCCAACGTAGTCTCCTTGTTGGTATGCACGATCCACACATCATCT
This sequence comes from Lachnospiraceae bacterium, assembly GCA_014804565.1. Lineage (GTDB taxonomy): Bacteria > Bacillota > Clostridia > Lachnospirales > Lachnospiraceae > UBA3282. The sequence goes on from JAAUZN010000056.1 coordinate 28,513, forward strand.
GAACCGTTAAAAGTAAATTTTCCTATATCTACGCTTTCTCCCCCACCACAATAGTTCGATGCCTGCCAAGTATCGTGCTCACTCTCCCCGGCAATCAATTCATCGTTATCGTATATCCGATAAGCATTACCACTTTTATTTACCAGCATCGGCTCTCCAAAAGAAGGGGTCGGAATGTCTGTTATATCCGGCATGTCTGGTATGTTTTTTAAAACACGTCCCACAATGCCCGGAGACTCGTTACGCATCACCAACACATTTCCCGAATCGGTGCGGACATCCGCCACGCCGCACACCACTGCCAGCGCAATAAATGCCACCAACACCAATGCCGAACAAAAGCCGATCACAAATCCTTTTTTCTGATATTTCGCAATTCCATGTAATCGCTCTTTCAATGTCTTCTTTTCCTCCAACAATGTCATCATTGGCACATTCCCGTGCACCGCAAAAGCTCCCTCAGACAGATTCTTTTCTGCCACATCCAGAAGAACATTCCCGTAAATCCTACGCCCCTCCTCTGAAAGAAGCGCCATTACCGCCTCATCACAGGCCAGTTCACAGTCCACATTAAAAATGCGGTTAAACAAGTATAGTAACGGATTGAACCAGTGCACACAGAGCACCGCCTGAAACAACCACTTGTACCAGATATCCCTCCTCTTGTAATGGATCAGCTCATGGTGCAGTATCAGGCGGATATCATTCTCTCCTCCGTCCATTTCCACAACAAGATTTGACGGCAGTATAATTTGAGGCTTTCTGAATCCAATCAGCATAGGCGTGTTAACAGACGCATTCTCATAAAGAGGCACCTCTCTTATGATCCCCAGTCTGGTTTGAATCTCCGCACTTTTACATAATAGCCTCCGGTCAGTAACAGCCACACAACCGGCGTTTATTCCTTTAACAAAGTTTTTATAAGTGCACACCCTGTATACTATTGTCAGGAATACCCCAAGAATCCAGCAAATACCTGCTATTTGCAAAATATATGCTCTCCGATTCATCTCCTGCCTGGCAACAGACGTCACGGTTGCCGTTTCATTCTGCCTGGCATTCTCGATAACCGCCGCATCAAATGTCCCGCCCGCGTTTCCCACGCTTTCCATATCTGAGACATTCCCCGTTTCTGCCTCCACATTTGCAACGTGTCCGGATTCTGATGCCTCCCCCATGCTTACCTGTCGGCTGTCTGTCGCCGCTAACATCGCTGATAACTGCCCCATCAAATTTATGTCCGCGTGTATCGGCACAAGCAGTCTAACAAGCACTAATAACCAAAGATAATAAGTCCATTTTTTCGCAAAAAACCGTCTGGATACCGGACGAAACAGCAGTATCAAAAGCCCAACCATCCCTCCGGATATTGACAATGATAAAATCACACGAAATATCTGTTCCATAAGTCTCCNCTCCGGCAATCTTAGCCNTTCTACTGAAAACTGTCCNGAAAATACGNCCGCAGNTCCTCTATATCNTCTCTGCTCANATCTTCNTCCTCNATGAGCGCNGCCGCCAGNTTCTTNGCATTCCCTTTAAAAAATTTATTCAGAAAACTTTTCGTCTCCTCTTTNACATAGNCNCTGCGCTCCACAAGCGGAGANTAGTAATAGACCTCCTGCTTCTCCTGTGTGATCACTCCCTTATCTAACAGCCTNCGTATCAGNGTCAATACCGTGGTGCGNTCCCAATCCTTNTTTTCGTTCANNCGAGCACGGATCTCATTCGCATTCANTGCCTCCCCTGCTGTCCAAAGCACNTCCAATATNTCCAACTCCGCATCNGATATCCTTGTATCTTTCATATATTCCGCTCCTTTACAACAATTTATATAAATTTATCTGGTTTTCAGCCCGTTGTTTACAGTCGTAGACTGTCTGTGTATATAGAGTCTACNTCTGTAAACTTTATTTGTCAAGACTTTGCATAATAATTTCTTAAAATCCTTTAATTTAGCTATGAGAAAAACTTATGTCGTAATTCTTTCTGAAATGTTTTAGTATACGGCATCTGAGAATATGATACAATTTGAGCAAGCAAGAACAGGACTTTTGGGCTACAGTGAAATACAATAAATCTACACAAGGAAATCAGGTCACGGAAAGGCAAATGTTACCATGGCAATGCACCTTATTCAACAGGCAATAAACTATATGGAAGACCACATTTATGAAGACATTAATTATGCTGATGTTGCCAAAAGCATACACATGTCAAGCTATAACTTCCATCGTACATTCAGTTTTATAGCCGGAATGACAGCCAATGAATACATCCGGAACCGTCGTCTTACTCTGGCAGCGCAGGAACTTCAGACCACTGATCTATCAGTCATTGACGTTGCATTTAAGTATGGCTACGAATCACCGGAAAGCTTTTCCAAAGCTTTTTCGCGCTTCCATGGTTCCACACCCAAGCAGGCAAAAAAACCGGGCGCGAAGCTTCATCTGTTCAACCCCCTTGTGATAAAAATTACAATGGAAGGTGGTAGTATTATGGATTACAGAATGGAACACAGAGGACCGCAGCAGTTTCTGGCAATGGTAAGGGCTTTTTCCAACGAAATTATCAATGATGACAATGATCACAGTATCCCGGATTTCTGGACAGAATGCTATGATAAAAATCTGGTCGAGCCCATGAAACTGCTTCGGCAGGAGGGAAAACGAGATATCTACGGTCTGTGCAGTCCCACAAGGGAAAATGAAACGCACTTTGATTACGGCATCGGTGTGATCATTGATGAGGACACCGATTCGGCAGGCGTAAAAAAGTTATTGGATAACGGCTATTCTTTATGGAAATCTGCGGCCGCCGATTATGCCGTATTTCAGTGCCTCGGCACCGACGGCGATTGTATAGGCGAGATGTGGAGTAAATTCTACAAAGAGTTTTCTCCCCAGACTGGATATGAGCAGACAGACGATACAGACTATGAAATCTATTTTGAAAACGGCAAAGAAGGGTTGTTTTGTGAATTGTGGATTCCCGTTAAAAAAACCCTTTCCTGATAAAGTGACAGCTATAGAGAGTGTAAAAATCTCTCTATAGCTCATTCTCCCCATTCTTTTACGGCAATACCATTCGACAACTCTTTGTCGCTCTCTGTCACGATCTTTATATCCCCTGTGAGCAATTCATCTGCAATCGCCGCATAATCCTCGTTTTGCTCCAGCAGACGCACCGTCAGGCTCCTGACACTTAACTCCGTACCCAGAATNCCGTTCTTTTCCTCCAAAACATAAACGCAGTTGCCGCCTTCGTTGTGCAGNGCCTTTAACGGAACTACATANTCGTATATCTCCGAAGTGGAAGTCACCTCCATAACGGCTTCCGTGCGCCCCTGCCCGACACCCGGCTCCAGACGGATGCTCACCCTGTAGCTTCCGCTCTCCTGCACGATGGAATCAATGGTCTCTGNCACCTCNTCCGAACTTCCCGGAAAGCTCAANCGCACGCTGTCACCCGTGTGTACCATGGATTTCTGATCCTGGGTGATCACCGTGTGAAACACCAGACCATTCCCGGCATCGGCATACCGGATCACAGCCTCCGATCCCATCCGCATACCGGACTGCAGCATGATTTCCAGTATTGTGCCTTCCTGCACGGCCGTCACCTTTCCCTCATTTTCCACAAGCTCTTTCCATGCCTCAATCTTTTCTTCNCTCGACTGCACCTGCCCGATGGCGGAGAATCCGGTCCCGTAAGCGCCCGTCACCTCGCTCTGGGCNTGTTTGGCGTCTTCGATACTCCGGTCTGCCTGTTTCAAAAGTTTCTCTTTCTGAAATTCGGCATCCTCAATGGCACGCTTTCGCTCCGCGATCTCCCTGTCCAGCCGCAGCCTTTCATCCGCCCATACGATCCAGATTTCATCGGCGGCGTCCTCCTCGGGTATCCGAAACATATGCGTGTCCAGATCTTCCATGACATTTTCCAGCTGCTTTGTCTGTTCTTCAATCTGCCTGTCCAATTCCGCCACAGCCGTATCGTAATCTTCCTGCGCACGGGTGACCTCCGTGGCCGCCTCTTTCCTCTGCGCCTGCACCTGTCCCTGCCAAACACGCTCCTCCGCTTCCAGATGCGCAAGCTGTGTCTCCAAATCCTCCATATCCACTTCATAGAGAAGAGTTCCTGCCGTAATCTGATCGCCCGTCGTCACACACACCCTCTCGACCANCAGCCCTTCCATACCGGTGATCGCCTGGGCGTTGACCGCCTCTACGGTCCCGTCCACCGTCAGTTTCTTGCGAATGGAAGATGAGGTTGGGCTGCTCCANTTAATCCGCGGCATCCTGCTGACATAAACCGTTCGTGACACAAATGTCATAATCAACATGGCAGCCATAAAAACCGCCAATCCTTGCCATAATTTCTTCTTAGATTCCATGCCCACACCCGAACCTTTCCNTACTAAATGATCCCTTACTACTCTTTCACACCGATATAAGCGATTCCCTCTTCCAGTGCATCCTGTCCCAACGCAAAGACAAACAGCGCCGGGATCAGCACCACCACCGAGACCGCAAAGGCAAAGCCCGCCTGCCCGATCTCNATCTGCGGCAGNTACAACGACAGCGGCCAATATACCTGCTCCTCCAGAAACGCCATAGGCTGTTCCACCAGATTCCAGTACTCTAAAAAGCTTAAAACCATCGCCGCCTGAATCCCCATCCTCCCGAGCGGCAGTCCGATATACAGAAAAATCTGCATCTCCCCCGCTCCGTCAAGTCTGGCGGCCTCCATGATTTCCGAATCGATCTGGGTAAATCCCCTGTACATGATAAATACCGGAAAGGTAGAAAACACGGCGGGAAGAATCACCGCCGCAGGATGATTGTACAAATGCAGCTGTTGGAGAATCAAATATTGCGGCAACAGCATCACCTGAAAAGGCAAGAGCATCAGCACCACATAGAGCCCGAACAGAAAATCCCTTCCCCGAAACCGAAACGCGGCAAACGCCCATGCCGAGGGCAGACCCACAACCAACTGCCCCGCAAGGATCGCCGCCGTCATCCCAACTGTGTTCCAGAAAAGCTTATAGAACGCGGGCGAGCCGATCAGCAGCCGGTTAAAATGTTCGATGGTCGGGTACAGGGGAATCAGATGCCACACCGCAAATCCCGTCCCCTCCCCCAATACCGGCGCAAGGATGCGCTTCATCTCCGCATTGTCCATCAAAGCACCGCCGGGAATCATAAGAAGAGGCAGGCAGATCAGAACCGCCGCCAGCATACAGATNGCCGTGGCAAGCCATGCGGCCCTTCTTTTTCTAAATTTCTTTCGGATTTCCTGCATTTTCCACCCTTCTTCTATGCTACCGNTCCGGTTCGAGTCTCTTTTGTAACAACAGGCACACCACCAGCAGTGCAAGCGACAAAATCACCGTCAGCGCCGCCATCCTGTCAAACTCCANCTTCAGATACCAGTTTTGTAACAGATGCTGTAAAAAATAAATATTCTCCTGCGGATANCTCCCCGCCACCATCCANACTTCCCTGTAGCTTTTAAAAATCTGCAGCACGGAAAGCATTCCTATGGTAAAAAAGCTGCCGGAAAGCCCCGGTCTGATAATATAGTGCCAGTTTTGCCACCTGTTCGCACCGTCCACCTTCGCCGCCTCCTCCACTTCCTTGGGAAGCGCCGAAAGACCCGAAAGCCAGAGGATGACCATGTACCCTGTGTTTTTCCACAGGAAACTGCACAGCACTACTGCCAGCGCCCAGCCGGAATTCAGATAATCAATGCTTTCCAGTCCGGAAAGAAAAGATACATTTTCCGACAGATATGTCACAATTCCATTTGCCACTCCCTGCTTATCGATCACAATACGNAGGACGAGAACCATCACCGCCGCCGGTACCGCCATCGGCAGGAGCATGGCCGACACAAGTTTCCGCCTTACGACCAAATTGCGGAGCAGCATCGACAAAAACAGACTGATTCCCATAAGGAGAGGGACGCCGGTCACCAGATAGAGCGCTGTATTGCGCAAAGCCAGCACAAAGGCGCCGTTTGTAACCACCGTACGGTAATTGTCCGCCCCCACAAAAGCGTTGTTGCCGGATTTAAAGAAAGAACGCCGCACCACCTCAAAAAAGGGAAGCAGATAGAACAGCACCACACCTGAAAATCCCGGCAGGAGAAACAAAAGCCGCTTACTCTTCCATCGCGATCGCCATTTTCTTTTCAACTTCCTTCGCTCCTTCCTCCGGCGTCAGTTCTCCTTCCAGTACCCGCAGCCCTGCTTCCATCGCACATTCCTCCAGCATCGTCCCAGGCCGGTAACAGCAGTCCGCATCTTCCATCATCTGGTAGATCCACTGTTTTTCTTCCTCCGTGGGCCAGAACTCCGGATAATTGAGTCCGGTGGGATCCTTCCACCCCATCATCTGTCCGTACTCAATATTATTGATATCAAAAATATCGTTTAACGAATCTTTCCGTATGGGAAGGCCGCACTGAGAGCGCGGTTTATCAAGCCACCACTTGCGCATCATCTCATCGGAGAGCAAAAGTGATAAAAATTCCTCCGCCAGTTCCGGTTCCTTCGCCTGTTCACACAGCCCTACTATGACCTTCGCCCAATAGACATTGTCCGCCTGCCCGATATACTTTTCGAAAGTCACCACATCNTCCAGTTNCTTCNTCTGCCANCCGGCGGCCATATTCCCTTTGAACACATGGATAAATGACGTACCCGACTGCGGATTCATCAGAAAACCAAGCTGCAGCCATGTCTCGCCAAAATTCTGCTGTGCNCTGTACTGATAACTGAAACTAATATCTACCATATTCAGATCCGAGGGATCATAATGTTCCGTATTGTTTTTCTGCCATGCTTCCCGCGCCGCGTCGTCAAACCCGGCACTGTCAAGCTCCCAGAGCTTTGCCGCCGCCTGATAATACGCCGTCAGCTTCTCCGTATCCAGACTGCCGTCCTCNTTCGTCCACGCGGGCAGACAGACCGGAAGTGTCTGTAACAGAACGTCACGGGGATAGGGTGTGTAGAGGATCGGCCCCTCCGGATGTTTCTGTCTCGCAAGCTCCACGCCCGCCACGATATCTTCCATGCTGTCCTCCCCGTCCAGATACATTTCCTCTCCCAGCCAGAGAGGCAGGTAAATCATCGTCGGCACGCAGTATATTTTATCCTCCTGTGTCATGCGCATACCCTCAACGATATTCTGATACAGAATGCCATCGTCCAGATAGGGCTGTAACATACTATCCAGTTCTCTGAGCACACCCTTTTCGGCATACTGTTCGATGTCCATCTCATCCAGCATGATTACATCGGGAGCTTCTCCCGCCAGCAGGCGCGTGTTCAGATTTTTCAGCGCGTCTTCTCTGCTCAATGCGTTGTCCCCGTCCATGCCCGTCTCATAATTCACCAATACGTCAGGGTGTTCTTTCTGGAAAAGTTGTCCCGCATAGCGGATCCGCCCGTTCTCTTTCAGACTGTACACGGTCAACTCCTTGGAAGGTCTGGCGGGAAGCGTCTCGTCATAGTACATTTCCACCATGTAATTACTGGAAAAAAGGATACGGAATTCCCCATTGTCAAGCACCTGCATCGCAAGAGGACTCCTCTGGGTGTCGCCAAGAGCCGTCATCTGCCCGTCCGCGATCTGCTCGATCACCGAGCCGCCCCATATGTAACGGTACACTCCGGTACGGCAGGCGAAATACACAGTTGTCCCGTCCGGCTCTTTGTCAGACACCGCCATCACAAGGCCTCCGGTACTGTGGCTGGCCACAAAATCACTCAGGACACTGTTATCATCAAGCAGCTTCCCGCCTGCCGTATCATACAGATATGCTTTCTCTTTATCCGTGGCAAGCAGCACATCACCTGCAAAGACAATAGAATTTGCCTGCCCCACCGTGGCAAACAGGCTGACCGTCTCGCCGGTCTCCACATTGACATGGTACACATTGTCTGCAGACGCCGCATACAGCTCTCCCTCCGGCGAAAATGCAAACAGATTCAGGTTCGTCGCCCACTCGTAACTCTCCCCATGAGGTGCCAGTTCATGCTTCTGCCCCTTCTCATCCACATAATAGTAAAGCCACCGGGTATCTCCCTTGATCCAATACGCCTCAAGCTCTTCGTCAGAAAAGAACTTAGGAACATACGCAAAAACAGCAGCCCCGTTGTCCGCCACCCCTACATGATACTTCATCTGGATATTAGCTGAATTCTCCCAGCCCCAGACCTGTTCTTTGCTTGCGCCCTCCGCATCCACATAAGTCAGGCTTGCCTCCGTGCCGTACAGATAAAAACTGCCATCCGAACAGGGGTGCATATAATCAAAAGTGCCCCTTGGCATCTTCACCTCTCTATCCGCATAGCGGCCCATGGGAATCTCTTCCTCTTTTTCCCCACATCCGGCAAGTAGTACCATACTGCATAAAACAGCCGCTGCCACTGCTATCCATCCCTTTTTTATACCGTCCCTGCACTCCCGCTTCCGCACCATGCCGTTCTCCTTCCTCTCCCGCAACTATCTATTCATTACTGCTTTCTATTATAATAAAAAGTAGTTCTAAATATCTTCTAAGAAGATTCTAAGAAATCTCTAAATGAAATATTTCTAAAAAAGTAAAATATTTAGGATTTATTTAAAGAATAAATATGGTAAGATATTNACGTAAGCGAAGCGTAATCGAGCTGGCACTGCGAAAAATGGAGATCATNCAGAATGAATATTNTGATCATNGAAGACGATAAAGATCTGTGCAACGGCGTAAGCTATCAGCTTACGCAGGAGGGGCACCGTGTGGACTGCTGCCATGACGGTGGTGAGGCCGCACTNTATATCNGNCAGNANATNTACGACNTGATCCTGTTAGACTGTATGCTGCCCGGCGAGGACGGCCTTCACATCCTGCGCACCATGCGCGCAGAAGGAAACCTGACTCCCGTTATCATTCTCTCCGCCCTCGGCGAAGTCAACGACCGGGTGACAGGGCTCAATGCAGGGGCGGACGACTACCTGGTAAAGCCCTTCGCCTACTCGGAGCTTGCCGCCAGGATCGCATCCCTGTTTCGCCGCAAAAACGCTTTTGNGCGCGAGCCCCTCGCCTACGGCGATCTGTCCTTNGACAGTGCGGAAAGCAGCCTTATATGCGGGAANAAAAAATGCTCCCTCTCCCAGACGGAGTGCGAGCTGATGCGTCTGCTTTTACAGTCCGGCGACAGAACCACAGACCGTACCGTACTNCTNCACAAAGTATGGGGACTGGATACCTCCGTNGANAGCAGCAATCTGGATAACTATATTTATTTCCTGCGGAAACGCCTCAAAACNCTGGATAGCCNTGTCGCCATCGTCAATCGGCGCGGCCTCGGCTACCGTCTGGAATACAACGAAGATTGAAGGAGCGCCTATGTACCAGAATGTACGNCTTCGGCTNACCAAACTTTTCACCTCTGTCCTCTCTGTTCTGCTGGCTGTGCTGCTTGGCGTCTGCCTTTATTTTTCNGTNNAACAGCAGTTTTCCCTGCAATTATCCTCTTTTACAAACCAGTCTTACACCGTGGCAGAATCCATCAACGAGCAGTCTGTTCTCACCTCTCAGTGGCTGACCATCCATGAGGAAAACGCNGGATTTCGCATCTATTTGTGGGACAACGATGTAGAACTGTTCCACAACCGCGACCACGCCAACCAGATCCGTCCTGAATATACCTATTATCTNCCTGCACTGACAGANGGNCGCACCCTGCACCCACAGNCGCAGACCGAGGANATNTCCCTCGGAAAACACGGCCTTCTGCCGGAAGTTCTCTATTATCACAAACANCTCGTAAAAAATAANGGNCTNCTGCANGTTTATTTCTTACANTCGTTAGANCCNCTNTACGCNCNTATCAGAAGCAGNCTGCTTCTTTATCTCACCCTGTTTCTCTCCTCCGTATGCCTTCTTGCTCTCTTTTGCTGGCACTTTACCGGGCGGCTNTTAGAACCGCTGTTAGCTTCTCAGGCAAGCCAGAACCGTTTCATCGCAAGCGTTTCCCACGAACTGCGCACCCCNCTCGCCGTCATTCTCTCCAANGCCTCNGCCTGTGAAAANGCACCNNTTTCNCANCAAAAANCCTTTTTTCAGGTAATCGAGCGGGAGGGCGCNCAGATGTCCGTCATGTTGGAACAGCTCCTCACGCTCTCCAGAGCCGACAGTCACGGCTTGCCTCTGCAGATCGAGCAGACCGACTTACAGACTCTCCTTTTGGAAATTTACGAAAATTTTCTGCCTCTCGCCACAGAAAGCGGGCATCTTTTGTCCGTTTCCCTCCCGGAATCGGAAATCCCGCCCTGCTCCTGCGATGCGTCAAGAATACGACAAGTCTGTCATATTCTTCTCCACAATGCTTTCTCCTACACCCCTGCCGGAAGCAGTATCAGACTCTTCATTCCCGACATCGTCCGTGAAAGAGAGATCTCCATCGGCGTACAGGATAACGGCCCCGGTATTCCCGACGAGGAGAAAGATAAAATTTTCGACCGCTTCTATCGGGTCAACCGCAATACCGCCGGAGCAGAAAAAGAAAAAGGCCACCACGGCCTGGGGCTCGCAGTAGCCAAAGAGATCGTCGCTGCCCACAAGGGGACACTGACTGTCAGTGATGCAGTGGGCGGAGGCACCGTCTTTTTGTTGACGCTGCCGGCTGAATCAGAATGAGGTAAAAAATGAAAAATTGCAAGTTACTTTTAAAGGAATACTAATTGGTGTGTCCACATCTTTGGCAGTTCATCCTCTATATCATCATAAAAATTAACCTCTGCCATTAACTCATTCCTCTATTCGCCGCTTTTCTGCATTTTTATCAATAATTTTCATCATTTCCGTAGGCGTAACAATAAAATCTCTGAACGGATAATGTTTCTGATTACCCGTAACTAAGTATGCATCATCATCCCTCTTTTCCATCGCCACCTCATAAAATATTAGGTCATCCATATCAATCAGGACTGCCCCTGTGGGTTGCGGAAACACCGGAATCCCGTATTGTTTGATTGCATCAAGAACTGTCTGTATCACTTCCTCTTGCAGATGAAACTTCTCCCTATGAAGCACCTCACTGTATTCAATTAAAATATCCTGATGATATAGTGGAATAATCCTTCCCTCAAAAACAGCATCCAATACCCTCACTGTAGCTGAATCCTCATTTTTAGAAAGCAATGCCGATAGTAATACATTGGTGTCAATTACTGCATAATATTCCATAGGCACCTACCTTTTTCTATCTGCCCGTGCTGCCATAATTTCAGCATTGATTTCATCAAGGGACATTTCCGGTACGTCAGCAGCTTGCTTCCGTAATTCATGAAAAGCATTTCTTGCTTCTGCTCTTGTTATTGTCTGTTCAGGCAATGTTGCCTCAAACGGAAGCCCTTTAACCATTTTACTTCTGGTCATGAACATGCGAAATGCCGTAGGTAAATCCATTCCAAGTCTCTCATATATTTCAGCTACTTCCTGTTTCAGTGCTTTGTCTGCTCTAAATTGAATTAAAACCTGCTCTGCCATAATACGTCCTCCTTGTAAGTATATTGCAGTTGTTTTGCATGTGTTTGTAATGTTATTATATTCTTGTTAACAGAAAATATCAATACGACATACTATTAAAACCTATATAAATTCACCCTGAAACTTCCTATTATAGATATCCTCGTTTCTTTGCTTCTTCCATCAAATGAGGTTGGATATTAGGATATGTCCACATCTTTGGCAGTTCATCCATTATTTCAATTTTTTCAATCTCACTATGTAACTCTGCTTCAAAACATTTTATATCTGCAAAAAACAGCATCCCGAAAGATTCCTTGCCATCAAAATTATCAGGTGCTGTAACAGAATATACACAAATGGGTTCAATATCAAATTCCAAAGCACCTGTTTCCTCATACAGTTCTCGCTTTGCTGTATCTATAATATTCTCACCTTGTTCCCGGTGGCCTCCGGGAACTTCCCACGTATCTCTATCCTTATGTTTGCAAAAGACGTACTTATTCTGTGTTTTGGATATTATCACAGCAAATTTAAGCAGTTCATCTTCTATATCATCATAAAACTTAACCTCTGTCATTAACTCATTCCTCCATTCGCCTCTTTGCTATATCACATTCTTCTAAACGGTGTAACTTCTATTCCGGTTGCCTCATATATGTAGCGGAACAAGGCTTCTGTTTCCTTTCCATAATACAACATATTAAAGCCAACTTTCCTCCCATCTTTCAACAAAAAACAATATTCAATCTGGTACTGCCTAAATCTATTATGACATTCTACAGCCCTGCTCATTCCAAGTAATGCCCACGTATATCCGTATGACTCTATCTCTTCCAGTAAAATCTCATCTTCTTTGCTTTTCCATTTCCCTGTCGGTCTGCCATACATACTGGTGGAATAATCCAAATCCTTACTGACACGCCGTATTATGACTTTGCCTTCTCCATACTTGATCCAGTTTTTCCGATATATATTTATACAAAGGATACTGGTCCATAAAATAAGCCCAATCTCTATGGGCAGCCAGAATTTCCATTCCTTTATCCCCATAGAAAATATCATGATCGCACCAACAACCGCCACGATACTTAATTCTGGCACGATTAGTCCCTTTGCATGTAAAGTCTTCATCGCTGCGCTCCTCTCTCTTTAAGGATATTTTATTCTTAGTGATAAAAAATATCAATGTGATATAATCGTCGCAGGATCAGCATCCTGCGACCAAAGAATTGCGTTGCAATTCTTTCTTAAATATTTCACTATAATGGCATCTGAGATATAATATAAGAGCCGCAAGGCACACTTTCAAATAATTTTGAGGTAAAAGAATGAAAAATTGTAAGTTACTTTTGTTTGATCTGGATGGCACATTACTTCGCAGTGATAAAACCATTTCACAAGCGACATTAAGAACACTGCAAGAAGCCAGGAAAAAGGGAATATTAATCGGTGTATCCACATCAAGAAGTGAACAAAACGCGCTATCCTTTATAGAGGAATTACAACCCGATGTATTGATTGCAAGTGGCGGAGCCCTGGTAAAATATAATGGCGAATACATATACAAAGCCGAGTTTTCCAAAAAAGAAACGAGACAAATGATCGCAGCAGCCAGAGAGGTTTGCGGTATGGATTGCGAAATAACGATTGATACCATACATTCCCATTACTGGAACTATAAGATCGATCCTAAAAAACAAGACCAAAGCTGGGGAGACAGCATTTATACGGACTTTAAAGATTTTGAAGAAATTTGCTTAAAAATGTGTGTCGAGATTTTTAAAGACAGTCAGGCAAAACGGCTTCGGGAAATGCTGCATGACTGTGACTGCATACGTTTTTCAGATGGATATTGGTACAAGTTTACAAAAAAGGACGTCACAAAAGAAAAAGCCATTATGGAAGTATGCTCTGCATGCGGAATAAAGACGGAAGAAATTATAGCATTCGGTGATGATTATGCTGATATCGGAATGCTTAAACTGTGCGGAAAAGGGATTGCCATGGGAAATGCTATAAACGAGGTCCAGGAAATAGCAGATCTGGTAATCGGCAGTAATGATGAAGATGGTATTGCGGAGTATTTAAAAGACTATCTCAATCGTCTTTAATATTACCTTTTCTAACATGTTTTTCAATTATTTCCCTTGCGCGCTCCCATATGATATTTGAACCCAGTTTCGTCTTAGTATGTCTTTTCATTACCTGAGTTTTCCCAATTTCATGTTCTCTCCAATCTCTGCCGTCATTTGAATCATTCAAAAGTAACGGCTGAAAATTATCCATTGCACGAACAAATCTGGCTTCTGGAGTTTCAGATGCCTCAAATTCCTGGAACAGACTTTTCAACTCTTCACCCTGATCATCCGGCAGCAAGCCAAAAATACGCTCTGCCGCCTGCTCTTCCCGCACTTTTTGCGTTTCAAGTCCTTTGGGATCATAGGCATACGTATCTCCTGCATCAATCTCCACAATATCATGAATTAAGGCCATCATCATCGCCTTAGCTACATCAATTTCCTCATTCGCATACTCTTTCAACAAATAAACCATAATTGCCATATGCCAGGCATGTTCAGCGTCATTTTCACGTCTTCCGTTTTCGCTCAGATGTGTTTGACGAATAATATTTTTTTCTTTATCTGCTTCTAAAATAAAATCGATCTGTTTCTCCAACCGTTCTTTTTCCATGCTGTACTTCCTTTCTTCTCACTTACTATTACATTATATAAAAATCCAGTCAGAAAACAAGCTGTTCGCATAGTATTGAGTGAGACCTTTCCTTAAACCTTTCACTTCACTCAGCACGAATGGGCGGCACTTAAAACCGCCCATCCTCATAATACGCCCGAAAAACCTTTTCTGTATCCACAAAATCCGCCACGGCCCCGAATTCCCGGATCGAGTGCATCGCCAGAATAGGAGCACCCATATCCACCGTAGGGATCGTGGTCAGGCCCGACAAGGCAGGCCCGATGGTGGAACCGCCCGGAATATCATTTCTGTTTACAAACTTCTGGAACGGCACTCCCGCCCGCTCACAGGCTTCTATGAAATACGCTGCACTGTATGCTGTCGTGGCATACCGCTGAGCCGCCGAATATTTGATCACCGGCCCGCCGCCTAAAACGGGGCGGTTTTCCGAGTCATGTTTGTCGCTGTAGTTAGGATGCACAGCATGAGCCAGATCGGCGGAAATNGAGGTGGAATTGGCAACTGCCTGAAAATAGCCCTCATCCGTCAATCCCAGATTCTTACAGATCCGATTCAAAAGATGCANTAAAAGNCCNGAATGNGCNCCCTGNGCGGAAGTGCTNCCCACCTCCTCATTGTCAAAGGCGGCAAACACTCTGGTTTCTTTTCCTCCTTCTTCGGCTTCCGTCAATGCCGTAAGACCGGCNTAAACCATAGACAGATCGTCGATNCTTGACGCGGAGATAAATTCCTGTTTCCTGCCGGTGAAAATGCCTTTCTGATATTCATACAGGAACAATTCGTAATCCACAATATCTTCTTTCCGTATTNCCGATTCCTCTTCCAACAGATTCAGCAGATAATCTCCCTTTTCCACATTCTCCTCTTTCATGGACATAAGCGGAACAATCTCGGTCTGTTTGTTATAAGCACATTTTTCGTTTACGTCCCGGTGCAGATGNATACAGAGATTCGGCAGCATAAACACCGGTTTGTCTATTCTAACCAGCTTTTCCTGAAGCATTCCATTCTCCTTTATCACAACGCGCCCCGCCACCGCAAGAGGTCTGTCAAACCAGGTACTCAAAATAGCGCCGCCGTAAATCTCCACATTCACCTTGACATAGCCCTCCGGTGTAACACTGCAATCACCCGGTTTGATCTTTAAAGCCGGTGAATCCGTGTGCGCCCCNATNATNCGGAANCCCTCTTNTGCNGGATTNCCTNCNCCGANNANAAACGCNATAACTGCCGAGCGGTTTTTNACNACAAANTACNTACCGCCCTTGCACAGNGACCAGCTCTCCGTCTCCTTCAATTCCTGAAANCCGCTCTTTCTGAGCAGCTCTNCCCCATTCTCCACNGCGTGATANGCCGTAGGNCTGTNATTCANATACTGTAATAAATTCTCTGCAAAGTCTATCCNGNGCTGTTTTNNNCATTTTCATTCCGCTCCTTTTTTAANTNTTTATAGGATANACAAAAANNANAGCCGCATACATGCCTNCNCGATNCCCGGCACAATGCGGCCCNATTTCATNNTNCAATTNTGATTGNTCNCANACTGCTGAGTCTGCNACGNTTATACNGTATAGCTGTTCAGATACTTCTCCTGCTCNGGCGTCAGNACATCGATCTCCTTNCCGAGGAATGCCAGCTTACGCTTCGCCACATCCTTNTCNACTTCCTCCGGCACATCAATCAGCTTCTCTGTAAGCTCGCTGGCATGCTCCACCAGATATTTCGCAGACAGCGCCTGAATCGCGAAACTCATATCCATGATCTCTGCCGGATGGCCGTCNCCTGCCGCCAGATTCACAAGACGTCCCTCTGCCAGCACGAAGATCCACTGGCCTGTGGGCAGCTTGTAACCCATAATATTCTTCCGCTGCTCTCTGGTCTCCACCGCATTTGCCTTCAACCATGCCATGTCGATCTCGCAGTCAAAGTGGCCCGCATTACAGAGGATCGCACCCTCCTTCATTTCTGCAAAATCTTCCTTATCGATAACGCCGTCACAGCCTGTCACGGTAATAAAGAAATCACCCAGCTTCGCCGCTTCCTTCATGGGCATCACATCAAAGCCGTCCATCACTGCCTCGATCGCCTTGATCGGGTCGATCTCCGTGACGATCACGCGGGCGCCCAATCCTTTGGCACGCATTGCCGTACCTTTACCGCACCAGCCATAGCCTGCTACCACCACGATCTTGCCTGCCACGATCAGATTGGTCGTTCTGTTGATGCCGTCCCAAACGGACTGACCCGTGCCGTATCTATTGTCAAAGAAGTGCTTACATGCTGCATTGTTGACGCGAACCATAGGGAATTTCAGCTCTCCCACTCTGTTCATCGCCTCCAGACGAATGATACCTGTGGTAGTCTCCTCACAGCCGCCTATGATATTCGGAATCAAATGGGGCATCTGCGTATGCACCATGGTAACCAGATCGCCGCCGTCATCAATGATGATATTCGGACCCGGCTCCAATACCGCACGGATATGACTCTCATATTCTTCCTGCGTCGCATCGTACCAAGCGTGCACCTCCAGCCCTGCCTTTACGAGCGCTGCCGCCACGTCATCCTGCGTAGATAAGGGGTTGGAGCCGGTCACATACATCTCTGCGCCGCCCGCCGCCAGTACCAGACACAGATATGCGGTCTTCGCTTCCAGATGTACGGAAAGCGTCACCTTCTTGCCCGCAAAGGGCTTGGATTCGCTAAATTCTTTCTCCAGAGTGCGCAGCAGATCACAATTTCTCTTGACCCACTCAATCTTCCTCTCACCGGATTCGGCAAGATTGATATCTCTGATTTCGCTGCTCATTGACTACTTCCTCCTTAATCTTCTTACTCTGTCTCAAAAAACATTTCTTTATACCAGCAAACCGTCTCGGTATATGCCTGATAGATTACGTCCGTGTCCACATTCAGCACGATAAGCTGCCTGCTGATCTCCTGCCAGTCCGCCGCCTCATAGCTTACAACAAAGGAATAGATATTCGCCAGTTCTCCCGTGCCGCGCACCAACGCATCCTCAATTTCTTTAGAGACCGTGACCATCTTAAGCGCTTCTTCCATGGGCATGTTCAAAATGATATTTAAGATGGAAAACAGCCCCATCAGGAAAACCTCTGAAGACTTCATGCCCAGTCCAAACACCGGCGCCAGACACTCCATAAACTTCGCGCGCAGCATAGAGGTTCTGGAAACCTCGTTGGGCCTGTCCGCACACAGTTCCTTTGTGATCACGGTATTGATCCACTTTTTCAGTTCACGCTGTCCCAAAATTGCCGCTGCATGGCGAATGGATGTCACCTGAGAATTGACTGCAATGTGATTTACCATCTTAAGAAGCTCCACCACCAACGCAGTGTCACGACCGATCACGTCCGCCGCCTCCGTCAGCTCAAAATCCGGAGCATTGACGATATTCATCAACTCCAGATAATTGATCTTTAACGGGGATACTTCCGTCTCACCCTTTGTGATCGGAATGCGGTAGAACTTGCCCTCGAACCAATGGAAATTATCATCATCCTTTAAGCTGTCAAAGATATCCTGNCTGTCAATATTCCCCACGCAGATCTTGATCTGCGGATACTGTCTCCTAAAATAGATCTTGATCTTGGTAAGATCCACCTCTTTCTGATCCAGGATCACGTAATCCATCAGCATTAACAGTTCTTTACACTCTTCATAACGGCTCACCGGGAGTTTCGAAATAGCCAGTTTATAGCCTTCCTCTTTTAGCTGGGTAAAACGGTTTCTGTAGGCATCGTTGTTTTCCACTTGGTCGTCAAATACCAGCACCAATCTGCCGCGAAACTCCTCGCACTTCGACTCCAGGTCGGAAAACACCGCAATATGGGTCACCGGGATCAAAACNTCCGTCCCGGGCGACAGGGTATCGATTCCAATATTATGTACGATCTCCACACCCCCGATCTCCGCAAGCCCATTCGGGCTGCTTGTNCCAAAAATCGGTGGATTCAAAAGACTGTTCTCTCTCTGCGAAACCAGAGCATAGGCGGAAACTTTCATATCCTTGTCAAAATACGGTATCAGTGTTGCCAGCATATCGCTATCCCCTTTCCAAAACAAATTCTTATCAAAATCTACCTGTGTATATTATAACAAACTTCTCTACGGAATGCCATTGAAAAATCAGATCTCCATNCGGTCAATGGTCTCCTGCACCTTTTTATAAACCATTTTTTCATCCATCGTCAGGATCCGGCGGTTCTCCATAGTGATCTGCCCGTTAATGATGACTGTATCCACTTCGGAACCGTTAGCGGAATAGGACAGTCCCGCAAGCAGATTGTTTCTGGGCGTAAGAGACGGTGTGTTCAGATCCAGGATCGCCAGATCCGCCTTTTTCCCNACCTCGATGGAGCCGATCTCCTTCTCCAGCCCCAGTGCCTTTGCCCCGTTGATGGTCGCGATCCGGAATCCCTCCTTCGCGCTGATACACTGAGGTGTCTTGCCGGTGCCTTTGTGGATCAGGGTCAGCAGACTCAGCTCATGGAACATATTCAAGCAGTTATTGCTGGCTGCGCCATCCGTACCAAGACAAACATTAACGCCCTTTTCCAGCATCTTTGCAATGGGCGCAAATCCGTTCCCCAGCTTCATGTTGCTGGCAGGATTCGTCACAACGCTGACATTTTTGCGTTTTAATATATCGATATCGTCATCTGTCACCTGCACACAGTGGGCCGCGATCGCTGGCACATCGAAAATACCGCTCCGCTCCGCCAGCGCAATGGGCGTACAGCCGTACTTCTCCTGAATCTGACCGATCTCGCTCTCGCTCTCCGACAGATGAATATGGATCCCCATGTTTTCCCGTTTCGCCTCCTCCGCCACGATCTTTAAGAAAGCTTCGTCGCAGGTGTAGGGCGCGTGGGGCCCCAGCTTAAAGGTGAGCCGGTCACAGTCAGCCGCTGCATCCCTCTCCTCGTATGCCTGACGCAGACGCATCTGTCCTGCCTCATCATTCCCGCTCCCCACAAGACCGCGGCAGATCACAGCACGCATACCGGATTCTTTCACCGCCCGNGTCGTCTGATGAATATTCATCTGCATATCGTTAAAACAGGTGGTCCCGCTCTTCATCATCTCGATGATCGCCAGATTCGCACCCCAATAGGTATCCTCGTCCGTCATTTTCTGCTCTATGGGATCGATCTTCCCGAAAAGCCAATCCATAAAGGAGAGGTCATCCGCCACATTTCGCATAAAGGACATATAGGAGTGTGTATGGCAGTTNATCAGTCCCGGAATTACCAGCTTATCTCTGCCGTCGATCACCTTGTCCCGGCTAAATCCTGCCGGAGCGGTTCCAATCCCTGTGATCTTATCTCCTTCAAGATAGAGCGAAGTCTCCCGAATCACATCTTCCGCCCCTTCAGGCAATACCACCAACGCATTTTCAATTACAATTCCCATTCTTTACCCCTCTTTCGCTGTGTTTTTATTTGTTGACAACATTCCGCTCTTTTCCGTCTAAAAACGCCTCGATATTCTTTGCCACCTCCGCCACAAGNCGCTCTCTGGATTCTGTGCTCGCCCAGGACATATGGGGTGTGATGATCAGCTTCGTACTGTCTTTGATCTCGTTCAGCGGATTATCCTTGCTGATCGGCTCCTTCTCCAACACATCCAATCCTGCTGCCGCAATCGTCCCCTCCATCAACGCCTCATAAAGAGCCTGTGTATCCACGACGGGGCCTCTCGCCACATTGACCAGAATGGCGGAGGGTTTCATCTGTGAAAGCGCTTCTTTATTGATCAATCCTCTNGTTCTGTCACTCAAAGGACAGTGCAGGGACAAAATATCCGATTCCCGTAAAAGTCTGTCAAGCTCCACCCGCTCATACTCTGTGCAGGTGCTCTTGCCGGACGCCGAATAAAAGATGACCTTACAGCCGAAAGCCGTGGCCAGACCGGCTACCTTATGACCGATACCGCCCATGCCGACAATACCCCAGGTCTTCCCCTCCAACTCATTAAAGGGCTTGTCAAAATTAGAAAAGCGGTCCTGCGCACCGTAGGTTCCCGATTTCACATAATCATCGTAGAATGTCAGCTTCTCCGAGAGCGCCATGGCTAACAGAAGCGTGTGCTGCGCTACCGCCGCAGTGCAGTAATTGACCACGTTCGCCACCTTGATGCCGCGGCTCTTACAGTANGCAAGATCCACATTGTCAAAGCCTGTCGCAAACAGGCAGATCAGCTTTACATTCGGCGCGTTTTTCANCGTGCTCTCGTTCATNGGNGCCTTATTCNCGATGACAATATCCGCATCCTGCACNCGNTCTGCCGNATTNTCCGCCACTGTATTCGGATAGCAGACTACCTCCCCGAATTTTTCCAGGCAACCCATGTCTATATCTGTTCCGACACTGTTGCGCTCCAATACCACCAGCTTCATAGCCACCTCCCAATAAATTCCAGCTTTTTCTTTTACTATATCACAGCAACAGTGAGTATTCAATTATGAAACAAAACCCGCTATGTCATAGAAAACATAGCGGGCGTATCTGCATATAAGAATGCGGCTAATTTGTGTAATTGTCAAAATATCCCTGAATCAAGATTACCGGCGTACCCTTNTCACCCGAACCGCTTGTCAGGTCACACAAGGAACCGATCAGGTCAGTCAGTCTTCTGGGAGTCGTTCCCTGAGATGCCATATCGCCTACCAGATTGTCCTTCTTCTCTCTGATACGGTTAGAGATGGCTTCCTTGAGCGCCTCACCGGACAGATCCTTAAAATCATTATCCGCCAGATACTTTAATTTCACTTCNTTNGGCGTACCNTCCAATCCCGGNGTGCTGGCAGGCGAAACACAGGGATCTGCAAGCTCCCAGATTTTCCCTACCGGATCTTTGAACGCGCCGTCTCCGTACACCATAACNTCCACATGTTTGCCGGTTTTGTCCAAAATAGCCTTCTGAATATCCATCACCAGATCGGNACACTCNCTGGGGAACAATTTGATCGTATCTTCGGTGGACTTATTGGAACCGAGCAAACCATATTTCTCATTGCATCCGCTTCCGTTTACGGGCTGATTAAGAATATCGTCCATCCCGACCACTACTTCCGCCCCTGCTTCCCTAAGAAGCCTCTTGGTGCGCACCCTTGTATGAATATCACAGTTTATCACCTTTTTCGTATAAGGAAGAATACTGCGGCAATCGTTAGCAAAGATGATCTCCACCTCCGCCCCTGCTTCTTTGATCAGCTCTCCGTAATACGCCACATAATCTACTCCTGTAAACGGGTGCTTATTTTCTCCGAAAAGCTCACGGTATCTCTCCAATGTCAATACATCGCTGTAAGGATTGATCTTCGCCTTATCCAACTGATCCAGCGAAACAAGCTCATTGCCCACTTCATCACTNGGATAGCTGAGCATCANNACGATCTTCTTCGCNCCCATNGCGATNCCCNTNAAGCAGATCGCAAAACGGTTTCNTGATAANATAGGAAAAATAACACCAATGGTCTCACCGCCAAGCTTTTCCCTCACATCCTGGGCAATCGCCTCCACCGATGCATAATTACCCTGTGCCCTCGCCACAATGGACTCCGTCACCGCGATCACATCCCTGTCGCGGATCTCAAATCCNTCCGCTTCAGCCGCTTCCATAACACTATTCACAACAATCTCTGTCAGATCATCTCCNTGTCTGATGATCGGGCAGCGTATCCCNCTCGATACAGTTCCGACTTTTCTTTCCATCTGATATTCCTTCTCTCTTAGAAATTTACATCCTCTCTTATTTTGCCAAAAAAAGTCTGAAAAAGCAATAATATACCGAAAAAATTTGCATGAATTTATATCCACCACACGATTGCTTTCACAAATCGCGCTTCGATATCNTGAAAATGNCCCCCTTCNTTCCACTCAAAGAATACATTATCNCGATTTCGCCCATCGGAAGACAGAATTTCTATCGCCNTCTCCGTACACTCCGCTACCCTCCCCATCCGCGGGTTTTTGCTGCGGCTTTCNTTTTTNCCAAGAGACAAATATATTNTAAGATCCGTCCGAAGCGGNTTTTCCCGCTGCATAAATTCACAGAAGCCATCATACCACAAAGANCCTGACAAACTGGCAGCCGCACCGAATACATCGGTTTTNTAAACGGCATAAACCGCAGTAAGCCCTCCCAGAGAATACCCGAACAAAGCNGTTTGCTCCGGTTCCGGTTTCGTCCGATAATGGGTGTCCNTATAAGGCTTGATNTCCTTTGTCAGACACCTCAGATAGGCATCCGCTTTTCCCATAGGCGCCCCCTCTCCCCTGCGAAAAGCGGGAGCTGCCCATGGTGTAAAATCATCGTTCCAGTTTTCTGGTTTAACAGAAAGAAGGATAAAATCTGTTCGTNCACCCGTGTTGACTAATTTAGTTATTATCCCCTCAACCGGAATCTCTCCATTGACGTAGATCACGGGATAATGTTTTATTCCTTCATTATAATCCGGCGGCAGATATAGACAACAGGCCCTGCCGGAAATTTGAAGCTCCTGTATTTGATATTCCATGATATCCATTCTCTTTCTCTCAGATCAATATNGCCGCATATCTAATTTATATGTATGTTCTATGACTATGTCAAGCCCCGCAAGAATCAAATGCACTGTAAAAAAAGAAACCCCCGGCACCATATTTCACGGCGTCAGGGGCTTCGGGGGAGCGTATTTAACTAGTTCCTGCAATAAAAATTTAAATACCGCTCTCTGAGCCCTTTATATGCTCCTCTTGGCAGATAAATCTTCNTGCCGCCCGCCAGACAGATATCCTGCGCGCTCAGGCTGTCAACATATTCCAGATTAACAATAAAAGCCACCCCAATCTTCACAAACTCCTGATAAGGCGAAAGTAATTCATAAAGCTCCATCATGGTCATGCGCTGCCNGCTNTCCCTGCCATCCGCGAAGTGCAGGCATTGTGTTTTNCCCTGNGCTTCACAGTATACGAGATCATTTACTNCCACTTTTGNAAATCTGCCCTCCCTTTTGAGCAAAATATATTTNTTCCGTTCCTCCTCCTTGCTNTCCAAAAACCTGTCCANCACGCNAAACATTCTCTCNTGTGTGATCGGCTTTAAAAGATACTGTAATGCTTCTACATCNAANGCCTCCAACGCATATTCTCCNGATGTGGAAAGGAAAAACAGTTTGGCCCGGCTTCCCATNTCCCGCAGNTTTTTNGCTGCCTCCATCCCCANAGAATCCGATACNCCTCCGGGTCCCGGCATAAAGATATCCATAAAAATCAGATCCGGNGCATAACTTTTNTCNTCAATNCTGTAGATCAATTCGTCCGCGCTCNCAAAGCATTCGATCATGAACTCTATTTCCGGATGCTCCTGTTCATATGTATTTAATATTTTTTCTGTTTTGTTAAGCTCCGCGGTCTCNTCATCNCAAAGCGCTATCAAATAGGTCATCTTTCCTCCGTTGTAAGCTGTGCATCTTCTTTTTGTTCCGGTTCTGTATTCATGATCAGCCTGAATACAAAAATGCCGTTGTCATTTTTAAAATCATATTCCCCGTTGTACTTCTTTGCCGTTCTGATAATACTGGAAACCCCGACACCTCCTGTAAATTCGGTTTCCGGNTTTCCATCTTTCAATATCGCTTCCTCTCTGCATGTATTGCTGCACCAAATGATCAATTTGTTTTTNCGCTTTTTGAGCATCAGGGAGATAAAACACTCCCGCTCCTCCGATTGNCTTTTCACCTCCATNCAGGCGTAAATCGCATTTTCATANGCATTGGCAAGAATCGCCACCAGATCAATACTCGGTATCGCCGGATTTTTCCCAAGCTTCACATCCAGCGTGACCTTGATCTGTTCATGCTCCGCCTTTCTGGTGTANGCCGACAGGATATTGTTGACCGCAGGATTAGCACATATCATNTCCGGCGCGCCCTGGTCGGTTTCCCTGTCATACTCTTTCAGATACTGCAAAAGCTCCTCCGTCTGCCCCCTGCGCNCACANTCCGCCATGACTGCATTGTGATGCCTGATATCATGGCGNAGCCGCCTGCCTGATTCCACNGACTCTTCCAGAATCTCCATCTGTCTCTCTAAAAGCCGNTAGTTCATCTGTATCAGCTGNTTTTCCCTCTCATACTCCTTNTCCTTCCCNACNTGCAGATAAAACCGAAACACAAGAAACTGCAGCATTCCTGTCAGAAAGAAATTCACCAGAATCTGATAAATTCTCTGAAACGTCATTTCTCTGTTCAGACTCGGATTCAAAATGTAGCCGATACCCAACAAAATACAGACGATCATAACCACAACACTGAACTTGTCTGCTTCGCTCTCCACATAATCGCCAAATCCCTTTACGGATTCTTTAACATATCTATTGAGAAGGAATGCAATCAGCAGGATCAGTATAATGCGCGAGATAATATCCACCCATATATTACTCTCGAAAAGAATAATGGAGATTTCCAGCCCGCCGACCACAAACACTGACATCAGGTAAAACCCCAGCGCCAGCTTATAAAACGCCAGATAAACGGAATCCTTGCTCATAAAAATTGCAAAGACAGAAAAGCATATATATATCGTAAACGGCGCCATCCGTACATAACTCTCCCAGGCCTCCACATACCAGACACTTGCAAGCACTCCCATNANCGCGCAGAAGCACACATAACCGATCATCGTTTTTTTTCTGTCAAACCGCGATTGAGAAAGAAGAGAAAACAGCAGGATCACNCCCACAAGGTTAATTACCAACCGAAAAAAAGCTATATATACGGAACCNCCCAACATACTTNATTCCCCTTTTCCTGCCGATTATCTTAAGCACATTTTCAGCTTTAATAGCATTATTCTACAATATTTTTCAATTGAAAAAAGCNTCAAGCAAAGATTGTTACCTGACGTTTACTTTCGCGCTCCTTTTTGGAATGAAAAGAACAGCCTGAGGGGAAATTTTATGCTATACTTGATTAAAAATCAGAGATAAGGGAATGCATATGTGCAAGATTTTAATGGTGGATGACGATCCCATGATATTAGAGAACAATAAGACATATTTCAGNACGATGGGNTATGAAGTCGTCTGTGCAGCAACTGCGGAAACTGCGGAAAAAATCATTTTATCCAATGCGCTCGACTGTGTCGTTCTGGATGTGGACTTACCTGATATGAGCGGTTTCGCATTATGCGAAAAAATACGCGAAAAGACAGGTCTCCCCATTATTTTTCTTTCCGGCTATACCGAGGAAGAAAACCGTATCCGCGGGCTGTTGATCGGCGGAGATGACTATGTGTGCAAGCCTTACAGCTTAAAAGAACTGGAACTACGGGTACAGGCGCGTATCCGTTCCGGCAGAGCCGCAGAGCCGCCTCAGACCCTTACTTATGGAGCGCTTTCCATCTGNCCTTCCTCGTGCAGNGTAAGTTATGACACATACTCCGTTGATTTTTCATCCTATGAATTTGATGTGTTGTATTTTCTGGCAAAACATCCCAATGAAATATATACACCGGAACAGATTTATGATTCGGTGTGGAAAGCGCCGATCAACAAAGGACAGAAATCCCTGCAGGTCATTATGGGGCGCATCCGCAGAAAACTCTATGATATGTGCCCGGATCACGACTACATCCAGACCAAGCGCTATAAGGGCTACCTGTTTGTTCCTGACCGGGAATGAACATAAAAGCCCGCTGCTCCGGCAAAAACGGAAAGCAGTACGAATCCCAATACCATAACGATACGATTACTTTGCCGGGTGTCGGCTTGCAGCGTCTGCGCATTGATCTGAGCAGAAACCAATACCTGTTCCTCATTGATCTCCGNGGCCTGCGCATATATCAATTGATCCTTGTTGGTATCTAAGGACTCCGTATATAATGAACGTCCTGCATCGGTATCGGTCTGCCCTGCATTGATACCGGGCAGTTTGGCATTTGACAACTGCTCTGTATTGACATCTGGGGTTTCCGCACTTAGCGATTGNTCNTCATTTGCCNCACCTGATCCACTGTCGGAATCTCCGGTCTCCGTTTGNACTNTACCTGACAGAGCCTCTGTTTTGTCATTACTTGAGTGGGTATCAGAGTTACCCTTTTTGGTCCGGTTTTCGCCTTGTGCCGGCGTACTGCTGATGCTTTCCTGTGGTTCCTCCGGCGGATTTGTGATGGAAGTGCCACCGCCCCGGCTTCCCCCTATATCCTCCACAGATTCCAGATCGTCAGCCGCATAGCAGAGNACATTGGAAAAGTATTTCGTTCCGTTATCATCCCATTGCAGACGGATATATATGTTGGGATGCGCTGNCCTGTCACGNTGTTCTAATGTAAAGGCGATAAAGAAACCTATGTAAGTATTTGTTACTTTTGTTTCTTCGTANGTAAGCCAGTTTTCTCCGTCGAAANAATACTCTGATGTTACCGTGATCGGCAGAGCTTTCTCCGGCTTCGTATATCCGCCTTGAAATGTGTACCGGCCGCCGATTACCGATGCCTTCACGTCCGTGAAGGTCAGAGGATAATCATTATAAACTACCGTACACTGCACCGGCTCGGCGGATGCTGCATGTAAAAAAGAACCCTGCAGCTCAAAGCGCTGCCTTTCTGCCTGCTGTGTTTCGGTGCCCTCCAGATTCCATGACAGCGGAACCCTTTCGTTATTCCTTACGTCTCCCTGTCTGTTGACGGAACAGCTGATTTGTGCCGGAAGTACATCGCTTAATGTTTGTCCCGCTTCCACGACAGCACAAACAGAATTCTGATATATCACAAAAGGCGTATCCGCATAATGGATGCTCCCCGATATACGACAGTCGGAAATCACCAAACCCGCGCCTTCCTCCTGCCACAAGGCACAGGATGTGCTTTCTACTGCGACACCCTCCATAGAAAGCATGCCTTTTTCTGCCACATAAAAGATACTTTTACCGTCCGGCTGTCCCGAAAAGATAAGATGATNGTCACTNAANAGCTCTATNTCTCCNGTTANGGTNATNGTATATTTATCAGTATCAACATAAACAGCTGGCATATTTATG
>JAAUZN010000056.1:55806-117590 GCA_014804565.1 Lachnospiraceae bacterium
ANAAAAACTGTATTCNCCGTCCAAAACCACATGGTCCGTCAGCTTTATCGTGCCGCCAATATTCTTGTGTGCCTCCAGCCATTCCATCAGGGCCGGGCCGGAGGATACGGTTTGCTCCTNATCCGGTGCCGTTNCGAGCTCCTCAATAAGTTCCTGTTCCGTTTCCGCCGCAGCTGCAGGCTCCCCCATTGGTTCCTGTTCTGCCTCCGGCTCAGCAGCAGCCTCCTCGATTAGTTCCTGTTCTGCCTCCGGCTCGGTAACAGGCTCCTCGACAGGCTCTGCTTCCGTCTCGGCAGCGGATTCCTCGATCAGTTCCGGCTCAGTATATTCTTCTGCCGCCATTGCAACAATGGAATCGGCCCTGTAAAATAAAACCGCAGTTATATAGATCAGTATAAATAGAAATTTACACCTATTTTTCATATACTTTTTCCTTTGTTAAGATTTTAGGAGGATCAAAAAATATCATGAAGCAGACCATATTTACAAAAACTGCATTTCAAACAATTCTGGTAACCGCAGGCGCAATTATAATAAGCATTCTTGGACTTCTGACTGTTACCCGATACGATAATAAATATATAACAAAGGCGGCGCTTTCACAAGATAATCTTTGCAAAGTTCCAGAAAAAGGTTATTGTTCTCTCGTTGACGGCTGGGAATTTTATCCGGATGTTCTGCTCTTTCCGGAGGATTTTTCTTCCGGAACACCGACATATTACAACACATGGGCCGGCGAATATCCTAACCTGTCCTTATTCCACGAAGATAAGAATCCTTACGGAACCTCAACATGGCGTCTGCATCTGCAGGGAAACGGTAATGTCCTTCTCTACCTGCAGGAGCCTCTCTGCGCCGCCAGAATTTATGTAGATGGGCAATATTTAGGTGAAACCGGCGACGTATCTTCTAATCATTATGCTCCTCTTGTTAAAGATACCGCTTATTCCTTTTTTCTTGACGGCAATGCGGAGCTGATCATCCAGACTGCCAATTATTCACACTATTATGGAGGAATCTGGTATGCGCCTGTAATAGGCGATGCGGACAGTGTCAGCCATCTCATTGCCTCCCGTATGCTCATTTACGGGCTGCTGTTTTTCTCATCTCTCACACTCTCTTTATTTTGCATCGTACTTTGGACACGCAGGGATGACAGCGGTAAGACCGTCACACTTTATTTTGGCATGTTAAGCCTGTCCTTCGCCCTGCGTATATGCTACCCTTTCTTAAGACTGTTTGGCGTGCCGCTTGTAAGCACTCTTTATGCGATAGAAGACGCCTCCTCCGTATCCGGCATTTACTTTTCCATACGGATCGCCCTCCTGCTGTTTTTGCCAGACGGTTTTGGGCGCCTGAAAAAAGTGCTCCGCGTTCTTTCTCTGAGTGTCTGCGGTATTGTTGTCATTGCGCCCTTATTTATATTTCCCGCCATTCCCGGTCTTATATTATGGTATGGACCGTTCATTTCATGGTATAAGGTGATCATGGCGTTCTCTCTGATCAGCCTGACTGTCTATGGCGGTTTTATGGGACTGCAGCATATAGGAATCATTCTCGCCGCTGCCGCCGCAAATGGCGTCGGTCTGTTTTACAGCGTGTTGTCAATCGGGGCTTATGAACCGTTTGCCGGCGCTTATCTCGAAGAATATGGTGCGTTCTGTATGGTGATCGCTTTCGCTGTCCTGATGGTACAGCGCAGCCGGAAAATGGCAGAGGAAAACGTAAAGCTTACTCTTCATCTACAGGAGGAAGTTGAGGAAAAAACAGAACATCTGCACAGACTTCTCACAGAAAGAGGACAGCTGATCACAGAATTGGGGCATGATATGAAATCTCCTCTGACCTCTCTCTCTAATATGGCACAGATCATACGGTTGAATGATATTATGCTGGATGAGGACACACGCAGAAGAATGATTCATATAGAAGAACAGTGTCAGATTTTATCCGAGCGACTGAAATCCATTCAGGAAATAGCCGCCGAGACAAGTTTTCCTGTGAAAATGGAGTCTGTGCTGCTAAATACCTTCCTTTCGGATTTTTATCACAACTGCCGCCCTATCATAGAACTTTACGGGCCGAATTTTCTGGAAGATATTACCTCACGTCCCTGCCATATCATGGCAAACCGTGAGCAGCTTTTCCGCGCATTGGAAAATCTCTTATACAATGCCGCCGACTTTACGCCGCCGGACGGTAAGATCACACTGTCCCTTACAGCGGATGACACGCTTGCTTATATCGCCGTTTCAGACACAGGCTGCGGCATACCGGAAAAAGATCTTCCGAATATTTTCCGTCGTTCCTACACCACCCGCAGCGACAAAGGCGGACAGGGATTGGGACTTGCCATTACCCGCACCATTGTTTTAGAACACGCAGGCCAAATAGATGTTGTTTCCGAAGAAGGGAAGGGAACGACGTTTACAATCCGGCTTCCACTGTTGGTGGGTGATAAAAACAGCTAATATCGTATTTATTCCTCCAGCAGCTCTGCAATCTCCTCTTTATACGGCGGGAGCGTTTTCTTGGCGCTCCCCTCCTCGCAGATCCAAGGCGTCTCAAGGATTTTAGGTATCTTGGCAAATCTGTCGTCATGGACGATCCTTTTTAAAACGTCCTTTCCGATGTAGCCTTTGCCAACATTGGCGTGACGGTCTTTATGTGCGCCGCAGGGATTCAGGCTGTCATTGATATGTATGACCGCAATCTGGTCCATCCCGATCACTTTATCAAACTGTTGTATAACTCCCTCGTAATTTCCTACCAGATTATAACCGGCATCGTTCACATGACAGGTATCAAAACACACTCGCAGCCTATCCCTTTTATGTACGCCGTCATATATCATTTTCAATTCCTCAAAGGTTACGCCCAGTTCACTTCCCTTTCCCGCCATCGTTTCCAGCGCAATAAAAACGTCATCCTCGTTATCATCCAATACGAGATTAAGTCCCTTTATCACCTGTTCAATCCCAGCTTCCACTCCGGCTCCCACATGGGAACCCGGATGCAGCACCAATATCCTGCTGCGCATAGCTGCCGTTCTCTTTATTTCCTTTTCCAGAAAAGTCACTGCCAACTCAAAGATCTCCGGCTTCACGGTATTTGCAAGATTGATGATGTAAGGTGCATGAACCACGATTTCTTCAATCCCTGCTTTTTTTGCATACTCCCATCCCGCCTCTATGTTCAGCTCTGCAATCTCTTTTCTTTTTGTATTTTGCGGCGCTCCCGTGTAGAGCATCAGCACATTTGCCCCATAAGACTCGGCTTCCTTCACCGATCCTAAGAACATTTCTTTTCCTGCCATTCCCACATGAGATCCGATTTTTATTTTAGACATTTTTATTCTCCCGTTCTGCGCATCTTAAAACCATTTTACCATACCCTTCGCCCAGGTCTTAAAGAAAAGCCAGTTCGATGATACATGTGCGTCAATCAGACGACAGGCATTTTCATAATCAAACGGATTCCTGTTACTTACCTCCGTATATGTGCCCACGGCCCGGGAATATCCCAACGCAATCTTGCCGCTTGCCACATCTCCCACCGCCACCTGGGCTCCGTGAGCTGAGGCACCAAAGGCAAACTGTCCGAAGGCCATTGCTCCCAGAGAAAAAATCCCGAAAGAAAACGCACCCAAGCTGATAACACCGCAAGCAACGGTTCCAAAAGCGATAAGCCCAGCGGCCAAATTACCAAATGCCAGCAGCCCCGCCGACAGAATGCCGATAGAAAACCCTCCCGCTGCCATAAGGCCGACCGCCAAACCGCCCTCCGCGATCGTTCCCACAGCAATAATACCCTTCGCCCGGTAGATACCCATTCCCAGATTGATATGCACTAGAGGCAGTTTCCCAATCATCTTTTTACTCTTATATTCATAGTGAGCCCTCCGGTTACAACGGTATCCCTCCCGTATAAATTCTTCCTCCCGAGGCCCCTCTTTCTCCAGATATGCTTCTTCCTTTTCTTTTAACAGATAATCCGTACTGACCCCAAAAACTTCGCTGATTGCCACGATCTTTTCCAGCTCTGGCACCGATTGATCCGTCTCCCATTTTGACACGGACTGTCTGGATACCCCCAGTTTCTCCCCTAACGTTTCCTGCGAAAAGCCTTTTTGAGTTCTCAAATTAAAGATTTTTTCTCCAAGCGTCATCTTTTTCCCCTTTTGCAAGCATTTTCATAAAAACTATCAGTCTTCTTCTGTATTATTCAGAAATCTTTTATAACCTTATATAACTCTTTATAAGTTTTTATAACTTTGCAAGAAACATTTCACTGATAGTCCTAATTATAAAAGAAATTCTTTACAAAGACTACATAGCCCGCTTGGAAATCTGTCAACCGACAGTTGCAAAGGTCTATTTATTGGAAAAACTTCTGTACTCCCCCACCAATATCGCCTTAGAATCTGTTCCATGTCCGATATAGGCTGTTCTCGCCACAGGAAGCTCCGGACTGACAAACCGCCGAAGCAGCTCCCACACATTCGGCTCACATCTTTCCTGCTCCATCTGCGTAAAAGTCCCCAGCAGAATGCCCCGCACCCGCTCAAACACTCCCAACTGCTGCAGCTGACTGAAATAAGTGAGCATCTGGGGCACTGTACCGCCCAGAGATTCTAACAACAATATCTTATCCATGGTTTCGGGAAAATACTCTGTCCCTGCCAGCTTCAAAAAGCAGCGCACATTTCCACCCACAACAGTCCCTTCCATCTCTTCTTTCTGATAAAATTCACAGGGAAAACGAAACAGCTCCTCCCCTTGTCCCAAAACTGCATTTTTAAAATTCTCCTGCTGCAATGTCCCGTGATCATAGAGCAGATTACAGATCTGATACAACACGGAAGCTTTTCCCGTCTTAGTATAGATGGCATTTATCACCGTGGTCAAATCACTGTATCCCCAAAACCGCTTGTTGCAGGCCGCAATCGCCTCATAATCCAGATACGGCAGAACTCCATTGGCAATATCCCCGCCGGAAATATCAAAAATTCCCTTGATGGAGTCATCACGATAAAAATCCATCAAGGCGCGGGCGCGCTCCTCGGCACTCCCNCTCTCAAAAATATAAGGAGAAAACACNGGAATAAGACGCATACCAAGAAGAATCTCTTCCAACCGCCGGATCTTCGTTTCNTTTCTCTTTTCCCACCCGTTAGAGCAGCACACGATTCCTATTTTATNGCCAGGATAGATTTCCGCTCGCTTAGAATATGCCATTACAAAATCTCCATTCGCTTTTTCTTTCTATGATAAGCTATATTGCTCATTTGGTATATAGGAAAGTAATGCAATGTAAAATTTTACATTTATTCCTTCNAAAAAATGTAATAAAATACATTAAACTTGACGAATTCCATTTTCATTGCTATGATAAAAATATATTTTGGACAATGGAAAGGGGCTTTCATGCGCAGAAAAATTTTTTCAAAACTTTTAAATTGGAAGAATACAACTTCAGATCGAATGCCGCTTTTGCTCTATGGCGCCAGGCAAGTGGGGAAAACCTATATGATGAAAGCACTCGGAACAGAATGCTTTAAATACACAATTTATATTAATTTCGAGGCAGATGAAAAAATCAGAGAGTTTTTTCAGACAGATATCCATGCGGATACCATCATAAATATTATAGAGAAATACTATCATCTACCCGTCATTCCAGCAGAAACTCTTATTATCTTTGACGAAATACAGATGTGCGAGCGCGCATTGACATCTCTGAAGTATTTTACAGAGGAAGCCCCTGAATACCATGTTCTTGCAGCGGGAAGCCTGCTGGGGGTAGCTCTGAATCGGGAAAACTTTTCGTTTCCGGTCGGCAAAGTGCAAATGCTCACTATGTATCCCATGGATTTTGAAGAATATCTCTGGGCAAAGGGAAAAGATCTGCTCGCAGATACCATTCGTGAAAACTTTAAAGCAAATAGACAGATGCCGGAAGCGCTTCACCATGAAGCAATGCAGGAATATTACAATTACTGCATAATCGGCGGTATGCCTGCTGCCGTGCTGGCTGATGTAGTCACCAATCCCACAGTCAATCAACGCGAGATCCGGCAGATGATACTTGATTCCTATGTGGCAGATATGGCGAAATATGCCTTGGCAGGAGAAACCGTAAAGATTTATGCCGCCTATGATTCTCTGCCTGTACAGCTTGCAAAAGATAGTAAGAAATTTCAATATAAACTGATCAAACAGGGGGCTAGAGCCTCACAGTACGGTACTTCTATTGACTGGTTAATCAAAGCCGGTATTGTCAATAAATGCACAAAATGCACACAGGGTTATCTGCCTTCCTCTGCATATCAGGATTTAACAGCATTTAAGCTCTATTACAGTGATATGGGAATTTTGTCGGCGCGGACAAATATGACTGTGGACCGATTATTGAGCAGTGAAAGCGAACATTTCCGGGGAATCTTTGCGGAAAACTATGTTGCCTGCGCACTGAAAAATCTTGGTCATGAGCTGTTTTACTGGGAATCCGACGGGATCTCCGAAGTTGATTTTCTGATAACAACAGGAAATCATGTGATTCCTGTTGAATGTAAAGCAGGGGAACATGTAAAAGCAAAAAGCTTGTCCGTTTATCGTGAAAAATATAAACCGGAATATGCCATCAGAATATCCGGGAAAAACTTTGGAATGGTGGATGGAATAAGAGCTATCCCGCTTTATGCGGTATTTTGTATGGACACGATGTAATATTACTGGGAGCATGAAAATACCATGCTCCCCATAAATATCGCCACTACTTTTACAGGATCAACAGACATCGGAGTATAATCCTGCCTGTATCTTCCACATCGCAGCATACTTTCCGTCCTCCGCAAGCAGTTCTTCATGGGTTCCGGATTCCACAATTCTCCCGTTTTCCATCATATAGATACAATCTGCATCCCGAACCGTAGACAATCTGTGGGAGATGAAAATAACGGTCTTATCCTTCGCGATCTCATTCAGTTCCTGATTCAGCCGATACTCCGCCAGCGGGTCAAGCGCACTGCTCGGCTCGTCCATGATGATCATATTCTGCTTTCGATANAGGGTACGGGCAATGGCGACCTTCTGCGCCTCCCCACCTGACAGGTTTACACCGTCCTTTTCAAACTCTGTCGTAAGCGGCGTCTCGATCTGATAAGAAAGTCGGTTATCCTCNAGNGTAAAATGNGCATCATACAACGCCTGCTCTACCCGGTAACTTTCNTCCCGGCTNNCGTCCTCCACATCCATCAGTACGTTTTCCTTAAGAGTCGCCGCGTAAAGCTTAAAATCCTGAAATACGGAGCCGATGCTGCGCCGATATGCCATNACCTGATATTCTCTGATATCTTTTCCGTGATAANANATNNTTCCNNNANCAGGGTCATANANCCGCAGCAATAANTTCACCAGCGTNGTCTTGCCGGANCCGTTATANCCNACCAGNGCGANTTTCTGNCCNGGCTCGACCGCAAAGGTGACATCNTTAAGNACCGACCTGCCCGGNANATATCCGAAATCCACATGNTCNNNNGANAGNCNTCCNCTNCNNTCCGGNACNNCCTCNTNNTNCTNNGAAACAATNGTAGATTCCATCTGCAAAAATTCNCTGATCCGATAAATATAGGCNGAATTTTCCGCCACTGTCCGCAGGCTGTCTATGATTATCTCTATATTGCTGGAAGTCCNCCAGATACANGANCGNCTCGTGACGAGCTGTGCGCCCGACAAGACCCGCAGAACAAGCATCTGGTATAANANAAGNCTCCANACGGCNCCCTCCTTGACAATNCGNGANAANAAAACNTCATGGAACAGNCCATAGGCAAATAATTGTNTCCCATANTTCTTATTGACCGCCTCTATTTNATGATTTTCTTCCGCATAATCTTCNCTGCATNTATCTTTCATCTGCGGATACAACCGAAGCTCTCCGGCGTAATCGGACAGATAGAATACCCNNTTCCCGTATTCCCGCTGCTGTTCATGGGGAAGCCGTTCCAACCGTGCAGNCACTCTCTTTTTATTTTCCTGNGCANCACAGAGCAATTCCANAGGAANCACCNCCGCCATAANAAGCANNGCCACCGGATTAATATAAGCGCAATAAATGATACTGCTTAATGCACCGACAGAACGTGCAATTATGGAAGTTTCAAAAGCCAGATACCTGTCCAGACAGCGATCTGTCTCCTCTGTTGCCAGAATAAAATTTTCATAGAAATCCTTGTCATCATAGCAGGACAGATCAATCTCCTTNGCTTTCTCATAGATTTCCATCCGCAGCGCCTGATACAAGGTCTGCTTCCCTCTCGGAAATACATAGTGCTTATAAATGGCAAAGGTCACTGTGGAGACGGCGATCGCTGCCATCAGGATTCCCATACACCACAGAACTTTCTGAAAGTCTTCACCCTGTTCCACCACCGTCAGAACATAGTTAACTGCCCAGGTAAACTCCATAAAAATAGAGACCTGAAGCTTGATGCACTCAAACAGATGATACGCCATAAAGCCCGGTGCTTTCTTAAAACAAAATTTTGTCAGATACCATTGCTGCGCAATGATCTGGCGCCATGTCAGCATTTCTTTCATTCGATCACCCCCGATAATTCTCCGCCTGCAGTCTGTACAGAGAAGCATACTCTCCATTTTGATTCATTAACTCGACATGCGATCCTCTCTCCTGAATCCTGCCGTTTTTCATATAAAAGACAACATCCGCATCACGGACGGAAGACAACCGATGGGAGATAAAAAATAAAATCCTGTCTCTGCCGTATTCTCTTATATTTTCAAACAGATGATGCTCCGCGAGAGGGTCCAGCGCACTGCTTGGCTCGTCAAATACCGCGATGGGACTGTCCTTCGCAAAGGCTCTGGCCGCCAGTATCTTCTGATTCTGCCCGCCGGAAAGCACCACTCCCTCCTTGGAAAATTCCCGGGTAAGTATGGTCTTTTCCTGTAACGGTTGATTTTCTACTTCCTCATAAATATCTGCAAGTTTAAGTGCCCGCTGCACTTTCTCGTGATCCTTTTCTTCTTCTGTGTGCCGCCCCATCAAAATATTTTCCTCTATGGTGTTCGCAAAAATCCTGCCATTTTGAAAAGCCGCCGCAAACAGNTCTCTGTAAGCTCTNACNTGATATTCNCGGATATCGATTCCATTCACCAGGATCCGTCCTTCACTCGGATCATAAAGCCGCATCAACAGCTTCATCACCGTACTCTTCCCGGCTCCGTTATACCCTGCCAATGCTATGCTCTGATTCCCTTCAATTTTAAAGCTGATATCTTTAAGAACATAGTCACTTTGCTTATAACCAAAGGACACATGCTCAAATTCCACACTTCGGATTGGAAGTTTCGGAAGTAGCCCCTCCTGATCTTCAGGAATTGCCGGTTGATATTCCAAAAAATGCTGTGTCTGCTCTAAATATAAGCTGTTTTTTACAATGGCCATCACAGAATCCGCAAATCCGATCAGTGTCCAGGTATTGGAATTCATTGTTGTCTGAATCACCGCCATCTGAGCAAAGAC
Source organism: Lachnospiraceae bacterium (assembly GCA_014804565.1). Classification (GTDB taxonomy): domain Bacteria; phylum Bacillota; class Clostridia; order Lachnospirales; family Lachnospiraceae; genus UBA3282. The sequence goes on from JAAUZN010000056.1 coordinate 65,353, forward strand.
CATGGTGCCGCTCACCAACACCCGATATCCGGCGTAAAGCACTGCCCCCTCCTGCAGCAGTGTAAACGTAAAATACTGAAACAGCCAGAAAAGAATCATATTTCCCAGAGAATACTGCCCGATCACCTTTCGGATGGCGCTGACTGCNCTGTCATANTGTTTTTTCAGCAAGCGAAAAACATTGGTCATCCTTATTTCCTTGGCATACTCGCCCAGATGAATCGTGCGGTTCACNTAGTCCGCCATTCTCTGAAACACGATATTCTCCTTTTCCATGCGGAAGATCCGACTATTCAAAATCCCATAAAAGACGAAATTGCCGAGAATCGGAAAAATAACAAACAGAACTGCCAACCGGTCAATCTGATAAATAATGATCGTTCCCACGATCATTGCAACGAATCTTGCCAAAATCTGACACACGCCCTGCAGGGTCTCCGGCAGTTTTAAATGCGCCTGGCTGACCGCCATCATGTACTCGTTATAAAACTCGCTGTCCTCAAAACAGCGCATATCCACCTGACAAGCTTTGTCGTACAACATTGTGTTGATGCCGTCATATAATTTCACATCCGTAACCGGCTTGACATAGGTCTCGAAAAACCGGCNGTATATTTCAAGCAGTGCCTCTAACGCCACAACNCTCCAGACATACANCATCATNTTTTCAAANGANGTNCGCTTCATCGCCATATCAAGAATAAACCGGATNAGAACGCAGGAAACGATCAGCCAGTCCACATGAAATATAATCCATTGTAAAAATTCCAGAATAACCCTCTTTCTACTGATTTTCCATCCGACTTCCAATGCAAATTTACAGGATGAAAAAGTCCTGTACAGGAAATTATCTTTCACTTTGCTTTCCTCCACTTTTAGCCTTCGACTACATTCTTCATTGCAGTACATCCCGGAAAGTTTCTGGCTTTCCGGGCTTGTGGGCATTGCCCTGTGTGTGCGCGTACTGCTATAGTATTGACTACGTGCTCAGTATATCATAAAAAATCAGCGTCTATCTTTAGCTGTCCTTCAATCTGCCCTTTTTGTCCCCCAATTTCCATTGCATGTGGCTGAATTATTATCTATACTTAAGGTAAGAATTCCTATTTAATTAAGAATGCAAAAGAATTAGTTTGTCAGACTTGAAGATTATAAAGGAGATGTCTGAAAATGGAATTAACATATAGACAAGCAGCAAAAGATGATGCAAATCTACTAATAGATATTTATAATGCTTCGTTTTATGATGATTATGTCCGATATGGGATGTGCCCCGCTTACGGAAAAACAAAAGAAGAAATGGAATCTTCGATTGAAGATTCCACCAAATATGTTGTATTAAATGGCACTATTCCTGTCGGCGCAATTTCTATTTTTGAAGAGAAAAAGGGCTGTTATTATCTTGGTTGTTTATGTGTTATACCCGAATATCAAGGAAAGGGGATTGGCACACAGGCATTTCAATATATATTATCTGTTTGTTCGGATTGGAAACAAATTACTTTGGTTACGCCCGCGGATAAAGAGCAGAATGTAAAATTTTATACTGAGAGATGTGCATTTCATATCGGAGAAAAGATGATGGACGGGAAGGTAGAAGTTGTTAACTTTTACATGAAACGATAAGAAGAAACATCTTTTGAGAGGATTATTGCAAGGCGTATTGTTTAGCTGATTTGAATTTACGTGAGAGTAAGGATTAAGAATATGACTGTGGATGAGAAAATAAAACTTGTAATTGATCTGGCAGAGAAAGCGCTGGAAAAAAATGAATTACCGATAGCTTGTATTATATTCCATAATGATACCATCATAGCGCAGACATACACATCGGAATGCGCAGACAAAAGATTATTGGTTCATGCAGAGATTAAAGCGCTACTCGAACTTGATCAGAAAAAGCTTGGTATTAAAGAAAAAGCGCAAATGGAATTGTACACGAATTTGGAGCCTTGTATGATGTGCCTAGGCGCAGCGATATCGTCATTTATCGGGAAAGTATACTATTCGTTGGATGCCCCTTCAGATGGTGCGGCTAAATGGGCTGAGGAAAGCTGGCATGAGCATCATACAAAATCTTCCTTTTGTCTCCCGGATATTACATCCGGCATTTTAGAAGCGGAAAGTAAAGAATTATTTCAGAGGTATGTAGATATTCATAAACAGGGACCAATGGTTGACTGGCTAAAAACTATTATCGTCTAGAATGATAATTTCCAGTTTCTATACTGGGAATTGGGAAGCTAAAAATGATTTCTGCGATTTATGAAAGGGGGAGCATAAGAAAAATGAATATTGAACTTGTGAGATTAACTAGTGAATATAAAGAACAGCTATTTGAAATGCTGATAGAATGGAAGAATGATATTATAGTAAATCACACAGATATATCCCCATGGAAAATATGGGAAAATGATTTTCATGATTTTGATAATTACATAAAAAATCTTGATACAAATGAAGAAACTAGAAATGGTTGGGTTCCTGATACCACCTTATTTTGTCTTGATAAAGATAGAAATATTTTTGTAGGAGCCGTTAACATCCGCCACTATCTCAATGATGAACTATTAAAGACCGGCGGTCATATAGGCGATGGAATTAGACCTGGCGAAAGAAGAAAGGGTTATGCGACAGCAATGATTGCTTTGGCATTAGACGAGTGTAAAAAACTTGGTATTAACAAAGTCTTGATGTGTTGCGACAAAAATAACATTGGTTCAGCGAAAACAATTATTAGGAATGGTGGAGTATTAGAAAATGAAGTTGAAGAAGATGGACATATTGAGCAGCGTTATTGGATTCAGTTATAGCGTAGAAATTTAGTTTGCCGAAATGATGAACAAGGAGAACGAAGACCGCTATGTTACAGATTGGAATTTGCGATGACGAACCGCTTCTTTTGAATGAAATAAAAGAAATTACAGAGGACTGTCTGCAACATCAGCAGGTCTTTTCTATCCTGTCATCCTTCACGGACGGCAGGACGCTCCTCTATGAAATTCAGGACGGCAAGCACTTTGACCTTCTGCTTCTTGATATTGAAATGCCGGATCTTTCTGGGATGGAACTTGCAAAGCAGGTCCACGAGCTTTTACCGGATGCCCTGATGATTTTTGTAACAGCTCATTACAAATACGCCGTGGATGCCTATGAGCTTCATATCTTCCGTTACATTCCCAAAAACCAGTTGAAAGAACGCCTGCCCCATGCACTGAAAGACGCTGTTTCTCTTCTGGAAATACAGAATACAGATTCCTATATTATCAGTAATCAAAATCGCCTTGAGAGAATTCCTATCAGAGAGATTCTTTATATCGAAAAAGACGGTAAAAACGCTATCTTTCATATGACTGCTGCCGAAAATCATACAGACACTATCCGACGGCTTCGCAAAACATTGACAGAAGTTTTTGATGAGCTGCACTCGGAAGAATTTTATTTTATCGAGCGGGGATTTATCATTAATCTGCGACATGTGACGGGAATTTCCCACAGCGACTGTATTCTTACGGATCAGACTCGACTGCCAATCTCCCAGAGCCGCCTGTCAGAGTTTAAGAAAAAACTGAACAGTTATTGGAAGGATAAAGTGTAAGCCTATGCTGCAGACACCTAAGAACAGAATCCGCTTTCTGGAACGAAAAAATCAGGTTTTGGAGGAAAATTATCATCTCCTCACAGACCTTTACCGAAAAAATGAGCATTTGTATCATGACATGAACCATCATTTACAGATGATCTATCACCTTGCAAAAAAGAACGAGGCACCTGAAATTGCGGAATACGTCAACTCCATAAGCGCCCCCATCAACGAGTTATCCGATACCACATGGAGCGGCGTCGATATCGTGGATGCCATTCTAAATCATACTGTTCTTGAAGCGCAGCGACAGGGGATTGAGATAGATGTGAACGCAGAGTTCCCGAAGGATTGCAATATTACATCGGATGATCTGTGCGTTATCCTGTTTAATCTGCTTGATAATGCCATGGAAGCCTGTATGCGCTGTATGCAGCAGACAGGCAATTCACCTCGCATAGAAGTGACCATCCGCAGAATTCACCAGTTTCTGATCATCAAAATACAGAATCCCTGCATTCCTCCCCGGAAGCTGTTTGGGATCTTTCCCACCACCAAGGCAGATGCCCGCCACCACGGAATCGGTCTGCGCAATGTCAGAGAAAAAGTGGAGAAATATAATGGCAGTTTAGAGATAGATGTGGAAAATGATGTGTTCACTATTACGGCGTTGTTGTTTTTTGAATAAGCAAACATCCGACTTAATTCCATAGTTATTCATTGCTAAAACTTCTTTCAAATTCTTGCTGCATCCAATATTTCTTCATTTTCTCCTCTATCTCAGGTTCCTTCAAAGAGAAAATATCCTGAATGCTTTCTTTTACTTCCTGACGATTCAAACCAAAGGAACAGTATCTTTCGATTGATTTTCTAATCGCATTCTCATTTCTTTCATTGACGAGCTTTATTTCATACTCCGCTATTTCTGCTCTTTCAGTTTGCGTCATAACAATAGGTCTCATAATCCCACGCACTTCCTTTTTTAAATCAGGTTCGTTTTTCAGAAGATGGCCACAAGTCATATCCAGAAATTCGATGATTTCTTTCCCTGCGATATCTGTCAGTGTACCGTTTTCTTTTTCACGGTCTATTATCATGATACATTCCCATATAAAATATGTCAAATCTTTTCTGACTGTTTCTGCAATCGGTTGTTTTACGCCATTCTTTTTCCTGTTAAGATATTTTCGAATTCGGATCGGAAGAAACGGAATCAACATATTCAGATGCTTTTTCTCAATCATTTCGGTTGTGTAACTTTGTACATTCATGACGGGAACACGATATTCATGAGTCGTCCCGTCCGCAAATCTGATCAGGCAGGTTTCCTCTGCTGGCATAGGCTTCGTGTCGCTCAAGTACAGAATAACACTTCGGGGCATCACCAGTTCGTGTCTGGTTTCCGTAGGTTCAGCTTTCTCGATGTTTCCTGTCCCATATATCAGCCCGATATGGATATCATACTCCAGCATGCGAAGCACCATTCCTTCATCTTTATTCATCTGGCATTCCATATGGTAAATATCCCTATCCCCTATCTGCACTGCTATATCTGCAAAGATAGAATTCAATGTGCTTCCGCTCTCTTTATGTATCCGCCGGACTACATATTCTGTTACGATCAATCTGATCTCTGGATTTTTGGGATATATCTTGTGGAAGACTTCCTGAATCAAAGGCAGTATCAGCCATGGATATCTTTCCACTTCTTTTTTTAGCACCTCATCCCATAAGTAATACTGCTCGATGATCTCCGGCGTCATTTCTCCCAGTATGTCATCAGGAATGGTGCCATAGTATCTGATATCCTCTACTATATCATTGTGTTTTTTTCTACTGTTATTTTTTTCTTTTGTCAATTTCTCTCCTTTCACGCCATAAAGCTATGAAAGAAGTACAAAAAAGAACAACTGCGGATACCCTTTCACACTTACGGCTCTGTTAAAATAATTAGTTGAAATTCTCTGGCGATCAGCCTTGAATTTTTGAAATGTGTTATCAGAAATAAGAAGTTTATAACACATCTTTAATGGTGTATTTATCTTAACAGAAACTTTCAGCATGTGCAAGTGTAAAATCTCCGATCATGCAGTACTCCATGGAATCAAATCTTGTTTCATACTATAATAATTTTACCTAAGAAACAAGGCGCATATCACAAGACATGCACCTTATCTCTACCGTCTCAGTTTTCTGGCACATATAAAAACTGCCATCGCCGTGGCAAGCAAAAACTCAGCGATAAGAGCACCCTTTCCCAGCCACTCAAGCTCCCAAAAGAAATAGAATTCACGTTCAAAAAAATACACGGCTAAAAGCACGAGATAAATAACAATTACATATAAAACGCACTCCCTGATCTTCTGCTGCTTCCGCTCCCGGAAAAGCATCTGCTGCTGTTGCTTTTCCAGCATCTCTGTCTTTACCGACAGGTCATCTATCTCTGATGACTTTAATAAATAATCCGTTGTGACATCAAAGACCACGCTCATCGCCACGATTTTTTCCAATTCCGGAACCGCCTGACCGCTCTCCCATTTGGAAACAGACTGTCTCGAGACATTCAGTTTTTCGGCAAGCTGTTCCTGCGTCAGATCCTTTGCCTTTCGTAAGGTTAATAGTTTTTCTGAAAATTCCATATCGTTTTCCTCCTTGTTTTGATATCTAAACCCTACCAAAAACTTTTGTCCCGTTCTATGTCGTCTCCTGTACATCCACGCAACCGCCGGTAGCATTCTGAAATCAATTTATAAATATATGATTGATTTCCTTCTTTTACCACGGTTCTATCCACCATTTCACGATCCGGCCTTCTCCATTCTGATCCCATACGATCAGAAATTTCGCCAACCCTACCCCATGTACAATACCCCCTTCTCCGTAAAGATATTCCGATACTTCCAATGCATCCTTCCCCTCATACTCTCCCTTCCATAAATCAAAATAACCACGGCTATTCCCACCGCACTCGTGCCGCCCATCCGGTTCTATTGCATTCTCCGCTTCAAATACAATTGTTTCATCCATATACGCACAATATGCGCTATATGTATTCACCTGCGCCTCCTGTGTAATCACAATATGAATGCCTGGCATATCATCCCCGTATTTTTCATCATCAAAGGGAAAATACATTGGTTCCATCGTATGATTTCTGTATTTCAATATTCTGGTATGCCAATCCCCTGCAGCATTGACTCCCGTCCCCTGTGATTCAAATGCAATTTCCGTATATCCATCGAAATCGAAGTCTCCGCTCACTAAATATAATCTCCAAAAGAAAGGATATTCCTCATCCCGAAAACAATATGGCTCATCCTCATTCATATAAAAATATATACAACCCTCGCCATAATAATTGTATTCGGCCTCCTGTACCATAACTACCAAATCCGGCTGCCCGTTCTGATCCAGATCCTCTATATCCATTACAGTAAGCAGCGCCGTATGATTCTGAAACACATTGTCTTTGCATAATTTCTGATAATATTCTGCCGCTTCCGCCTGATCCACTTCGAAATACTCTGCAACCTCATAAAACCTTTCTTCGTTTAGCGCCGTATAATCTTTTTTCTCCTGTGGCTTCTCCTCACTCTCATCCTGTGTCCGTTCAGGCCCTTCCGGCTCTTTGAGGCATTCCGTCTGCACCAATTCGTTGGTATTATTTTCCTGCTCCGATTCCTGACTAATCTGCTCCTTTTCAACCATATTAACATCTGCCGTCACATCATGATCCACACTCTTTTCTCCACATGCACTGAGAAACATGACGTAGCTTATCCCCAAAAACCGTTGAATCTTATGGATACATCTTTTATTCAATATTTTTCTTTTCATAAAATAACCTTCTTATCTATTAGGTTGAACTATACGTTATTAAATATATCGTGGGAAATTTACATTTTGCTAATGGGTATTGCTAATTTCTCTAAATTACACTATTGACAAAAACCGCAATATTAAATTTATAATTCATAGATATTTTACCAATAGCGTTATATAATATATTTTGATGGGGTTTATCATAAATGAAAAAGATAATAGCACTTAATGTGGCAGCGGGAAATTTTCACTGGGTTTTTAAACGGAGAAGAAAAGGTGCGTTATTATATCTTTCTGGATATGACAGGGGACGGGATAGAAAAATTAATTATTTTTTGTAACGATGACCCCGAAAGGCTATGCGTGATACAGTGTAGCTATGGTATTTTAAAAGTTATTCACGACCTTAATGGAAGATGTGATGCTTTTCTCGTAAAATACAATGGAAGGACAGGAATCTGCCATGATTGGGAACGTTATGATGGAGAGAGCGAGGATTTTAAACACTTTTATAGCATGAATGACACCGGCAGTTTTAAAGATTGTGATATCAGCAAGGGGAGTATTATGATATCATGAGCGGGATGGTAGAAAAGTTGGATATTGACTGGTATCAATTGGAGGAGATATGGGAAAAATCAACCGAGAGGATATGCTGGAACTGACAAGGAGAATGACTTTAAAGCGGAACTGCTTTGACCGAATCGCAGGGGCATACATAGACGAAGAGGGATTTGTTGACGGGACATTCAATAAGCATTTCCTGAAACTGTCGGAAAAAGACCAGCAAATTAATCTGAATATTGCAAAAGCGATTCCTTTTTCCGAGACAAACATGCAGCTACAGGAATATGCTTTTGGGGAACTAGACAGAAAGCCGGGGAGTATCTGGCAGCTTCTGATGACACTGAAGGAATGCGGGCTGAAAAATGACGCAATGCTGGATGTGTTTTATGAGGAATTCGGTGGCAGATACCATGCCGATGGGAACTACGCGGTATATTTTTTCCATGGAAGCTATGATGTACCGCTGAAAGCCAGCGACAAGGAAAGCCTGTGGGAATCGGAAGAGGTCTATCAGTTCCTGATCTGTGCAGTCTGTCCGGTAAACGGCAATTATGAGCCGGGGTTACCTGAATGCGGATTTCTTTTCCCGGCATTTAAGGACAGGAGCAGTGATACAGAAAGGATTGATATATATGTGGCAGATGAAAATCCTCAGAGGGCAGAGGATTTAAGGCAGATTTTGTTTGGACGATCGTAAACTGCCAGCGTCTATAAGTAATCGATATTAAGTTGCACTATTTTTGGTATAATAGGAGTATATTGAAAACATAAATTGATGAAAGAAGGATAAATGTGAATAATCAGTTTATTCAAAGATTAACTATCGATTGGACAAAGATCAATGCGCGCAGTTATTTGAGGAAAATAGAAGCAATAAAAGATATAGATTCATTAGTCTTTAACAAGCCAATAACATTTTTTGTTGGAGAAAATGGAAGCGGAAAATCAACTCTGTTAGAAGCGATTGCTGTCGCATATGGTTTTAATCCAGAAGGTGGAACTAAAAATTATTCTTTCTCAACGTATGATTCTCATTCTGAATTATGCGATGCTCTTAGAATTGCAAAAGGAGTTCGTAGACCAAAATCTGGATATTTTCTCAGAGCAGAAAGTTTTTATAATGTGGCAACAAAAGAAATAGAATATGCGGATTTGAATAATCCTTCAGAAAAATATCATGAGAAATCTCATGGTGAAAGTTTTTTGGTAATTGCACAAAAGTACATGAGGGCAGATGGGATTTATATTTTTGATGAACCAGAAGCAGCATTATCGCCACAAAGGCAGCTAACACTATTACTGGATATATACAAGTGTGCAAAAGATGGGGCACAGTTTATAATAGTAACACATTCGCCTATTTTGCTTGGGATACCTGATGCAGATATATATAGTTTTGACATGGGAAAAGTGCATCTTTGTGAATATAAAGAAACAGATAGTTACATAGTTACAGAAATGTTTATTAACAATCGAGATAATTTACTGCATAGACTGTTGAATGAATAATCAAAAATTTGCAGTGATGCAAATAACAATTTTCTATTAGTTAATCAATAATTACCATAATCACAATTAAATAGTTACACAGCGTTAGAGAGCATATGGTAAAATAAATTATCTAAAATATTTTAAGGAGGCGTATAATCATGATTCCTGTTCCGATTTCTCTTAACAGTTCCACCAAATCCCCTGTGCAGGCAAGCCGGAATCTCTATGGTATCTTTTTTGAAGACATCAATTATTCCTGCGATGGTGGGATAAATGCCAACATGGTAAACAATTACAGCTTTGATGGTATCTTTTTTTCCAACGAAGAACTCAAAGCTGTTGACGACCCGCTGCGCTATTGGGGCATTGACAACGGCAGTCTTGAAAGCGGTACGGTAAATCCGCTTCATCCCAACAGCAGGTATGGCCGTATCCGTGTAAACGAAAAAACAGTTCTAACAAATCTCGGGTTTAATGGGCTAAAGGCACATAAAGAAAAATGCGCCATGAGTATCAAACAGGGACATACATATCTGTTTGACTGCTGGCTGCGCACGGATGAATTTACGGGAACAATAGAAGTACAGGTCACTGATGAAAGCGGGCAGCCATTGACTTCTTCGTCTTCATCAGAAGCATCTGGTAACGGTTGGAACAAATTCTCATGCGAGCTGAGTGGTACTGCATCCGGTTACGGCAAACTGGAGCTGAGACTTAAGGGAACGGGCACATTGGATCTTGACTGTGTCTCTCTAATGGATGCTGATTACTGGCATAAAGATGATCCGAAATGGCGTTACGGAAAACTGCGCAAAGATCTGATTGAGGCTCTGGCTGACTTGAAGCCTACATTCATGCGGTTCCCGGGCGGCTGTATCGTAGAGGGACAGCTTCCGGGTAATGAATATAACTGGAAGGATACGGTAGGGGAGCTTTATGAACGAAAAAGTAATTACAATCTGTGGTCAGAGAAAGTACCCGACGGAGGTTACAATCAGTCCTACCAGATCGGATTTTATGAGTATTTCTGTCTGTGCGAAGATCTGGGTATGAAGCCTCTTCCGACTTTGAGTGTCGGCCTGAATTGTCAGATACGTTCTATGCAGCGGGGTGAAACGGAATGTCCGAATATTCCGATAGACAGTGAAGATTTCCAAAAAGTTATTGTTGATAACTATCTTGATCTGATTGCGTTTGCAAACGGAGATCCTGAGAAGAATGAATGGGCAGCTTTACGCTCAAAAATGGGACATCCGGAACCTTTTGGGCTGGACAGGATCGGTATCGGAAATGAAAATTACGGTGAGGTATATTTCCAACGTTTTGATATCATTGAAAAGGCAATCCATGAAAAATATCCCGATATGATATGCATACTGTGTGCCGGTGTTCATCCTTTCTATGAAGATATGCTGGGCACTCCCGGATTGGACAGCGTATACGCATTTGCAAGAAAATATCAAAATGTCATCGTAGACGAACATTCTTACCATACGCCCGAATGGTTCGCCGCACAGTCAACGCGCTTTGACAATTATGACCGCTGCGGTGCGGGCGTATACTTTGGAGAGTACGCCGCAAACGGAATGCTGGGAATGCTGGAAAATATGTCGCCGGACGATCTGCCCAACACGGCGGCTGCAGATGAAGAACTGGCGAATACAGGCGGGATGCGCCCGATGAATCAGAGCAATCAGCTTGATACGGCGCTTGGTGAAGCTGCTTTCCTAACCGGAGTCGAACGCAACAGCGATATCGTTGCCATGGCATCCTATGCCCCGCTTTTCAACTTAGTAGAAAGCAATCAGTGGAATCACAACCTGATCAATTTTAACCCTCAGACTCTCTGTCTCTCCACGAACTATTATGTGCAGAAAATGTTTGCTTCCTATCTCGGCACACAGTACCTGCCATATGAAGGGACATTGCCGGAGAATATTTATCTCTCTGCCACAGAAAATGAAGATGCTGTTTACCTTAAACTGGTTAACACTGGTGCAGATGTTTCCACAATAACAGTACGGCTTCCCTGTGATGCTGCGTCTGCAAGCGGCGAAGTTCTTCAAAATGATGATCCCCATGTCCGTAACGACTTGGATTATAATGGAGAAGCTGTTTACACCGTACAACCGTCAGATGTAGAATTTCCCGTAACAAATGGATATCTTTCTCTCGAAGTAAAACCATATTCTGTATATGCACTTGCTATCAAAAAGGCATAGCAAAATATTAAGAAGAATCAAAAAGCGGGTTGGACTTTATGCCCAACCCGCTTCTTATAACGAGTCCGTACAGCGGATCTCAAGAAGTTAATCCCGTAGGGATTTACTTCGCTTATAGTCTCTTAAGCAGTTCCTCTCTCTGCGCCTCATAACCCGGCTTGCCAAGGAGTGCGAACATGTTCTTCTTATAGCTCTCCACACCCGGCTGATTAAACGGATTCACACCGAGGAGATATCCGCTGACACCGCAGGCAAACTCGAAGAAGTAGAACAGCTCACCCAGGTAGAACTCGTTCACTTCCGGTATGTTGATCATAAAGTTCGGAACCTGTCCATCCGTATGTGCCAGGATCGTGCCATTCATAGCGCTCTTGTTGACAAAATCCACATTCTTGCCCGCCAGATAGTTCAGGCCGTCCAGATCCACCGGCTCCTCACCGATGATGATCTCCTCTCTGCTGGTCTCAATATTCAGCACCGTCTCAAACATATTTCTGGAACCATCCTGAATGAACTGTCCCATGGAATGCAGATCTGTGGTAAGATCCACGCTTGCCGGGAAGATGCCCTTCTGATCCTTACCCTCGGACTCGCCGTAAAGCTGCTTCCACCACTCGGACACATAATGCACGCTGGGCTCGTAGTTGGCAAGAATCTCGATCGCTTTGCCCTTTCTCAATAAAATGTTGCGCAGCGCCGCATACTTCACCGCGTCATTCTCCTCGAAGGGTGCCTCCAGAGCCATCTTTCTGCCCTCTGCCGCACCTTCCATCAATTTATCAATGTCCGCACCGGACACCGCAATGGGAAGCAGGCCTACCGCTGTCAGCACAGAGAAACGACCACCCACATCATCCGGAACTACAAAGCTCTCGTAGCCTTCCTCATTGGCAAGATTCTTAAGGGAACCTCTCGCCTTATCGGTGGTAGCGTAGATTCTCTTCGCCGCGCCGTCCTTGCCGTATTTCTTCTCCGCCATCTCCTTGAATACACGGAATGCAATAGCAGGCTCTGTGGTCGTGCCGGACTTGGAAATCATATTGATAGAGAAATCTCTGTCGCCGATCACATCGATCAGATGCTTAATATAAGTAGAGCTGATGGAGTTGCCCACAAAATAGATCTCTGGTGTTTTTCTGATAGACTTGTCCACCACATTATAGAAGCTGTGGCGCAAAAACTCGATAGCCGCTCTGGCTCCCAGATAGGATCCGCCGATACCGATCACTACAAGCACTTCAGAATCGCTCTTGATCTTCTCTGCCGCTTTTTTTTTTTTTTTTTACTCTTCATTGTCATAATTCACGGGGAGATCGATCCATCCCAGAAAATCATTCCCTGCACCCGTCTTGCTTACAAGTACCTCTTTCGCATCCAGNGCNAGCTTNTTCATNGANTCTACTTCATTNTCTCCNATGAANGNTGCNGCTTTTGAATAATCAAATGTAACTTTACTCATCTCNTCCTCCTTTTTATTCATATATTCAGGTGCCGTATTGTACACCCTGTTTTACAACCTAAACCTTTATGACGCATTGACCGTATCCTCGATCAAACCAATGATCGTACCNATCGCATCGCGCTGACTNCTCTTNTTCATNGCNTCAATATAAGTAAATCTGTTAAANTACAGCTCCTGTATCTTCTCAAGGAGCAGCTTATTNGTCAGATCATCCTCATCAATCACGATACTAAAGCCCTGCGACTCGAAGGATTTCGCGTTAAGNAGNTGATCTCCCCTGCTGCTGGANGCGGGAAGCGGAATCAAAATNTTCGGCTTTTTGAGCGCTAAGATCTCGCTNATCGCATTGGCNCCNGCCCTGGAGATCACNATATCCGCCATAGCAAAGATATCCTTCATCTCAGACTTCACATATTCAAACTGNTTNTAGCCCTGCGTGGTGAGTAAAAGATTATCCACCTTCTCCTTACCGCACAGATGCACGACCTGAAAATCCTCTAAAAGNTCCGGCANCACATCCCTGACCGCCTGATTGATCGCCGCAGAACCCAGACTTCCGCCCACTACCATAATGACNGGCTTGGAATTATCAAANCCGCACAGCCGATAAGCCGCCTCNTTATCTCCCATGGCAAGCTCCTTNCGGATCGGAGAACCCGTCAATACNGCCTTNGCCGCNGGAAGCTGGCTAAAGGTTTCNGGGAAATTGCAGCACACCTTCTTCGCCACCGGAATACAGAGCTTGTTAGCNAGACCCGGNGTCATATCTGACTCNTGAATGATGCANGGTATTCCCAGAGAAGCCGCCGCGCGCACCACGGGCACACTGACAAATCCGCCNTTGGAAAAAAGCACATCAGGCTTGATCTCCTTGAGATATTTCCGCGCTTCCCTCATTCCTTTGATCACGCGNAAAGGATCCGAAAAATTTTTGGGGTCAAAATANCGTCTGAATTTNCCCGTNGCGATCCCATAATAGGGAATATCAAAATCCTCCATCAGCTTTTTCTCTATGCCGTCATAGGATCCCATATATACAATATCATACTCCAGCTCTNTCAGCCTCGGAATCAACGCCATATTCGGNGTTACGTGTCCGGCTGTGCCGCCGCCTGTCAGTACGATCTTTTTACCCATAACAATATCCTCCGCTCAATGATCTAAAATCTCCTGCAAAGCACATGCCAGCTGATCCGGACAGGATGTATTNTTAAAACCACACTTGATGCCGCGCAGTCTGCTGATCGCTTCCTCCGCTTTCATACCCACGACCAGTTTAGANATCCCCTGNGTATTGCCGTTNCATCCGCCCGTGAACTTGACAGATTTAATAATACCTTCNTCTACTTCCACATCTATCGCCTTAGAACAGACTCCCTTCGGTTGGTAGANCATATTNGCTTCCTCCTTATCTGCNTTNANCATNCACAGCCTATAATTAGTAGTATATCCTAACACANGGCAGAGTGCAAGAAAGCAAATACCTCTTCTCNANCTTTCGGNGAAAAATTTGTCGATGCCTTACGNCTTTTTCTCCGGCGAAATNCTAATATAATATAAGTATGCACTCTATCNAACGGAGGTAACCATGCTCACAATCNTTTTTCGTCACAAATATTTTATGATCGCTATTCTGGCACTGCTCTCCTGTAGTATTTTATGTCAGCTNCTGATTGGTGTGCTATANCACAANCTGATCCGGGAAACGGAGAATATGTCCNCCACAAAAAATAAATCTCTCCAAAAGCTNAAGCTGAAGTTTACCAGCTGCAGGCAGCTTCACGAGAGTATTCCCAACGTTTCTGTCTTTGTGGACAAGTATCTGCATCAGATCCGGATCGGNCGGNTCTCCCTGTCCTTCCTCAAGCACCTCTCCGGGCAGCTCACGCTCCTGGCAGTATTGGTGGCAGGCATAGGCGCTTGTCTGGGCATCATTCATGGCGAGAGCTTTCTGATGATCGCCCCCTTTTATCTGATCAGCTTCTTCGGCCTCTATCTTTATTTTGCTGTGACTTCCCTGCTGGATATTCCCGGGAAAATAAGCATTCTGCGTACAAATCTGGTAGATTATCTGGAAAATCATTTGGCCGGCCGACTGGACCAGACACAGCTCGATATGCGTCTGGTAGGTATGGATACCCCGGCCGATAAAGAATTGCAGCAAAAGAATCCTCCTGCCTTTACATCCTCTGAGGCAGAGGAATTAGAACTGCTCCTGCGGGAATTTTTAGTTTGATTCGTACTCTCGTTTCAGATCGTCCAGTTTCTCCAGCATTTCTGCTCCCATACTGTCGTCAGCGGCGCCATTCATATACGCCGCATAATGCAAAATTTCTGTCACATGATCAGATTCTACTGATGTAACGTCATACGTCATACAGTCATCAAATAAAACGCAAAGCATCCATTTTCTGCTATCCATACTCTGAAGCGGTATCCAACGCATCTTGTAGTCAACCTCCGCTTTCAGTTTATCATTCAAAAAAATTTTTCGTAAGCGAAATTTTTGTGAACTTTTCGGGTGCGCCGGAATTTCAGCTATGAAAGAGCCGATGAATGAAATCAATCACCGGCTCTTTTTGATACGTTATCTATTCTCAATGTCGTTTAATAATATCTTACAATTCAAATGGAACGGATCTATTTTCAAAGTTTCCTTAAAGAACTTTACAGCCTCCTTTTTCTTCCCCAGCCCCAGATTTCCAAGGCCCATTACATAGTTGCAGTGGGCTTTATTTTTCAGTGTAAAATCTTCCTCATAGATCATGAGATCCGGCAGGGAAACGGCAAAATATCCGATCTTTACCTCATCCCGGACGTGCTGCTCCCCAAAATCAATCAGCTTGTACATCCTTCGATTACCTGTCTTCGTCTGTCCCAGTTTATACTGCGCAAGTCCCTGATACAATATCATATCCGCCGGCTGGTCATTGTAATACATCATACCTGTCACCTCGTCGGAACCTGTGGAGGCAAGTGTAAAGTATTCCTCTGCCTGTCCGGTTTCTCCCAAAGCCTCTGATACCAGTCCAAGATAATAATAAATATTATTATCCTTGCTGCCCTCCAGCTTTCCTTCTCCCAGATTCTCAGGATAGACAAGCGCCTGCTCCAATAACGCCTTTGTTTCTGTGTAAGCTTTCTGAAGCATTTTCACCTTTGCCATTTCCACTAACGCCACAATATACTGCGCAGCAGCTTTTCCTTCACCACCCTCCCAGGGATGCAGTTTCCGGGAAAGCAGAAGTGTATGTGCCTTTTCATAGTTTCCGCTGAGATTTTGCAAAGTTACATACTCAATAAAGGCATCATCCCTCTCCAGCGCGGTTTCGCGGTGTGTTTCATACTGGGCGAGTCTCTCTTCAACGGGCATTTTACATTTCTTATGAAGCTGGTCCAATTCAAAGAACACTCTGGAATCTTCCGGGTCCAGCGCAAAGGCTTTTTCCATAACTGTTCTTGCCTCTTCTTTTCTATCCATATGGTTATAGTAAGCCAGAGACAGATTCCTGAATACCGTCGGGAAACGGTCATTATTCTTTGCACTTCTTTCCCAGCAGTCTGTAGCCTTTTCATATTGCTTTTTATCATAATAAAGATTTCCGAGATAATACCATGCAAAGGATGCTTCCTGTAAAACATCACAGCAGTCTTTCAATACGGCGATATCTTCCAGCGCATTCGGGAAACAGCAGTAAGAATCCTGTTTTTCTGCAAAAAAATACTGCTCTCTCACCTCTTCTTCCGATTTTCCTGATTTTTTCCCGTAATAAGCCTTATAATATTCATTCAAAGCAGAAGGTACACTGCATACATCAAGGACTGCTGCCGCCTCTTTATAAAAGCCGCACTCCGCATAATCTTTGGCAAGCCTCAGATACGCTTCCGCATTTCCTCTCATGCAGGAGGCAATCTTTTCTTTTTCCTGCGAAAGATCCTCTTCTTCCATATAGGAAAGCAACTCGCATCTGCTCACATAATCAAAAGGATCTATCAGCAGACTTTCCTTAATCCAGCTCTGTGCTTCTTCTTTTCGCCCCAACACTCTCAAAATGGCAGCTTTGATTCCTCTTGCCTTCACATTGTGCCAGTTTTTCACTAGCCCTCTCTCTATCAGATACAGGGCATTTTCATACTCCTTTTTTCTGCAGGCGATCGCTGCCAGATAATAAAAGCTCATCTCCTGCTGCTCATTGCTCCATGTCGCTTTATAAAAGGCATCGTAAGCCTCTTCCTGTTTTCCTTGATAAAACAGGCAAAGTCCCAGCTTATAATAAGCTTCACTGTCATAAGGATTGGGATTTTTCCAGGTTGCACGCTCAATGGCCTTCCGGAAATAGGGCTCGCTCTCTGCAAACAATCCTCTCGAAAACAGCAGAGACCCATAAGCCGTATTCACTCTGATATCCCCGGGATCTCTTTTCAAGCCTTCCAGATAATAACCGTCAGGCATGTAAGTCGCGTGTCTGTACTGTTCAATATGCTGTCCTGTCAGATACAGCTCTTCTACCGTGGCGATCTCCTCCGGTTCTTTCGCCGCCTTTGCGGGTTCCGGAAGCTTCGGGACTTTTTCCTCAAGGGGCGTATAGGCAACCAGTTCCTTACCCTCTCTGCTCAACACTCTGACCGTGTAATCTTGATTCCTGCCTCTTGTCAGCTCCACAGTCTTTTTGTAGATATGTACCGGATCTAAATCTGCCGTCTCCTCAAATATCACATCCCCCTGATGAATAACCTGAACCTTAACTCCTTCTCTGACCGAAGTCAAGTACAAAATAATCTCAGCCTGATTTTCTGAAATTTCGAAATTCACGGCAGCATCTGTTGTGGCATTCTTCACATCACCCACTGCTTTATAAGGCATAAAATACTGCTTAAAAACCTTTTCCTCAAAAGGTTTCAGCCAGGTGAAATCCGGCTGGTTATCTGTAAATACACCCGTCATCAGTTCAATGTAAGGGCCGTCTTCATCCGTAAGATTTCTATCCCAGCATTTACCGAAATCACCACAGCCCCAGGTCCACTGCTTCTTTCCCGGAGATACATGATGATCCGCCACATGAAGCACTCCTGCCTCCACGCCGTAATCATATCCGCCCACAAAGTTAAAATCCGATTTTTCCGCCATGTAGGATGTGGGTACCGGTATGTTTTTATAGCGGGAAATATCCACGCCCTCGCTATAGTCATGTTTATAATAAACGCCTGTAGCGATCGGAAATCTGGAAACATCTCTCTTTCCATGATCCATCACCGCATGTACATCCGGCGGGAAAATAGACTTGGTATTGTCATTGACAGATACTGCAGGATTCGCCCACCAGAGGAAGGTCTGGGGCATATTCGTTCTGTTATACAGCTGTCCCGTAATCTCCAAATAGGCCTTTCCGGGATACAGCGTAAACTTTGTAATCCCCTTTGTCCCATACATCCGGTCCACATCATTGACCAATACCGACTTGGAACCATCTTCCCGCTCATCTAAGATATAATCCACAGGCATATATGTAGTAGGTCTGTGATGCTGCGGCCAGTTAAATTCAATACCGCCGCTGATCCAGGGTCCCAGAAGTCCTACCAATGCCGGTTTGATCACGTGGTTATAATACACAAAATCGTATCCGTTCGTCTTATCATAAGCCCTCTGGATCCTTCCTCCCAGCTTCGGCAAAATCATAATCTTTAAATATTCATTCTCCAGATATACCGCCTTATATTCCTGATCTGTCTTTTCATCATATATTTTATCAATCACAGGGTAGGGATACACTTTTCCGCTGCTTCCCTGATATACTCTTTTTTCCAGAAACATGGGATTTTTATTCGGCTTTCCAACTTGGTAAGTCGGGATTGTCACTATTTCTTCCCATACCCTTACTGCTTCCAACTCTTTCATGCCAAATCTCCTTAATGTTTTATAGTTCTATCACTAAAATCATTATCACTTTTTGTAGACAGTAACCGTCGGGCCTACAAAGTATTTGGCGGGACTCTTTGTGAATAGATCAAAATACCCGATCCGATACTTCCACTCACCGCCATAGGAAATTCCCTGCCAGCTCTCCATTACACTATAATTTCCCGTCTTCTGCACATATGCCGCCTTTTTCTCGGGGTACATATCTCCCCCCTTAAAAAGCAGATAATCCTTTTTCTGGGAAAAATACCCGGTGGCATACTCCACATCGATAAAATACTCGTTTTCCCCAAGCTCATCCGGCAAAAGAGCAATATCCTCTCCAATGTCTGTGATCTCATATTTCTCCGCATCCAGCAAAGGCATGTAGGAAGTACAGTAAATCTTTGATTCTGCCGGAATATACTCCTCGATATAAGCGGATGCGCAAGTATAGCTTAATCCATAACGATAATTACCCAAAACCGTGACCACGTTGCAAAGCACCAAAAACACAGTAAACGCCGCCACAATACCCGGCACGGAAATCCGATGCCCTCTATTGCTATCCGATTTTTTCTCCGTTGAGCCGCTTCCTCTCAAAAATCTTCTCAGCAGCTCCTCCGCCTCTATCAATCCGTAAGTCATAAACAAAAGAGCAAACGGTAAAACCAGTGAAAGATTTCTTCCCAAAACAATCTGATATTTCGACAGCAAAACAATGATACAAACCGGCATCAGCGAGAAAATAACCAGTTCTCCCCATTTTTTCCCCCGAATCAAATACACAACCCCCAAAAGCAGCAACAAACCCCCGAAAATACCGTAGGAGGAAAGCGCATAAGCCTCCAAATACCCTAAGATCGGCAGGTTGTGCTCAATGCCAGGATGCCCCCAGGCGTAGTGATTCAGATTATACAGGTTGTCCCCGATAAAGGTCTTGAAATGAAAAAACAAGGAATAATTGCAAACTACAAATGTAAGCGCAAGCACAATACAATTCAAGAAAAAGAGATAATCATTCCGATAACTTTTCCAGTATTTCTTCCCGATGTGCAGCGCCAGCCAGAAAACACCGAACACGATCCCGTGATATTTGGCCGCCATCGCAAGCCCGATGCAGATCGCCATCAGAGGATACCAAAGATAGACGACCCTCTCCTCCGATCTATCCCGCCAGATCAGACAGCCCAGCAGTAAGATCCCGTTGGCAACAGCATACATAAGAGTATCCGGCCCCGTGTAATACAGATAAGCATAGCCATAGAGAGAAAACATAGACAACAGAAAACCCAGATAGCCGTATTTACGGCTTCCGGTCATGATCTTAACGCTGAAATATACGAGGACGTTCGACAAAAGAGCGGTGCCGCAGACCACATAGCGCAAAAGAATGACTGTATCCACTCCCGCCAGAAACTTTCCAAGGATCCGCGCCCCCACCGCCGCATAATAAAAGGTAAGATGGGGATAGCGGAAAAAATCCAGCACATAAATGTCCCCCGCATAGAGGTGCTGATTTAGCAACTCATAAATACAGCCAAGCGACAGCTGCTCATCCACATTCGGATACAGCGGCAATTCAAACTGCCAGTGTCTGTAAAATAAGAGCATTCCGACAAACAGGGTGATCGCAATAGCCGCCGCCATCCCCAGTCTTTTCTGCCATTCTTTTTCTAATTTAAGCATCCTTACCTCCATATCAGAATTTATGACGCTTCAGCCTTACATCCAGTCTTTGATATGATAGCTTTTTGTACAGACGGCATCGAACTCGATCCCCTGTTCCTCGATATACTGCTTATATTCCGTAAGCTTTTCCTCCTGTCCCTCCAATTCCGGAGAGACAAAGCAGAGCTTATATCCCAGCGACTTTAATTCCCGGCAACTCTCCCGGTCGATGGGCACCTTCGTAAAGCAGTCCACCCAGACCCATTCGGCCCGTCCCGCCATATTGCGGATGGTATCCAGCCCCTCCAGTTCACTGAAACGCAGCGCCACCTGAGTAACCCCCATGTCTGTGAGCAGTTTGATCATCGGAAAAGAGGAATCCAGGAAAAAATATTTTTTAATATGGTACTTTTTCATATACTCAAGAACCTGATGTTCNATGCGCTCNCTNTTAATATTTAAGATCATNGTCCCNTGNNGNTANNCNTTACAATANTCCTCNAAATCNTCCCCCGCNTCAAAGGGATTNTGNGAAATATANATCCGTCCGTTCAGNTCNTCTCTNANNTCAA
Organism: Lachnospiraceae bacterium; assembly: GCA_014804565.1. Lineage (GTDB taxonomy): Bacteria > Bacillota > Clostridia > Lachnospirales > Lachnospiraceae > UBA3282. The sequence continues at coordinate 86,639 of JAAUZN010000056.1, forward strand.
GNTCGNCCCCATANTCNTCGGGNAGNTNTAAAAGCTCCNCCNNCGTNTTNATTCTGTGNGCTATGTACTCCATACCNNNTCCTCCCNTTCNNNNCTNCAGACTTCCGCTTTTCTTTAGTCTTCACACTNAAANCNANNGTCCGCTTNATAAATTTCCATTTGGNCGNAAGNCCCGTATTCCACTTGGANTNNCCNTGTANCCNNTCCGGNAACATCNACCGGAAAACGNANNACNTTNAGTCCCTTTCTTNCGNGCCATATACANNGCATACANATCCAGCGAAAANTCNTAGGGCGGNTCCTNCCANTCNNNATAAAAAANCNTNGGAAAAATATTGGGCTGNGCATTGATATCATANAGNNTNTCANGCAGATAACANGTCTCGAANANACTCATNCCNNNTGTAAAAAACNNATCAAAGAGCGGNCNNCCTTTTCGATTNCCTTTNACAAANACNAGNCCCCGCTCTCTTNCTGAATNATCTNNANCGCCTTNANAATATCCCCCGGNTCNGTCTGCATATCCGCATGGGTCCAGCCGATATACTCTCCCCGGCATTCCTGTAATCCCTGTAAAATTCCGTAGCCGTAGCCCTGGTTTACCTCCACGGTCACCTTTCTGGCAAAGGGATAGCGGGGAAGCAGTTCCTCAAGCACCTGCGCGCTGCCATCCGTGGAGCCGTTATCCACCAGAATAACCTCCAGATCTTCCCCGTTTATCACTTCGTTAAACCGCTCTAATATCAGCGGTATATTCTCTTCTTCGTTATAACATGGCACTACGATTGAAAGCTTCATGTTGCCCTCCTCGTCAATCTTTCACAAAAATCTTAGAAAAGAATAACTCCCGCAGGGAATCATAGTCAGACACGATATCACAACTCTTCTCCGCCTCACTGCGCTGTGAATCCTCCGCTCCCTCCGGGCAAAACCAGATGGCGCGCATCCCTGCTGCCACCGCACCCTTTATGTCTCTCTCGTAGTTATCCCCCACAAAACAGGCTTCCTCCGGTGCTATCCGAAGCTTTTTCAGACACAGCGCAAAAATGCCGGGCGAGGGTTTTTCCACACCCGCCTCCTCACTGGTCACCAGACAATCCACATCATCCTGAAGCCCCAATGCCAACAGCTTCCTGTGCTGAATCTGTGTTACCATATCCGAACAGATTCCCACACGGATATTCTCATCGTGCAGCGCATCCAAAAACGCACGACCTCCCGGGTAAAGCTCCATCTGATCCAAAAAGGTTCCCCAGTACGTCTCATACATNTCAAGAGTCAGATAAAGCGGCCGGATATCCAGAAACTCCATCGTTTTCTGACAGTACAACATTCTGTTGTGGGACGATGCTACTTCTCCCAGAATTTGTTTTACCTCTTTCCTTGCCCGTCCAAAAGCTTCCTCATACTGTTCATCTGTCACACCGATCCGCTCACGCACCAATACCCCTACCCGCTCAAAAGCCTCCTTTTCCAGCGTATTGTAGTCATACAGTGTGCCATCCAGATCAAAAATTACCGCCTTTATCATTTGTTTTCCCCCTTATATTTATCTTTTGCATGGATCCTCTCTATCAGAGTCATGCGCTAATCCCGTTTCATGATCTCACCTATCACCAAAAGAAGCATGAGCTGTACAAGGCCCTCCGCGCCATCTTCCCACATCATATGATCGCCGGTCAGNTCCTCCATCTGCGGGATCGCCGCCACCGCCGTCTTCGCCCATACCCTTCTGTCCGCCGTAAGATCCTCTCCCCGGAAGGAAACTTTCTGGTGCAAAAGATCATCGTAAGTCAGCGTCCCGGAAACGCCGCGGTCCTGCAAGAGCGAAAGCACCGGCTCCACGTTGATCCCCACATCCATCACAAACTCTACGCCCAGGCTGATCTCTGAAATACGCCCGGCCTTCTCCGGCATTGCCATGAGTGTTTCATCATAATACCGGATCACCAGATCGGCGTACTGTCTCTGGGGCCGGATATACTTCTCCGCATCCTGCCGTCTTGCCCTGATCTGCTCCATCACCGCTCTTCTCTCATGCCCTCTGTGCTCCTGATCCCTGCACAGCTTCCAATGACATCTGAGCGCCTCGTCCGTATCCAGATACACCTTCATGTCGAGCACCTGTCTCATCTGCGGCAGATACAGGGAATGCAGACCACACAAAACCACATAAGGCTTAGGCGCCAGCCTCTTTTTCCCGGTAAAAGTACCTGTCTCGTGATCATAATCAGCCCGCTTGATCGCATTGTTNCCGCGCAGCACCTGCAGATCCGCCGCCTGTCTGTACAGATAGTTCGCACGGGGATTCAAATGGGTCATCTCCTCCCATTTCTGATCCCCTCTCTCCCATCTGTGGTCACCGTCTCCTTCCACAGCAAGCACCCGTTCCTTCGACAGGAGTGCCTCCAAAATCTCTAAAAGCCTGCTCTTGCCCGCACCGCTGTCCCCGGCGATGCCGATAGTGAAAGGCCGGTTTCTTCTACGATAGTAAGAGTTGCTGCCCACGCCGTAAAGATACATGCAGACCACCAAAATCAAAAAGATGCCCACCATCAGCGAGAATACAATATTTTCAAGCCCCTCGTCAGACAGCTTTAAAAAGCTCAGATCCTGCCCCAGGAAATACAGGTCCACAAATTCCGTCCGGTGAAAAAACACATAATATATCAAATAGAACAGATTAAAGCCGCCGTAAACCAGCACCATCTTGCCGCGGTTTTCACTCTGTCCCGCCAGATACAGCATCATAAACGGCACGACCCAGATAAACCATGCCGGCATCGCCGGAACAAAGGCGAGAAACACAGAAAAGAGCAGACCCGTCATACTGATCAGAAGATCCCGATTCATCTGCTTGATCTGAAAAGCCTGAAAATAAAGAAAGAGCAGACCCAGCACAGTGAGAAGCAGATGAGCTCCTCCGTAATCCAGATAGACGGTGTCGATCACCTGCTGTTCCCTGTTAAACAGAACCATATTTACAAACCCGCTCCCCCAAAAAGGCAGCACGACCGCCACCGTGAAAAGAACCGGGAGCCCTGTCATGCGCACGGCTTTTTTCCATCCCTTTCTCTTACAGATATAGAGATAAAAGAGAGGGAGCGCCGCCGCAATATGAAACTTGGAGGCAAGCGCCAGAGTGAGAAGCAGGATAAACCGCCACTCAAAGGCCGTTTCTCTCTTCGCCGCAGAACTCATTTTCGTCAGATAGTAGACCGCTCCCACCAGAAATACTGTGGGAATGATATCCAGCTGCCCGTGCATATAGGAAGCATACAGAACAATGGGCGATAAAAAATATAACACTAAAATATATTTTCTCTTATCTCGGGAAATGCGGAACAGATAATATAGTCCCAGAAGGTCCATCAACAGAATCGGCAGCTTAAAGATCAAATTCCTGAAAAATACCGGCATACCGCCAAAGAACGCGACAAAAACACCGCCAATGCACTCTAAGAAGAGCATGATGGGCGGATAGGGAAAGGAAGAAAGCAGGTTATTATCATAATAATACTGATAGGGATTTTTTCCGCTCAAAAAACACTTCACAAAGGGAATGAACATCAGATCCTGATAATCGGAGGAAAAAAGCCCCATCAACAGTAACTTAAACAAAACTCCCACGACAATGGCAGTCTTTAAGTATTTCCGGTAGTTTTTTTCCATATCGAGCGTATGTAACATCCCACAGCCCATTTCCTTTATTATAATAATTCTGCCGGGCTCATTCGTAAGTACCGACGATTGATCAGATCAAGCTCTCCTGCGCAAGAAACGCCTTGAAATAAACATATGTATTTTGATACCCCTCGTAATCCGCAGGCGTTCCCCAGCCCACATAGCGATCGATATCAAAAATCTTCGCCTGATATCCTAAGTCTAACACATGTTTCACTGTCTGGTCTACATAGAATTCCCCGTTGATCCTGTCGTTCTCCCGGATCATCTTCGCCGTGGCCTCTAAGAAAACTTTTGCCTTCTTAAACCAGAAGGTGGCCACCACCGCCGGATCCTCCATGGGCGTATCAGAAATTGCCTTCTTAATGGATGTTCCCGTGATATTTCCCTGCTCATCGGTGATCATCCAGCCATAGGCATTGGGATTTTCAAGAACAGCCTCATTGTGCCGATAAGTAAAGACAAGACAGTCACATTCCTCTGCCGCTTTTNCAAAGGCTTTACCATCTATATCCATGCCNTTGTCNCAGCCNGCGATCAGNANCGGNTCCTCCGGATNCAGATAGCTTTCCGCCAGCATACAGGTACATGCCTGCCCTTCCGTGAGGTGATCTATCGTGATAAACTGCGCTTTTCCATAATGGGCTTTGATGGTATCCTCCACGCCGTCCTCCTTATGGAAGGTGCGGTCCACATAGATCACGTTGCCGCCTTCCGGGGCCACTCCGGGCAGATCCTTTGTGGCACAGACCACCATAGGCCGCTCCGTGCCGTCGTGTCTGTCTACCGTCATGATAGCCGGTTTATGTACACGGTATCCCGCATCTGTAAAACGCTGCCCTGCCCCTGCCATGGGAATCAGGATCTTCCCCTGACAGCATGCAGACTCTGTATCGGTCTTCTGCCCGGCACCGCGGATCAGGTCCGTCCAGTACACAAACTCCTGCAGATCCTCCGGCGTTCCCCACTGACAAAAATATGTCACATTCGTGGGCACCCACACTTTTAATCCATCCTGCACCATAAAATTATAAGGAAGACTCGCATAAAATTCTCCGTTTATGGCACAATCCTCATGCTCTGTCAAAATCCGGCAATATTTTTCCATAATGCCGCCGTTTTTAAANTAATANACGCCCGGAGAATGCTTTGCCTGCGTCTTGTCCGCCGCAAAGGAATACTTTTCCCGGATCTCCACTAAGTTATCATCNTCNTCAGTAAGACAGGAAGCATAAAAATTTTTGCGGGGCAGGAGATTGGGATGAAATCCCGTATAACAGGGCACACTGCCGTCACAGTCCCGNTCCTNCGCCTTTTTCGCAAAATCCTGAAAATCCCANGTCATATAAAAATCGCAGTAATTGATGATAAAACCATCTCGGATGTCCATGTCCTCGGGGCCTNTTTCNACCTTCACACCCGTCGNATCNATCCCGCACAACGCCCGATAGGCCCGCAGCACATCATAGACAGGCCCCTTNTTCACCCAATCCTCNATNGANACGATATCTGCCCNGGGNGCNAGNGCGAGAAGCCTNTCCNTCATGGANGNATCCTCTTTTAAGTGCTCTCCCCGGCACACGAAAATAAAATGTACATCCTCCGGNTACATCCTCTTCACGATCCACTCTATGATGGGCNTCNCCATCACCGGGATNAAGGGCTTCAGNTCCCGGTAGCCCGCNGCCACAAANCGGGAACCGTANCCTGTCATGGGTATGATAACGTTCATGTCTTTCATCCTCCNTATGCTCTGCGATATTTTTCGCTGTCCCAGTTTAGCAGCTCGTCCTGCTGCCCCTCGCTCAGATAATTCATTTCATGGGCGGCATTTGCCAGCTGTACCTGCGCCGCAAAGCTCATCACATTCTCGATCTCCTGCGCCTTTTTCACGCTCTCCGCCAGAATATAAAAATGNTTCTGATAACAGACCATCGCCGGTGCCAGATTCCTCGCTATAAAGGTTTCTACAAACTCTCTGNCAAAATCATCCGGCAAAAACATGGGCTTCTTCGACCCGTAAACAATACAATCCGGACAGAAGACATGGTTCCAGCTTTCAGATACTGTTTTATCCCCCAGCATGTCCCATGACAGAAACCGATTCTCGGAAAGGTATACGATCTTATCCCGCAAAGCGGGAATCTCCGCAAAGGCATTCCAGAGCTTCGTAGCNTTGGGACATGCCTCATAGGGAACCTGCANATACGCCGCAATCTTATGTAATATCTNCTCCGTGCGGTCGATCACCTGCTCCGCCCGGTCACCGCTCACCACCAGACCNTGATTTTCCAGAAAAATGANCTCCGCCCTGCCTGCTGCCGCCTGCCAGATCCGGTAATAAGCTTCCGCCAGCGCAGCGCCCGGCTTCCGGTAGGGTACGAAAATGGCTTCGGNGAAAAGCTGNTCCAGTATCTCTCGGCCGTCCTTTCTGGCCGTCAGAATATTCACCAGAGTNGGATGGGAGTGCAGCGTATANTTGCCNGTCACCGCATGTAAAAAAGTTTCGATGGAAGCACGNCCGCCCTCNATCTGCGCCTGCGCCAGAAGCTCCTTGCCCGCTTCTTCCGTCAATACCTGCCCGCCGTCCGCTGNTATGTTCTNCTCAAAATAATCCACNATGAGACGATAATCTACTTTTGAATAGCCGTTNTCTTCATTCACATCCGCAAGCTGACAGCCGGAGCTTTTCACTAACATAACCCTGTCATCCAGNTTGACGGAGGTATTGCCACCNCCCGCCTGCGCTAAGTCGTTTCGCATGCCCGCATATTTTGAAATATGAATAAAATCCTGCATAAATCTATCCCGCTTTCTTTTGTATNANTTAAATTNACAGTGCACATTCGGAAGCCTGCGGCTCCCTCATTCGCGGGCTTCGCCCTATGCATCCGCAATCTGAAAAAANTGTCAGCAAGCTGTCATTTTTTCATCTTACGTCTGCGCACTGCTCATTGCCTACGCGTACATTATATCATATCTCAAATGCCATTGTTGTGAAATATTTCATTCCTCCAAAATNGCCTGNTCCAGCACATACAATGCCTTCTCNTTCTCCTCCAGACAGTANGCCATCACCGCCTCCTGCCCTTTGTCCGCCAGGGCNGTGGTATCCGCTCCCAGCTGCACAAANCATACATAGTCGTCNATGGTCTCCATNCGGGAGGCCTGTGCCTTGCATANATTTTGCGGATAATTTTTGTTTTGCTCGATAATGCCGCTGCGATAGTCCTCAATGGCCTGCTCGATCTCGCCCACATAGTCCTCCTTCGCATGGATCAGNATCATGGTATCTATGTGAGCATCAAGAACCTGTCTCTCCGCCAGAAAATCTACATACATATCCTCTGTGATCCCTGTCAGCTTCTCCAGTTCCGCCGCCGAGAGATTGACCTCCGGCCAATATTGATCCCCTAAAAGAGCCTTTACTTCCCCCTTTAACTCCGACAGCGTATAAAACTTCCGCTCCCCCTGATACCCCCTCTCCTGAAAAAGGGGGAAACTGCTGGCCTGAAGATCCTCTCCGTCCTGCTGCACACCGAAGGCCTCCTTCCCGCTGACCAGTTCATCCTCCGGCAGATCCTCCTTGCAGCCAGTCAAAAGAAGCGTTCCCAAAACCGCCATTATCATGATTGCTTTCCGCATAGTATTCCTCCCTGTCATAAATGTTTGATAGCCGCGTCCGAATTTGATATACTACTATAACAATAAATATTTTTTACCTGTATTTAGAAAAATATGTACCGGGGTACTCTATGTTATTTAATTCTTACATTTTTATCTTTATATTTTTGCCCATCGCGCTGATCGGCTGGTACAGCTTGAACCGGCTTGGGAAATATAAGACGGCGAGCCTTTTTCTCGCCGGTATGTCTCTGTGGTTTTACGGCTACTTTAATGTCCGCTATCTGGCGATCATTCTATGCAGTATCTGCCTGAACTATGCCTTAAGCTTCCTGCTTACAAAGATACCCCATCCCGAACCGGCACCGGCTGCGGATCCAGTGGCACATAAGACCCCTCTGCCCTTTCCTAACCGCATTGGGCTTCTCGCCGGGCTTTTCTTAAATCTGGGCATTTTATTTTACTTTAAGTATTATGATTTTTTCATTGAAAATATTAACCTGGCCTTTCACACAGACTTTACTCTGAAACATATCCTGCTGCCTCTGGGTATCAGCTTTTTCACCTTTCAGCAAATGTCCTTTATCATTGACCGGGCGCTTGGACGGTGTGAACACTATGATTTCATCAATTACCTGACTTTTGTGACCTTTTTCCCGCAGCTGATCGCAGGTCCCATCGTGCTCTACAAGGAGATGATCCCTCAGTTTGAGGATCTGTCGAGACGCCGTTTTGACAGCGCCTCCTTCGCCAGAGGCATCTATCTTTTTATTCTGGGGCTTTCTAAAAAGGTACTTTTGGCGGATACCTTTGCTCTGATGGCTAATTACGGTTTTGCACAGACCTTCTCACTGGACGCGGTTTCCACCGTTTTCGTTATTTTATCTTACACCTTTGAGCTGTACTTCGATTTCAGCGGCTATTCAGATATGGCCATCGGTCTGGGCAGAATGTTTCACATTGAGCTGCCGTTAAACTTTGATTCTCCTTACCGTTCCTGCAGCATCAAGGAATTTTGGCAACGATGGCATATCACGCTGTCACGCTTTTTTATTACCTATGTATATATTCCACTGGGAGGCAGCAGACGGGGAAAGGCACGTATGCTCTTAAACACCTTCCTTGTCTTTCTTTTAAGCGGCCTATGGCACGGCGCCGCCTGGACCTATGTAGCCTGGGGCGCTATGCAGGGACTTCTGGTGGTCTGGGACAATCTGGGCATCGTGGGCATCCGCGGCAGGGAAGAGAAACGTCCCTCCCGCTTCCATATTCCCGCCTGGCTGGGATGGATATTCACCTTCACGCTCTTTAACCTTTCGCTTTTCTTTTTCAGAAGTGAGAGTATGCTGGCAGCGATACAGCTGTTTAAAAACCTTTCCGCCGTCCGCTTCAGCGGCAAGCTTTTTGAAGTGGCCGCCCAGCTTGATATTTCCGAGGTCTATGTGATCAGACAGGTTTTGGATATGGCTGTTCCAAGTATGGCGGGATATCTTTACCTGATTGTTATGCTTGTGCTGTTCGTCCTCGCCTTTTTCCTGGTGTTTCGTAAAAACGCTTACGAGCGCGCAACCTATAACGAGCTGACCTCGAAGAGATGCTGGGGCATCTGCATCCTTTTCGTGTGGTGCATCATATCCCTGTCGCAGGTGAGTACTTTCCTTTACTTCAATTTCTAGGAGAATGAAATGGAACAGAAATTTATCAAATCATTTTTCATAAGAACCCTTATCTTACTGGCAGCCGTGATCGGAGCCGTGGTGCTTTTTGATCCTTTTTACCAGTATCACAAGTCTCTGCCGGGCCTGAAAGCAGTATTGACGGACAAGGAGTACCAGTGCGTGGGGACGCTTCGGAACTTTGATTATAACGCGCTGATCGTGGGCTCCTCGGTCTGTGAAAATTATAACAATGGCTGGTTCGATCAGGGATTCGACTGCCGGGCCATCAAAGCGATCCGCTCCTACGGCGCCACTGCAGATCTCAAGACTCTCCTAGACATTGCCTATGAGGAGCATACGTTGGACTATGTCTTTTATAACATAGATCCCTCCTCTCTTTCTGCGGATGCGGAGCCTACCTTTGTGTCCACAGGGTGCCCCATGTATCTGTACGATAAGAATCACTGGAATGATTATCCCTATGTATTGAATAAAGACGTGCTGATGGAAAAGCTGCCTTATATGCTGGCCTACTCCTTCATCGGAGATTACGACGAGGGGGATTCCTACAACTGGGCGCAGTGGAAATACTTCGGCGCGGATCTGGCTACGGGTATGTATGCCAGAAAGCCCACCATCGCCGAGATGCAACCGGAAAATATGAATGAAGAAGTGCTCGCAGAAAATATCGCCCTTCTGACAGAGCTGGTGGAATCCCACCCGGAGACCTCCTTTAAATTTTTTTTCTCTCCCTACTCTATGCTCTGGTGGGATAACGCTTATCGGGCCGGCGAGCGGGACGCTGTTATCTACAACGAAAAGCAAGCAGTCAAAACACTGCTTGCTTACGAAAACGTGGAAATATATTTTTACCAGGACGCCAGAGAGATCATTACCAATCTGGATAACTACATGGACATGATCCATTTCTCCAAGGATATCAATTACTGGGTTTACGACCAGATCGCCAAGGGAGAAGGCCAGCTTACCATGGACAATTACGAAGAGAAACTGGAGGGTATGCGCACCATGTCACAGGAGCTCGTGGAAACAGAAATTCAGCGCAGTCTAAGCTCTACNGGNCAGTGATCCGATCCCATCACCTCATGNTGGATCGCAGCNTCCTCNAATCTNTCNTTCAATGCTTCNGAAACNACNAAGTANTCAATGCGCCATCCCNCATTCTTTTCCCGCNCNTTAAAGCGGTAAGACCACCANGAATAGGCNTCNTTNAAATCCGGGTANAAATAGCGGAAGGTATCNANAAANCCATTTTCNANNAGGGCTGTAAANTTNCCNCNTTCNTCATCNGTAAANCCCGCATTNTTATGGTTGGATTTCGGATTCTTNANATCAATNTCCTTNTGNGCTACATTCANNTCNCCGCAGAAAATGACAGGTTTTTTCTCTTCCAGTTTNTTCANATAAGNCAGGAAATCATCCTCCCACTNCATNCGATAGGGAAGTCTCGCCAACTCATTCTGGGCGTTCGGCGTNTACACCGTGATAAAATANAAATCCGGNTATTCCANCGTGATGACNCGTCCNTCGTGATCATGCTCTTCNATNCCGATACCATAGGTNACCNCCAAAGGCTCTTCTTTCGNAAAGACTGCCGTCCCCGAATATCCCTTTTTCTCCGCNTAATTCCANTACTGATGATANCCCGGNAGATCCAGATCGATNTGNCCCGCCTGCAGNTTGGTCTCNTGCACNCAGAAAATATCNGCGTCNATCTCCTTAAAAAAATCTAAAAANCCCTTGCCNACACANGCCCTNAGGCCNTTTACATTCCATGATATCAGTTTCATAAGNNTCTCCGTTTCCTCNAAANTATGTATTCCTTTTNNANCGCAATTTCCTATATAAAAAATAGTGTAGNGGAGANTATCTGTCAAGTCCNGCTTATGGCTTGCANTNTANCATNCNAAANACGCAACATACCNNNCTCNCAAAGCAGCTTATCACAGATTTATTGTGGAAAGCTGCTTTTTGCTCTACCATGACTACCATGATGCGCCGCATACAGATANCAGAATGTTTGCAAAGTGGTAATTTATGTATTGGAGAAACAAAATGAAAAAGTACCTTCTACCGTTTATTATGTTGATAATATTTGAAACTGTTGCAGTAACATTATGGTTGACACAAAACAATACATTTTATTTATTTAACTTTAGTTATATCGGAATATCCATTTCCTTAGGGATGCTCCTCTATGTCAAAAAATACAAATACGCCCGCCGAGTTGCACAACTTTTAGTCGGGCTTTATATGTTGGTTTATTTGGGTTTTATTTGCGGCGAAAATATGCAGATTGAGGGATTTTGGTATTATCTTTTTACGGGTGTATTTGAAGCTGCAACAATTCATTATGCGGTGGCAAAAATTTTTGGNCCANTGCTTTTTGGCAGAGGTTGGTGTGGGTATGCCTGTTGGACGGCAATGGTACTTGATTTTCTCCCATACAAAATTTCTGAAACGCCAAGAAAAAAGATTGGGTGGATAAAGTATATTACATTTGCACTTTCTTTTATATTTGTTTCAGCNATATTCCTTGCTCATATTGGTAATCTTGAGAAAATTATGTTTTGGGCGTTTATTATAGGGAATATCATATACTATGCTGTTGGAATAATATTAGCATTTGTTTTTANGGACAATCGNGCATTTTGCAAATACATATGTCCTATTACAATATTTTTGAAACCTATGAGCTATTTTTCGCTACTCCGAATTAAATGTGATAAAAGTAAATGTATTTCTTGTGGTAAATGCAAAAATGTGTGTCCAATGGAAGTAGATGTTACAGATAATTCACGAAAACGAAAAAACGGCACAGAATGTATTCTTTGTTTTGAGTGCGTGAAAAATTGTCCAAAGGATGCACTATAAATNATATGTGCTATAATAGCTATCATAGCGTCCGCCTGGATNACNAAAAGGCGAAAATTGCGGNATCGCTAACACCCACAACTTGGAGGCTTTATGAAAATTACGATTATGGATGTGCCGGATGGGGAAGAGGATGANATCATCGTTCGCTGCCGGCATATAGACAAACAGTTATTGAAGCTGATCTATGCCGTAAGGGCGGGACAGGAAAAAATACTCGCCCTACGGGGAAATGAATATATCCAGATCNCCCCTGAAAAAATTTACTATTTTGAAGCAGTAGACANCAAGGTTTTCCTTTATCTGGAAAANGATGTCTATGANGTNAAGCAGAAATTATATGAGCTGGAGGAACGGTTTTACGGAACAGACTTTTTTCGCGCCTCCAAATCCTGCATCGTCAATCTGGCAAAGGTAAAAAGCTTAAGCCCTNCTTTTAACGGNCGCTTTGAAGCNCATATGCAGAATGGNGAAAAGGTCATGATCTCCAGACAATANGTTCCNATCTTAAAAGAAAAGCTGGGTTTATAGGAGGGGCAGAGAAGTGAAAAAANTAAANGATNTATTTTTTGTCTTTGTATGCGTGACCACCTGTGTGGTCTTNGTAACTGCNGTGTATATTACCNTATTCTGGCCGCAGGTATCTCTCGGTGTNGAAATNTTATGGCAGATCTTNGGCGTTTCTTTCTTAAGCAGCTTTGGGATATGTCTCTATNCNGAAAANGAACGCAGTGCNAAATCTACNCTGGTCCGTTANATTTTACACTATGTTTATACCAATACTGTGGTCTTAGGCTGCGGTGTCTGGTTTGGATGGTTTTATGCAGACAATCTTGCTATGGTGCTGGGGATGGTTGTCGTCATAGCCCTGGTTTTCCTTCTGGTATCCATCATTGTATGGAACAGAAACAAAAAAATGGCGGCCCTTATGAACGAGCGGTTAAAGGGATATCAGCAGGAGTGATCTGCATTCTCTTTCGAATTTCTACACCATAGCAATTTCCCATAGAATAATAAAAAAGAAGGATTGGATTCCATTGAAAGTAAAATCCAATCTTTCTTTTTTGTGATATGATGTTGTAATTTTCAAAGAGCAATCATATAATAAAAATGTGATTATAATACACATAAACCTCAATAAAAATGTGAGAGAGTGATTCTATGGAACGAACGATTTTATCGAAACTGTTGGATTGGAAAAATTCTCCTTACCGCAAGCCCTTGATTTTAAAGGGGGTGCGCCAGGTGGGTAAAACCTGGATTCTTAAGGAATTTGGCAGGCGCTATTATGAAAATACGGCCTATTTTAACTTCGACGAAAACGAAGAGTATAAGCAGTTTTTTGAAACCACCAAGGACGTTGACCGCATCCTGCAGAACCTGATACTGGCGAGTGGCCAGAAGATTATGCCCGAAAAGACGCTTATTATATTTGATGAAGTACAGGACTGCCCCAAAGTTATTAACTCTATGAAGTATTTCTGCGAGACTGCCCCGCAGTATCACATTGCCTGTGCCGGTTCTCTGCTGGGAATTGCACTGGCTCAGCCTTCCTCTTTTCCAGTGGGCAAAGTCAACTTCATGCAGATCGATCCTATGACCTTCACCGAGTTCTTGCTTGCCAACGGCGATGAGAACCTTGTCAAATATCTGGAAAGCGTGGATACCATAGAACCGCTTCCCGACGCCTTCTTCAATCCGCTCTACGAAAAATTGAAGATGTACTATGTTACCGGTGGTATGCCCGAATCCGTTTTGATGTGGACAGAGGCGCGAGATGTAGCCGCTATGCAGGAAGCCCTGTCCGGAATTATCGGCGCTTACGAACGTGACTTTGCCAAACACCCCAGCATCAGCGAGTTCCCAAAAATCTCTATGATTTGGAAGTCCATTCCATCACAGCTGGCAAGAGAAAACAAAAAGTTTATCTATAAGGTTGTCAAAGAGGGGGCACGAGCCCGTGAATACGAGGATGCTTTGCAATGGTTGGTGGATGCCAGACTGGTGCATAAAATTTACCGCAGTTCCGCACCCGGTCTGCCGGTTGCCGCTTATGACGACCTGTCTGCATTTAAGATTTATCTGGTAGATGTAGGTTTACTGCGCCGCCTGGCGCAGCTGGCTCCCACGGCCTTCGGCGAAGGCAACCGCCTGTTCACCGAGTTCAAGGGTGCACTGACTGAAAACTTTGTGTTGCAGACCTTGCTCACGCAATTTGAGGTAGTTCCCCGATACTGGAGCCAAAATAACCCGCCTTACGAAGTGGATTTCCTTATCCAGCGAGAGAACGATATTTTCCCCGTGGAAGTTAAGTCCGAGGCCAACACCACCAGCAAGAGCCTCAGGAAGTTTAAGGAGCTGTTCCCGGATCAGGTCAAACTGCGTGTGCGTTTCTCTCTTGATAACCTGAAGCTGGATGATGATGTTTTAAACATTCCTCTGTTTATGGCGGATCAGACAGACCGATTGATCGGACTCGCATTGAGTGAGCATAAATCATAGTACCTTTAACTATAGGAAGCTCTTATCACTTATCTCAAAAAATCCACGGATATCACCTTGTCCGACTTTGTGATAATCTCGTAAATCTCCATATTTTCTTTGGGCTTCTTCATATAAAGCACCAAATGGACCACCACGCTGTCACCATTCGTACGTGGTGTAGTGATTTCCATGGAATCAACAGAAATATCCACCTCTTTGAGATCCTGAATGATCCTGTGAATATACCGGCTTTCCTCCAAATCAATGATCACGTTGCAGTAGCGGGATTTTCTGGTGGCAAACCGCTCAATAAAGGGAAGCACATGAAGGGAACACAGCATGATCAACGTGATCAGCACAGCACCATCAATAAAGCCGATTCCCACTGCCAGTCCAACGCTTGCGCTGGCCCAGAGGGTAGCCGCCGTGGTCAGCCCTTTAACCCGATGATTCGATATGATGATCGTACCCACACCCAGAAAGCCCACACCGCTGATGACCTGCGCCGCCAGACGGTTCATATTGGCAAGCCCCGGAAAATTGACCTGAATATACTGCTCCGTCAGCATAACCAGCGTGGAGGCAAGACAGACTACAGTGATCGTCTTGGTGCCTGCTCCGCGATGCTTCATCCCACGGTCCAGGCCGATTGCACCACCCAACAAAACGGATACTACGATCCGTATGACTAAGTTCTGTGCTGTCCACTCCGAAAAATCTCCAAATATCATATGTATCTCCTCCGGTTCAGCCAGGGGCTGAACTACATATTAAACAGATTTCTGAGGGGATTGATCCCCTTCGCCTGCTGCAAAATCATCTCTTCCTCACCCGCAAGATAGGCTTCCAGCTTTTCGATCTCCTCTTCGCTGAAACCCTCCGATTTCTCAATCTTTCCGCCCGGCACGATCCCTTCCGCCCAGTCACTGCCTCGCAAGAAAGAAACTCTCGTAAAAGACTCCTCTCCCTTATGAATCATGCTTGTGACTAACATCTTAATGTCATCAGAAAGCGCAGGCGGCTCGCTTTTTGATGCATCCCTGTTCTCTCCATCTTCTACACTGTCATCAACGATTATTTTCTTTACGATTACCTTACCGTCTTCCATACCTGTCTCCATCTGCTATAGAAAATCGCGGCTGCATTTAAACTATTACGTATAATCAGTGTAACATAGATTTCAAAAAATACCAACAATGCGGTAAACTGCTCATCCCTTCCACAACAAAAAAACGGCCTTTTACAACATTCTTAACTGTGTGCCGTTTGCAAAACCCCTACCTCTATGCTAGAGTTGACCTATAAGTATTGCCGGGGAGGATAAGATGATCCATTATCTGTCATACAGCCTAAAAAGAAGAAAGATCGCCAATCTGATCACAATAGGGATCAGCGTTATGCTTGTACTCCTTCTGAACCTGTATTTCGGGAGTATCAGCAGCTACCAGAGACAGCTTACTGATCTGGCACAGAATGTGCCCATTTATTGTCAGGTCACTAATTTAAACGGTTCTCTGGGAAATGGATTGTTCATTTCGGAACAGATTCTGGACGGCTTACAACAGTCTGACCAGGTGAAGGATCTGTCTTACATGACTGTCATGATGGCGGGAGAGGGAGATTTTAAGGAGGCCGAATATTCCAAATACCTGAACCTGTATGTGGTCGGTGCCAATAAGGCCGGGGCAGTGGGAGAGCTGACCAATGATATGATCCATATGGAAACCGGAAACGTAGACGAGTTGCTTACCTCGGACAGAATGGAGTGCATTGTCAACGACAATGTACTGAAAAAACGCGGATGGGAAATTGGAGATCAGATTACTTTAAAATGCTATTATTATGATCCGGCCAGCGAATTTAGCAAAATAGAAATACATTCTATGGGAGGGACGGTAGAGGTTACTATCGTGGGAACCATGGAAGATATTGTGGGTAAGACCAATGCGATAGCCACGGATGTGATCATACCCGCAAAGACAGCACGGAATTATTTCGAGCAATGTGGACTTAAGTTTTTTGCAGATACGATCACATTTCATGTCAAAGATCCGCTGAATCTAAACGCTTTCAAAACGGACATGCAAGAAATCGGGCTGATGGAAACGTCGGCGGAAGCGATGGATTCCTACACGGGATATGCACTCACGGTCAGGGATGCCAGCTTCATTGCCAGCGCTACTGACTTAAGACATACCATTGAATTGATGCAGTCCTTTTTCCCGGCAGTATGTATCCTCGTCCTGCTGATCGGTTATGTGGTGAGCTACCTCTCCGGCAACAGCAGGAAAGATGAATTTGCCCTGCTGCGACTGCAGGGAGTCAAAAAACTAAAGGGTTCGATGCTGTTTCTATTGGAACAGATAATACTGGTCCTGATCGGGAATCTAATAGGGGATGCGGTGATCGCGGTGATTTCTCCTTCCCTCACAACAATGGCCGTTTTGAACGGCGTGCTCCTTGCGGCATATACGATCGGAGCGGCAGCGGCCTACGGACGGATGAGCAGGGGCAGTGTGGTATATCTTCTGTCAACACAGTAATAAGCAAGGGGAAAACGATACTGGACGGTGCTTTGGAGGTGATGCACAAATGAAAAACAGCTTAAAGCAGATGATGCGCACGCCCGTGCGGACAGTGCTCTTTCTCGTCTTAATAATCTTTGCGGCACTTCTTATGACACTCGGCACCTGTATCTGGCTGAAAGGAAACAGTACCATGGCGCAGTATGAAGACCGTTTTCTGACCATCGGGACGGTGCGGCAGGTTCCGGATTCCTTTGAGCAGACCCTGTTGTGGAATGCAGAGACCAAGGACTATGACGTGAGGAAAAAAGCACAGTACAGCTCTTACTATACCCCTGAGGATATGTTTTTTCCCGATTCGGAATATCTGGCAGACCCGGAGCAGAGAGCTCTCTATGTCTCTTATGTGCCGGAGTATCTGATGTATAATAACAGTCTGAATCCTGATGCGATCGCATGGGATCTCATCGCGGAATTCTCACCGATGGAGGATTGTATGCCTAATGAATCCGTTCAAATAAAGATCACGAAAGTGATCGGCGGAGATGAACGGTTGGAAGGCATGGTAGATTACTTTTGTGATCACAGAAATCCGAACCCTGAGATGCTGTATAAGGACAAGACTTATGCCGCTATCCTAGGCCATGGCCTTTACATACATGGGAAAGCCTACGATGAATTGATGAAATCTAAAAATGAAGTGCATATCGGTCTGGAATACATGCCTGACTCTCTGGAATCCGGTCTCTGTCTGCCGGACGGAAGCATGGTAGAAAATTCTTTTCAGAATGGACAGAAGATTTTTGAGGTCACCGACGGCTTCTATGAAACGGATGCCGGAAAACGGCTTTTAAATCTGGGAAAACTGGAGTTAGTCTGGAAATATTGTCAGCCGGTCACAGGAACCAACAAAACCTGCCTGCTCATGCCTTTTTATAACGGACAGGCTTATATCTGTGAGGGCCGTGACATCAATGAAGAAGAGTATGCTTCCGGCAGTAAGGTATGTCTGGCGCCCAAAACATTTATGGAGAATAACGGGCTGTCTCTCGGTGATTCTGTGAAGGTACAGTTTTTGCTCACAGATACCCGATTAAATGCGGGAAGAAAATTCTGGCTGGACGGGAGCATCAGCTTTTATGGCGGTCTGGTCGACACGGCGAGCGAACCCCTTGAAGTGTTTGAGACTTCCGAGTATACCGTAGTGGGAATCTATGACGTGACGGTCAGCAGTGAGGACAGTATCTTTGATCCGGGAGCCGATGAACTGATCGTACCCATGGAATCCATTACAGCACGGAACGAAAAGAACCTTGTATCCTGCGGACCCATGACAGATGCCACCTCCTCCTTCCAGATCCCTAACGGAAGCATTGATGCATTTCTGAAAGGATGGGCTGAGTACGGGACTGATAAGCTGGAATTTACCTTCTACGATATGGGATATTCCCAGCTGAAGGCGGGCATTGATAATATGAAAAAGCTTTCTCTGTGTCTGCTTGCAGCGGGTGTGATCCTGACCATGCTTCTGCTGTTTTTCTTCAGCCATCTGTTTATTACGAAACAAGCAGAGCGTACAGCCATTGAGCGTTCCCTGGGTATGAAGAAGGCCCAGTGCAGATGGTCCGTCTTGTCCGGATTTGTTTTGCTGGTTCTACTGGGAAGCATGATCGGTTCTATGACAGGCGTTAAGCTGTCCGACAGATTTTCTATGGAAAATACCGTGGAAACCTACTATGATGAAACTTATACAGTTAAAACGGCAAATGAGATAAATGGGATAGAAGTGGAAGAATCGGCGGCAACAAGTTTCACTGCAGCTTTTTGCACCCTGTTGATCGCTGTGGCCGGTACGGGAATTGCCTGGAATAAAATAGACAAAAGCCTGCGGCGAGAGCCGATGGAGCTGCTATCCGAAAGGCAGGAGGCATAAGTGAAACCCATAACTATTATGATCTGCGATGACGACAAGACGCTGCAGAAGCTCCTGCGGCAAAAAATAGAGAAGCTCTGTGCAGACAGAAACAGAGCCTGCCGGATCGTCTGTTGCAATTCCGGAGAAGAAATGCTGGCGCTGCCGGCGCCCGATGTTCTTTTTCTGGATATTCAGATGTCAGGGAAAAACGGGATGGAAACTGCAAGAGAGCTGCGCAGACGCCATGAGGATACCATTTTGATTTTTGTAACGGCAATGTCGGAATATGTCTTCGAGGCCTTCGATGTAGACGCACTGCATTATCTGATCAAGCCTTTTTCTGATGAAAAACTGCAGGAAGTCCTGGATAAAGCCCTGCGGCAGTTACAGAGTCCGACAGAAATAAAAGAAAAAATTCTTCTCGTAAAACAAGGCGGCCTCTCCACAAAAGTCTTTCTCTCAGACATCATTTACGCAGAAGTCTTTAATCGAAAGGTCATGCTGCACACGTTAGACGGAGATATCGAATATTACGGAAAGCTGACAGATCTCTCTGAGCAGACCGGGGCGGACTTTTTTCGCACGCACCGGGCTTATCTGATAAATTTGAAATATGTGGAGAAATACAACGCCACCACGATCTGGCTGGAGCAGGGCACGGCGCTCTTGTCAAAAAGACAATTCGCCGGATTCGTACAGCAGTATATGCAGTATATCAACCGACAGAGGAAAAAATAGTGGGAAATTCAGCATTTGCTTATTCAGAGTTCTACCATAATATCATTTCTTTAATCGACTGCATTTGCGATGCCCTGATAGACGCATACTGCTGTGTAGTCTGGACAGGACCTTTTCTGAACCGCAAATCCAAAGCATGGCTGACCGGCGGCGTTTATGCGGCCATTATGCTCTTTTTTGATTTTATACCATGGAAGAATCCCATGCTGGCCTATGCTTTGGGCACGGCGGCTATATTTTTCGTGATGTATCTGACTGACAGGGAACATATCGCCCAGAAGCTTTTCGTTGCTATCACTTTTTTCTGTCTGCAATCACAGGCATACCGCACTGCTGTCTATTGCATCACTGGAATTTATGAAATCCTGATTCGCTCTTTTTTATCTATGTCAGCAAACGAATTCTCTTTTTTTCTATTAGATGTGATCATGACATTTTTGGTATATGATCTTTTAACTTTTATATTCTTCTATGGCGCTGTCAGATGCATTTTGTGGTCCTACGGACGCGGACGTGAACCCATGAGCAATAAAGAATTTTTGCTACTCTCCGTACCTTCCCTGTTAGGAGTGGTTTCCTACGGTTTGACCCGCTATTACAGTTACATTTACGAACGGGATACAAATGGAAAATACGTTTATGACCTTATAGGAAGTTATGACCTAATCATGCTGTTGTTTACACTGTTCTCTTTCGCTGTAATTTTTGTGATAACCTATGTATTCCGTCAGTGGAAAACCCAGCAGGAGGAGGACAGACAGCGGGAAATTTTTTCTACACAGATGGCGGATCTGCAAAGTCATATCAGTGAGGTGGAACGGCTTTACCGTGATCTGCGCAGTCTGCGCCATGACATGGGAAATCACCTCATGACTCTGAAACAACTCTATGAAAATGGAGAGTATGAAGCAGCAGAGCAATACGCCGGAACTCTGAGAAGGGAGATACAGAACGCTTCCGGAGATATTGCAAGCGGCAACCCTGTGACAGATGTGATCCTCTCCGGCAGAAAAAAGGAGATGGAGGAGAAGGAAATCGCCTTTGCCTGCGATTTTCACTATCTAATGACTGATTCAGTCAATTCTTTTGACGTGAGCATTATCCTGAACAATGCCCTGTCCAATGCCATCGAGGCGGTGGAGCGGGAGCAGACCGTTTCTGATCAGACAGCACACATTTCACTCTCCTCCCACCGCAGAAAAAATATGTATATCATCGAAGTATCAAACAGCTATACGGGAAATCTGGAACTGAATCCCGCAACCGGCCTGCCCTGCAGTTCCAAAACCGAGGAGGGCCACGGTTTTGGTCTTACCAGTATCCGCCATGTGGCCCGAAAATATCTGGGTGACATCGAAATCGGCAAGGAAATCTGCGAGGGAGAGGAGCGGTGCGTGCTTCGGGTGATGCTGCAGATTACGGAAGCTGTGCCGTTGCAAAAGGGCCAGGGAGACAGGAAACGCCTCGGTGTTCTCCAAGATAATCCTTGTCAAAAATAATACTGGATCCGTCCGGATTCTCAAATCTTTCTTCCGGCTCAAACGCACATCCCAGAATATCACTGTTGATGATCTCGCATCTGAATGCTTCCAGGAAAGCATACACATTTGTTTTTATAGTGTACTTTCCGTTAACCTCCGCGAGTTCTACATAAACATTGCTTTCTTCTTCCACAAGCTTAGTTTTTTCGTTTTTGAAAGCTTTGGCACCATTAAAATATGCATTGCCGTCCGCCCAGACCGGAAGATGGGAAAAATGAGCGTCCTGAAGCTTCATCATATCCGCAGGCTTGTCCATATCAAACCAGCCGATCCATTCGTCATAGGTAGGATATTCGTCAAACACAGCCGTTCCAACAATCTGATTCTCCTCCATCGTATAGCCCATATCTTCTTTTCGATCCGCGCTCTCTGCAGGCCAATTCTGAATAAATATGTTGTTATAAAAACGGTTATCTCCATGAAGTATCGTCATAAAGCCCGCCACCTCTGTGCGGTGCGGAATATGATAGGGGGTGTAGCGGGGCTGGTTCACACCGTTTACCGTCGAGTCTGTACCGCCGCCAACAGACGTAAACGCTCCCAGGATCAGGTTATGTACACAAGCCACTCCCTGTGTCGCGATGCGCAGAGATGCTTTGGAAAGTAGAATATTATTGTCGACAAGCGTAGGACCGTGCCCCACTTCGATGAAAATATCCTGACTCCCCATAGCGCCCGGCGCCATCGGTGTATTGTCCGGCGTGTAATTATCATGCAGCAGATTCTGGGTAATACGGGTTCCCTGCGCCTGCCAGTCACACCAAATTCCCATCGTAGAATGATGGATATGATTACGGCGAAAGATCACATCGATTGCAGCATGAAATTTGATGCCTGCGATTTCCGCCCCGCCAAGCTGCTGCATATTATTGATATTGTGTATATGATTGTCCTCAATGATACTGAATACACATCCCATACGTCCTACAATACCGGTCTGCTCACAATGGTGAATATGACAGCGGCGTACAATATGGCTGCCCACATTTTCCTTTAGCCATCCGTGATACTGCCCGCGGCACACCGCATCCCGTTCCATCTGTGTGGGACTTTTTACATGCTTATTGGTAAAATAATGATCGTTCTCAGGGTCATAATATTTTCCGAGAGAAATGCCGCTGCATTTGCTGTTGCTGATCTCACAGTCCTCAATGATCCATCCCTTGGACCAGTGCGGACCTACCATTCCGTCCTGATAAGCAGCCGGCGGCGCCCAGGTAGTAGCCGCCTTATTTACATTAAAGCCGGAAAAGGTGATGTATCCCACTCCTGTCTTAGAAGGCATGAAACAGTTGCGGCGGACATTGATCTCTACATTCTCCTTATTCGGATCCTTCCCTTGGAAATTTGCGTAGATCACGGTCTCGTCTCCGTCCTGTTCCGTATACCATTTATACACAGAATACTCCGGCTCCCAGGAGGGTGCATATACCTCTCCCTTGATACACTCTTCCAGCGTCNCTGCCTCATATAACTGACGGTCATTTAAATAAACCGCCCCTGTATGTCTCACCACAGGTGCAAAATACCAATCACCACCCACAAATGTGGTATAAGGATTATAGCTTCCGAATACACCGTTTCTGATGCGGCACATCCACACGTTATCCTGATACTTTTCCCAGGATTTTACCTCTTCCGCGCCGGTGATCACCGCGCCCAAAGGCTTCTCACTGCGATAAACAATGCGGGCATCTTCCGTACCGCCGTTTTGCGGGTCAACATACTCCCGATAAATACCGGGCGCTACAACAACCTCATCACCCGCTCTGGCGATCTGTGCCGCCGAATTGATGTGTTTAAAAGGCATTTCCCGACTGCCGTTTCCGTCTCTTTCTGCCAGCGCATTCACATAAATTATCATAACTAAACCCTCCTTTGGAACAGCATATCAAAATATTTTTCTGTAAGCAAGATTTTCGGCAACAGCAAAGTTGTTTACAACCGATTAATGCCCTCCCACAACATCTCCACTTTAAAAAAGGTCAGAATTTTCCGAAATAGAGCATAGCAGACAACAAACATTTTAACAGCTATGACAAGGAGGTTGCTATGAATATCAACGGAATAGGCGGCGCAGGGATGCAGCCAACAACAGGAATGGGCGCAGGCGGGCAGATGGATTCTGTCAGCGCAGATCTGCAGAAGCAAATAGAAAAGCTGCAAAATGATTTACGCGAAATATCTTCTAATCAAGAAATGTCCTCAGATGCCAAAATGAAAAAGCGGCAGGAGATCCAAAAACAGATCAGTGAGCTGGAGATTCAGCTTCGTCAGCATCAGATAGAAGCAAAGCGGGAGGAGCGGCAGAAGAAAAAAGACGAATCCTCCTTTGACGATCTCATGGGAACCAAGTCCCAGGAAAAGCAGGGCGATGGGCAGAACGTGGGAATGTCCGCAGGCAGTATGGAAGCTATGATCTCGGCAGGACAATCCGTAAAGCAGGCAAACACCAACGGCAGTATCGCCAAGAAGATGGAAGGCCGTGCAAACGTAGTGGAAGTGGAAATACAGCTGGACGGCGGCAGAGGCGGCAGCAGTAATGTGGATCTCAAGGAAGCAGAACTCTCCAAGCTGCGGGAAGCGGCCGAAAAAGCAACAAACTCCCAGATGGAGTCTCTGGCAGAGGCAAGCGAAACATTACAGAATGCCGCAGAGGCTGAAAAGTCAGACGGAGAGAAGACAGACGATAAGAACGCATCCGGTACGGCAGGAAATGAGGAGGAGACCAATACATCCTCTGCTACAACCGATGGGGAGACCTCAGAGGCTTCAGAGGTTTCGGAGGCAATGGAAACCAGCTTTGCCTATCATCCTGTGGATGTGAGGTTGTAGAAATAAAATAATCTGTGTTAAAACGGGCAGATAGGGAAAATCCAAACAAACGGATTTTCCCTTTTTTCATCCTNCATTTCNCCATATAATCGATAAATAATAATTATTTATTGAAATTCGATAAATTTTTGTTGACTTTCATTTTCAACCGTGATATTTTAAAAATACAGAATATGGAATCTGTAGGAAACCAGATAAACGGAGGATCATTATGAANGATAAGNTGACATTNTTCACTAAATTCTTGTTAGACTTTATGTTTTATGCAGGAATCGTCGTTATCGTAACGCTTCCCTTAAGCATTAAGTTTTANGGAAGATTCAATACTTACTTTGCAGAAAATTACTATTCCCTCTGCGTGATCTTTTTCCTGTCGGGAATCTTCGCGGTATTGATCTTACAGCAGCTTAGGAAAATGTTCGGCACCGTGTTAAACGACGACTGCTTTGTGCGGGAAAACGTGGCGAGTCTGGAAAAAATGAGTATTTACAGCTTTTTNATCGCAGTGATCACTGCCTGCCGCCTTTTCATCTACCTCACCCCGGCAGTACTCGTAATCATTCTTGTCTTTGTNATCGCCGGACTGTTCAGCAANGTGCTGGCGGGCGTCTTTGATAAGGCTGTCACTTATAAACAGGAAAACGACNTNACGATNTAATTGGCGCAAAAAAGAAAAGAAAGTGAGATNATTATGGCTATTATCATAAATCTGGATGTTATGATGGCGATGCGCAAAAANGGGCTGACCGAGCTGGCANGCGATATTGACATNACCCTTGCGAANCTGTCCATCTTAAAAAATAATAAGGCGAAGGCAATCCGCCTATCCACCTTAAATGAAATCTGNAGGGCGCTGGACTGCCAGCCCGGTGATCTTCTGCAATATNTGGAGGACGAGGACGCCCCGACAGACGNTGACGATGAAACCCCCGACAAACAAAAGTAACACAATTATCATCTCAATGGATGCAAGCATCCATCCAAGAAAGGAGCCAACTATGGAACAGACAATCTATTTACAACCNTTAGAACCCTTAGAAANANCTGAGAAAAAACCTGATACCGAATACACCAAAAGCATGAAACGCCAGTTTCCNCTCTTTGGCATAAGCAGCCTGCTCTACTCTGCCTTTTATGCCTTTTGNCTCTACAAAAACGCTTCGGGGATCACTTACCCTTTTTTCGTCATCGGAACCCTTTGCTATTTNTTCTTCTCTATGCAAAAGTTAGGGGTTCCATACAAAAAAGACAGCATCTTTTATATCGTTAGTGTGGTATTGCTTGGCATCTCCAACTGTATGACTGCNTCCCCGCAGATCCTTTATATGAACAAGTGCGGCATCTTCCTGCTTACGTTTACCCTGATGCTGCATACAGTATACAATGATAAAGCATGGAATCTNCCCAAATATTTTGCCGCTATTTTTCAAACCATAGGCTCCTGTCTGGCATGCCTGTTTAGTCCCTTTGGCGACATGGTTTCTTATTTTGATGCCCAAAAACAGGAAAAAANCTCTAAAAAGAGTTATTTNCCGGCAATTTTGGTCGGTATAGCCATTGCNATTCCACTCTTAGTCTTTATGACTATGTTNCTTGCCAGTGCAGATATTATCTTTCAAAAAGTACTTTCTTCTCTCGCGCAAACTCTTAATATATGGACCATCACAAAGATTTTCTTTCTGATGACAGTAGTTTTCTTTGCTTCCTATGGAACTTTTGCAGCACTCTGTAAAAAGAACATAAAAGAAGAACCCGGAGAGAGGACGCTCTTCGACCCCATTATTGCTGTCGTGATAACTTCTCTGCTCTGTGTCCTTTATGTATTTTTCAGTGTTATTCAGATCCTCTATCTGTTCATCGGCAATATGGAGCTGCCGGCAGGCTACACTTACGCGGGTTATGCCAGAGAAGGATTTTTCCAGCTTCTCGCGGTCTGTGTCATCAATCTGCTTATTGTTCTGACATGCCTTTATCTGTTTCGCGAAAGCAAGGTTTTAAAAGCTATATTATCTGTGATCTGCGCCTGCACTTTTATCATGATCTTCTCAAGCGCACTNCGGATGATCATGTATATCAACAGCTACGCCTTAACCTTCTTGCGGCTTTTTGTGCTCTGGTCACTGGCGGTCATTTTCTTCCTGATGGCNGGTATCACCGTCTCCATTTTCTGGAAACGCTTTCCACTGTTTTTCTATGGGACNGTCACGGTGACAATATGTTATATCGTTCTATCCTTTTCCCACCCGGACTATCTGATCGCCCGCTATGATTTAAGACATGACGGTGACCGTGATTATATGTCCCAACTGTCGGCAGATGCGACGCCGGCTATTCTGGATCCGTCTATAAATCTTGACCTTACTGATATTCAAGAGGCGTTGGTGGTATCTGAAAATACAGCCCATGATGACACTTATTATGATTTATATTGGATTCGCCGCCATTATTATAAGACAGAAGAACTCACGAAAAACATGCACCTCAGGAACTTTAACTTTTCTCTGTACAGGGCACAGAAATATATCCAATAGAAATATATTTTATTGTAAGCAAAAACNGGCTCCGAAGAGTCCGTTTTTGTTATCCATTTAATTTGCCTGTGAACCTTTTGCTTTCGCCTGCTGGTACTCCTCTATTGAAATCTCCAACACTTCACACGCTNTTTCCATTGCTTCCGACAAGCTCATATGCTTTAAATTGGTTCTGATCATAGATACAAACTGGGCATACTCATTTAACGTCGGACATTTTTCAAGCAGTTCCTTATTATATCCATAATTGATATTGAGCGTTCTTACTGTCAGCTCAATACACCCACCATCATNCTCAAATGATTCTGACAAATATTGAGTAAACTCTTCCTCCTGCCTCTCTGATCCGTTATAAAAAATCACATAACGAGGTGTCGGAAGCATAATCCTGCGGCTGGTACTCAAATCTGCATTTCCGATATATTTCTTATACAAATCTGCAAAATAGAGAAATCCTCGAAGCGGCATATTCGGACAATAGCTTGATTGATGCTCATACAGACACATATCACAACCAATAATGAAAGAAACATCATTTTTCATCTTTAGATAAATGACATTCTCCAGCGTATTGACTGTCAATTTATCCTCATCATCGTACGCAGTATCATTCAGCGCATTGTATAATTCCAGAAGCCTCTTTTTCTCTTTAAAGAGCATCCGGAACACTCGATCCTTGTATTTTCCCTGCCTACCCGGTCATTGAGTTGTAAGCAAGGATTCTAAAACAGATAAAATACCTAGATGGCATTTCATAGAAAAAATAGAATAATTAAACGTTTTCCCGTTAGAATTTCATTGCTATAAAAATAGAATATCAAAGTGATAACGTACTGCCAAGTACGAAATTACGTTTATAAAGCAAATCATGCTCCNGCAGAATCTTCCCCCCTCTGCATCTCCCGGATCACNCTCACACCCAGCGGGATAGACACTGTCAGCGCAAAAATATCCGACACNGCCTGNCAGACCTCCACTCCGGTAAGACCAAAGAAATACGGTAAAATCGCAATNAGCGGCAGAAAGAAAATACCCTGTCTGGCAGAAGCCACGATGGANGCCTTNANCCCNTTNCCGATGGACTGCAACATCATATTGCACATGACAATCCAGGAACTTAAGGGCAGCGCCATCACAGAATAGCGCAGAGCGGCGGTTCCCACCTCGATCACATCCGCATCATCTTTTCTAAAGATGGTGACCAGACCGGGCGCAAAGAGATAGACAACCACTGCAATACCCAACAGACAGAAAAAAGCCACCTTCACACAAAAACCAAAGGCAGTCAGTACCCGTTTATACCGCTTTGCGCCATAATTAAATCCGCACACCGGCTGAAAACCCTGGCCGAAACCGATCAGCGCAGAATTCATAAACATCATGATACGGGATACGATCGACATACCGGCGATGGCCGCGTCACCATACACACCCGCCGCATGATTCAGACAGATCGTAGCCACACTTGCCAGACCCTGTCGGAATAAAGAGGGAATACCGCCACGAATGACTTCTTTATAGATATCCAGACCGGGCTTAAAGTTCTCAAAACGAATCTGAATATTCCCACCCCGTCTGATCATAATGAGCAGAAAGATAAAACTTAAGTACTGGCTGATCGTGGTGGCAAGAGCCGCCCCGGCAACTCCCATACCACAACCAAAGATCAGGATTGGGTCTAAAGCGATATTGATGACAGCTCCCGAAACGATTCCAATCATGGCATAGAAAGCGCTTCCTTGAAAACGCATCTGATTGTTTACTACCAGAGACGCCGTCATGGCAGGAGCGCCTATCAGAATGATTCTCAGATATGCGACAGTATAAGGCTGGATCGTCTCCGTGGAACCCAGAAGATAAGAAAGCGGCTCTATGAAAAACAGGCAGCTCACCATGATGACCACACCCGCCAGAAATGCCGTAAAGAATCCTACCGCCGACATCTTCTGCGCTTCCTCGATATCTCCTGCACCCAGTTTTCTGGAAATATAATTTCCGGATCCGTGTCCAAACAGAAAGCCCACCGCCTGAATGATAGCCATAAGAGAAAATACCACTCCCACAGCGGCTGTGGACTGTGTATCAAGTCTGCCGACAAAAAAGGTATCGGCCATATTGTAAAAGGAGGTCACCAGCATACTTAAAATTGTAGGAAGAGCCAGCCTGCAGACCAGTGTTTCCACCGTTTCCTCCAGCATATAATTTCTTTTTTGTTCCGCACTCACAAATTTCATAGGACTTTCTTTTCTTTCTTTTATTTTCTCCCAAACGCTGTTTCTCTTTATTTTAGTTCCTTTTTTTTCGATTTGCAAGCATGGCAAAATGTATGCTTTACACATTCCTATTTTTATTATATTGTAAATGCAACGAATAATCCCACTATTTTTTCATATACTAAGTCTTGCATATAAAATAGAAAGGAAAGAATCCTATGAACACGAAAGCACTATCTCAACTGTCTTACGGCTTATATGTAGCTGCATCCAAATTCGATAAAAAAATGAATGGATGCATCGTCAACACGGTTATGCAGATAACAAGCAATCCTCTGCAGATTGCCGTCGCCATCAATAAGGAAAATCTGACCTGTGAGATCGTGCAAAAATCAAAAGTACTTTCCCTCTCGGTGCTCTCTGAAACGGCCCCTTTCTCTCTGTTTCAGCATTTTGGATTTCAAAGTGGACGCACCACGGATAAATTCGTGGACTATCCTTTTGCCCTTACCGCCCAGGAGCTTCCATATCTCAAAGAGCATGCCACTGCATTTATTGACTGTAAGGTGAAGGATGTCATAGATCTGGGAACACATATGCTTTTTATCACCTCAGTGAATGACTGTGAGATTCTTTCCGGTGAGAAGGCAATGACTTATTCTTTTTATCACGATTTTGTAAAACCCAAACCGGAATCCTCCTCCGTCAAGGGATGGCGCTGTACGATCTGTGGGTATGTCTATGAGGGAGAAGAGCTTCCTCCGGATTTCATTTGTCCCTGGTGCAAGCATGGGGTAGAGGACTTTGAAAAAATTGTCTAAACTCTTAAAAACCGCTATTTTAGGGCAATGCAACCATAACTTTACATGAAAATATTAAAAAGCAACATCAAATTGATAGAGTTTACATTCTTGTCTTCCTAAAATAAAGCATGTGACCGGCACAAAAAAACAGTGCATAAGACATGCGCAGAAAAGAGGATCATATTATGAGTTTAGGACAAAATCTACAATTTTTAAGAAAACGGGATAATATCACTCAGGAACAGTTAGCGGAGACATTAGAAGTATCGAGACAATCCGTTTCCAAATGGGAATCGGATACGAGCTACCCGGAAATGGATAAGCTTTTGCAGCTTGCCAACCTCTTCCACTGTAATCTGGACGATCTGGTACAAAAGGATGTCAGTACACAATATGTGGAGGATAAATGTAACTACGATCAGTTTATGAATCAGTTCAGCAAGAGAATTACGTTAGGTGTGGGATTGATTTTAAGCGGCATGACTCTTCCGTTGCTTTTGATGATATTTTTTCATGAGATACAGGGTTTAGATATGGAAGAGTTTTCAGGCGTTATTTTTCTTCTCTTTGTAGTAGTAGCTGTGGCAATATTTATCGTCTCCGGATCACAGAGAAGTTATTTTGAAAAGAAGAATCCTTACATAGAAAACTTTTATTCAGAAGAAGAAAAAGAAGCGTTTCACAAAAAATTTACTACATTTATCACGACGGGAGTGGTTCTCATTATTTTTGGCATGATTTTGGCGGCCGCTTCTGATATTGTCATTCCAGGCGATCATATGATAAGAGATGCAATTGACTTAGATATATTTATCGGCGCTCAATTTATGCTGTTTGTCACCATCGCTGTCATACTCTTTGTCTATGCAGGCACACAGAAAAGTAAGTATAACATTAACCATTACAATCTGATGCACGACCACAATTCACAAATCTATAAAAATAGCAAAAAGAATAGTCTGATCAGTGGTTGTATTATGATGGTAGCGACAATCATATATCTTACTTGCGGATTTATCTGGGATCTATGGAAAATCGCATGGGTCGTTTATCCCATTTTCGGAATCGCCTGCGGCATCGTATCCACTATTATTAACCGAAATAATGAAGAAGAAAATTAAGTAATGCCAAATTCTCTCACCGCCTGCTGCCAGTATTTTTCTGAAATATCGGGCCATGTAACAGTCCCTTCCGCTTCTTCACAAAGCTGCATGGCTCGATTCAGGCAGGCCAAATTAAAATCATTTCCCGTGCGGAGCGTATGAATCGTGATTTTTGACCAGTAAGGCGCTTTTTCCAGCAATCCGGAGCTCTCAAAATCCTTTACTATTTTTTCCACATCATATTCCAACTGAAAAAACTCTGCATCCCAGCCGCTTTCTCCTCCATGAAGTATCATATATTGTGTGTTTCCGTCAAAATACCAGGAAACACCCACGGCGCCGGGATGCAGTATTTTTTTATTATCGTACATCTTTTCTTCTTGAAAATGTACGTGACCGGATA
>JAAUZN010000057.1 GCA_014804565.1 Lachnospiraceae bacterium
CTTTCTGGATCAATCACCCTACAGTATGCGGGATGAGCTGATTCGGGACGCCTACGCGCAGATCGATCTGGACGAGACGGATGTGGTGGCGGTGACGGACTGCGATCAGGAGTATTTGATGCTTTACCTCTATGGCAGAGGGGAGGATCAGGTCACCAGACAGATCGAGGAAGCGGACGTTGTACTTTTGGACAAGGCGCTTTTGGGACTGCCCTACGGTTACCGGGAAGATCCCGAAGAGTGGAAATTCTACCTATCTGAAGAGGAAGTGGAAGAAAAAAGCGCCTACCTAAATGAGAATATGACGCAGGTATATGAAAACTGGCAGTTTATCATGTTTGCAGAAAATCAAGCGCAAATGAAATGAGCATTTGATTTTTGAGAAAATAATTGAAAACGGAGGAGATAAATGATGAGAAGCGATAACGTGAAGACCGGCGTACAGCAGGCGCCTCACAGAAGTTTGTTTAACGCCCTGGGATTTACCCAGGAGGAGATGAAAAAGCCTATGGTGGGTATCGTCAGCTCTTACAATGAGATCGTACCCGGACATATGAATCTGGACAAAATCGTGGACGCAGTGAAGCTGGGCGTGGCGGAGGCAGGCGGCGTGCCTGTGGTATTTCCGGCGATCGCGGTCTGCGACGGCATTGCGATGGGACATATCGGCATGAAGTATTCGCTGGTGACCAGAGATCTGATCGCGGACTCCACGGAGTGTATGGCGCTTGCCCATCAGTTTGATGCGCTGGTGATGGTGCCCAACTGTGATAAGAATGTGCCGGGGCTTTTAATGGCGGCGGCCCGCATCAACGTGCCTACCGTGTTCGTATCAGGAGGCCCCATGCTGGCGGGTCATGTAAAAGGGCAGAAGAGGAGCCTTTCTTCTATGTTTGAGGCAGTGGGTTCTCATGCGGCAGGCACTATGACGGATGAGGAGCTTTTGGAGTTTGAGGCGAAGACCTGTCCCACCTGCGGTTCCTGTTCCGGAATGTATACAGCTAATTCCATGAACTGTCTCACAGAGGCGCTGGGCATGGGCCTTCGCGGCAACGGCACGATCCCGGCGGTGTATTCTGAGCGTATCAAGCTGGCAAAGCACGCGGGTATGGCAGTGATGACCCTTTTGGAGAAGAATATCAGACCCAGAGATATCATGACGAAGGATGCGATCTTAAATGCGCTCACGGTGGATATGGCGCTTGGGTGTTCCACAAACTCTATGCTGCATCTGCCGGCCATCGCTCATGAAGTGGGTTTTGATTTTGATATCGCTTTTGCCAATGAGATCAGCGAAAAGACACCTAATGTGTGTCATCTCGCTCCTGCAGGCCCCACTTATATGGAGGACTTAAACGAGGCGGGCGGCGTCTATGCGGTGATGAAAGAGCTTGCGGATATCGGTCTGCTTCATACGGATTGCATGACAGTCACGGGAGCGACCATCGGGGAGAATATCAAGGATGCAGTCAATAAGAACACGGATGTGATACGGACAGTGGAAAATCCCTACAGTAAGACCGGCGGCCTGGCTGTCTTAAAAGGAAATCTTGCTCCTGACGGCAGTGTGGTGAAGCGCTCCGCCGTGGTGGAGGANATGATGGTNCATNNNGGCCCTGCCNGNGTNTTTGAATGCGAGGAGGANGCNATCGNGGCNATCAAGGGCGGTANGCATNNNNGCNGGNGATGTGGTNGTNATCCGNTATGANGGACCCAANGGCGGCCCNGGNATGNGGGANATGNTNAANCCNACNTCNGCNATNGCNGGNATGGGACTTGGNTCCAGTGTNGCGCTGATCACGGACGGNCGNTTTTCCGGCGCTTCCAGAGGNGCTTCCATCGGTCATGTNTCGCCGGAGGCGGCAGTGGGCGGCCCCATCGCACTGGTGGAGGAGGGAGANNTNATCAGNATTGATATNCCNAANATGAAGCTNGATNTCAAGGTTTCCGAGGAGACNCTNGCNGANCGTAAGGCAAAATGGCAGCCCAGAGAGCCCAAGGTGACNGAGGGCTATCTTGCCAGATACCGCGAGATGGTGACCAGCGGAAACCGGGGAGCGATTTTGGAGATTCCAAAAGGAAAATAAATTACGATTGTTATTAAAAGGGCGGACAAAATGGCCCGGAACGGAGGAAACAAAATGGTATTGACTGGAGCAGAGATCGTNGTGGAATGTCTGAAAGAGCAGGGCGTGGACACGGTGTTCGGGTATCCCGGCGGTACGATCTTAAATGTATATGACGCGCTGTATAAGCANAGTGAGGAGATTCATCATATTTTGACATCTCATGAACAGGGGGCGTCCCATGCGGCGGACGGCTATGCGAGAGCCACCGGCAAGGTAGGAGTTTGCCTNGCTACCAGTGGCCCCGGAGCGACCAATCTNGTGACGGGTATTGCCACAGCCTATATGGATTCGGTGCCCATGGTGGCGATCACCTGCAATGTAAACCTGCCTCTTCTGGGCAAAGATACGTTCCAGGAAGTGGATATTGCGGGAATCACCATGCCCATCACCAAGCATAATTATATTGTAAAGGATGTTGCGATTCTTGCCGACACCTTGAGGAAAGCCTTTACNATTGCGAAGAGCGGCCGTCCCGGACCGGTTCTGGTAGATATCACAAAGGATGTGACNGCCAATTCCTGCGAGTATGAGAAGCAGGAGCCGGAGAAGATCGCAACGCAGAAGGGACGATATACCGAGAAGGAACTGGAGGANGCCATCCGCCTGATCGAGAGTGCCGAGAAGCCCTTTATCTATGTGGGCGGCGGCGCTGTGATCTCCGGGGCCTATGAGGAAGTAAGAACCTTTGCCAAGCTGGTAGATGCACCGGTCTGCGATACACTGATGGGAAAGGGCGTTATCGACGGCTATGACGAAAGATATACAGGCATGATCGGTATGCACGGCACTAAGGCATCTAACTTCGGCGTCAGCGAGTGTGACCTTCTGATCGCCATGGGAGCGCGTTTTTCTGACCGTGTGGTAGGAAATCCGAAGAAATTTGCGGAGAATGCCAAGGTGCTGCACATTGACATTGATGCGGCAGAGATCAACAAAAATATCCGGACAGACGTTTCTCTGGTAGGGGATCTGAAATCAGTGCTCACAGAGCTGAATGCTAAGATCAAAGAGCAGAAGCATGATACATGGATGGCACATATCAAGGAGCTGAAAGAAAAATATCCTTTATCCTATGATACCACAGGGCTCTCCTGTCCTTATATCATGGAGGAGATCGACCGGGTGACTAAGGGAGAGGCTGTTATCACCACAGATGTGGGACAGCACCAGATGTGGGCTGCGCAGTACTATAAATATACGAAGCCGCGCACTCTGCTTACCTCCGGCGGCCTCGGCACAATGGGCTACGGCCTGGGCGCCTGTATCGGAGCCAAGATGGGGCAGCCCGATAAGATCTGCATCAATATCGCGGGGGACGGTTGTTTCCGCATGAATATGAATGAGCTTGCCACGGCAAGCCGGTACAACATTCCGATCATACAGGTGGTGATCAACAATCATGTGCTGGGTATGGTCAGACAGTGGCAGACGCTGTTTTACGGGAAGCGGTATTCCCAGACAGTTTTGAATGACGGCGTGGATTTCTGTAAGGTGGCAGAGGGCCTCGGCTGTGAGACGATTCTGGTGACCAAAAAGGAAGAGGTGGCGCCTGCCATTGAAAAGGCGATCGCCTTAAAGAAACCGGTGTTATTAAATTGCATCATACCGGAAGATGACAAGGTATTTCCGATGGTGCCCGCGGGTGCGCCTATCAGTGAGGCCTTCGATGCCGGAGATCTGGATTCGTGAGAAAAGAAGCTCTAATTATGAAGGTTTAATATGAAGAGAGTACTAAAGCATATAGCGGTCGTTCTGGGATTGATCACCATCGCTCTGATGGGGACCTATGTGGGACTTGCCGTGTATTATCACAACGCNTTCANCTATGGCACCTGGATCAATGGAATNTACTGCACCGGCAGAAGCATTCAGGAGGTCAATGACGAGCTGGTAAAGGNATTTACCTACGAGGGNGTCACGGTGGTGGATAAGGACGGCAGCCGCTATGAAATATCGGCCGANGAAATTGCATATCAGTTTGACTTTAAGAAGGCCTTGGAGATTTANCAGAATCAGCANNACCCCTGGANGTGGATCGACAGTCTGTTTGGCGGGCATCAGGTGNAGCTTACGCCGGTGGTGTCCTANNATGCGGAGGCNTTTGAGGANTGCTTTGNGGCGCTGCCATTCTGTCAGGAAGCACAGCCGGATCGGGAACGCAGGGTGGAGATCATCCGCACGCCTGGGGGCTATGATCTGGTGAATGAGAGAACGGAGGTACTCTTCATCGAGCAGGCCAAAGGGGCAGTGCTTGCTGCAATCGAAGCCTCTGAGAGCCAGGTGTCTCTGATGGAGACAGAATGCTACCATGATCTGGAGCTTACGGCACAGATGCAGGAGACATTGGATATTTGGGAAAAACTGGCTCCCTTTCAGGAGTGCGGCGTTGTTTACCGGATGGGAGAAGAGGAAATCCCTGTGGACGCTTCTGTGGTCTGTGATTGGATCGCCACAGATGATAACGGCCGTTTTTTATTTGATGAATCAGGTGAATTGCAGCTAAAAGAAAATGCGATAGAGGATTTTATAAAGAAGCTTGCCGCAGAGTATGATACGGTGGGCGGCACCAGACAGTTTCAGTCTACCAGAGGAGATATGGTGACGGTGGAGGGCGGCCTTTATGGTAATAAAATGGATCAGGAAGCGGAGATTGCCTATCTGACGGCCGCTTTTTACAGTAAGAAGAGCGAGGTGCATGAGCCGGCTTATACCCAGGAGGCATGGGCCAAGGGTAAGGATGATATCGGCTCCACTTATATTGAGATTGATATGAGTGAGCAGAAAATGTACTATTATGTGGATGGTGTTCTGCAGATCGACACGCCCATTGTGACGGGAAATACCTCTCGAAGAATGGGGACGCCCTCAGGCGTTAATTATGTGTATCTGAAACAGAAAAACAGGATCCTGCGGGGGCAGGGCTATGCTTCCCATGTGGATTTCTGGATGCCCGTAAAGGGGAATATCGGCATTCATGATGCTGCCTGGCGGGGAAACTTCGGCGGCACGATCTATCAGACGAACGGTTCCCACGGATGTATCAATACGCCTCGTACCGCCATGGAGCAGCTCTATGAGATGGCTCAGGTGGGGACTCCGGTGGTGATGTTCTATTAATGGGCGCGCGCTGAACTGTAACAAAGTAATTGACTAAAGTGTTTGAAGAGCGTAAAATGTTTCTTGGTTTGTAAAGTTGAGTGAGGACGGGAGGAGAAAACAGTGTCCAGAGTGTATAATTTTTCAGCGGGTCCCGCAGTTTTGCCGGAAGAGGTATTACAGGAAGCTGCGGCGGAGATGCTTGATTACAAGGGTTCGGGAATGTCGGTGATGGAGATGAGCCATCGCTCCAAGGTCTATGATACGATCATCAAGGAGGCGGAGGCGGATCTCAGGGAGCTTTTACATATCCCGGATAATTATAAGGTGTTATTTTTGCAGGGCGGCGCAAGCCTTCTGTTTGCGTCTGTACCCATGAATCTGATGAAGAACCGCAAGGCAGGCTATATCCTGACAGGACAGTGGGCAAAGAAGGCTTTTGCGGAGGCAAAGATCTATGGTGAGGCGGTGGAGCTGGCTTCCTCTGCGGATGAAACCTTTTCCTATATTCCGGATTGTTCCGATCTGCCTATCACAGATGATATGGACTATGTCTATATCTGCGAGAATAATACGATCTACGGGACGAAGTTCCACAAGCTGCCGGACACCAAGGGCAAGATTCTGGTTTCCGACGTGTCTTCCTGCTTCTTATCGGAGCCTATGGATGTGACTAAGTATGGACTGGTCTATGCAGGCGTGCAGAAGAACGTGGGGCCTGCGGGAACTCAGGTAGTGAT
Source organism: Lachnospiraceae bacterium (assembly GCA_014804565.1). Classification (GTDB taxonomy): domain Bacteria; phylum Bacillota; class Clostridia; order Lachnospirales; family Lachnospiraceae; genus UBA3282. The sequence continues at coordinate 5,966 of JAAUZN010000057.1, forward strand.
CATCAGGGAGGATCTTCTGACAGATGAGGTATTGCCCGGCACGCCTACCATGATGAAGTTTAANGTGCANGCNGACAANGATTCNCTGTACAATACACCNCCNTGNTANGGNATNTATATCTGCGGCAAGGTGTTCAAGTGGCTTTTGAANAANGGCGGNCTGGAGGCCATGAAGGAGCGCAANGANAAGAAGGCGAAGATNCTTTACGATTTCCTGGATGAGAGCAAGCTCTTTAAGGGNACGGTCAGAAAAGANGACAGATCNCTTATGAATGTGCCNTTCGTGACNGGNNATGAGGAGATGGANGCNAAGTTTATCAAGGAGGCGACNGCGGCAGGNTTTGTGAATCTGAAAGGACACAGAAGNGTGGGCGGTATGNGNGCCAGCATTTATAATGCTATGCCNNANGANGGNGTGGANAAGCTGGNAGCNTTCATGAAGGAATTCGAGGANAACAATAAATAGTANATNAAGAGGGCGTACAGATGTTTAAATATCATTGCTTAAATCCCATCGCGCAGGTGGGGCTGGAGAAGTTCAGCGATCAGTATGAGAAGACAGATAAGGTGGAGGAGGCAGACGGTATTCTGGTCAGAAGTGCGGCCATGCACGATATGGAACTGCCGGAGAATCTTCTTGCCATTGCCCGGGCGGGCGCAGGCGTCAACAATATTCCGCTGGAGAAATGCGCCGAGAAAGGTATCGTAGTGTTCAATACCCCCGGTGCCAACGCAAACGGCGTCAAGGAGCTGGTGATCGCGGGTATGCTTCTTGCTTCCCGTGATGTGGTAGGCGGTATCGAGTGGGTGAAGGACAATCAGACAGACGAGAATGTGGGCAAGAGTGCTGAGAAAGCAAAGAAGAACTTTGCCGGGACAGAGATCTCAGGAAAGAAGCTGGGTATCATCGGTCTGGGTGCGATCGGTGTCAGGGTGGCCAATGTGGCAAAGCATCTGGGCATGGAGGTTTACGGNTATGACCCCTATGTGTCTGTGGATGCAGCCTGGAACTTAAGCCGCGACGTAAAGCATGTGATACATGTGGAAGAGATCTATGCGGAGTGCGATATTATCACGATCCATGTGCCGCTGATGGACGCTACGAAGGGCATGATAAATGCAGACGCTCTTTCCCAGATGAAAGAGGGCGTGATCCTCTTAAACTTTGCCAGAGATCTGCTGGTGGATGAAAAAGCGGTATTGGACAGCATTCGTGCAGGGAAGGTGAGAAAGTATGTCTCCGATTTTCCTAATCCGACAACGGCGGGACAGGAGGGNTGTATCGTGATCCCTCATCTGGGTGCATCCACGGAAGAGTCCGAGGACAACTGCGCGGTGATGGCGGTTAAGGAGCTGAAAAACTATCTGGAAAACGGCAATATCGCCAACAGTGTCAACTATCCGAGATGTGATATGGGCATTTGCGAACAGGCTGGTCGTGTGGCTATTTTCCACAAGAACATTGCCAATATGATCACCAAGTTTACCGCATGTTTCGGTGATAATAACATCAATATCTCTGATATGATGAATAAATCCAAAGGAGAGGTGGCTTACACCATGCTGGATATTGAGACGCCGGCATCGGGAGAGATCATNGAGAAGCTGCAGTCTATCGANGGGGTGTTCAGAGTCAGAGTNGTAAAGTGATCCGATCGAGTGCCCGCGCACTCGATCCAGAGAATGCTTCGCATTCTCCTTAAATGTTTTATACTATGGCATAAAAAGGATCTGCCGGATTTGGCAGACCCTTTTTTCAGTTTAATCGGTTCGCGATGGAGGAAAAGTCCGCGCCCTCCTCNTCATCCAGAGTGGCCTGCAGTTTTTTGTCCGCTTCCACGGCGGCTTCGCTGGCCAGATCCATATAGCGGATAAAAATATCCTCCACAGAGGAGCCGGTTTCTTTGGCAATNTCNTCCATGACNGGCTTTAAGGCTTCCAGCTGAAAAGAGATCCGGGTCTTTTGGGGATCGATNTCCGCAAGNGCCTCCTCCGCGTAGGCGTTGATCCGATCTAAGATTTTTTTATCTTCAGGGGTCATATCTATTCGTCCTTTCTTGTTTTTATTCGCAGTGCAGTGACTTTGTCATCGCGTACATTTTATCACGATTCCCTTGTGATGCCTAGCGTAATTTGTTAAAATAAATACATATATTACCATGCGGCAGGCAGAGAAGAAAGGAAAACTATGGCAAATATAAATCCATTTCGGGCCATCAGGCCCAGGGATGATCTGGCGGAGCGCATTGCGGCGCTGCCCTATGATGTCTATAACAGAAAAGAGGCCAGAGAGGCCGTTTCGGGCGACGAATACACCTTTCTGAGAATAGACCGGCCGGAGACACAGTTTCCGGAGGACTATGATATGTATGCACCTGAGGTTTATGAGAAAGCGCGGGAAATGCTCGATCAGATGATACAGGATGGGCTTTTCATACAGGAGCAGAAAAGTGCATACTATGTGTATGAACTTGTGATGGATGGCAGATCCCAGGTNGGGATCGGNGCCTGTGCTTCGGTGGATGATTATGATGCCCAGGTGATCAAGAAGCATGAAAATACCCGGGCTGACAAGGAGGCCGACCGTATCCGCCATGTGGATGTGTGCAGCGCCCAGACGGGGCCGATCTTTCTGGCCTACCGCAGGCGGGAAGAGATTGAGCGGGAGGTGCAGGCCGCTATGACTAAGACGCCGGTATACGACTTTACGGCGGCTGACGGGATCACACACCGGCTTTGGGTAATTGATGATGAGGCGGCCGTTGAACGCATTAGGGAGGCTTTTTTGCAAGTGGAGTCCATTTACATTGCGGATGGGCATCACAGATGCGCNTCGGCGGTGCAGGTGTCGAAGAAGAGACGGGAGGCGTGTCCTGAGTACACGGGACGGGAGGAGTTCAATTTCTTTTTATCGGTGCTGTTTCCGGATGACCAGCTCATGATCATGGATTATAACCGTGTGGTGAAAGCAGTGGCCGATTTTGATAAGGAAAAGTTTTTTGAGTGTGTGAGAAAAGCCTTTGCGGTGGAGGAGATGGGCAGGACATCCTACAAGCCGCAGAAGAAGGGTGAGATCGGCATGTATCTGGAGGAGACCTGGTATCGTCTCACAATAAATAACGAGTGTTATACGGGGGATCCGGTGGAGGATCTGGATGTGGCAATCCTGCAGAAACATCTCCTGGAACCGATCTTTGGCATTGTAGATCCGAAGGTGGATGAAAGGATCGATTTTGTGGGAGGCATCCGAGGACTGGCGGAACTGGAACGACGGGTTCACACGGATGCGAAGGTGGCATTTGCCATGTATCCCACAGACATCCACGAGCTTTTTGCCGTGTCTGATGCGGGGAAGCTGATGCCTCCGAAATCCACTTGGTTTGAGCCAAAGCTCAGAAGCGGTCTTTTGATACACAGGATAGAATCATTTACGGAAAGGGAAGGTGGCAGATGAATAAAAAATTATATAAACTGATGAATTGGGCGGAGATAGAGGGAGTTGTCTATTCGGAAACGGACGATCCCCATGCCATTCTGGGTGCCCACGTGACAGGAAATTCGGTGTTGGTGCAGACCTTCCAGCCCGGTGCCAAGAGCGTGCGTCTGCAGCTTCAGGAGGGAGATAAGAGCTATCGGATGGAGCAGGTCGATGAGGAAGGATATTTTGCCCTGCTTTTGACGGGAAAGAACATTCCNGCTTACGAGTATGTGGTGGAAGCGGAAAACGGAAGCCTGAAAAAAGTGAAAGATGCCTACAACTTTGCCCCGCAGATCACCAGACAGGATACGGAGAAATTCAATGCGGGAATTCATTACAGTGTCTATGAAAAGCTGGGAGCGCATCCCTGTGTGCTGGATGGCACCGCCGGCACTTCCTTTGCCGTTTGGGCGCCGAATGCCCAGCGGGTCAGTGTGGTAGGAGATTTTAACGGCTGGGATGGCAGAGTACATCAGATGAAGCGGCTCTGGGATTCCGGGATCTTTGAGATCTTTATTCCCGATGTGAAGCCGGGAGACTGCTATAAGTTTGAGATCAAGGTGAGAAGCGGACTGGTGTACCTGAAGGCGGATCCCTATGGCTTTGGCGCGCAGCTTCGGCCGGACAGCGCCTCAGTGGTGCGGGATATCACGGGCTTTTCCTGGAAGGACAGCAAGTGGATGAAGGAGAGAGAGTCCCTTCAGAATGAGGATAAACCTATGAGTGTTTATGAGGTCTATCTGGGATCCTTTGAGAAGCCTTCTGATGGCAGAGAGTTTTATAATTACCGGGAGCTTGCGCCGAAGCTGACTGCCTATGTGAAAAAGATGGGATATACGCATGTGGAGCTGATGCCGGTGATGGAGCATCCGCTGGATGCCTCATGGGGTTATCAGGTGATCGGTTACTATGCGCCCACGGCCCGTTACGGCACGGCGGAGGATTTTATGTATTTTATGGATGAGATGCACAGAGCCGGGATCGGTGTGATCTTAGACTGGGTACCGGCGCATTTTCCCAGAGATACCTATGGCCTGTCAAATTTTGACGGCACCTGCCTGTATGAGCATCAGGACCCCAGACAGGGCTTTCATCCTCACTGGGGNACGCTGATCTATAATTACGGACGGCCTCAGGTGAGCAACTATCTGATCGCCAATGCGCTGTATTGGGTGGAGAAATACCATGCGGACGGCATCCGTATTGATGCGGTGGCTTCCATGCTTTATCTGGATTACGGCAAGAATGACGGNGAGTGGGTGGCAAATATCTACGGCGGTCATGAAAATCTGGAGGCGGTGGAGCTTCTCAAGCATCTGAACTCTATCATGAAAAAGAGAAATCCCGGTGTTCTGATGATCGCGGAAGAGTCAACGGCGTGGCCGAAGATCACGGGGGCTCTTGATGAGGATGGCCTGGGATTTGATCTGAAGTGGAATATGGGCTTTATGAATGATTATCTGGGGTATATTACGACAGATCCTTTCTTCCGGTCGGGGCGACACAACGATCTGACCTTTAGCATGATCTATGCCTACAGTGAGAAGTTCATGCTGGTGTTATCCCATGATGAGGTGGTGCATGGCAAGGGGACGCTGCTTGGCAGGATGCCGGGAGAACGGGCGAAGCAGTTTGCCAATCTGCGGCTGACTTACGCTTACCACATGACCCATCCGGGCAAGAAGCTGTTTTTCATGGGACAGGACATCGGAGAGTATGACGAGTTCAATGAGAAGCGGGCCGTGGAGTGGGAGCTTCTGGAAAATAACGATCATAAAAAGCTGAATAATATGGTGGCGGCTCTGAATCAGTTTTATACGTCCTCCCCTGCACTNTATGAGAAGGATACCTCATGGGAGGGCTTTGAGTGGATCAACTGTATCACACCGAATGCCTGCATGTTGTCTTATGTCCGTAAGGGCAGCGATGTGAAGGATATGCTGGTAGTGGTGGCAAACTTTGCCGANGCGAAGCAGGAATTCCGCGTGGGTGTACCCTGTGAGGGAAAATATGAGGAAGTCTTTAATACCGACGATACGGCATATGGCGGAAACGGTATTCTGAATAAAGATATTTGCGATACGATTGAGACGGAGTGGGACGGCAAACCATACGCCATTGATATGGTGAGCGCCCCTCTGAGTATCAGTATTTTCTCCTANACGCCCTATACCAAAGAGGAAAAAGCGGAGATAGAGCGCAGACGTGCCGAGGAGCGCCGCCTGGCAAAAGAGGCTGAAGAACGCCGTCTGGCAAAGGAGGAGGCTGACCGTACCGCGCGGGAGGCCGCAGAGGCCAGGGAGCAGGCCANNNGNGCNGCNGNNGAGGCNANGGANNTNGCNAAGCGTGCNGCNCAGCAGGCAAANGAGAGCGCNAAAACGGCNGAANTTTTGGAGAAGAANGCACAGGNGGCAGCGGAAAAGCTGCAGGAGCTGACTAAGAAGCCGAGAGCTGCGGTGAAGAAGGCGACGACGAAACGGACTGCTGCGAAAAAAACAGCTGTTACGAAATCTGTGGAGGAAAAAGAAGCGAAAAAGGAAACAGAGAAGAAGTAGAGATTGACTATAGGATGTGCGGAAATGGAGAGCAGCATGGGGGAAGAGGCTATACAGACAGAGCTCAGAGAGATTGAGTATATTGCGTCGGATGAACTTCAAGTGGGAGCGATAGAGAGATATTTGCAGGAACTGCCGGATAAGCTGATCAGATTTGGTGTCAGAATGATGCTGGCATTAGTGGTATTCTTTATCGGCATACAGTTGATCAAGCTGATTCGAAAAATTTTGCGCAAATCTTTTGAAAAGCGCAATGTTGACGTGGGTGTGAGCCGGTTTCTGGATTCCTTTGTCAAGGCAGTGCTCTATATACTGCTGCTCTTTATGATTGCTTCTTATTTTGGGCTGGATGTCACCAGCGTGGTGGCATTGGTCGGTTCCGCCGGCGTGGCGATCGGTCTGGCAGTGCAGGGAAGCCTTTCCAATTTTGCGGGAGGCGTACTGATTTTACTTTTACAGCCATTTAAGATTGGGGATTACATTAGGGATAGTGCAGGCAACGAAGGAACTGTGCAGGAGGTACAGCTCTTTTATACGAGGCTGATCACACCGGACCGTCATATAGTAGTAGTGCCAAACGGGGCGCTTGCCAACGGCAATATTTTGAATATGAGCACTGTCAATGAGCGCAGGATGGATATTAAGGTTGGAATTTCCTACGATTCGGATATTCGCAGGGCAAAAGAGGTACTGCTTGAACTTTTGGATGAAGATCCCGGGGTTTTACAGGATCAGGAGAAGCGGGTGTTTGTGGATGAACTGGCGGACAGCAGCGTGATCGTCAATTTGCGCTGTTACAGCACGAATGAAATGTTTTGGGAGACGAAGTGGCGGCTCACGGAGAAGGTTAAATATGCGCTGGATGAGGCCGGAATCACCATTCCCTTTCCCCAGTTGGATGTGCACGGACTGAATTGACTGTTACCATATGTATTTTTCCAAGAAATTTCTCTTGCAAAATGGCCGGTTCCATCATATAATAGTCATTGTTGTAAGAGATGTGCTGGAATAGCGCAGTCGGTAGCGCAACTGATTCGTAATCAGTAGGTCGAGGGTTCGAGTCCCTTTTCCAGCTTNAAAGACNCGTGNGAGCGGCAATGTCATTAAGTTAAGCCAAAATAAAAGGATTCTTATACCAATTATGGTATAGGGGTCTTTTTATTGGTAAAAATNCAAAGGAAAACAGCGAAAGGAATGGATATAAAAATGGAAAATCAGGAAAATGTATTCATTATGAGTCATCCGTTGATTCAGCACAAAATTTCACAGCTCAGGGATGCGGATACCGGGACAAGCGAGTTCAGAAAGTGCATTGAGGAGATCGCCATGTTGATGGGGTATGAGGCGCTGAGAGACTTGCCGCTGGAGGATGTGGAAGTACAGACTCCCATAGAAAAATGTATGACACCTAGGATAGCGGGGAAAAAACTGGCGATTGTCCCCATTTTGCGAGCCGGTCTTGGAATGGTAAACGGTATATTGGCACTGGTTCCCAGTGCGAAGGTCGGACATATCGGACTATACAGGGATCCGGAAACGCATGAGCCGCACGAATATTACTGTAAACTGCCCGAACCTATCGAGCCGAGAACGATTTTGGTGCTGGATCCCATGCTTGCCACCGGCGGTTCCGGATCGGCAGCGGTGGACTTTATTAAGCAGCATGGCGGCGTCAATATCAAGTTTATGTGTATCATTGCGGCACCGGAAGGGGTGGAGCGTCTGCGCAAGGATCACCCGGATGTGCAGCTTTATATAGGGCATTTAGACCGGTGTTTGAATGAACATGCATACATCTGCCCCGGATTGGGCGATGCGGGCGACAGGATATTCGGTACAAAATAAATCAACCGGTATATTCTACATACCTCCCCTTCGCACTCCGCTTCACTTTGTAAAGGGCCTCGTCTGCGCGGCTTAATAGTTCTGTGATACTGCTTTTTGCATCAGTCGTCAGGACAAAGCCGCAGGATGTCAGGTAATCCTCATCGAGGCTATCTTTAAGCAGATCCAGTTCCATCTGGTTATTTTCAGGCGTGTGTATCATCTGATCTGTTTTGCATAAAAGGTATCGAATTGCTGGGATTCCAGTAAGTGTAGGTTGAAAATAAAATTGACAAGAAGAATGACAAATCTTTTTGCGTAAAAGCGGGTTAAAATTTCGCGAACAGTATGATCCGAAACCGGTCATTCTCGCAGTAACAGTCGATATTACCGCCCAACTTATCGGAAAAGGCCTGTACACTCTGCATTCCCAGTCCATGGCCTTCGCCCCTTATGCTTTTTGGCAGGCCAGTCATGGAGTCAAAATGAATTTTTCCACTATATTTATTTTCCATATCGATCAGAAGATGTTCAGCCGTGCAATGTATTTTTGCATTTATATATTTCTCTGCAGATATCAGATCTTTTACGACAAATACCGCATTCTCCAGAAGATTTGCAAGAACCATGGCGAATTCATATTCATTGACCGAAATCTGCCTTGGGATTCGCACATCCAGATGTAAAGCGATATCAAAAGACCTGGCCTGTTCGGTTATTTTTAAAAGAATGGTATTGACAACTAAATTTTCGCAGTAACGATAGACCTTGTTTTCTTCCACCACTTCATTGATGTGTCCGGCGATGTTTCTGATTTCTTCGTATTCCTCCTGGTCTAACAGGGAATTGATTACCATGGAGTAATGCCTCATATCATGCCGCAGTATTTTCAGGTTTTGCTCTGACTGTTCTACTAAGTAATTCTGGCTTTCAAGTCCTTTGATATAAGATTCAAACATCACATTTTTCCAATATCCTTCGACTTGCCTCGTCTCACTGTCCAAATAGCGCAGAACCACCACATAGGAGACAAGCATTGTGACCATCAGAAAGATACTGACAAGAATATTTTCGGGATAATCATAAAGTGTGTAAGGGAAAAAGGCAAGACAGGAAAAGCTGCAAAAAAAGAATACAGGAATCACGCACAGCTCCCACCAGCTCTTTCCAAGATCCCGTTCACAGAATTTGCGGAAGATAGTTCCTATTTTGCAGAAAAGTACCGCTAAAATGACAAGGTGCATTAAGAGATTTCCTGCCAGAGCCAGATGGACATTTTCCGTAAGTATATACAGGATGGAAGCCGTTATGCTTCCTACAATTACATAATTGGAAGCGCTCAGACTGATAAAAAGAACCCGGCTATCCCGTCTTTTGGAGATAAAAAGTCCTGTAAATTGTGCGATGGCGATCTGCACGATCGTTGTGAAGAAGTAGACCGGGCCGCTCTCCGGGTACAGGTTTAATTTCAAATAGTCCAGCAGGTTCATCACGGAACACGAAACAAAACAAATGGTAATCGTTTTCCTTTTGGAATAACGGTGTATCAGAAACAAATAGATGAACACCATAAAAAACACATGGCTCAGCATATATGATACATTCTTCAAAAAAGTCATCTTGCCACCTACCTGTATTTATCGGAAATGTAGATAAGATATTCCCGCTTGACATTCGCTGCTCTTGCTTTGCTGACCGGGAGCCATATGCCGGACTCCATTAGCACATTGTCCGGGGTCAGCTGCTTCACATAATCAAGGTTAATTAAAAACGATTTGTGAATCTGCAGAAAATTCTTTTTTTCCGCAGCTTGCTGGATCTCTTCCTCAAAGGATTTTCTGATGAAAAGACTCTTTAGCACCTCTCCATCTGCCAGATGCACTGCCTGCTTTCTGCCGGCGTTTTCAATATATTCTATTTTAGAATAGGGTCTATGCAGTATCCCTTCTTTTGTCTTGATCAGATACAGGGGTTCTGTTTTCGTTTTTGTGTAAGAAAAGGCATAATCCAATGCTTCAAAAAGACTGTTTTCATCAATTGGTTTTAAAAGATATCTTACTGCATGCACTCCGTAGGCATCCAGTGCATGGTCATCGGAGGAGGTAATGTAGATAATCACACTCTCGTACCCATACATCCGGATCTGCCTGCCGAGGTCAATGCCCGTCCGTCCGGGCATCAGCATATCCAATATATAAATGTCTGTCAGATTCCCATCCGATATCTTTCGGTACAGTCTGGAAGGATCGGAGAATTTTTCCAGTTCAAAGTCTCGGTCGGGATATAGGGTTTTATATTTTGCCAGTAATTTGTCTATTTTCAGCAGATCCTTAATGCTGTCATCACAAATTGTTATTTTCATAATATGCGGGAATCTCCATTGCTTATTCATCGTACATTTCAGATGAATTTATTTGACTCTGAGCAGTTACAAATCATTAAAATTATACCGGGTTTGGAATGACTTATCAATTAATTCAGCCGTCAACTTCGAGCCTGATTGCGAAAAATCAGCAGTGAAATGCGAAGGAACGAGATTGACGACTAAATATGTGCAGAATAAAATAAACGCAGATTACGCAGTCTGTGCAGGAAAAATTACTGTGTAGTTTTTCTTACGAATGAAAATTGACACAAAACAGGAGGAGAGTTATGAAACAATGGAAGTTGATATTGGCGGCAGGCATTATGATTTTTGCCTGTGTGGGATGTGGTTCACAGAAGGAGGAAAATGTTACACCTGTGGAAGATACTGCTGTGATCGAAGAGCAGACGAAAAACGAGCAGACAGAGAGTGAGATAGAAGAGAAAAACGGTAACTATGATGATTTAGAGGAAAAAGGAGATAGTGGTGAGGCGGCAGCATTTGCGAAAAAGATTCAGGATGCCGTTTCCGCTAAAGACATGGAAGCTGTAGCAGATCTGTGTGCCTATCCGCTTGCGGTAAATGGCGAGGTTATTGAGAACAGAGATGCTTTTATGGAATTGGGGGCAGACGCTGTTTTTACAGAGGAGAGATGTGCGGTCATCGAGGCGGTGGATACTTCGGCTTTAGAAGAAACGATGGCAGGCGTTATTATGGGAGATGCGACACCTAATATTATTTTTAAATCTGTGGATGGGGAATTAGGGATAACGGGTATTAACTGATTGCTGTAGAACGATATGCAAAATAAACACCACAATAACTTGACATAATATTTTGGCGTGATACAATATATAGTATGTGCAGCATAGGAATGACATACATCATGTAGTGTATTGGTTGAAATAGTATGTTTTAGAGAAGTGGGGGGGCATTTGGTGCATGAAGATCATTAAGAGAAGCGGGGTGGAGGTCAATTTTGACCTGAAAAAGATCATAGCGGCCATCAGAAAGGCGAACAACACAGTCAGAGAGGAAGACAGGCTGTCAGATGCGGAGATAGATGAGATCGCTTCTGTGGTGGCGGACCACTGTGGAGAGATGCTTCGTGCGCCCAGCGTGGAAGAGATTCAGGATATGGTGGAGAACCAGCTTATGAAGTATCGGGCTTACACCATCTCCAGAAATTATATTACCTATCGTTATAAGAGAGCGCTGGTCCGCAAATCCAATTCCACGGACGAGCAGATCCTGAGCCTTTTGGAGTGCAATAACGAGGAGGTCAAGCAGGAGAACTCCAACAAAAATCCGACGGTCAACAGTGTACAGCGGGATTATATGGCGGGAGAGGTGAGCAAGGATATCACGAAGCGTTTCCTGCTGGACCCGGATATTGTGGAAGCCCACGAGCAGGGGATCATTCATTTCCATGATGCGGATTATTTTGCCCAGCATATGCACAACTGCTGTCTGGTCAATCTGGAAGATATGCTGCAGAACGGCACCGTGATCAGCGAGACCATGATCGATACGCCCAAGAGCTTTTCTACGGCCTGTAACGTGGCGACCCAGAGTATCGCCCAGATCGCCAGCTGTCAGTATGGCGGACAGAGTATTTCTCTGGCCCATCTGGCGCCTTTTGTAAACGTGAGCCGGGAAAAGTTCCGTAAGAAGGTACGTGAGGAGATGGAGGAGACGGGAGTCAGCGTCTCTCAGGAGCAGATCAACACCATTGCGGAGCAGCGCGTGCGGGATGAGATCAAACAGGGTGTACAGATCATCCAGTATCAGGTGATCACACTGATGACCACCAACGGGCAGGCACCCTTTATCACGGTGTTTATGTATATTGATGAGGTGCCGGAAGGTCGTCTACGGGACGATCTGGCGATGATCATAGAGGAGATGCTCAACCAGCGGATCCGGGGCGTCAAAAATGAGAAAGGCGTCTATATTACGCCTGCGTTCCCGAAACTGATCTATGTGCTGGAGGAGGATAATATCCGGGAGGGTACGAAGTACTGGTATTTGACGAAGCTGGCGGCAGCCTGCACGGCAAAGCGTATGGTGCCCGATTATATTTCGGAAAAGATCATGAAACAGTTAAAAGATGACAACTGTTATACTTGTATGGGATGCCGGTCTTTCCTGACCGTATACCATGATGAGGAGGATAAGCCTAAGTTTTACGGCAGATTCAATCAGGGTGTAGTCACGTTGAATCTGGTGGATGTGGCCTGTTCTTCGGGCCGCAATATGGAGAAGTTCTGGCAGATCATGGACGAGCGGCTGGAGCTGTGCAGGCGTGCGCTGATGGCAAGGCATAACAGATTGAAGGGAACCTATTCCGATGTGGCGCCGATCCTTTGGCAGAACGGTGCACTGGCAAGGCTTAAGAAGGGAGAGAAGATCGATAAGCTTCTCTACGGCGGATATTCCACCATATCTCTGGGCTATGCGGGACTTTGCGAATGTACCAGATATATGACGGGGAAGAGCCATACAGATCCGGAGGCAACGCCCTTCGCTCTGAAAGTGATGCAATATTTAAATAACGCATGTAAGGAATGGAGAGAAGAGACCAACATTGATTTCAGTCTCTACGGTACACCTTTGGAATCCACTACTTATAAATTTTCTAAGTGTCTGCAGAAGCGGTTCGGTATCATCGAGGGCGTGACAGACCGCAACTATATCACAAACAGCTATCATGTGCATGTGACGGAAGATATCAATGCCTTTGATAAGCTGAAGTTCGAGGCGCAGTTCCAGGAGCTTTCGCCGGGCGGTGCGATCAGCTATGTGGAAGTGCCTAATATGGAGAATAATCTGGATGCAGTGCTCTCTGTTATGCAGTATATCTATGAAAATATAATGTATGCCGAATTAAACACCAAGAGCGATTACTGTCAGGCCTGTGATTATCACGGCGAGATCGAGATTGTCGAGAATGAAGACGGCAAACTGATTTGGCGGTGCCCCAACTGTGGCAATACGGATCAGGATAAGATGAATGTGGCGAGGCGAACCTGTGGCTACATCGGCACCCAGTTCTGGAATCAGGGGCGCACACAGGAAATCAAGGAGAGGGTACTGCATTTGTGATATGAATTATTCGGAGATCAAAACCTGTGATATTGCCAACGGTCCCGGTGTGCGGGTGACAATCTTTGTCAGTGGCTGTACCCATCACTGTAAGGGCTGCTTTAATGAGATGACCTGGGATTTTGACTATGGTGAACCCTTTACGGAGCAGACCATCGACAACATTCTTTCGGCGCTAGCACCGGACTATATCGCAGGACTTACGCTGCTTGGCGGAGAACCGCTGGAAGAGGAGAACCGGCGGGCACTTCTGCCGCTCTTGCGGGTTGTAAAAGAGCGATTCCCAACAAAAAATATCTGGTGTTATTCAGGATATCTTTTTGAGCGGGATATATTAGAGAAGTTCTGTGCGAGGTGGGCACAGATGGAGGAGTTTTTATCTTATCTCGATGTGATCGTGGACGGACCGTTCCTTTTGGAACAGAAGGATATCAGCCTGCAGTTCCGAGGGTCAAGAAACCAGCGGATCATCCGGATACAGGAATCCCTGGAACGGGGAGAGATCGTGCTGTGGGAGGATAAAGAAAAAACAGATAAATAAGGAACGATAGCTATAAAGCAAAAGCGGCAGGGTTAAATCCCCTGCCGTTTTCCTATTTTGTCTTATGCTGCAGTCCTTTAATGACGGTCATAACAGTATCAAGTTGAAAATCATCTAATTTTTTTGCTTCTTTCGTGATCTGATTTATTTTTCCGGGTGCCGGATTATTTTCATCAAAAAATTCCTGAGGTGTGATCTGAAAATATTCACAAATATAGAAAAAAACCTGCATGGAAGGGAAGGTCAGTCTGTTTTCAATACGGTTTATATAACTGTCGTTCTGACCTAAGGCAAGACTCATTTCCCGTGCAGATACGTTTTTCTGGTTCCGAAGAGAAGTGAGTCTTTCAATAAAAAAATCTTCAAACATGATATCACCACCTTATCTGTAAATTATATAGTATGCAATAGGCAGTAATATTACATACAAAATCTTATAAAAATTGACATAGGATATTAAATATCCTATAATGAGATAAGTAAGCAGAGGAGAATACAGTGGAAGAATAGGAAATATAAGGAAACTGACAGATAAGGATCATCAATGAAGAGAACATGGGAGTTATTTCTGAAAGAAGCTGTTATTGTTATATTTTGTGCAATAGCAGGTGTTATCGCACTGGCAGCGACATACTTTATCCCACAGGGTAAAATGTGGGATAAAGTGTATGAGTCTTCTATTGTTCTGCACAATGAGGGCTTGGGCGCACATATTTGGCAGAATATTGAGGAGACGATGCTGGATGTCTATACGGACGGATTGCTGCTTAATGTTTCTTATACAGAGACAAAGGATGGCATCAGGGATATTTTATTAGATACTTATGTGGAGGTAGACGGCAGAAACCCGATGGAATCCTTCTACGAGGTGTCGGCGCTATCCAATGATGAATATATTGTGAGAAATTATGGAAGGTATTGGCATGGATACCAGATCATACTGCGTCCGCTTCTGTGCTTTTTTACTTATTCGGATATTCGGCAGATCAATATGATCCTGCAGCTTGTACTTGTTTTTCTTTTGATATGTATTCTGGCAGGGTCCAAGGATAGAATTTTTATCATACCTTTTGGAGGAATGTATCTGTTTATGTGTCCGATCAGCCTGTTTAGTTCACTGCAGTTTTCTCCCTGCTTTTATATCATGATGCTTACATTGATCGTGCTATTTGCATGTAAGGATGTGCTGAATGATAAAAGGACAAATTATTTGTTTCTTGTGGCAGGGATCCTGACGGCTTATTTTGATCTGTTGACTTACCCTCTCATTACTTTAGGGATTCCGCTGCTTGCCTACCTTGGTCTGGACTATAAATGGATATCCGATGATAGGAGAAAGGGATGGAAGCAGGTCTTTCTTCTTACGGCTTCATGGTGTTTGGGATATGGAGGAATGTGGTCGGCGAAGTGGGTGGTCACCACAATATTGACAGGAGAGAATATCATTTATGATGCCTTTGAAAAGATTAAATTTCGAAGCGGATATTTCAGTGTAAAACATTCCTATTACGATACTCTGAAGTTGAATCTGAACGTCTGCAACAGGAAAGTTCTTATGCTGGCAGCGGTCTGTATAGGAATATACATATTAACAGTCAGAGTAAAAGATCATATTGGCGTGGATCGAGGCCTTCTGCCGCTTGTGGGAATGCTTCTGATGGTATCATTATATCCGTTTGGCTGGTATTTCTTTACAAAGAACCATTCCAGCAGTCATTCTTATTTTACCTGGAGAGAATTGGCAATCAGTGTATTTGGCATTCTGATGATCGGGGTGGTAAGAATCAGACAATTCAGGGATAGCTTTTCTGCATGACAGGGGCAGGCCNANAGGCCTGCTCCTTTAATATTTCTTGCGATANTAGTGNTCGGCGCGNTGNATCAGCTGATAGAAGAGCATGGCGATNGCACAGAGGATGATGATGGANGTGATNACCATGTTGAGCTGGAACACCTGNGANCCGTAGATGATCAGATAGCCAAGCCCTCTTCTGGCGGCCANAAACTCGCCGATAATGACGCCCACCAGNGCCAGACCGATGTTGACTTTCATACTGCTTAGGATCAGAGGAACGGAGCTTGGCAGGATNACTTTAAAGAGAGCGTCCCTGCGGCTGCCGCCCAGCGTATAGATCAGTTTGCACATTTCAGGATCCACCTGACAGAAGCCTGTGTACAGGCTGATGATGGAGCCGAAGACCGCTACGGAAATACCCGCCACAATAATAGTATTTGTTCCGGTGCCAAGCCATACGATCAAAAGGGGTGCCAGAGCGGATTTTGGGAGGGCGTTCAGGATGACCAGATAAGGTTCCAGAATATCGGAGAGACTTTTCTGATACCAGAGGAGCGTGGCGGTAAAGAGACTTAAGGCAGTGACCAGAAAGAAGCTGACGACCGTTTCAAACAGGGTGATGCCGGTGTGGGTAAAGAAGGAGTGATCGATAAGCATATGTCCCAGGTNTTTTATGATGCCGGAGGGGCTGCTGAAAAAGAAGCTGTCAATCCAGGCNAGCCGGGATGCGGTCTCCCAGAGTCCCAGAAAGAAGAACAGGAGGAAGAGCCTGCCTGCGGTGATNTTATGGTGATGCCTGTGATGGGCCAGCAGAAATGCCTTCTGGCGTGGGGAGACAGGCGGCGTGTTCTCAGGATGTGGTTTTGCCATCGGTTAATACCTCCCATAGTTGATTAAAATATTCCTGATAGGCGGCAGTGCTTCTGACCGCCAGAGGATCCTCCCGGCTGATCTCATAGAGGATCGGCATTTCACATTTTACACAGGCAGGCCGCCTGGAGAGGACGATGACACGGTCTGCCAGCGTGATGGCCTCGGAGAGGTCATGGGTGATCAAGAGCGCGGTTTTTCCGGTCTCCCGGATAATGTTTGCAATATCTGCGGAGACGGCGAGTCTGGTCTGAAAATCCAGGGCGCTGAAGGGTTCGTCCAGAAGAAGGAGATCGGGGTGGACTGCCATAGTGCGGATCAGTGCTGCGCGCTGGCGCATACCGCCGGAGAGCTCGGAGGGCTTTTTATCTTTAAAGCCATAGAGTCCGTAATCTCTGAGCAGCTTCAGAACATAGTCAGTATTCTCTTCGGTAAGGATATGGTTGAGCTCCAGACCGAGNATCACATTCTGATAGATCGTGCGCCATTCAAAGAGATGGTCCCGCTGNAGCATATAGCCGATCTTCAGAGCNGTGTCAGCACAGTATTCCCTGGATGACAGGCCGCGGTAAAGNATCTCGCCCTCCTCCGGAGCAANGAGGCCGGAGATGATAGATAAGAGAGTGGATTTGCCGCATCCGCTTGGACCGACTATAGCGACGAAGCTTCCTTCCGAAACCTGCAGACTGATGTGGGAAAGGGCGGGCGTTTCTCCCTTGAGATTGTGATAGGAGTAGGAAACGTCCTGCAGAGATAAGATTGGCTGCATAAAAACAACTCCTTATGATTATAGAATATTTTATGAGGAGGAAGAAAATATGTGTTTTGATTGAAAAAAAAACCAGTTTATGGTATCATCAAATTTAGATTTAATTAAAATGAGGATTATTGTGGAGGTTTATCGCATGGCACAGCTGTGGGGCGGCCGATTTACGAAGGAGACAGACCGGCTTGTATATAANTTTAATGCGTCGATTTCTTTTGATCAGAAGTTCTTGAAACAGGATATTGAGGGCAGTATCGTACATACCATTATGCTCGCCAAACAGGGAATTCTGACGAAGGAAGAGAAGGATGCAATCTTAAAGGGNCTCACCGGAATCCGGCAGGATGTGGAGGANGGAAAGCTCGAAATCACGGAGGAGTACGAGGATATTCACAGTTTTGTGGAGGCCAACCTGATCGAGCGGATCGGGGANGCNGGNAAGAANCTTCACACCGGCAGAAGCCGGAATGANCAGGTNGCGATGGACATGCGGCTGTATACCAGACTTGAGGTGCTCTNTGTNGATGGGCTTTTAATGGANCTTTTGNAGACGCTCCTTTCGATCATGGAGGAGCATGTGGAAACNTATATGCCTGGTTTCACGCATCTGCAGAAGGCGCAGCCNGTGACGCTTGCACACCATATCGGNGCNTATTTTGAGATGTTTAANNGNGANNGNTCCAGNNTNAANGATATTTTTTACCGCATGAATTACTGNCCGCTTGGAGCCGGGGCATTAGCCGGAACGACTTATCCGCTGGACAGGAATTATACAGCGTCGCTTCTNGGCTTTGAGGGACCTACCTTAAACAGTATGGATTCCGTGTCCGACAGGGATTATGTGATTGAATTTTTGTCGGCGCTCTCCACGATCATGATGCATCTAAGNCGTTTCTGCGAGGAGATCATNATCTGGAATTCCAATGAATACCGGTTTGTGGAGATTGACGACGCNTANTCNACNGGNAGCAGCATTATGCCNCAGAAGAANAATCCGGATATCGCGGAGCTGATNCGTGGCAAGACAGGNCGTGTCTANGGGGCGCTCGTCTCCATCTTGACGACCATGAAGGGGATTCCCCTNGCATATAATAAGGACATGCAGGAGGACAAGGAGCTGACCTTTGANGCCATCGATACCGTGAAGGGGTGTCTGGCATTGTTCGAGGGCATGATCCGCACCATGAAGTTTAATAAGGAAGTGATGGAAAAGAGNGCGGTCATGGGCTTTACNAACGCCACCGACGCGGCGGATTATCTGGTGGGGAANGGAGTGCCNTTCAGGGACGCTCATGGTATCATCGGCAGACTGGTGCTTTTTTGTATAGAAAANGACTGCAGCATAGANGACCTTTCCATAGAGGANCTGAAGGAGATCAGTCCCGCGTTTGAGGAGGACGTTTATCAGGNTATCAGCTTAAAGACCTGCGTGGAAAAACGGTTGACGATCGGNGCGCCCGGNTCGAAGGCTATGCGTGAGGTCATACGGATGCACAAAGAGTATTTAAANAAGGACTGGCGGGATGAGGACAGCATGTTCGGCGGACAGCTTGGANAAATAGAGATAAAGGAAATATAATGAGGAGGAACTGAAAAAATGAGCGAGAAATTGAAAGTAGGAATCTTAGGCGGCACGGGTATGGTGGGACAGCGTTTTATCGCCCTTTTGGAGAATCATCCNTGGTTTGANGTGACGACGATCGCGGCGAGTCCGAGATCCGCGGGCAAGACNTATCAGGAGGCTGTGGGCGAGAGATGGAAGATGGATACACCTATGCCGGAGGCTGTGAAGAATATTGTGGTCAAGAATGTGAACGAGGTGGAGCAGGTGGCAGCCGAGGTGGATTTTGTGTTCTCCGCGGTGGATATGACCAAGGAGGAGATCAANGCCATCGAGGAGGCTTATGCAAAGACGGAGACACCTGTAGTTTCCAATAACAGCGCGCATCGCTGGACGCCGGACGTTCCTATGGTAGTGCCGGAGATCAATCCGGAGCATTTCGATGTGATCGAGGATCAGAAGAAGAGGCTTGGAACAAAGCGCGGCTTTATCGCGGTAAAACCGAATTGTTCGATTCAGAGCTATGCGCCTGTGCTCACAGCGTGGAAGGAGTTTGAGCCCTACGAGGTGGTGGCAACCACNTATCAGGCNATCTCCGGCGCAGGAAAAACCTTTAAAGACTGGCCGGAGATGGTGGAGAATGTGATTCCTTACATCGGCGGCGAGGAGGAGAAGAGTGAGAAGGAACCGCTGCGCATCTGGGGCAAGGTGGAGAATGGGCAGATCGTACCGGCGACAAGTCCGGTGATCACCTGNCAGTGTATCCGCGTACCGGTGTTAAACGGCCACACAGCGGCGGTGTTTG
This sequence comes from Lachnospiraceae bacterium, assembly GCA_014804565.1. Taxonomy (GTDB): domain Bacteria; phylum Bacillota; class Clostridia; order Lachnospirales; family Lachnospiraceae; genus UBA3282. Next base: position 25,631 of record JAAUZN010000057.1, read on the forward strand.
TNAAATTTAAAAAGAAGCCTACCAAGGAGCAGCTGGTAGAAAAGCTGGTAAACTTCAAAGGTCTTCCGCAGGAATTGGAGCTTCCCAGCGCACCGAAGCAGTTCATCCAGGTGATGGAGGAGGACAACAGACCTCAGGTGAAGCTGGATGTAGACTATGAGAATGGTATGGGAATAAGCATTGGCCGGATCCGCGAGGACAGCGTCTATGATTGGAAATTTGTGGGCCTTTCCCACAATACTGTGCGTGGAGCAGCGGGGGGCGCTGTGCTTTGTGCGGAGACCTTGAAGGCGAAGGGATTTATTACAAAGAAATAAGATGAATGCGAAGGTATGAAGAGGTAAGCAGATACTATGTTATTGGGCAGAACGACCGAATTGGGTTATCTAAACAATTACTATGACAGGGACGGCAGCCAGATTCTGATCGTCTATGGACAGAAGCATATCGGGAAGACGGCGCTGGTGAAGGAGTTTATGAAGGACCGGCCGGGCTATTACTATCTTGCCAGAGCCTGTTCAGAGAGAGAGCAGGCTTACCAGTGGGGCAGACAGCTTGNGCATGACGGNTATATTGTNGATAAATTTCCTTCTTTTCAGGATATTTTTGAAAAGATATCTCATCGTGTCACGGGCAAAAAGGTGCTGGTGATCGATGAATTTCAGAATATTGTCCGTGCCAGCGACAGTTTTATGAAAGATCTGGTGGCCTTTGTGCACAGCCAGTGGAACCGGGACAATGTGATGGTGATTCTTGTAAGTTCCTCTATCGGC
>JAAUZN010000058.1:0-17864 GCA_014804565.1 Lachnospiraceae bacterium
CATCGCCAAACTTCTCCCCATAGAGGTCGTTAATAATCTTAAATTTACGAATATCAAACTGAATAAATGCAATCTTTCTCTTTGATTCCAACAGAAGATCATTGACATTTCTCCGGAAACGGCGCACCCTGCCAATCCTTTTAAAGACCACCTGCATCTCGTCATTATGAGGGATATCTTCCGGCTCGATAGTGCTCTCGGACACATCCTTGAGGTATTCCGCCAGCATATCCTCCAGAATCTCAATGCTGATATTGATCGCCTTGGGACATTTTTGCAGGATCAATCCTTCCTTGCGGATGACAGCCATCTCCTCCGGTTTGGAGATATCCTTTCCAAGGATATTCCGACACAGCGTCACGCCCTCCATCCGCTCCGTGAAGCGCTTGATAAACTCGTCCGTCTTTTTATTGCCGTAGACCTCCTGCTCCGTATCCTGAGAATCATAAAAGCCAAGCGCCATACCAAGCACCAGCATGGCAGCCGTGATACAGCCGCACACCTCACCCTGACGCATGCCGCCGCCAAAGCATGTGCTGATCTTAAACGCCGTCTTCAGATCCAATCCAAAGTCCGATGCGAAAGCACCGAACAATGCCTGAGAACAATGATATTTCTGATGTAAAAGCTTCTCCGCCTTCTCTTTATGTGTCATATTTTAACCCATCCTACTCCATTTCTAAAAGCTCTTCCCCATAGGCATATTCTAACAAATAACACCGCACTTGTGAAGTTGAAAATAGCTTTACACCCGCATATATTTTTTCTTTTTAAAATTAACGGTAATTCCGACTGTGATAGCCGCGCTCCTTCACCCCGTTCAAAACATTGAGCTTAAGCGCAAGCAAAAAGAAATAACCTGAGAGCAGATTACAAAGATCCAAAAGTCCGTCCGGAACCTCATATCCCCGCTGTAGATATCTGTACAAAAGCCTCACCAGACACTTAGCCTTCACCCGCAGAAGATGTGCAGTGCAGGCACTTTCACAACCGCAGGGCAGCACGAAACCGTGAACCTCGCTCTCCGCCTGCAGTCTTTCCACGATGGAAACCAGACGAACAATCTCGTCTTCCGTCACCGTAAAAGAAGTGCGCAAAGTCGGATTTATATGGTAGATAAGTTCACAGATCCACAAAAGTTCCTCCGCCAAAGTCTGCTCCGTTATCTGACTTCGCAGCAGACCTGCGGCGCTTGCCAACTCATCTGTGAGCAGTTCAAAGTCGCATCGCAGATCATCGTCCGCGTCACACAAAAAAGGATATGCCTCATAAGGACTTCTGTAAAGAGCCATTATCTCCCCTCCTTAATTCCACCGTTCATACACGCTTTTCATATAGCTGCGCACCTCCATACCATAGAGTCGGTCTAACAATTTTAAATCAAGCCTCTCCACAGGGACGCAGGCAAGCCGCCTCCCCTCCTCCAGCAAAAGTACCGTGTCCGCAAAGGCGAGCGCAAGGCTGATATCATGAAACACTCCTACCACACACCGTTTCCTGTCCGCCGTCCAATCCCGCAGACTTTTAAGCAGCTTTACCTGACAGCGCAAATTCAGATGGTTCATAGGCTCATCCAAAAGGATGATCTGCGGTTCCTGAGCAAAAGTTCTGGCCAGAAATACCCGTTGGAGTTGACCGCCCGAAAGCCTTGTTACCGACTGATCCCTCAATTCCCATACACCGGTGCGCCGTAAGGCATCTTCCACGACACACCGGTCGTCCGCCGTTTCCGCTGAAAACAAAGAATCTCTTTGGTGGGCGTAACGCCCAAGCATCACTGACTCGTAGACCGTGTAATCAAAGGCCGCCTGAGAAAACTGACTCATCAGTGCAATCCTTTTTGCCCGCTGTTTCGGGGAAAGCTCTTGTAATGCAATGCCATCCGCTTCCACGCATCCCTGCCAGGAAAGTACACCCGACAGAGCACGCAAAAGCGTTGTCTTACCGCAGCCGTTTGGTCCCAGGATGCACAGCCGCCCGCCCGCCTCCACCTGAAAGGACAGATCGCAGATAACCTGCGTTTTCCCGTAGCCGCAATAAAGGTGTTCCACCTTCAACATACTTCTTCCACTCATTCTTAACATCCTTCCGCCTTCAGCCCTTCCTTCGTCCGTAGAAAAAAAGATACAGAAAAAAGGGCGCCCCCAACAATGCCGTGATGGAACCGATCGGGATCTCACGGGGTGATGCAAGGGTTCTGGCCGCCAGATCGCACAGCACAAGAAAAGTTCCTCCAAGCAAAGCGCAGGCCGGAAGCATCCTTCTGTGCGCCGCACCAAAGAGCCTCCTTGCGATATGAGGTACGATGAGATCAACAAAACCTATGATGCCCACGAAAGCTACCGCTGTGCCTACAAGTACCGCCACCGCCGTCATCAGTCTTCTCTTGCTCCTGCACAGATCCACGCCCATGGCCAGCGCCTGTTCCTCTCCAAAGGTCATCACATCAAGTTCTCTGGCATAGCACCAAAAATAGAGACAGGCCAGAACGGTAACCGGTAAAAGTGTCCACACCGCACTCCACTCCCTCATGGAAAAGCTGCCAAGCTGCCACAATTGGATTCGCTGCGCATAGCTTGGAGAAGCAGTCGCAAGCAGCGTCATGACAGCGTTGCAGAACAGGGAGACCACCATCCCTACCAGAATAATAGTCATATTGGACATTCCCCGATCCAGCTTTGCCGACACAAACAACACCAAAAACATGGTGACAAGCGCAAAGCCAAGGCTGACGGCGGGCAGTAGAAATGTTCCAAGTTCTGCCGAGGAAACGCCTAGTACAATAACAAACGCCGCACCTAACCCCGCTCCGGAGGAAACCCCCAGCCCAAAAGGAGAAGCCAACGGATTTTGCAGCAGCGACTGCATCACCCCGCCGCACACTGCCAAGGCCGCCCCTGTCAGAAACGCCAAAAGAACCCTCGGCAGACGCATATTAAGCACCATAACACTGTAGCTTACGGGAATATGCTCCGGCAGTGGATATCCGAGTATGCGTTCTGCTATGATCGCCAGTATATCCGCAGGCGGTACATACACACTGCCCACACCTATTCCCAGCAGCAATGTCAGAAGGGCTGCTATAAGAAGCAGTCTCTTTTTCACACCCGCTCTCATTGTGCCGCGAAACGCTCAGGATAGAGCGCCTTTGCCATCTGCTCCACCGCCGTTACAATGTTCTGGTTTGGCAGAGACGACGACATATTGTCGATATAATATACATCCTCATTCATTACAGCGGACACGCCCGCCCAGCCCTCTCTGCCGAGAATTTCTTCCACAGGCGCATCTGTATAATTTACATTCGTGAAAATCACATCCGGGTTATCTGCCACCACAGTCTCAGCCTCCACGGAAAGCCACCCGCTCTGATCAGCCAGGACATTCCTGCCTCCCGCAAGTTCTATCATCTCATGCAGATAAGTACCGCTTCCACAGCTGTACAAGTAAGGAGCTGGGGAAATTTCAAAATAGACGCTCTTCCGCTCCTCCTCCGGGATATCGGAAACGATGGCGGACAACCGCTCAAGCTCCGCATCCATCTCATCCACTACACGTTCTCCCTCCCCCGACACTCTCAATGCAGCAGCCAGAAAGCGAATGTCACTGCGCACATCTTCAACACTTTCGCTGGTCGGCACACAGATCACACACACACCCGCATCGATCAGCGGCTGATAGGGCGCCTCCTGGTCGTAGAGGGAAAGATTTGACACTATGAGCATATCAGGCGCAAGAGCCGTCAGTTGCTCCACGTCAGGATTCACCATATCGAAAGTGGGAACACTTTCAGGCAGACCCGCAATTCCTACGCTCTGTAAATCATATCCTATCAGTTTCTCCTCCACCCCCAGAGCCACCAGTACCTCACAGATTGAAGGTGCTAGCGCCACCACGGAATCCACCTGATCGGGGATGACAATGGATGCACCGCTTGGGTCAGTGGTGGGCAGAGATGCGGTCATCTCAGACATTGCTTCCGTAGGTTCTTCGACTACTGTCTGTCCGCCGCAGGCTGTCAGAACGAGCAGCATCATACTCATCAAAAGCGCCGTGATCCGTCTTTTCATCATTTTCTGTTTCCTCTTTTCTCTTTTCATGTTTTCCTCCTCATTTTCTTCCGGCAAACTTCCTAAGACGGGCTGCGCACAATAAAAAAAGTCCCACACCGAGGTGCAGAACAAACAAAACCCTGCCGTAGACACGACAAGGCCGAAAAAACGCAGTTCCGGTTTCGGCAGAATGCTATCAGGCTGCCATGTATCTGACTTATCCTCTCCTCCCGGAAAGGCTTCACAGTGACCGACTCGCAGGGCTTTTCACCCTATTCCATGTGCCGCATATGCGGCCGCAGCCTAATGTATTATTAAATTATGCTGACAGTGTAGCACAGATTTTCCCTTTTGTCAAAATGATAAAAACTCACTTCAATTCTGTCTAAAGCAAAAATTGAAGTGAGTTTTTCTTCATCTTATTTCATCCTAATTACAAGATGCCGCTTATGCGTTCACGATCTGACCAAAGTCAGGCTTTAAGGANGCNCCGCCGATCANGCCGCCNTCNATGTCNGGCTTGGATAACAGCTCCGCCGCATTGGAAGCNTTCATNGAACCGCCGTACTGGATGCGTACAGCCTCTGCGGTAGCAGCATCGTACATCTCAGCGATGCAGTCACGGATTCCCTTACATACCTCCTGTGCCTGATCGGAGGTAGCCGTCTTGCCGGTTCCGATCGCCCAGATAGGCTCATAAGCGATGACCATACCCTTCACCTGATCAGCTGTCACGCCTGCCAGATCGGACTTGATCTGCAATCTGATCCAATCCATGGTAACGTTCATCTCTCTCTGCTCTAAGGACTCGCCACAGCAGAGGATCGGGGTAATACCTGCCTCTAACGCCTTTANCACCTTCTTATTCAGGAAAGCGTCATCCTCCNTGAAGTACTCTCTTCTCTCGGAGTGGCCGATGATCACATACTCTACGCCCGCATCCTTTAACATGGGAGCNGAGATCTCACCTGTGTATGCGCCCTTGTCTTCAATATAGAAGTTCTCAGCGCCCACATGTACGTTGGTGCCCTTTACAGCCTCTGCCACAGGCACGATATCAATGGCAGGTACACAGTAGACCACATCCACCGCNTCGTTCACTACCAGATCNTTTAATGTTGCACAAAGTGCNACAGCCTCACTGGGAGTCATATTCATCTTCCAGTTGCCGGCNATAATTCTTCTTCTAGCCATGATTCTATTCTCCTTTTAAATTTTACTTGTCGTCTGCTGCTACCACGCCGGGAAGCTCTTTGCCCTCNAGGAACTCCAGAGAAGCGCCGCCGCCTGTGGANATGTGAGACATCTTATCCGCGAAGCCAAGCTGGTTACAAGCTGCNGCGGAATCGCCGCCGCCGATGATGGTGGTTGCGTCCGTCTCAGCCAGAGCCTTCGCTACCGCGATGGTGCCCTTTGCCAGAGTAGGATTCTCAAATACGCCCATGGGGCCGTTCCATACAACTGTCTTAGCAGTCTTCACTGCCTCNGCGAACTGATCCTGNGTCTTGGGACCGATATCCAGACCTTCCTTGTCAGCAGGAATCTTGTCGGAATCAACATACTCCACATCAACGGGAGCATCGATGGGATTCGGGAAACCGGAAGCAACACCGGTATCAATGGGAAGCAGCAGCTGCTTGCCAAGCTTCTCCGCCTTTGCCATCATCTCTTTACAATAGTCAAGTTTCTCATCATCTACCAGAGAGTTACCGATCTCATAGCCCTTAGCCTTCAGGAAGGTGAAAGCCATGCCGCCGCCGATGATCAGTGTGTCGCACTTCTCAAGCAGGTTGTTGATTACGTTCAGCTTGTCGGCAACCTTTGCACCGCCCAGGATCGCCACGAAAGGACGTACAGGATTCTCTACGGCATTNCCNAGGAAGTCGATCTCCTTCTGCATCAGATAACCAACNGCGTTCTCGCCGCCTTTTTCGGAGATATACTTGGTAACAACAGCCACGGAAGCATGCGCTCTGTGTGCGGAACCGAAAGCGTCGCAAACATATACGTCAGCCAGATCAGCCAGCTCTTTTGCGAAAGCTTCTCCTGCATCACCCGGCTTGGTCTCTTCTTTACCGCGGAAACGGGTATTCTGTAAAAGCACTACATCGCCCTCGTTCATCGCTGCCACAGCCGCTGTAGCNGCCTCACCGGTCACATTGTAGTCCGCTACGAAATTAACGGGCTTGCCCAGCTTCTCGGAAAGTCTCTCAGCCACGGGAGCCAGGGACTCACCCTCATTGGGGCCGTTCTTTACCTTGCCCAGGTGGGAGCAAAGAATCACCTTNCCGCCGTCAGCAAGTAATTTCTTAATGGTGGGAAGCGCAGCNACGATACGGGTCTCGTCCGTGATCTTGCCCTCCTTCAAAGGTACGTTAAAGTCACATCTCACCAGAACGCGCTTGCCTTTAACGTTGATATCATCTACAGATTTCTTATTCAATGACATTTGTGTTTCCTCCTGTTTTTATTATATTTCCATATGCGGCCTTAACCGTATATGAAGAGAGACCCGGCCCAGCGGCCGAGCCTCTTTTTCTACAAAATTTAATTTCTTCAATAGCCGAGTCCGCGAAGCGGATCTCGTGAGCGAACTTGTTCGCTCGGATTATGCCAGCTCAGAGAAGTACTTGATGGTACGAACCATCTGAGAGGTGTAGCTGTTCTCGTTATCATACCAGGAAACAACCTGTACCAGGTTATCCTCGCCTACCATGGTCTGGGTAGCATCGAAGATGGAACCATAGGTGCTGCCTACGATATCGGAAGAAACGATCTCATCCTCGTTGTAACCGAAGGACTCGGTAGCTGCTGCCTTCATAGCTGCATTAATCTCTTCCTTGGTAACGGACTTCTCAACGGTTGCAACCAGAATTGTGGTAGAACCTGTAGGAGTAGGAACACGCTGTGCGGAACCGATCAGCTTGCCGTTCAGCTCAGGGATAACAAGGCCGATAGCCTTTGCTGCGCCTGTGCTGTTGGGAACGATGTTTACCGCGCCTGCGCGGGATCTTCTCAGGTCACCCTTTCTCTGAGGACCGTCAAGGATCATCTGATCGCCTGTGTAAGCATGGATGGTGCTCATGATACCGGACTTGATGCCAGCCAGATCGTTCAGAGCCTTAGCCATGGGTGCCAGGCAGTTTGTTGTACAGGAAGCTGCGGAAATGATGGTATCCGAAGCCTTCAGTGTCTCATGGTTTACGTTGTATACGATAGTAGGAAGATCGTTTCCTGCGGGAGCAGAGATAACAACCTTTCTAGCNCCTGCATTGATNTGAGCCTGAGCCTTCTCTTTGCTGGTATAGAAGCCGGAGCACTCCAGCACAACGTCAACCTTGAGCTCACCCCAAGGGCAGTTGTTTGCATCGGGCTCTTTGTAGATCTTTAATGTCTTACCGTCAACTGTGATGGAATCCTCGCCTGCGGATACGGTATCAGCCAGAGCGTACTTACCCTGAGAAGAATCGTACTTTAACAGGTGTGCCANCATCTTAGGGCTTGTCAGATCGTTGATCGCTACNACCTCATAACCCTCTGCNCCNAACATCTGTCTGAATGCNAGACGACCGATACGGCCAAAACCATTGATTGCTACTCTTACTGCCATTTTTCGTTCCTCCTAAAAATAATTTTTTTATAACTTGCTATATCATTTTGCCAATCAAATCTGGATAAGATTGACAAAATTTTGTCAACGATTTCATTTTACCCAATTTGTCCCAAAAATTCAAGACGTAAATCAAAAATAATTGGTAAAAAATCGCCTCTCGAGATATCTATCCCGGAAAACGTTGTATTTACTTCCCATATCTTCTATACTAAAATAAAAATTATAATANTATCNTACACAGTAAAGGAGTTTACCATGCCNATCACAGCGGATTTTCACTTACATTCTTCTTTNTCGGGGGATTCCGACACTCCTATGGAGGAAATGATCCTTAAGGGAATCGATCTGGGGCTTACCGAAATGTGCTTTACAGAGCACAATGACTTTGACTATCCGGTGGACGACAGNCATCCCTCCGGTTTTTGGGAGGTAAACCCGGACGCCTATCTCTATGATTTTCTGAAGCTCCGTGAAAAGTACGCGGATAAAATAACACTCCTTTTCGGCGTTGAGCTGGGATTGCAGCCCCATCTCTCCAAAAGNAACGCGGCATTTGCCAAGGCCCACGATTATGACTTTATCATCGGCTCCTCNCACCTGTGTAACGGAAAGGATCCCTATTACGCATCTTTCTACGAGGGACGCACTCAGGAAGATGCGTACCGGGAATACTTTGAATCCATTCTGGAAAATCTGAAAGCCTTCAGCAATTTTGACATCTACGGACATTTGGATTATGTAGTGCGCTATGGCCCGCAAAAGGACGAGGGCTACTCCTATGAGNTATACCGCGAGGTATTTGATAAAATTTTAACAAAGCTCATAGATATGGAGAAGGGCATTGAGGTGAACACTGCCGGACTCGCCCGGGGCATACGGGATGTACACCCATGCCGCGGCGTTCTGAAACGCTACCGGGAGCTTGGCGGCGAGATCGTCACCGCAGGCTCGGATGCCCACACGCCGGAGCAGATTGCCCATGCCTTTGACCGGACCGGTGAGATCCTGAAGGACTGCGGCTTCCGCTATTATGCCGTCTTTGAAAAAAGGCAGCCCGTCTTCCGCAAATTATAGAGGGATGATGTTCATGAAAACGATCTGAGTTTGGAGCTTTCAAAAAATTCTCTACCATTATAGGAGAGTTTTGGACATACATCCATGAAAGAACTTCTTAGAGTATCGTACCCCCGCCGAGCACATACCCGTCCTCGTAAAACACCACCGCCTGTCCCGGTGTGATTGCGCGGACGGGTTCTTTAAATATGCACCGGATCCTGTCCTCTCCTGTTTTTTCAATCACACATCTCTCTCCCGCGTGGGCATAGCGGATCTTGGCAAGNACCTCTCTGGGCTCCGACAGCCCTTCCATTCCCATGTAATTGATATGATCACAGACAAGAGTCGTCCCGAAAACCTCATCCGCTTCGCCGATCACAACCTCGTCCGTCTCCGGCCTGATCTGCGTCACGAACACGGGATGGCCCATAGCCAGATTTAAGCCCTTTCTCTGCCCCACCGTATAGTGGGTGATTCCCAGATGCCGTCCCAGCACCTCACCGTCTTTCGTTACAAAGTTTCCCGGTTTTGGGACACGCCCCTCTGCCTCCCTGTCGATAAAGGCAGCGTAGTCATTGTCCGGGATAAAGCAGATCTCCTGGCTGTCCGGCTTTTGCGCCACAGGCAGACCGGCCTCCTCTGCAAGCTGTCTGATCTCTTCCTTCGTGTGATCCCCCACCGGCATCAACGTGTGTGCAAGCTGTTTCTGGGTCAGGCTGTACAGCGCATAGGTCTGGTCCTTTTTGGCCGTCACCGCATTCTGCACCGCCAGTCTGCCGTTTTCCAGTGTCAGGATCCTGGCATAATGACCTGTGGCAATATAATCCGCTCCGATCTCCAGACATCTGTGCAGCATGGCTTCCCACTTCACAAAACGGTTGCAGGCAATACAGGGATTGGGCGTTCTGCCTGCCAGATACTCCTCCACAAAATAGGAGATGACTTTGTCCTGAAANTGCTGTCTGAAATTCATCACATAATGCGGAATGTCCAGCATCTCGGCCACCCGCCTCGCGTCTTCCACTGCACTGAAACCGCAGCAGCCGCCCTGCTCAGCCGCCGCAGAAGGACTTTCCTCCTGCCATATCTGCATGGTGACTCCCACCACATCATAGCCCTGTCTCTTCAATAAAAGCGCCGCCACCGAGGAATCCACCCCGCCGGACATCCCTACCACTACCTTTTTTGCCACTGTCTTCTCCTGCTTTCTTCCTGTTCCCGTCCGACCGGCCTGTTCTTGGACACGCCATCGCCGCATAGACTGTAACCATAGCAAAGTCCGGACGGTGTCTATGAGATCTCTGCAAATAAAATGGAAAAACCCGCTGATAACAGGAACCGCCATTCTAACTTTGACCGGGTTAGTCAGCCGCTTTATCGGCTTTTTTTATCGAGTCTTTCTCTCCAACGTATTCGGTGCGGAGGGCATGGGCATCTATCAGCTAATCTCTCCCGTGCTGGCCCTCTCCTTCTCCCTCACGGTATCTGGGATCCAGACCGCCATCTCCAAATATGTGGCGAGCGAGACGAGCACACACGACTANNGNAANTCCTTTCGCACCCTCTGGGCAGGCTTCCTTCTGGCCATGCTACTCTCCGCAGCCTGTGCATCCGCGATCTATCTGTACGCAGATCAAATCGCCGTGACCTTACTGCTGGAAGAGCGCACGGCTCCGCTGCTTCGTATCATTGCCCTCTCCATTCCCATGGCCAGCGTACATTCCTGCATCAACGGCTATTTTTACGGCATCCGCAAAACCGCCATTCCCGCCTTCTCCCAACTGGCGGAACAGGTCTGCCGCGTGGGAAGTGTCTACCTGATCTACTTTATCTGCCTGAGGCACGGTCTTACACCTACGATCGGCTTCGCCGTAGTGGGGCTTGTGATCGGCGANAGTGCTTCCATGATCGTCTCTGTAGTGGCGATCCTGGTCCGCGCACACCATGTGTTTCCCGCCGGTACATACAGGCGGGCGGCGCAGACACCTCCTGCACTTTCGACCGTATGCACCACCTATCGACATATCACTGGCAGGCTTTTACAGCTGGCTATACCCCTTTCCGCCAACCGCCTGATCCTCAATTTACTACANAGTGTAGAGGCNATCTATATTCCNAACCGNCTGATGACATACGGACTGAACAATGCCGATGCGCTGAGCATCTACGGCGTACTGACCGGTATGAGTCTGCCGCTCATCCTGTTTCCCTCCGCCGTCACCAACTCCATCTCCGTGCTGCTGTTACCCGTTGTCTCCGAAGCGGACGCAAGCGGCAATCAGGCTGCGGTAAAGCGCGCTATCCTGACCTCCATACGCTGCTGTCTGCTCCTGGGGTTTTTCTGCACCGCCATGTTTCTCCTTTTCGGGAGAATGGCCGGCCGTCTGCTTTACGACTCGGAACTTGCCGGCAGCTTCATCCTGACGCTCAGCTTCCTATGCCCCTTCATGTACATCGCCAGCATGCTGAACAGTATACTGAACGGGCTCGGCAAAACCATCCAAACCTTTCTGTTCAGTGTGATAAGCCTTCTGCTTCGCCTGCTGTTCGTCTTTTTCGCCATCCCCCGCTTCGGTATACAGGGGTATCTCTGGGGCATACTTGCCAGCCAGATGCTGCAGACACTGCTCTGCACCGTGTCCGCACTTCATATCTCNCGNAAAGCGCATGCCACTTGCCATTCTTAANTCAATATACTATAATATAGGTGTTTTTGCCAGAAAANTCTANGTTTACAGAGGAGTAAGAGACATGTTTCACTATGTAGCAAAATTACCGACACCTGACGAAATCCGCGAGCAGTTTCCGCTGCCGGCAAAGCTTACGCAGATCAAGAAAGAACGCGACGCCGAGATCAGAGACGTCATCACCGGTAAAAGCAATAAATTTATTGTCATCATCGGCCCCTGCTCCGCAGACAACGAGGAGGCGGTCTGTGATTATGTAAACCGNCTNGCCCGGGTNAACGAGAAGGTGAAGGACAAGCTGATCCTGATCCCCCGCATNTANACCAACAAGCCCCGCACCACCGGCGANGGGTATAAGGGNATCGTNAGNCAGCCTGATCCCGANAAAAANCCNGANTTNACAAGCGGTCTGATCGCCATGCGCAANATGCACATCCGNGCNATNGANGANNCNGNNNTGACCGCNGCNGACGAAATGCTCTACCCCGACAACTGGGGCTATGTGGAGGACATTCTCTCCTATGTGGCNATCGGCGCCCGCTCCGTAGAGGACCAGCAGCACCGCATGACCGTCAGCGGCTTTGATGTGCCCGCAGGCATGAAGAATCCNACCAGCGGCACCCTGTCNGTCATGCTNAATTCCATCTATGCGGCACAGCATCCCCACGATTTTATCTACCGGGGACATGAGGTGAGCACCGGAGGCAACCCTCTGGCACACGCTGTACTGCGGGGCTCCGTCAACAAGCACGGCAGAAGTCTTCCGAACTACCACTATGAAGACCTGGATACTCTCTATACTCTGTATCAGGAGTTCGATCTGGTAAACCCCGCCTGTGTCATTGATGCAAACCACAACAACTCCAACAAACAGTACGAGCAGCAGATCCGTATTGTCAAGGAAGTAATGCACAGCCGGAAGTTAAACAGCGACCTTCACAACATGGTCAAGGGCGTCATGATCGAGAGCTACATCGAGGAGGGCTGCCAGAAGATCGGAGAGGGCGTCTACGGCAAGTCCATCACCGATCCGTGTCTTGGATGGGAGGCTTCCGAGAAACTGATTTACGATATTGCGGAGTATGAATAAGGGAGAGCATCTGCTCTCCCTTTTATTGCACAGCCAATGGCGGAAAGGGAAAATATGCAGAACGAATTATTTGAGACAATGCCGGTTCATAAGGCATATTTTAAACTGGGACTGCCAGTTGTATTCGGTATGGTAATTTCGCTGATCTACAATATGGTGGATACTTACTTTATCGCACAGACAGGCAATACCAATCTGGTGGCGGGCGTTTCGATCGGTGCACCGATTTTCACGCTCATGATTGCGCTTGGCGATATCTTTGGATTGGGAGGAAGCTCTGTCATTTCCCGCCTGTTTGGGCAGAAACTTGATGACAATGGCAAACGCCTCAGTGTGTTTTGTTTCTATGGGGCATTGCTATGCGGTATTCTCATAGCAGCAATACTCATGATATTCAGATCGCCCATTCTGTATCTATTAGGTGCAGACGCGGAGACGATGCCCTTCGCTTCACAGTATTATACTTTTATTGCTCTCGGGGCGCCATTTATCATTGTGACCTATACGCCCTCGAACCTGCTGCGAACAGAAGGGTTTGCCACAGCATCTATGATAGGGTCCATATTAGGCGCCGTGATCAATATGATTCTTGATCCGATTTTTATTGCTGTATTGGGGTTAGGCGCCGCGGGAGCGGCTATTGCAACCGTGATCGGAAATATTTGTACGGACATTTTCTTTGTGTGCTTTTTGCTGATGAAAAGTAAACGGCTGTCCATCAATCCGATCGGCTTCCATATTAACGCAGCAGAGATCGGGCAAATTATGGCTATAGGCATCCCCGCATCTATTACAAACCTGACGCAAAGCCTTGGCATCGCTTTGACAAACCGATTTCTGCTCCCTTATGGAAATGATAAATTGGCAGCTATGGGAATCGTAATGAAGGTCAATTTAATTGCAGTTTTGATCTTGGTGGGATTTGCGTTTGGAGCCCAACCGCTGATCGGCTATAATTACGGCGCAAAAAATCAGGCCAGACTAAAGGAGATTTTAAGATTTTGCTACAGTTTTGAATGCAGTGTGGCGGCGGTGCTTGCCGTCGTACTTTCTCTTGCAGCGCCTGCAATGCTTGGGATGTTCATAAAAGATGATGCCATCGTTACTATCGGAGTGCCTATGCTTCGAATGCAGCAGCTTGGAATGATCTTTATGGCAGTGGTTCTGGTGACAACCTGTACGTTTCAATCAGCCGGAAAGGCATGGGGCGCCTTTCTGTTGTCTGCAAGCAGGCAGGGTGTGATCTTTGCGATCGTCATCCTGCTTGCATCAAAAATGTTTGGATATTCCGGCGTTTTATTATCGCAGGCTGTTTCCGATATACTCACCGCCGGATTGGCCGTGATCCTGCTTTGCAGGATGAAAATATAAAAAGCACGGGGTGTTTCCAGGAAACAGTCCCATGCCTCTATTACGCATTGCCGAGCCTGCGAAGCAGCGCTCGTGAGGATAACTCCGAAGGAATTTTCCTCGGTTATCCGCGCGGATGCGCCTTCGCATACACCTCTCTGATATGATTGTGGTTTAAGTTCGCATAAATCTGTGTCGTAGAAATATCGGAATGCCCCAACATCTCCTGCACGCTTCTTAAATCCGCACCGTTCTCCACCAGATGCGCCGCAAAAGAATGCCGCAGCGTATGGGGCGTGATGTCCGCCTTGATATCCGCCTTTTTCGCATAGTGCTTGATGAGCTTCCAAAAGCCCTGTCTGCTCATAGGCTGTCCGGAGCAGTTTGCAAAAAGAACTTCTGACGATTTATTCTCCAGCATTTCTTCTCTCGTGCCATCCAGATATCTTGTCATCGCATTTTTCGCTGCCGCTCCAAAAGGAATGATCCTCTCCTTCGTGCGGTCCCTGCAAAGAATGAAATTCATCTGCATGTTGACATCCGACAAGGTCAGCGTGATCAGCTCTGTCACGCGGATTCCCGTAGCATAAAGCAGCTCCAGCATCGCCTTGTCCCGTATCTCCTTCGGACTGTCTCCCGAAGGCTGCTCCAAAAGCCGCACCACCTCGTCGGGGGACATGATCTCCGGCGCCTTCTTTTCAATCTTGGGTGCCTTGAGCTTATCGGAGATATCCTCCTCCACCAAGCCCTCCTGTACCATATAGTGATAAAACGCCTTCAGGGACGCAATGTTTCTGGATACCGTAGCCGCCGCAAATTTATTATCCTCCAGATACTTCACATAGTCCGTCAGATCCTGCGCCGTCACAGCCTTCAACTCATGAATNCCNCGNGCATCCATAAAATGCTGTACTTTCTCCAGATCCCTCNTGTAGGACATCTCNGTATTNCTGGAGGTATTCTTTACATTATGTAAATAGGTGATAAATGCGCCGATTTCTTTTTCCATCTACCCGGAAATCCTTCCCTGTGCGTTCTCTTTATGTAAATCAAATTATCGTCTGTGTTACATTATAATCAGATTTTTTCAGAAAAGCAAATGGAATTTTTCCCGAATTTACGGGCATTTCAGCCATTTTTGAAGTGAGGCACAACATATCGTTCGCAAATAATTTTATGTCTACTATATGTTGGAAAAAGAGTAAAAAANTTTTTTCAAAAAATTTTTAAAATGAAATGCAGAATCCCAGGATTGACATAACTCTCCAACAGACATCCCATTATGACAACTATCACAATGCCAATGATCTGCGCGCTTTTTTTCGCATAAAATTGTCTGCTGTAGCGTTCATATCCCTCCAACTGTGTTCGTGGCGCATAGAGAGTACTATTCAAATCGACGGCCCAGGTAAAAAAAACGATATAGGCGGGCACAAGCAGTAATGCCTGCGGAAACAGAGCCGCCGCCATAAACAAAAGCCCTCTGATACCATAGCGGATGACCGCCACAGACAGAAGGCATCCTGCCGCCAAGCCGGTATAACAAATATAGAGGCACAGGACAGGTATCCCGATCAGGGTGGTGGCAGAAAGACTCAACAGGCAGACCGCTAAAAGCCGATGCCTGACAATATAACCGATCAATCCCTCTCCCACCGGCCTGCTGTTTTTCAAACGGTTTATCATATCCGTGCCCAAAAGACTGCCATTACCGATCCACGTCTCATGTCCCAGATTAACGATCAATATCCCGATAAAAAGTCCGATCAGAAACAGATACACCATATGATAACCGTTTCTGATAAAAGTCTGCCTGCCCACTCACTCACCATCGCTCTCAAGTTTCCTATAAGACAGTATATGTCCACAAGAGACGAGGCATGACCACATCCACGTACTTTTTAGGTTTACATAACATTAGTGTCTGTACTTCTCCTTGTAGGCCAGGATCGCGGATACCGTCTTTCCATCCTGAATCTTACAGTCATAGATCATCTGTACCAACTCCTCCAGATCATGGCTCTCCGCATTTAAAAATTCATCCTCGTCGAGATGCTGTTTGCCAGGCTTTAAATCTGTCGCCAGATAAACGTCTATCTTCTCATTGCAAAAAGCAACGGTAGTGCGCAGAGTCAGTAAAAGCTCCAGCTTCCCTGCCACATAGCCGGTCTCCTCCTCCAGTTCCCTGGCTGCCGCCACATCCGTCGGCTCATCCGCACTGTTCAAGCCGCCCGCCGGAATTTCCAGCGTCTCCCGATCCAGTGCATTGCGGTACTGTCTGACCATCAGAAGACGTCCATCATCCTGCACCGCCACTACAGCCGCCGCTCCCTTATGACTGATGAGATCCCACTTCACCACATTGCCGTTAGAAACCCGGATCGTATCCTGATAATAATCAATGATAGCTCCCTTGTGTATCAATTCTCTTCCTAATCTTTCATAGTTTTCCATGTCCTGTATTCTCCTGTTATTAAATATAAAAAATATGGCTTCCGTACTATATTCTACACNGAAACCATATCTTTCACAATATTTTTCTATCTGTTTTACAACTGCGCTAACAGCTTCTCTACACTGACTAACTTGACACACAGCACAAACACATCTGTCGCTGCAGCCATCTCCTCTGCTGTCGGATAGGTGGGCGCAATACGGATATTGCTGTCTTTGGGATCCTTACCGTAAGGGAAAGTTGCCCCCGCGCCGGTCAGCACCACGCCCGCCTCCTTACATTTTGCCACGATTGCCTTCGCACAGCCCTCCATCGCATCAAAGGAGATAAAATAACCGCCCAGCGGCTTTGTCCATTCCCCAAGACCCAGACCGCCCAGCTCTTCCTCCAGCACAGAGAGCACTGCCTCAAATTTAGGCCGTATAATATCCGCATGCTTCTTCATATGAGCGAGCATTCCCTCTACATTCACAAAAAATCTGGCATGGCGCAGCTGGTTTACCTTGTCATAGCCGATCGTCCGCAGCGTTAAGGTTTTCTTTATATCCGCCAGATTCGCCGGAGAGGATGCCATTGCCGCTATGCCTGCACCNGAGAAAGAAATCTTGGAAGTGGAGCAGAACTCATACACNATATCCGGATTACCGGCCTTCTCGCATTCGCTCAAAATCTCCAGAAGCGTATCCTGCTTATCTTCATAGAGATGATGCACTGCATAGGCATTATCCCAATAGATACGGAAATCCTTTGCTGCGGGCTTAAGCGCCGCAAATCTTTTCACAGTCTCATCCGAGTAGGTGATACCTGACGGGTTAGAATACTTGGGCACACACCAAATTCCCTTCACCGCCTCATCCTCAGACACATATTTTTCTACCAGATCCATATCCGGTCCATCAGGCGTCATAGGGATCGTGATCATCTCAATACCGAAATGCTGGGTGATCGCAAAATGTCTGTCATATCCCGGTACCGGACACAAAAACTTTACCTTATCTAATTTACACCAGGGCGTAGATCCCATAACGCCATGAGTTACAGAACGTGAAACCATATCATACATGATNGAAAGGCTGGAATTTCCAAAGACAATTACATTTTCCGCCGGAACTCCCATTACATCCGCCATGAGATGCTTTGCCTCTGTGATACCGTCCATCAAACCATAATTTCTGGTATCTATCCCCTCCATACACTTCATATCCGAATCGGATTTTAAGACATCCATAAGAGCCATTCCCATATCCAGCTGTGCCGGTTCAGGTTTCCCTCTGGACATATCCAGCTGTAAGCCCTTTCCCTTGGCGTCCGCAAACTGCTTCTCCAACTCAGCCTTCTGTGCTTCAAGTTCCTCTCTGGTCATCTCTTTGTACGGTTTCATGATTCCCTCCTGTATNACTGNNATAATATTATTGAATAATTGTATACAATCATACACCGNTATTCATTCTACTATAAATACACTGCNTTTCACAAGTATGCAGATGTCATAATTTTCTCNCTCCATGANAATATTTTATGGCAAATTTNCCAAACAAATACNANCAAGTTTCCANATGNA
>JAAUZN010000058.1:17869-25558 GCA_014804565.1 Lachnospiraceae bacterium
GCACATAAAAANNCCCCNCAGAATNCTCTGCGGGGGTTTTTNTACTATTTAGCATAGTCTATGACGCGGCTTTCACGGATCACATTNATCTTGATCTGTCCGGGATATTCCAATTCAGCTTCAATCTGCTTGGAAATATCTCTTGCGAGCAGCACCATATCAGAATCGTTGATCTGTTCCGGAACTACCATTACACGAATCTCTCTACCTGCTTGAATAGCAAAAGATTTGTCCACACCTTTGAAATTGTTTGTGATGTCTTCTAATTGTTTCAGTCTTGTTGTATATGTCTCTAATGTCTCTCTTCTTGCTCCCGGTCTCGCCGCAGAAATCGTATCTGCCGCCTGCACCAGACACGCGATCAAAGTCTGTGCCTCCACGTCGCCGTGGTGAGACTCTACCGCATTGATAACAACCGGGCCTTCCTTATACTTCCTACACAGTTCAACACCCAGCTGGATATGGGATCCTTCCATCTCGTGATCCACAGACTTTCCGATATCATGCAGTAAACCTGCACGCTTCGCCATTCTGACATCCAGTCCCATTTCCGCTGCCAGAAGTCCGGACAACTGTGCCACCTCGATGGAATGCTTTAATGCGTTCTGACCATAACTGGTTCTGAACTTCATCTTACCAAGCAATCTCACCAGCTCCGGATGAATACCATGTACACCGACCTCGAGGGTGGCTGCTTCGCCCTCCTCTTTGATCATGACCTCCACTTCCTTCTGTGCCTTCTCGACCATCTCCTCGATCCTGGCCGGATGGATTCTCCCGTCCACGATCAACTTTTCGAGTGCGATCCTGGCTACTTCTCTTCGGATCGGATCAAAGCCGGAAAGAATAACTGCTTCAGGCGTATCATCAATGATCAGATCCACACCGGTCATCGTCTCGAGAGTTCTGATATTACGTCCTTCTCTACCGATGATCCTGCCTTTCATCTCATCGTTGGGAAGCTGCACCACTGAGATCGTGGTCTCGGACACATGATCAGCCGCACATTTCTGAATGGCTGTAACGACATATTCCTTCGCCTTCTTGTCCGCTTCCTCCTTCGCTCTGCTCTCCATCTCCTTGATCATGACAGCAGTTTCGTGTTTTACTTCATCCTCAACAATTTTCAACAGATAATCTTTTGCTTGTTCGGAGGTTAAACCTGAGATTCGTTCCAGTTCCTGTAATCTTTGCTCGTTCAGCTTGGAAATTTCTTCTCGCTGTTTAGCCAGAGCTTCTTCCTTCGCTGCCAAGCTTGCTTCTTTTTTCTCAATAGCGTCCGCTTTCTTATCGATGTTCTCTTCCTTCTGCTGCACACGACGCTCATAGCGCTGTGCCTCGGCACGACGTTCCTTGATTTCCTTGTCAAGCTCATTCTTTGTACGAATGGACTCTTCCTTGACTTCAAGCAACGACTCACGCTTCTTCGTCTCAGCAGTTTTGAGAGCTTCATCGATGATCTCTCTTGCTTTCTCATCCGCATTGCCAAGCTTCGCTTCCGTCATCTTTTTTTGATATTTGGTCGCGATCAGGGCTGCTGCCGGAATTGAGATCACAAGTGTGACAACTATTGCTACCACAACTTGCAACATTACAGGAGCACCTCCTTATTTAGTTTTCATTGTACATTACCTAATCTATTGACGGCTGTTATGGTTTTCCTATCCATAGCACCCCGATAGTAAGCAAACTACAACGTACTAATTTTATACCGGATTTTATGTTATGTCAAGCGAAAGAGCTCTGTTGATTGCCTCGGAATGAAAACCTCTGCGATAAAGAAATGCGTACATTCTCTGTTTTTCCTGTCTCGTAGCCATTTTCGCATCATACTTTTTTTTCTGTAAAAGGGCTCTGATCATAGTCTCCTCATCCTGACTCGCGCCCTCCTCCTCCAATTCAGTAAAAACCTGCTGGGTAAGCTTCCTGTCGATTCCCTTGCGCTGCAGATCCTGTTCTATGCGTGTCCTGCTCTTTCTGTCCAGATTGTAGAGAATAAAATCTCTGGCATAACGAAGATCGTCTATATAGCCGTAGGACTCCACATAAGCGACCGCATCCTCGATACAGGTCTCCGGATAATCACCGTTTCTTAGTTTCTCCCGCAGGTCGGCCGTAGTATAATCTCTTTTCTGCAGCAGATTCATGGCTCTCTTCACGGCACGTTTAGGCAGGATCTCCTCCTGAATCTCCCGCAGGCTCTCCTCCGGAATTTCTTCTCCCTCCCGGATGCCCAGGCGTCTCAGTTCCCCTCTGTACAGCACAAAGGCGATTTCATCCTCCACATAAACCCGATAACGGCCCCTGGATATCTCCGACAGCTGCGTGACGATCATGCTTCCTCCGTATCTTTCTTATCAGATTTCCCCTTGGCAGCCGCCTCTTTGCCCGGCGCCGGTTCCTCAGGATCCGTCTCCAGATTAAACAGTTCTCTGACTTTTCTCTCCACCTCATCACGCATAGCCGGATTATCCTTCAGATACTGCTTCGCATTCTCTCTGCCTTGTCCGATCTTATTACCCTCATAGGCATACCATGCACCGCTCTTATTGATAATGTTATTTTCCGCCGCCAGATCCAGAATATCGCCTACTGTGGAGATGCCTTCTCCAAACATAATATCGAACTCCGCCTCTCTGAAGGGCGGTGCCACTTTATTCTTTACGACCTTAACCCTGGTCCTGTTACCGATCACTTCTCCCCCCTGTTTTAACGCCTCGATCCTTCTGACATCGAGCCGTACAGAGGAATAAAATTTCAGCGCCCGACCGCCTGTGGTGGTCTCCGGATTGCCGAACATAATACCCACTTTCTCACGCAGCTGATTGATAAACACCACCGTACAGTTGGATTTGCTGATGACCGCCGTAAGCTTCCGAAGCGCCTGAGACATCAATCTGGCCTGCAGACCCACATGGCTGTCTCCCATATCGCCGTCTATCTCCGCCTTGGGCACCAGTGCTGCTACAGAGTCCACCACAATGATATCAACAGCGCCGGAGCGCACCATGGTCTCCGTGATCTCAAGGGCCTGCTCACCGCAGTCCGGCTGAGAAATATACAGATTGTCAATATCTACACCAATGTTTTTTGCATAGACAGGATCCAGTGCGTGCTCCGCATCAATAAAGCCTGCGATGCCGCCCCTCTTCTGCACCTCTGCGATCATATGTAAGGTAACCGTGGTCTTACCACTGGACTCCGGTCCATAGATCTCAACCACTCTGCCTTTCGGAATCCCGCCGAGGCCCAGTGCAATATCCAAGCTCAGGGATCCCGTAGGGATCGTCTCCACATTCATCTGTACGGAGGGATCGCCCAGTTTCATCACGGCACCCTTACCAAACTGTCTCTCTATCTGCCCTAAGGCCGCATCCAATGCTTTTAATTTTTCATCTCTTTCCATTATTCGCTCTCCTTTTCAGAACATTTGTTCTAATCACAGAATAAAACAAACGTTCGTTTTTGTCAACTTTTATTTGGTTAAAACGATCCTATCATTTTTCATGTCCCATAAATGACACTCTATCCTCCTTTCCATGTATAATTTTCTAAAAAACTTAACAATGGAAACCGTGGCGAAATGCCGGACATGCATATGCATAACAGATTCCACTTCCTCAGATGTCTTTAGTCTATCAGAGAATCCTCTGCCTGTCAAATAATAAAACTTCCTTTGCACGGGTCTGCACATATAAAAGAAGCACAGACATCCGCAGACGCCTGTGCCACCTTTTTTCTCCTGTCAAAACACTTTCAGATATTCCTCATACTCCTCATAGGTGACTGTCACCCATCCATACCCATCGTCATAATTAAAACCGATCTCCATGCCCTTGGGCGTATAGAAAACGATCACATCATCGGAATTAAAATATTTCGTGATCTCCTGATCCGTCATATAATTGAGCGAATCGATCTCTCCGTTCTGCTCGTCGCTTCTCTCTCTGAAATCTACGGAAAACGCATCGTCAATCTTGAGGATATCTTTATTGTCCAGGACCACACCGTTTTTCATGTCCACATTGACACAGATCAGATAAACCCCGCCGTCCATACCTGCGCCCATATCACTGTAAATCTCTTCCTGATAGATAACGCTCAGCTTATCCTCGTCCATATAGGTCACATAACCGGCCAGAGTCGCTATAAAATAACCCTCCTCATCCTCCTGCATATGCTTCTTATAGTCCTTCTCAAAGAGATCTATCACGCGATCCAATTCCTTTCTGACCGCCTGATTGAGCTTATCCAGATTGGGAACCTCGTCCCCGGAGATCACCGGGTAGTCTGCCATGAGCATGAAATTGTCAGTTTCAAAATCCGGTTCATACTCATAATATTCCATCTCTACCTGATAGGACAGATCATACTTGATATCGTCGTGTATCGTATAGTATTCGTCGCTGTCGTAGTCGTAATCATAATCATAGTCGTAATCGTAGTCATAATCATAGTCGTAATCATAACTGTAATCATGGTCATTATGGAAGAGATCATTTTGATCATCGTCATCGTCGAAGTCAAAAGCATCGTCAAAGTTGTACACATCCCGCCGAAGATCCTCTTTCTCTTTTTCGGAAAGCATATCCGCAGCTCTGCTTGCCAGAGCGAATACCGCCACCAGAAACAGGATAACGATCACGATGACGATTCCTATGATCAGACCTGTATGCTTTCCCTTCTGAGGCACCGCATAGGGACTGTATGGATTATTGTAGGGAGGCTGATTCCCATAGGGAGGCTGTCCGCCGTAGCCCGCACCCTGCGGATTGCCGTAGGAAGGCTGTCCGCCGTAACCCATACCCTGCTGGCTCCCGTAATAGGGCTGTCCGCCATAACCGGTGCCCTGCGGATTACCGTAAGGAGGCTGTCCGCCGTAACCCATATCCTGTTGGCTCCCGTAAGGAGGCTGCACGCCATAACCCATGTCCTGTTGGTTCCCGTAAGGAGGCTGCACGCCGTAACCGGCACCCTGCTGGTTCCCGTAAGGAGACTGCGCGCCATAGCCGTCCTGCCCCTGCGGATTGCCATAATAAGACTGTCCGCCGTAACCGCCATAACCATTATCAGCCGGCGGATAAACGCCGCTCCCCGGATAAGCAGGATTACCGGATTCATTTACCTGGTAGTCCGTCTCCTGCTGACTGCCGGAAAAAAGGCCGTGGGTATCTACCACTTCCGTCTCTACGATGTTTGTCTCTTCTCCCTGCAGGCCTTCTAAATTATCAGATCCGTTCATCTTTTTCTCCTTTTTCTCACTTTTCCTTACCGCCAAAGGTCATTTCACTGTAATATTGCAAAATACACTCCCGCAGCAGCGCAAGGGCCGCCGCCACCGTGCTCTCTCTGATCTTTTCCCGACTGCCGTGGAAATGACATTCCTTCACCGTTATTCTCCCGCACACGTTACAGCCGATATATACCAGTCCCACCGGCTTTTCCGGCGTCCCGCCGTCCGGTCCGGCAATCCCGGTGGTGGAGACACTCACATCGGCTCTGGCAAGGGCTGCTGCCGTCTTCGCCATCTCTCTTGCGATCTGTTCGCTGACCGCGCCATGCTTTACCAGGATATTCTTTTTGATCCCTAACAGTCTGCGCTTGGATTTATTGGAGTAGGTCACATAACCGGACTTAAAGACCTCCGATACACCGGGCACATTGATCAGCCTGGCGGAAAGCATACCGCCCGTACAGGACTCCACCGTGCAGGCCGTCAGCTTGTTCGCCGCAAGCAGATCCACCACTGCTTTCTCCAACGTCACATCGCTGTCCGTGGTATAAATATGATTGCCGAACCGCCCTTTCAACTCCTTGACGACCGGCTTCACCAGCTTCTTCGCTTCTTTTTCATCCTGTGCCGTGGCCGTTACCCGAAGATGCACTTCACCGGTCTTCGCATAGGTTGCTATCGTGGGATTGCTCTGCTTTGTGATCAGATCCTCCACCATACTCTCCGCCTTGCTCTCTCCCACGCCGCTGATCTTCACAGTCTGAGAATAGATCACACCGGTCTGCAGGCCCGCGAGGTAAGGCATAATGGAGTTCTCAAACATGGGAATCAGTTCTCCCGGAGGTCCCGGCATCAGGATCAGGTGTTTGTCATTCTCTGTTATGATGATTCCCGGCGCCGTACCGCCCGGGTTATCTACCACGATGCACCCTTCCGGCACCATGGCCTGTTTCCAGTTGTTGTCCGTGATCTCCAGATTTCTCTCTGCAAAAAACTGCCGGATCGCTTTCTTCGACGGCTCGTGCAGATAGAGTTCTCTTCCCATCACCTTAGCCGCCGCCTCCTTGGTCAGATCATCCTGGGTGGGCCCGAGACCGCCCGACAAGAGCAGGATGTCCGCTCTGGAGAGCGCAAGCTTGATAGTCTCCATAACTCTCTCCTCATTGTCACCGACCACATCCTGATGATAACAGGAAAGTCCCAGCTCTGCACACTTTTCCGCCAGATATGCGGCGTTCGTATTTACGATATTACCCAACAATATCTCTGTTCCCACTGCAATGATCTCTACTGTCATAGCACGCTTCCCTCTCTGCCATATCTATGCCATCAATGTCTGTTATTTTCCGCTTTCCTGCATTACGCCTCTGTTCTTGATCAGATAATCCACCAGAGAGACCACCGTCAATACGAGCGCCGCCCACATCACGATCTGCGTGACCAGATAAAGCGGCTCCAGATCCGCGATCATCAGACAGATCATCACGATCTGGAAAGTTGTCTTAAACTTGCCCCAGTAGCTTGCCGCAATGACCACGCCGTTATCCGAGGCGATCAGTCGGAAGCCACTGATAATGAACTCTCTGGCAATGATCAGGATCACGATCCATGCCGGAATCCTGGAAAGCTCCACCAGACAGATCAGCGCAGAACAGACAAGCAGCTTATCCGCCAGCGGATCCATAAATTTCCCGAAGTTCGTCACCAGATTATATTTTCTGGCAATATGGCCATCCAGAAAATCCGTCAGACTGGCAATGATGAAGATTGCCAGTGCGATCCACTCGTCATAAGCGGTAATATCAACCAACAAAAATAATACAAAAAAAGGAATCAATATCACTCGAAACACCGTTAATTTATTCGGCAGATTCATCTTCCAACTCTCCTATCAGATCATATTCATTCGAGTCCGTGATCTTCACCTGTACAAAATCACCGCTCATCAGTTCTCTGTCAGTATATACAAACACATAGCCATCCACGCCCGGCGCGTCCTTGTAGGTCCTCCCCACATAGACATCCTCCTCCGCAAGCTTTCCCTCGATCATGGCAGTCACAGACCTTCCAGCCATATCCGCCGCCATGGAAAAAGCGATTTCCTGCTGCAGAGCCATCAATTCATCCCGCCGCCGCTCTTTCTCCTCCTCGGAAATCTGCTCCGGCATATCCGCTGCCGGCGTGTCCTCCTCCTGAGAATAGGGAAAGACGCCCAGTCTGTCAAAGGACATCTCCTCCACAAACTGCAAAAGCGTCTCATGATCCTCTTTTGTCTCCC
The DNA here is from genome assembly GCA_014804565.1 of Lachnospiraceae bacterium. Lineage (GTDB taxonomy): Bacteria > Bacillota > Clostridia > Lachnospirales > Lachnospiraceae > UBA3282. The sequence goes on from JAAUZN010000058.1 coordinate 25,381, forward strand.
CCGGAAATCCTGCGATCAGCGTCGTTCTCAGACAGATATCCGGTATTTCCTGACGCAATTTATTGACTATACCAGTCAATTCTTTTCTGTCCGTCCGTCTTCCCATACGCTGCAAAACAGTATCTGCCGCGTGTTGGATCGGTATATCAAGATAGTGACATATCTTTTCTTCTTCCCG
>JAAUZN010000059.1 GCA_014804565.1 Lachnospiraceae bacterium
AGCGGCATCGGCATGAGCCAGGAGTTCGTGGAGCATATTTTCGAGCCTTTTGAGCGGGAACGCAACAGCACGATCAGCAAGATTCAGGGAACCGGCCTTGGCATGGCCATCACGAAAAACATCGTGGATATGATGAACGGTTCCATTTCCGTGACGAGTGAGCAGGGCGTTGGAAGCGAATTTAAGGTCTCCTTCACCTTCCGTCTGCACGCTGAAAGTAAAGAGGATCTTATCCTGCCGGAGTTGAAAGACTGCAGGGCTCTGGTGGTGGACGATGATTTCAATACCTGCGACAGCGTTTCCTACATGCTGGGACAGCTGGGGCTGCATGCCGAATGGACACTGTCCGGTAAGGAAGCGGTGCTGCGCAGCCATCAGGCGCTCACGCGAGGCGCAAGTTATTCGGTATATATTGTGGACTGGCTGCTGCCTGACATGAACGGTCTCGAGGTAACCCGAAGAATCCGGAAGGAAATCGGCGAAAGCGTGCCCATCATCGTTCTGACCGCCTACGACTGGTCGGATATCGAGGAGGAGGCAAAGGAAGCCGGCGTCACAGCATTCTGCAATAAACCTTTGTTTTTGTCGGAATTACGCTCCTGCCTCCATTCTGTGCTGCAGCCGCAGCTTCAAGAGGATGAAGCTGCTGAACAAGAGGATTCTCCCCGTCATACCGGGCGTATTCTGTTGGCGGAGGATGTGGAGATGAATCAGGAGCTCGCTGTCGTGCTTCTGGAAAATGCAGGCTTCAGCGTAGATGTCGCAGACAATGGCCAGATTGCCTTGGATATGGTGGCGAAATCGGATCCCGGCTACTATCAGGCGGTGCTGATGGATGTGCAGATGCCTGTGATGGACGGTTATGAGGCAACCAAGCATATCAGAAAACTGGAAAACCATGAGCTGGCTTCCATTCCGATCATCGCGATGACCGCCAACGCTTTTACGGAAGACAGAGAGGAAGCTCTCAAAAGCGGCATGAACGGTCATATCGCCAAGCCCATTGACGTAGAGGTACTGTTTGAAACACTTAATAAAGTACTTTAGGCAATAACTAAACTAAAATATCGAAAAACAATGCTTTACATTTTATAAGTTATATGCTATCCTATGGATGTTGTAATTTAATAACTTTTTTAATTTTTTTGGAGGTATCTACAATGAACAAAGGTACAGTAAAGTGGTTTAACAACCAAAAGGGCTACGGCTTCATCTCTGATGAACAGGGTAACGACGTGTTCGTTCACTACTCCGGACTCAACATGGAAGGCTTCAAGTCTCTCGAAGAGGGCGCTGAGGTTGAGTATGAGGTAGTAAACGGCGAGAAGGGACCTCAGGCCGTAAACGTAACAAAGTTATAAGAAACACGGATTTCTTATAGCATCGATAATCAGTATCACGATGTGCCTGTTCTTAAATATAATGTTCTGAAGTATTATAAGGATCACGTTCTTAAGTATTGTAAGGCTTTTTATTTAGAATCAGCTATTGTTGTATCGGATTAGAGAAGAAAAACCTGTCATTTCGACAGGTTTTTTCTTATGCTTCTTTCATATATGACAATACCTCTTCAAAGTCCATATCCCCGCCAAAAAGNCTCAGCGCGCTCCCGATGGTGACNTCNACTCTTTCCCGTCCCAGCTTTTTCAGAATATCCAGATCTTCAAAGCTGTGCACGCCGCCCGCATAAGTGACCGGCATCTTTCCCCAGCTTCCCAAAAGCTCTGCCACCGGCTCTTCTATACCGCCCGCTTTTCCTTCCACATCCACCGCATGAACTAAAAATTCATCNCAATAATCAGAAAGTTCATCAAGNGTCTGCTCCGTCAGCTCCACNTCGGTATATTTCTGCCATCTGTCGGTTACAATATAGTAGCGTCCGTCTTTCATCCGCACACTTACATCCAGTACAAGATGTTCTTTTCCGACTTTTTTCTGAAGCTCTGAAAGTCGGTCGTGCCGAATCTGNCCATCCGAAAAAACATAGGATGTGACGATCACATGACTGGCTCCCGCNTCCAGAAANGCCCCCGCGTTTTCNGGCGTGATACCGCCGCCNGCCTGCAGTCCTCCCGGATAAGCTGANAGCGCCAGCAAAGCCTGTCTCTTAGTCTCCTCATAATAGGGTGAGGAAACGGGATTTAACAGGATGATATGACCACCTTCTATCTGTTTTTTCCGGTANAGTCCGGCATAAAAGGAAGCGTCCTGCACGGACACAAANTTTTCCCGCGCCACGTCGCCTTCATCCCTCAGGCTGCCGCCNACGATCTGCTTCACACTGCCGTTATGGATGTCAATACAGGGTCGAAATCTCATATCCGCACTCCTTTTTCAAAAATCAATTCAAATTGCATTCACAAAATAGTGTCAAAAAAAGCCACACATACTTTCCCATCTAACTGACATAATAACATAAGAACAGGAAGTTTACCAAAACATTCTGTTTGAATAGTTACTGACTTAATATTCAGGTAAAGGAGTGAAAACATGAAAAGAATAAAAGCATTACTTTTTGTCTCTCTCTTGGTAGTGAGCATGACCGCTCTGACCGCCTGCGGCAACAGAGCTGCCACTAACAACGGCAATAACGGCACAGGAAATGCCACCACCGGCACAGGNACTACCGATTCCGGTGTCANNGGCACTGACAATGGCGTCACAGGCACTGACAACGGNNTCACAGGTACTGACAACACAGACATGAACGNNNCNGATACTGACAATACCGGTATGACAAACGGAAACGATACGCTCAACGATGCCACTGCCGGCACAAACGGCACGAACAACAACGGTTCCATCGCTGACGATGCGGGNGACGCCATCGGCNATGCCGTAGGCGATGCAGGCAACGCTGCCTCCGATATCATAGACGATGCCGCGACAGGNGTGGANAACATGGTGGACGANGTAACAGACGCGGGCACATCCAACAAGGCGCGNTAGCAAATCGAGCGCCGCAAGNCGCACTGAAAAAAGAGTTCCCGAGGCGTATCCCCGAGAACTCTTTTTTATTTTTCTATTAAGATACCGTCCCTGTAGGCCTGCAGCAATTCCTCCAGCTGGTGAATGCTCTCCCGCAGTTCCGCACCAATCTCTGTGTCCGCGATCTTCTGACGTCTGGCAGTCGTTTCCAGAATAAAGGAATCCGAAAAAATATCCGACTCATGAAGGATCGCCGCCTCTGTGGACTCGAAGGGCTCATGCGCCACCAGACGCATNCCGTAGGAATTGACCACCAGGGTATAACCGGCGATTCCCGTCTTGTCCTGATATGCTTTGGAAAAGCCGCCGTCGATGACAAGCAGCTTGCCGCCGCATTTCACAGGCGTCTCTCCCTTCTTCCGCTCCACCGGCACATGCCCGTTCACGATATGGGAGTGAGCCTCGTCCAGCCCGAACTCCTGCAGAATGCGATTGACCACCATCTCACTGTCAAGAAGTCTGTAGTAGGCATTCTTCGTCTCCTTGTGCATCTCCTTATCTTCCAGCAGATACCGCTCAAAGGTAGCCATCTTATCCTTGCCGAACACGGGGGAATTTGGGCCTGCCCAGATATACCAGATGATATCCTGACCTTTCAGCTTATCCTGCAGATTATGGGAATAGTAACCTTTTCTCGCATAGTGCTCCAGGACATCATAAAGCGCCTTGCCGCTGTATTCTTCTCCATAGACATTCACCTTGTTAAAATTCCCCTCATCGTCCATAGGCACACAGCCGTGGTAGAGCAGGTTGGAATTATAGACTTTATAAAGCCCGCCTTTGGAGAAAAGGAAACGCACATGCTTCTGGAGCTTCTCACATTTGACAAAAGCCTGCCGCAGACGCTCCATCACCTGCTCCTCCTCCTGGGTCAGCTCATAAGGCCTGTTTCTGTTTATGGTAGGGAAATCCACATCCTTCATNGGATAGGATATGCCATCCAGCACGAGAGCCTTATTTTCATAGTCAATATGCTCTAAAAGCAGCCTGTCCTGCATGGCAAATTCGGGCCGCCGCATGATCAGCTGTCCCTCCAGCTTGAACTGTAAAACGGAGATGGCCTTGTGCATCTTCATATCCAGGCTCAGATCCTTCGTGTCGTAGTCCGTATTATANTTGATGGCGAAGGCNTCGCAGTCCGTGTCCTTGTAGGCATCCAGNGCAAAGGTCGCAAGGGGGATCAGGTTAATGCCGTAGCCCTCCTCCAGCGTATCCAGATTGCCATAGCGNGCCGCCATGCGGATCACATTCGCGATACANGCCAGATGCCCGCTGGCCGCNCCCATCCACACGATATCATGGTTGCCCCACTGCACGTCCACGGAATGATAGTCNCAGAGGGTATCCAGAATGATATGGGGACCGGGCCCTCTGTCATAAATATCACCCACGATATGGAGATGGTCGATGACCAGCCGCTGGATCAGATTGCTCAGCGCCACGATGAACTCCGGTGCNCTGCCGATCCTGATGATGGTGTGGATGATCTCGTTATAATAGGCTTCCTTGTCCTGAATCTCCGCCTTCTCCGTGATCAGTTCTTCTATAATATAAGCGAAATCCTCCGGCAGCGCTTTCCTCACCTTGGAGCGGGTATACTTGGAAGAAACCCGCTTCGTGATCTGCACCAGTCTGTGGAGGGTGATCTTATACCAGTCCTCGATGGAATCCTCATCCTCCTCGTGCATGACAATATCCAGCTTCTCATTCGGATAATAAATCAACGTGGCCAGGCTCTTTTTGTCCTTATTGCTCAGCGTGTTGCCGAACTCCTCGTCAATCTTTCGCCGCACGGAGCCGGAGCCGTTTTTCAGAATATGGTTGAACTGCTCATACTCCCCATGGATATCTGTCATGAAATGCTCCGTTCCCTTGGGCAGATTCAAAATCGACTGGAGATTTATGATCTCCGTGGATGCCGCCGCAATGGTGGGATACTGTTTCGATAAACTTTTAAGGTATTTTAATTCTAATTCGTCCATTAAACTCTCCTATCATGGCAGGGTTTTATCCTATCACATCAGCCATATCATACATACCTGCCGGCTTGCCCTTCAGATACTTGGCCGCCTGAATGGCTCCCTTGCCAAACACCGCCTTGGAATAAGCTCTGTGCGAGAAGGTGACCACCTCATCCGCTCCCGCAAAGATCACATCGTGGTCTCCCACTATGGTTCCGCCTCTGACGGCGCTGATCCCAAGCTCCTTCTCTCCTCTCTTCTGTCTGACCTGGCTTCTGTCATAGACGTAAGTGTAAGCNTTGTCCATCTGCTCATTGATGGAATCCGCCAGAGCAAGCGCCGTGCCGCTCGGTGCATCCAGCTTCTGGTTGTGATGCTTCTCCACGATCTCAATGTCAAAGCCCGCGGTCGCCAGAGTCTGCGCCGCTTCCTTCAACAGCTTTAACAGCAGATTGATACCGAGAGACATATTGGCGGATTTTAAAACCGCGATCTGCTTTGACGCCTCCTGCACCTTCGCAAGCTGCGCCTCCGACAATCCCGTGGTGCACAAAACACAGGGAAGCTTCTTTTCCACACAGTAATCTAACAGGGGATCCACCGCCGCCGCCACGGAAAAATCGATGAGGGCATCAGCTTCCACTGTACACGCCTTGATGTCCGTAAATACAGGATACGTATTTTTCCCACTGTCCACAGCGTCAATCCCCGCCACGATCTCGATCTCTTCATCCGCCGCGATCAAGGAAGTGATGGTCTGTCCCATCTTTCCGTTGCAGCCGTGCATGATCACTCTTACCATACTATGATCTCCTTCTCTCTTATTCATCATAAATAAACAGATTGACATTTCTGCGAGCGAAAGCGTGCCTGCGGTAGAATGTCAATCTGTATTATATTGCATATTACAGAATTCCGTAATCCGTCATTGCTTTTTTCAACCGCTCCACGTTCTGCGGCTCCATCTCCGACAAGGGCATATGTAAGCCGCCCACCGCTTTCCCCATCAGGTTCAGGCCCGCCTTCACCGGGATCGGATTCACCTCACAGAAAAGAGCGTCGCACAGGTCGATCGCACGAAGCTGCTCCTTCGCACTGCCCGCCACATCCCCGTCAAAGAATTTCTGACAGATCGCATGGGTCTGTCTCGGCGCCACATTGGACAGGACAGAGATCACACCCTTACCGCCGAGAGACAGGATCGGAACGATCTGGTCGTCATTGCCGGAATACAGATCCACCTTATCACCCGCAATGGACATCAGCTTGGCGATCTGTGAGATATTACCGCTGGCCTCCTTGATGCCCACGATGTTCTCCACCTCCGTGCAGAGTCTCGCCGCCGTCTGCGGCTGGATATTACAGCCCGTGCGGCTGGGCACATTGTAGAGAATGATGGGCAGCTTGACAGAATCCGCCACCTTTTTAAAATGGGCATAGAGCCCGTTCTGTGTCGCTTTGTTATAGTAGGGCGTCACCAGCAGCAAGCCGTCCACGCCGTACTTTTCCGCCTCCGTAGAAAGATATACCGCCGTGTCGGTGCAGTTCGATCCGGTTCCCGCCACCACAGGCACCCGGCCATTCACGGTCTCTGCGCAGAAACGGATCAGATCCAGATGTTCCTCATGGGTCAATGTGGAAGATTCTCCTGTAGTGCCACAGACAATGATCGCATCTGTGCCGCCCGCGATCTGGAATTCCACCAGTTCTGCAAATTTTTCGTAATTGATACTGCCGTCCTCATGAAATGGGGTGACGATCGCAACACCCGCTCCTGTAAAAATCGCCATAAAAATCTCCTTTTCCAACATGATAAAGAGCCGACCACACAGGGTCAGCTCCATAATTCTGCTGTTTCCGGTGTGGATAGCGCCCCATCGATTCGATGACAGTCATACAGCTCTTAACTGCATGCCCAAGAAAAAACGTACAGACCGTCTCCTCTTTCGGCGTCTTCTCCTTTCCGNACACTTCTTCTGTGCCTGCCACATCCATGTCCCTACTGATAGAAAACGCAACCTCTATCAACTCCAATATTCATTATTAAAATTATCATAGCATCCGGGTAGTTTTCTGTCAATCCCATATCTTGAAATGCATGGTCTCCACTTTNGTNACCTGATCCGCCAGTGCACAGACCTCATCATTCAGNGTTATGCCCGTCATNATGATGTCCATCTCCTCCGGNTTCCCGGAAAGCAGNTTTTTCAATTCCTCCACGGTGATNATACCATTATCAATGAGCCCCAGCACTTCATCCAGTATGAGCAGGGCGCATTCCCCGGTGTTTAATATCTTTTTGGCAAAATTAAGGCCGTTTCTGATATTCCGGCTCTCCTCCATCTTGTGCTCATCGGACAGCTGGGAAAAATCCTCCGCGGACTTCTCGAACCGGAAGATTTTGATCTCCGGCTCCAGACGCTTCACGAACTCCGACTCCGCCAGACCTCTTCCCTTCAAAAACTGTACGATAACAACATATTCTCCTTCGCAGGCCGTCTGGATCGCACGCCCAAGCGCTGCCGGTGATTTCCCATGACCTTCTCCGCTATAGATCTGAATCATGCCTTTTCCCATANNCNANACNCCGTANTTCAATATTANATGTGCAGAATCANCATAGCACACTACTNCTTTTCATGCAAGCATTATTCCTCNTCCACAAGNTCCAGCTTGCTGACNGAGACCTCATANGCGATCCGNCTNTCCAGNTGNTCCTCNGACAGCTTNTTNNTNTNCTNNCGGCTCTGGATCCTGCCCCAGATGGCACAGCGGCTCCCCACCTCAAAATTGCTGGCAAACCTGGCGTTGCGTCCCCAGCAGATACAGGGTATGTAATCTGACTTTCCATAGGGCCTGTTGACTGCGAGAAGAAGATCCGCGATCTCCCTTCCCAGCGGCGTTTTGCGGTAGATCGGTGCCTTACAGATATAACCGTCCAGAAAGATCTGATTCGTCTTGGCGCCCTCGCCGATATCCTCCATAAACTCGATCTCCCGGGCAAAGACAGACANNACCAGTCTGTTTTTCCTCTCTTCATGCCTGTTGTAGGAGCGGAANTGCCCCGTGATACATATCTTCATGCCNTTGTANTCCTCNTTNACATCGATCAGNCGCTCCGATACCATCACCGGTATGATATCAGTTGACTCACTGAGTCGATCCACACTGATATCGACCATGTAAAAGCCCTCTCCAAAAATCTCGTGGCTGAAAGAAAAATCACTCACNATCTCCCCCATAACCGCCACNTGGTTGTTTTCAATTACCTTATCCGTCATGTTTTCCTCCATTCTACATTCTAAATGTATTTCAGAGCCTTTATTCGCAGTACGCTCCCTCGCTCCGCGCCGGAGCTTTCTCATTTTTGTCTGTCGGCGTTTTCACGACTCTGAACAGTTGTTGTATTAACAATATATAAGATAGCGGGTGAAAATAGAACTGTCAGTGGTCGCGTGACTTGCAAGAAGCAAAGGCAAGTGATATAATCGTCGCAGACTCAGCAGTCTGCGACCAAAGAATTGCCAAGCAATTCTTTCTTTATGTTTTTTTAGAAAGGTAAGTGAAATGAACCAGACAAGAGAAGATGTAAGAAATATAGCGATCATCGCCCACGTAGACCACGGCAAGACCACACTGGTGGACGAACTGTTAAAGCAGAGCGGCGTATTCCGGGAGAATCAGGAGGTGGCGGAGCGCGTCATGGACTCCGGAGACATTGAAAAAGAACGCGGCATCACGATCCTGTCCAAGAATACAGCGGTCACCTACAAGGGCGTCAAGATCAACATCATCGACACGCCCGGCCACGCCGATTTCGGCGGCGAAGTGGAGCGCGTGCTCAAGATGGTAAACGGCGTTATCCTTGTGGTGGATGCCTTCGAGGGCCCCATGCCCCAGACGAAATTCGTACTGAAAAAAGCCTTGGAGCTGGATCTGTCCGTGATCGTGTGCATCAATAAATGTGATCGGCCGGAAGCACGGCCGATTCAGGTGGTGGATGAAGTCTTAGAGCTTTTTATGGATTTGGATGCCAACGACGAACAGCTTGACTGTCCCTTTGTCTACGCTTCCGCCAAGGCAGGCACCGCCAGCACCCAGCTCACCGTCAAGGGCGGGGACATGACCCCTCTCTTCGACACCATCATCGACCATATTCCGGCACCCCAGGGAGACCCCGACGCCGGCACCCAGGTATTGATCAGCACCATCGACTACAACGAGTATGTGGGCCGTATCGGCGTGGGTAAGGTGGACAACGGCAGTGTCAAAGTCAATCAGGAAGTGGTCATCGTCAACCACCACGACCCCGACAAACTCAAAAAAGTAAAAATAAGCAAGCTCTACGAATATGACGGACTGAACAAAGTGGAAGTGAAAGAAGCCGGCATCGGCGCCATCGTGGCGATCTCCGGCATCACGGACATCCACATCGGCGATACCCTCTGTTCTCCTGACGATCCGAAGCCCATTCCTTTCCAGAAGATCTCGGAGCCTACCATCGCCATGCACTTTATGGTCAACGACTCCCCTCTGGCGGGCAAGGAGGGCAAGTATGTCACCAGCCGCCATATCCGTGACAGACTGTTTAAGGAACTCAATACGGACGTGTCCCTGCGCGTGGAGGAGACCGATTCCACAGAATCCTTCAAGGTATCCGGCCGCGGCGAGCTGCACCTCTCCGTCCTGATCGAAAATATGCGCAGAGAAGGCTATGAATTTGCTGTAAGCAAGGCGGAAGTCCTGTACAGAACAGACGAAAACGGCAAGAAAACAGAACCCATGGAGCTGTGTTATGTGGATGTGCCGGAAGAGTTTTCCGGTACTGTCATTGAGAAGCTAAGCCAACGAAAGGGCGAGCTTAAGAATATGGGCATGGCCTCCGGCGGCTATACGCGCCTGGAATTTTCCATCCCCTCCCGGGGCCTGATCGGCTACCGCGGCGAGTTTTTGACAGACACCAAGGGAAACGGCATCATGAACACCATCTTTGACGGCTACGGCCCCTACAAGGGAGATATTCAGTACCGCAAGCAGGGCTCTCTTATCGCCTTTGAAGCGGGCGAGGCCATCACCTACGGCCTCTATAATGCCCAGGAGCGCGGCACCCTCTTCATCGGTCCCGGCGAGAAGGTTTACTCCGGTATGATCGTGGGGCAGAATGGCCGCGGCGAAGATATCGAGCTGAATGTGTGCAAGAAAAAGCAGCTCACCAACACCCGCTCCTCCAGTGCGGATGAGGCACTTCGCCTCACTCCTCCCAAGATTTTAAGCCTGGAGCAGGCGCTTGAGTTCATCGACACGGACGAGCTTCTGGAGGTAACGCCGGAGAATCTGCGAATTCGCAAGAAGATTCTGGATCCTACGCTGAGAAAGAGGGCGGCGATCTCGGCGGCAGCAAAGAATAAATGATGAAGAAAACACCACCACCGGATCAACCGGTGGCGGTGTTTTTAGCTTTTTATGATCTGTTCGATCACAGATAGTTCCTCTTCCAGTTCTTCTGTGATCTCTGAGACGGACTTCCCCTTGGACAGTTTCTTTTGCACAAGCTCTCTCAGTTTTTCATCACGGCCTTCCTCTAATCCTTTTCGGAGCCCCTCTTTCAATCCTTCTTTCAGTCCTTCCTCCCGACCTTCTTCCCGACCCTCCATAAAGGTATTTCTCAAATGCCTCTTCTCATCATATTCCGTTAAGAGCATATGTGTCACCTCCGCCTTTTCTTTTAACAGGATATCCGTAAGAATACCCCTTTTAATACAAGTGTCTATGGCAGTCTCCACCGCCTCTTCCCGGCCCATGCCTTCCCTGATATTGCTCTCAATCTCTGCAGATAATTCCGAATATTCCCAGAGCCTGTGGCACTTTTCCATAAGAGCCGTATTGTAGCCGCGATTGATATTCAACACCTCACAGGTACACTCCAGACAACCGCTCCTCTGTCCGGCAGAAAATGAGTCCGACAGATAGAGCATCACATTGTCGGTATACATGTCTCTGCCGTTATAAAAGACGATATACACCGGCGTTGGCAGTTCGATCCGCCGCTTCCCGTAAATGTCGTCTCCCCGGGCACTGACCAGACCTTCAAACTGCTGGGCAAAGTAAAGCAATCCCCGAAGCGGCATGTTGGGATTCCAGGTGCTCTGGTGTTCATAGAGGTTGATGCTGTTCCCGATGATAAAGGACAGATCGTTCTTCATCTTCATAAAGATGACATCCTCCATAGTGACCACTTCCAGTTCCTCAGGATCTGTATATGTACTGCCGTTTAAGGCATTGTAGAGATCCAGAAGATCCTGTTTGNNGTGGAAAAGTTTTCTGAACAGGACATCTTTATATTTGCGGTTTAACCTAAACCTCCGCCACCATGTCTCACGCCTGTANCACTGTGTCAATTTTCGTTTTGCCATAGATTTTCCTCCATTATACAGTTTCTTTAGGCTGAATACAAGGAAAACATGAGCACAGTCAAATAGAAAAGATAATATCAGCCAGCATCAGATTCATCATTCATTCANCCCGGTGTAAATAGTTAAGGGATTGTTTCCGATTTTCGGAAAGAATCTTACAAAGATGGAGATATTTCCAGAAGAAATCGCTCCGTAGACAGATAGGACTATCTGTCGGTGTTTTGTTTATTATAAGATAGGATGCGTGATTGTGCAAGGGGAATTGGATAGAAAGTACTGTATTGTGTTTCTGATAAAGATTTCCTATAATTTAGGTAAACTGAATTTGGCGAGGTTTATCTAAGATGAATGAAATAGATACAAAGGGGCTTTTATTAAGAATTTTCACACCTACAATAGCTCTGAGTTTATGCTATCTGTTATTAGGACAATTTTGCATCATACCGCACATACTGCTATTTTGCGTATTAGGTACATTTATTCTGGTGCCTATAGAGTTAGGAATCATCCTATCGGGAAGCAAAAAGGAATATGGCGCATATTCACTTAAGAGTGCAATCATTGAACAGGAAAAAATGCCTGTCTGGAANGTATTGATAATTGCCTTNATTTTCTTTGGTGTGGCAGGACTGCTTTCTGCCTTTATCGCCCCTGTNGAAAATCANATTTTTNNNGNGATGAGGACTGCCGTACTCAATCNTTTACCNCCGGGATTTGATTGGANNGATTATGAATATCTGAAATCNTTTTCCAAACCNATCCTTATTTTCACNTGNATATATTATGGTGTTTTTAATGTGCTGATCGGNCCCATAACAGAGGAATTATTTTTTAGNGGNTATCTGACATCTCATTATAAGAAACAAAGNTCGTTTACNCCNATACTTATAGCTATTCTATTTTCACTCTATCATTTCTGGCTGCCCTTTAATAACGTGTTTCGTATATTAGCCTTTGCACCGGTTGCATTTGTGGCATATAAGAAAAAGAATTTATATATCAGCATATGGTTTCATTGCTTATGCAACTTATTCTCCGTGATCAGTTTTGTATTGGCGGTATTGGGATAACTTTTTGTTTATAATCCCAACACCAAAGCCGCCACCCGGAAATAAATAAGCAGGGAAATGGCATCCACGATGGTCGTGATGAACGGGCTCGCCATGACAGCCGGGTCCATGCCGATCCTTTTGGCGAGCATGGGCAGCGTGGAGCCTACGACCTTGGCTACCACGATCGCCATCAGGAGCGTGACGCACACCACAAAGGCCACCTGAACCCCCACCCGGTCAAACAAGATCAGCTTGGCAAAATTACAGAGCGCCAGGGCCAGTCCGCAGAGAACAGCCGTACGGATCTCCTTCCAGACCACGGTAAACCAATCAGAAAATTCTATCTCATCCAGAGAAATACCACGGATAATGATGGCGGAAGCCTGGCCTCCCGCGTTGCCGCCGGTATCCATAAGCATAGGGATAAAGGCAGTCAGCACCACATACTGGCTCAGCGCGTCCTCAAAAGAGGTGATGATACGCCCCGTAAAGGTGGCGGAGATCATCAACAGCAAAAGCCAGGGAATCCGCTTCTTAAACGCATCGAACACCGTCATTTTAAGATAGGGTTTGTCGGAAGGCATCAACGCTGCCATCTTCTCAATATCCTCTGTGGTCTCCTCCTCCAGAATATCCACCACATCGTCCACGGTGATGATACCTACCAGCCTGTCTTCATTATCTACCACCGGCATCGCCGTGAACTCATATTTCTTAAACTGTCTGGCAACCTCCTCCTGATCCATCAGGGTATGGAGGGAAACCACGTTCTTGTGCATGATATCCCCGATCACCGCATTCGGCGCACTGAGAAGCAGATAACGCAGAGCCACTGTACCCACCAGCGTCCGCTTGTTATCCAGCACATAACAGATATTGATGGTCTCGCTGTCCACTCCCACCTTGCGGATCCGGTCTATGGCCTGAGACACCGTCTGGTGTTCCTTCAGGTCCACATACTCCACCGTCATGATGCTGCCCGCAGAATCCTCCGGATAACGCATCAAATGGTTGATGGCTTTCCTCGTATCCGCACTGGTATTGGCGATCAGACGCTTTACCACATTGGCAGGCATCTCCTCCATCAGCTCCTTGGCGTCATCAGACATCATATTGTCGATGATACGCCCCGCGTCCTTGTCGGACAGGGAGGTAATGACAGACTGCTGCTGGTCAATCTCCAGATAAGAGAAAACATCCGCCGCCTTATCCTTGGGCAGGATGCGGAAGATCTTGATCACCTCTTCCTCCTCCATCTCCTCCAGATAATCGGCGATATCCGCATCGTTCAACTCTTTTATGATCTGTCTTAATCTGGTATACTGTCCTTTCCCGAGAAGCTCTCTGATCTCCTCCTCACCGAAGTCCGCATAATCCTCATAGGATACCGTATTTACCGTCTCCTGATTCATTTTATCCTTTTCCTTGTTCTCACCCATGATCCGCCGCCTCTGCGCTTTTATAATAGAAGGGATCTGAGACGTTCACTTGCGCGCCGCCTGCAGTCGCCTCTGTGATCTCCTTGATCAATCTCTCTTTTTCCTCGAAAGGTACCTGAAATTCCAGGGACACCTGCTCCTCATAAACCGCATCCCCGATCGGGATCCCCTGTTTTCCCAAAAGATACTGTATCTTCCCAATCCCGTTATAGTCTGTTTTGACCGTAAAAGTATGTCCGTAACGCATAACCGCCACACGGCTGGCCGCAAGACCTGCCTGAGCCGCCTGTGTATAAGCGCGCACCAGACCTCCCGTTCCTAAAAGCGTACCGCCAAAATACCGGGTCACCACCAGAGTCAGAAAACGGATCCCGGATCCTGTCAGCACCTCCAGAATCGGCCTGCCCGCTGTACCGGAGGGCTCCCCGTCATCGGAAAACCGCATGGTCTGCCCCTGTTCTCCCAAAATATAGGCATAGCAGTTATGGCGAGCGTCCCAGTACCGCTTCTTCACCGTCTCAATGAAAGCCATCGCTTCCTCCTCTGTATGGGTGGCCTCCACACTGGCGATAAACCGGGACTTCTTCTCCACAATTTCCCCCTGTCCGCCATACTCTATGATCTTATACGGGTCAAATTTACGATCTGCATCCATACTCTTTTCCTCTGCCCTAGTATATCATAAAACCGAGGCCACAGCAAAAAACATTCCGAAAGAATTACCCGCCAGAGAATAAATGCGGGCAGAAACGCAAACAATTCTTAAGAAAGCATAAGATTGACTGTATTGTCATTTGAGATTATAATAAGAAAATCGAGGAGGCATTACACATGAATTATGGTAAAAGGGGCGTTCGCAAGAAACAGCAGACGCTTAATGCTTTAGGTAAAAAATGGAGCAGAAAGATAGCCTTTACCTTCGTACAGGTATTTCTGATTGCCATCATCGGCGCTGCCATCATCGGCACCAGTGCAGGAATCGGCGCCTTTAAGGGGGTGCTGGCGACAGCTCCGGATATCAGTAACATCGATGTGACACCCACCGGCTTTTCCACCTTTGTGTACGATATTGAGGGCAATCAGCTGCAGAAGCTGGTCTCCACAGACTCCAACCGTATCCCCGTCACCATTGACATGGTGCCTCAGGATCTGAAGGACGCTTTCGTGGCCATCGAGGATTCCCGTTTCTACGATCATAACGGCATTGATATCAAGGGCATCATCCGTGCGGGTGTAGTGGGTATCCAGAATCGACATTTCTCCGAGGGCGCCAGCACTATCACTCAGCAGCTCCTCAAGAACAATGTCTTTACGGACTGGACTTCAGAGGACTCTCTGGCGGATAAGTTCAAGAGAAAATTTCAGGAACAGTATCTGGCATTAGAG
>JAAUZN010000060.1 GCA_014804565.1 Lachnospiraceae bacterium
CTCGATAGCTCAATGGTAGAGCACGCGGCTGTTAACCGCGGGGTTGTAGGTTCGAGCCCTACTCGGGGAGGTTTAAAGAAGCCCGTAAACATCAGTGTTTACGGGCTTCTTTAATCCAACGGCGATGGCGTTGCCCTAATCTTCCACGGTATAGGGCAGCCATACCCGCTCACGGCTCGATCCGGAGCCATATAAAATATCATAGTCCACTACCATGAAATGTTGGACCGCTTCTCTTTGCCCGTAATCATAGGCATCAAGTACTTTTCCTTGATCATCTGCCACCAGTATACGGGTATTGGTTTTAAAAACTTCCCGCTGCTGTTTAAGTATACGAGACATATCTGTATCCGGAAGCCCTGCATATTCGAGCAGTATTTGCGGCAGATAATTGATGTTCTCGCCGTCCAGCTCTATCCTGTCCGCTTCAAAATTGCTCCATATCAGCACGGGGACGGAATAGTGGCGTCTCTGTGTTTCGAAATCCGTACCCCCTAACCCCATTAGTTCCCGTGCTTCCTCGGAAAATCCGGGCATATGGTCTCCGTACATCACCAGCACGACCGGTTCACCCGTTTGTGCAAAATAAGCTGCCAGCTCTTCAAAGGCCTCATTGGCGAGATGGATTCCGTTGATGTAATTTACCAGATCCATATAATCTTCCTCATCCAGAGTACCTTCCACATTTACGGAAATCGGATATGGATAAGCCTTTAGAGAGTCATGTTTACGATCCAGACCTTGTATATGGTTTGCTATGGACACGGCATATATAAATTTTTGTTCGGCTTTACTCTCCTCGTATTCCTTAATGATCTGCCGTGCAAGGCTCTCGTCGGAAATATAGCACGAATAAATATCCGTATAATCCATATCATCCTCGAATACTATCTTATCAAAGCCCAAAACCGGATAAATAGCGCTCCGGCCGTAAAAGCTTCCTTCATATGGGTGGATTGCCACCGTATCATAATCCAGTGCATTGAAATAATCCACAATGGATGGTATCTTGTGTTCCTGGAGCGCTAAGGCTATTCCCGTGTATGATACAAAGTATTTTGTATTTAATCCTGTCAAAAATTCTGTTTCCGACCCGATCGTGCCGCCGCAGAATATATTGGCGGTAAGATGGCCGGACGAACAATATTTTTCAAGTTCCCGATAGGTTTCCATCGGATCCGATGAAAAAGTAATACCGCTGCCGGTAATATTATCTGTATTCCACCACGATTCGTTCATTATGACAATTACATTCGGCTTGTTGGCGGCGTCTGCCTGATCGTTCAACGTCTGCCTGTCCAGAAAATAGCGGTAGCTGTCCTGTGCATTGTTCATATTGATATTAGTCAGCCTGTCGTTTTTTATAAAATTATATACAATGTATCGTTGGCTGTCGGCCCCGGTTATATTATTTGTGTCAATAGACGTCATACTATATGCGTTTCCTATAATATATGCGCTATAGCCAAGCAGCCCAGCCAGACAGGCGCAGCCAAGAGCCAGGCGCAGTATATGCCGGCGCTTGAGCAAGAGCGGGTCGTTTTGTGAAAAAGGAGGATATTTCCTGCAAAGCCGGTCTGCCGCAAATCCCCCGACACATAATGCAAATACGAATGCCAATACCTTAAGCTGAGGAAGAGTGAATTGCAAGTTAAGATATCGCAGCGCTATCCCAGCGGCTTCTGTGACCATAAGGTCGTTAAATCGCAGAAGTTCATGGAGGGCAGTATACTTAATGCTGTCTGCATAGGCCAATAACATCAGTAACAGCGATGGTATTGTAAGCGCTACCCACAGTCGTTTGCTGAGAAACCACAGAGTCATTATGCTCAGGCCGATCATAATAATTTCAAAATGATAATATGTGTCAACTGAATTATCTGCATAGTAGGTAAGGATCGTATCGTTCGGCTGCAGGACATAGTAATCTGCCAGATATGGCAGGAATGTGACCGCTGTTATCAGCAGTCCTGCCACAAATATATAAATACAAATTTTGTATTCCTTTTTCAGTCTCTCCGCGTATCCGGTGTTGTCCATCTTCTGCTCCTGATCTTGATTTATTTATCCCTATCCGTGACCTGAGGAGCCGCTTCCATATTCTTAGGGAGTACCAGATTCAGGATGACTGCTACCAGGAACACTACCGCCACGCAATTCTCCGCGAATACCGTCTGGATGATCTGCGGAAAAATATTAAATATTTCCGGGACCTGGGTAAAACCGATCCCGGTACTTAAGGATAACGCAGCAATGGTGACGTTTCTCTGGGTATAACCGCATTTGCTGATCATTTGCAGACCGCTGACCACGATCGTGCCAAACATCATAATGGTACAGCCGCCCAACACGGCGTCCGGCAGAGTAGCCAGCAAAGTGCCGAAGATGGGAAAGATTCCTGCCAAGATCATGATGATCGCTCCTGTGGCGATGGCAAAACGATTGACTACCTTGGTCATAGCCACAAGTCCCACATTCTGACTGAAGGAAGTGATGGGAAGGCATCCAAAGAGAGAGGACAGAGAGCTGATGAAGCCGTCACAGGCCAGGGAACCGGAAAGTTCCTTTTCGGAGGCTTCTCTGCCAAGACCGGAGGTGGCAAGGGCCGAGGTATCGCCTATGGTCTCTGTAGCGGAGACTAGAAAGATCAGCACCACAGCCAGAATAGCGTTGATGTTGAATTCCGGTTTAAAGGGAAGCAGAGAGGGCAATGCAACCACCGCAGTGCCTGACAGGCCGGAGAAATCAACCATCCCCATGCAGACGGCAGCGACATATCCTACCATGAGACCAAATAGGACGGAGAGCTGTTTCCAGAAAGATTTGGCCAAAATGTTGAACAGCAGGCAGGCAAGCAGTGTCACCGTGCCAAGGATCCAATTGGAGGCGGCGCCGAAGTTTTCACTGCCGCTTCCGCCGCCGAAGGAGGCTGCTCCCACGGACAAAAGTGAGAAACCGATAGCAGTGACTACACTGGCGGAGACAATAGGAGTAATGAGCTTAAGCCAGTATTTGGCGAACAGTCCCAGAATACCTTCCACAATGCCACCTACGAGAACAGCGCCGACGATGGCGTTATATCCATAGGTTGGTCCGATATAGCAGAACACGGACACGAAGGTAAAGCTGATGCCCATAACGATGGGAAGGCCGGAGCCGATCTTCCACAGAGGAAACAACTGGATCAGCGTGCCGATACCGGCTATGATCATGGCGCTCTGTATCAACTGAGCATTCTGTTTAAAATCCAGTCCGCAGGCGCCCGTCACGATCATGATCGGAGCAATGTTGGCAACGAACATGGCCAGAATATGCTGCAATCCGAAAGGGATTGCCTTGCCGACAGGAATCTTACCGTCTATATGATATATATTGTCTATCTCTCTGTTCATCTTTTTCGTACCTTTTTCTTTTTATATTCATGAGTTATATGTTCAGTTCTGCTTGCGGAAAGTGATCTGGCCGGTCTCAGCATCCATGCCGTCTACGATGGCAAGGGATTCCAGACGGTATCCCAGATTTCGTATGATCTGTCCGCCGGGCTGGAAGCCTTTTTCTATGGCGATGCCGATTCCCGCCAGAGTGGCATGGGACTGTGACACCACAGAGATCAACCCCTGCAAAGCGCAGCCGTTTGCAAGAAAATCGTCGATGATTAGGATATGATCGTCGCTGTTTAAGAATTTTTTGGAGACGACGATCTGGTTCACACATTTGTGTGTGAAGGATTCGACCTCTGCCGTGTACATTTCACCATCGATGTTGATGGTTCTTGATTTTTTGGCAAATACCACAGGCACATCGAAACATTCGGACGCGACGCAGGCGATGCCGATGCCGGAAGCTTCAATGGTCAGGATTTTCGTGACAGGAGTATCGGCGAAACGCCGCTTCCATTCTGCGCCCATCTGCTTAAATAAAGCTACATCCATCTGATGGTTCAGAAAGCTGTCCACCTTCAGGACATTGTTTTCTTTGACAACGCCGTCTTTTTGTATTCTTTCTTCCAGAAAATTCATAATGATATCTTTTAACCTTTCTTTTCCTAATATGTATTTGCTATATCTGTCTTATTTTAGCATGAGGAAAATTTGTTGTAAATGTGGTTGCTCTGAAAAAAATTCCGGCACTTTCCCTTGCGAAACCTGACGGAGTATGATATCATATCATTCGTTAAGGCTCCATGGTCAAGCGGTTAAGACATCGCCCTTTCACGGCGGTAACACGGGTTCGATTCCCGTTGGAGTCATTGTGGACCTTTAGCTCAGTTGGTTAGAGCAACCGGCTCATAACCGGTCGGTCCTGGGTTCGAGTCCCCGAAGGTCCATTGACAGAAGCTTGCTTCTGGATATATAATGTAATAGTTGAAGCGGCTCAGGCCCGGTGGCTCAGTTGGTTAGAGCGCCGCCCTGTCACGGCGGAGGTCGTGGGTTCGAGTCCCATCCGGGTCGTTTAAAACAAATCATTATCTGCTTGCCGGCGTGGCGGAACTGGCAGACGCACAGGACTTAAAATCCTGCGAGGCTAACCCCTCGTACCGGTTCGATTCCGGTCGCCGGCATTTGTTTAAAGTGCTTCAAGCCTAGGATTTATCTGGGGTTGGAGCACTTTTCCTTTTCCAGAATCTGTTTGTATGTGCTTGTACACCGCATAAATACTGGTTATCCGAGTGAGGAAAGCATGATTTCCTTCGTTGTTTCCGCAGGTGTTACGGAACGGATATAGTGCAGAGTCATTGCAGAGGTTGTATGGCCTAACAGGTTTTGCAGGTTCGCAAGCGGCATGCCATTGTTGTAAAGGATGGAGGCATTTGTAAACCTTATTTTATGGCTGGAACGTGGCTTTATGCCCGCCTCGATGCAATGTTTTTTCAAGTGCTCATTGAAAGTGTCCTGCAATAATTGTTTTCCATCCCTCATTAAGATATATTCTCCATCGGGATTGACGGCCTTTATGCGCTTTAGGATTTCCTTTGCATTGTCCGTCAAAGGCTGATATCGAAATCCTTTGTCAGTGTTGCCCTTGATATGCTGCACGTTGGTGCGGGTTCTCGCTTTGAATGTCAAATCGTCATTCATTTCTGTCTCTGTCAAAAGCTGCCCCTGTATGTGGATATTGCCGCCCTCTATGTCAGACCAGCGCAGAGCGAGTAGTTCCCCGATACGAAGCACCAGACAGAAATCGAGCTGGATTGCAAGGGAATAGATGGAGTTGTTTCCGCTTAGGTGCTTTAAGAGACGGTCTCGTTCTTCTGTCGTAAAAGCCTCGTCAAAGTGATTGACAGGCTTAAAAGAGAATTGTCGGCAGTCTATGTCACGGATAGGGTTAAAAGATGCTATTTCCTGTTCAATGGCATAAGAGTAGATACCGTTCAAAAGGCTTTTGGTGTTGGTGAATGACTTTTTTGTCATGGTTTCGCCTTTTGTGAGCTGTCTGAAAAAAGCGATATAGTCTTTTGCGGCAAGGTTTTTTATGGGGATTTCCGTAAGCGGGTTGCCCTTAAAAAACTTTTCCCAGAGAATAGTATATTCCTTGAGAGTTTTTGCACATACAGATGTATTATCTCGTTTCCAGATCAGCCATTCGGGGTAGATAACGCTCAAAGACGCATTCTCTCGCCCGAACTCCAATTCCCACAGCTTTTTGTAGAGTCCGTCAAGTGTTGTTGACGTAATCTGCCTGCGGTCGATGATTACATAAAATTGTCTTCCATCCTTTCTTGTTTTGATTTTGTCGTGGTATTTCGTCTTAATGAATTTGTCCTGTTTCATTCGTTCGATTTTCTCCACAATCTCTGATGAGGAAAGTGTATCATCAAGTAAGGACGATGGCAATATTTCATTTTCAAAATGCAATGTGTAGCCACCCTCCTTTCAATCGTGGCAGCGGTAAGTATAACCGTATCAGTCAGCCGCACTAGACTCGAAAACACCTCGCCAAGTGCTTCGTGCCAGCTTAGACGCTAAGCGGCGGTAATCAAGGGAATAAGGGCGGCGGCTTATCCGAAAGGCGTTTCGCCGTCGAATGGCTGAAAAGTGCCTTGTCCATTGTTCACCATCTGTTTAAGCGATTCATAGTCTTTGTACAGGCAGGCGTCCAATGAGAATGACTTGTAAACACCGTCCTCTTTATAGTGGTAGACGATATGGGAAAGCCTGCGCAGTAACTGTTGAATCTTATCCCTGTTCTGGTTTTCTTCTTCCACCATGAATTTATAGGCCTCTTCGGGTGGAAAGATAGAAGTGATATGTATTTCTGTCCACAGCATAAATAAATTGGAATAGCGGCAATGTATCTGCACGGTGTAACAGTCCAGTATGTTTAGAAACGTCTGGAAAGACATATTTCCTTTGAACTCGTCCATGAATAAAACAGGCTGTGCTTCGTACATATCAAATCCGCCTGTAGAATAGTCGTTGAAAATATAGACATTGGATTCTCCGCGCTCTTCCATCAACTTTTTGTCGGTATATTACTTGCCGCTTCCCGATTCTCCCACATGCCAATATACAACAACATCTCTGATGTAGGGTGTTTCTTTACGCCTTTTACTGAAAAAAGCCTTTTTGATGAGCTCCTCATATCGGCGGTATTTTATGGAAATATCCATGATCTCGTTGGGGGTCATGCCCTGTGCGATTAAATCCTCAATGATGGAAAGGTCATTCCGTGAGCCTTGCGAGGCGCTTATTTCGCCTTGAAATACGGCAGGAACGATGACGGTATGCCCTTTTTCTGTGAAGTTTCCACGTTTT
Source organism: Lachnospiraceae bacterium (assembly GCA_014804565.1). GTDB lineage: Bacteria > Bacillota > Clostridia > Lachnospirales > Lachnospiraceae > UBA3282. The sequence goes on from JAAUZN010000060.1 coordinate 6,756, forward strand.
AATATATAATCCTCTGCCTGTTTTTTGTTGCCTCTTGTAGGTTCGATATGGATAGAGGGAAAAAGTTTCTGGACAGCCGTAAAACGTACCTTGGCGGGGTCTTCAAGAACCATGTGCATGTGGGGCGTGCCGGAGTCTCCGATTTCATAATTGATGGCGCATGTTCTTTGCGGCTTGTCCTTACACCAGATGTCGATTGCTTTGTTAACCATTTCCGATGGTTCTATATCTCCGAATAACTTTTCGGGGTTGTTAAATACACAAAACCATGAGCGGCTTGACGGACTTTCTGCCATTTGTTCTCCTTTCTGTGTCCCATAAGCTGTTCCATTGAAAGTGGGACAGTCTGGACACTAAAAAACACTGTTTTATGCGGCTTGCACACTCTCTGTACCTGTACCGGAAGTCGGGGGTAATACTAGCCCCGACTTCCGATTGACGGGAGCTGTTTGTTGAGCCTATAATAGCATTACGGAGAAGATACATATAGAGCCTAAATAGATATCTTGCGGATGGAGAAAAATAAAATGGATATGTATGGAACTATTTTAAGAAAACGGATAAAAGAAATGGGATATACACAACAGGAATTTGCGGACAAAGTGCCGATGCCTCTGGCTACTCTGAAAAAGTATATGTCGGACAGAGGAACGTATTCGATCGACTATCTGAAGAGGTTTGGAGAACTTTTAGATTGTTCCTATGATTATTTAATGGGGGTCACTGTTTCACCAAGGCGCGATATACAGGATATCAAGGATGCGACCCGTCTGTCTGATGAGGCAATAGATAAAATCAAGCGGATTGTTGCAAAAATAGACGAAACAGACGCGACAAAAAGGATAGGCGCGCAGAGTATGATTGCATGTCTGGATATGGTTATAAAAACAGAGGTATATGAAACCATAGCGGCATATTTGCGGTCAGATGACATATTAAAGCCAATAGAGAATTTTGTGCAAGACGCTATGCGCGATGTAATCGGAGGCGAAGAACTGCCAGTCAAGTTAGATAATGTATATGCACTGGCGGTGATACAGGAACTTGATAAATGTAAGAGTGAGATGAAGCGGCAATGATACCACCAGTTCCCCTGTGGGTAACTTCCGCATTCGGCTCCAGTTCCTCACAGGGGAACCAGCGGTATCATTGCAGAACGTGTTGCGGTTATAATCGCTCAATCATTTCTGTGAGTTCCCTTATAGTCTCGTCCAGTTCCTTTTCTTCTTCTTCGTCAAACGGGTAAGGGCATTTATGGCAGTCAGCGTCAAGCAGATCACCGCTGAAATGAAAAGCGGGCGGCGGAGTTTTAGCGCGGAACGGGCATTTTTTCCAGGAACATTTCTTTTTGAATAAACAGAATATCCTAAAAAGAACAACGGGAAACATACATAATACACCCAACTCCCACAAAATAAATAAAATTGTCATTTTTCCATACTCCTTCTATATAACTTGATTTGTCGGTCATATATCTAAAATAGGTCAATACAACCATAATTTCAATAGGTCAATTCGCCATAATAGTAAAAAAGAGGTGAGCGGATTGTCACGATTGAGAGATTTGAGAAAAGAACTGGGCTATACTCAGATTAAAATGCAACATCTGACAGGTATCGACCAGAGCGATTATTCTAAGATTGAGAATGGCAAACGCTATTATACGTTTGAGCAATGTAAACGGATTGCCGAGGCGTTGAATACAAGCATGGACTATTTGGCAGGGTTGACGGATGAGAAACGCCCGTACCCCAGAAGCAAAGACGATGAAAGTGAATAAATGGGAAAGGGGCTTGCTCAGCCCCTTACTACTCCCGTATTTGTTTGTATGCGGTTTGTACAGGCTGTCAGAAATGTGGAAAACTCCTTTCTTTTGGGATTTTCTATTAGCCAAGAATGTTCGATTCCGGTCGCCGGCACTTGATCAAAAGTGGTTCAATCCAGTATTTATGCGGGGTTGAGCCATTTTTATTTCAATCTGCCACATGGAAAGGGAATTATCGCATCATACTAAAGGAGAGAAAACACCGTGACGATAAAAAAGAGAGCAGTTATTTTTGATATGGATGGCGTTATTTTTGACAGTGAACGGCTGATCCTGGATTGTTGGGAGCAGGTGGCGGAAAAGTATCATTTTACCAATATCAGGGAGGTCTGCATTGACTGTATCGGGACGAATAAGGTGAGAACCAAAGAGATCGTATGCGCCTATTACGGAGAATCTTTTCCGTATGATGAATATAGTAAAGAAGTTTCCGGACTGTTCAGAGAATACATCCAAACGAAGGGGCTGCCGGTTAAAAGGGGCGTCGAGGAACTTTTGCAATATCTGCAGGATAAGAGAATTCCCATCGGACTTGCCTCGTCAACCAGACTGGCTGTTGTGGAGGAGGAATTGTGTCAGGCAGGGTTATATGATTATTTTCAGGTCGTTATGGGCGGCGATCAGCTGAAAAGGAGCAAGCCGGAACCGGATATTTATTTGTTGACCTGCGAAAAAATGGGTGTTTTGCCGGAGCGCGTATATGCGATCGAGGATTCCTATAATGGTATCCGTTCCGCCTACAGCGCCGGCATGATGCCGATCATGGTGCCGGATATCTTACAGGCAGACGAAGAGATGAAAGAGAAAAGCATTGCCGTATTGGAGGATCTGTTTCAGGTGAAGTATTATTTTTCGGCTTACCTCTAAAGTCTGGACAAAAATATCCGATACCTATAGTGTAGGATATTGAGTGAGATAGAGGAAGGAGGAGTCACATATGCGTATAGAAGCTTATACTCAGGTACAGCAGGTCTATGGCACGAAGAAAAGCGCTAAGACACAGAATACTGCGAAAAATGCGACTTCTGATAAAATTCAGATCTCCAGTATCGGCAAGGATATTCAGACTGCGAAAAATGCGGTTGCAGCTGCCGATGATATCAGGAGTGAGTTGACTGCGCCCATCAAGGCAGGCATCGCGAACGGTTCCTATCAGGTGAGCGGCGAGAGTTTTGCGGAAAAATTGATGAAGCAGTATGAGGAGATTAAGAGTTTGTGATAAGACACTTGGTAAATTCATTTCACGAATTNGCCAAAGAAGGTGGGTTTTGACGTGGCAAGTTTAATGGAGACCTTGATAGAGGTTTTGGAAAAGGAAAATCTGGAGTACAAGAATCTGTTAGATCTGTCCATGAAAAAAACACCCGCCATTGTGTCTGACAACATTAAGGCTTTAGCGGAAATCACGGATGAAGAGCAAATCATAGTAAGCAGGATCAATCATCTGGATCATCAGAGAAACGAAGCTGTTGATGATATTGCGAACGTACTTAACAAGGATGTTACGAAGCTGAAAATTGTAGATTTGATCAAAATGCTGGAGGCCAGACCACAGGAACAGACAAAACTGGCATCGGTNTTTGATGAACTGAAAAGAAATGTCCAGGCGGTAAAGNGNATNAACGAGCAGAACAGGGAGTTGATCGAGAATGCGNTGGAGATGGTACAGTTCAANATGCAGATCATGCAGTCCATGAATAAGGCGCCGGAAACGGCGAATTATAACAGGGGCGCCTGCAATACCGGTGATGTGATCGGGACGACTCACAAGGCTTTTGATGCCAAACAGTAATTGTTGAGGACGGTAGAATATGTCATTAATGTCAAGCCTTTATATAGGCGTATCAGGATTACAAACATCAAATAATGCGCTCAATACCACGGCGCATAACATGTCTAACTTAGACACCCAAGGATATACCAGACAGCAGGTGGCGCAGGGAACAAGGAATTACCTTACNCAGGCCAGGTATGCTGATAAAAACTGGATCCAGACAGGTCTGGGTGTCAATTATACCCGAACAAGACAGGAAAGAGATTTAATATTGGATCGAAACTATCGGCGCGAGGCAGGGCGGACTGCTTTTTATGATGTTTCTTCTGTGTCGATAGAGGAGATAGAGTATATTCTGGGAGAGTCCAACGAGGGACATGAGTTTTCCGAGGCACTCACCGGGGACAATGGTCTTTGGGTGGCGGTGCAGGAGTTGTCCAAGAATCCGACTCTTTCGGTTAATCAGGACTTGTTCGTGACGAAAGCCTACGAATTTATCACGAAGGCAAGAGCGGTGTACAACAGCCTTTGTGATTATCAGGATAATATGAATAAAACGGTGAAGATTGATGTGGATAACATCAATGCATANGCGCAGGAGATCGAGTCTCTGAACCGGGCGATCATGAGAGTGGAGGGTGGTCCGGAGCATGCCAATGACCTGAGAGACCGCAGAAACTATCTTCTGGATGAGTTGGCTAAGATCGGATACATCACTTATTCGGAAGATACCAGCGGTTATGTGAGCGTTCAGTTTGAGGGAGTGGATCTGGTGAAGGGCGGTCTGGTCAATGAGATGTGTCTCTACACGGATCCTAAGACCGGTTTTTATACGCCCTACTGGAAAATACTTGCCAACTTTGATAAGTTCGATGCAGACGGCAAACCGATCGTTTCCGAGGAAAATATAGAGGGGGCGAAGGTCTTTAATCTGACCCAGAAGATNTCCTCCATGTACAATACAGATATCGGTTCTCTGAAGAGTACNTTATTTGCAAGGGGTGACCATAGGGCTACCTACGACGAGATCAATGATATCAACACAGATGGAGAGTATGAAGAGGGATGGTACAACACACATATTTCGCAGTCCCTTGTTATGAATACACAGGCCGAGTTCGATCAGCTGATACATCACATTGTCACGAAGATTAACGATATCTTGGCAGAAGCGGCCGAAAGGGCGACGGAGTTAAATCCGGACTCCAACTATCTGAGAGATGAGGATGGGAATCCTTATCANCTGTTCCACCTCATGGTAAATGAACAGAAGGGAAAACCGGAGACNGGTTGGACGGTAAGGAATATCNTGATCAACACCGAGNTGCGTCAGAATCCTTCCTTATTAACTTTCCGACTGGATGAGCACTCTGAGGATAACGAGACCATGGAGGCTCTGAAAAAGGCCTTTGAGGAAGCGATATATACCTTAAACCCCAATGTAACAACGCCTGTCTGCTTCAAGGATTACTATAAGAATCTGGTAGCGCAGCTGGCCAATACGGGATCGGTATTCCGGGCGGTTCAGGAGAATCAGACAGTGGCGACGGANGCATTGCTGTCTGCAAGAGAACAGATCGTGGGTGTGTCCTCCGATGAGGAACTGACCAACATGATCATGTACCAGAACGCTTACAATGCATCCAGTCGATATATCAATGTGATCAGCGAGATGCTGGAGCATCTCTTAACCACATTGGGACGCTGATCAATGAACGTTGAATCTTTTAATTTAAGATAAAAGAGGGAAAACTTATGGCATCAACTTTTTTTGGACTGACAATCGCATCATCGGGACTTCGGGCAGCTAACGCCGCTTTGAACACCACGGGCAATAACATCAGTAATGTTAATACGCTCGGTTACAGCAGACAGCAAGTGAATACGGAGGCGGCGAATGCGCTGCGTGTGTTTGCNACCTATGGCTGTGCGGGTGCGGGTGTGGAAACTCTGTCCATCGAGCGTGTGAGAGATCAGTTTTATGACTTTAAATATTGGTCGAATGAGACGAAACTGGGAGAGTATGACGCCAAGCTGTACTATTGCAATATGATACAGGAGTACCTGAAGGATGATAAGACGACCGGTTTTAAAACGCTCTTTGATAAGATGAGCATGGCTTTACAGGAAATCACGAAGAATGCCAGCAGCACCGATGTGAAAGCAGAGTTTTTGGGCACTGCCAAGGCATTGACCGATTATTTTAATAATATGTATGGAGATCTCAGAGATCTGCAGTCGGACGTAAACGACGAGATCAAGATCCGTGCGGATCAGATCAATTCCATTGCGCAGGATCTGGCGACGGTCAATAAACAGATCAATACCATAGAAATGACCGGAAGTATAGCCAATGAGCTGCGGGATAAGAGGGACAGCCTGATCGACGAGCTTTCAGCGGTTGTGGATGTGCAGACAGAGGAGCTGCCTATTCTGGATCAGGAAGGAAATCCGTCGACAGCTCACAGATATATAGTAAGGATCGCCGGCGGACAGACTCTGGTAGATATGGACGATTACAGGACGTTGATCTGTGTGGCTCGTTCGAAAGAGGAAAAGGTGAACCAGTCGGATGTGGACGGTCTCTATGATCTCGAGTGGAGCAATGGACTGAGCTTCAACCTTTACAATGCCTCCCTGGGCGGGGAACTGCGCGGACTGATCGAGATGCGCGACGGTAATAACGGCGAGTATTTTAAGGGAACGGCTACCAACGTGGCATTCCATAAAAGCTTTTCNACAGTGACNATAAAGACAACAGAATCNCATTTACANAGTATGACCAAGTGTAACCTTTCCGATACCGGCGGTGTGATCAATATCGGGGATCAGCTTTTCTATTACACGGACTGGTCTTATAACGGTAACGGCGAGTACACCTTTACCATCGACAATAAAAAGAGCGATGAGCCCCTGACCCAGGCGAAGACCTGGACGGAAGTTTCCATCGGCGGAGAGCTTAACTATCAGGGTGTTCCCTATTATCTGAAACAGATGAATGAGTGGGTGCGCGAATTTGCTCAGAAGGTAAATGATATTTTCAAAGAGGGTCTCACAGCGGAGGATCCGCCGCAGAAAGCGGATATCCTTTTTACCGCNGACTATGTGAGACAAACNGGACAGTATACACAGGCGCAGCTGGATGCTTCCGCATCGAATGGGGAAAATACCGGGTACTACAATCTGACAGCGGGCAATGTGACNCTTTTGGATGCGGTAGTTAAGGATCCGAGGCTTCTTGGCACCAGAAAAGATATCGACCAGNATAAAGGAATTGGTGTACCGGATGGCGACGGGATTGANGAGATCGAGGGTCAGGAGCAGTGTGATCAGGTATGGGCAGTGATCTCCATGCTGAGTGATGTCAACCAGTTCAGCTTCCGCGGAAGAGATGCGGGCGGTTTNCTGGAGTGTGTNCTNTCNGATGTGNCNNTGAATNCNAGNAATGCNNANACGCTTCTATANNACNTACNTNAGTCTGGAGACCANTATTGANAANCAGAGAACCTCTATTTCCGGCGTAGATGAGGATGAAGAGGCCATGAACCTGGTGAAATACGAGAATTCCTACACGCTGGCATCTAAGATGATTCAGGTGTTGACAGAGGTGTATGACAGATTGATTCTTCAAACCGGTGTCTAAACAGATAGCGTAGAAAGGTAAAGAGGGATACTGACTATGAGAATGACAAATAAGATCATGCGGAACAACGCAGCCTACAACATCAACCAGAATAAGATCTTGCAGGATAAGCTGACTAACCAGATGACAAATCAGAGTAAGATCGTGCGTCCCTCCGATGATCCGGTGGTAGCGATCAGGGCGCTTCGGCTCAGAAGTAATGTGACGGCGGTTACCCAGTATAATGAAAAGAATGCGAAGGATGCGGATCAGTGGCTGGCATTGACTGCGGACGCTATGGACACTGTAGATCAGGTGTTAACCGATCTCTACAAGTTGGCGACCACTGCTCCGGATAAATACCAGACTTCTGATGATCTGCGGATCATTATGTCTGAGATGAAGCAGCTGACGGCAGAGTTCTATTCCTGCGCTAATGTAGATTATGCGGGAAGGTTTGTTTTCTCTGGCTATCGGACGGATCTGCCGGTCACCTTTACTGAAGAGGATATGAAGGAGATGGAGGAGCATCCGGTATCCTTTAATATCGATGAAGATTTTGGTTTTCAGGATATCAGTCGGGTCAGCTATACAGACTATACCAAGGTAGAAGATGGAATTGCATCTAATCCGCCGATTCCACCAGCTGATATCACGGATGAGTATTCCTATGAGCAGGCTGTTCAAAATACGACGCTGTATCGTTTTCGCATCTCCTACAACAATCTGGACTCTCTGAAAGAGGGGGGAGATCTGAAGATAACCATGCCGGACGGCACGGAGATAACGGCGACTGCCAAGGATGCAACCGGCAATGTACAGTTGGATGCTGACGGGAATCCTGTGGTGGTGACGACACCGGCTGATGCGAATGGAAATCCGATAATTAAGGAGTTTGGCGATCAAGAGGAGGCATACAAGGCGATCGCTGACGGTTTTGAGGGAATCGCTTATATTCCGCTCAGTGGCGAGTTAGTGTTCTCCGAGCAATTCTATAATGAAAATTTCAATGAGAAGGCATTTGAGGGAGGAAACACCTTCCATGTAAATTATGACAAGTCCACCTGGCAGAATGGCGACATCAATCCGATACATTACTTCAAGTGTATCGAGAAGAAGAATGTGGCTGCTCCGAACGAGAATCCGGACTGGAGAAGGACTGCCTATAACACCCAGCGGGATCAGGGAAGAAATCAGGATATCTATTATGATGTAGGATATAACCAGCAGATTCAGGTCAACACTCGTGCGGATGAGATCTTCACTCATGATGTGCAGAGAGATATGGATGATTTCGAACACTATCTGAAGCAGCTTCAGGACATAGAGACATTGGAGAAGAATCTGGAGACCAAGAGGGATGAGTTTGCGGAAGATTCCCCGGAGTATAAGGATCTCACCGAGAGACTTGAGGGTGTGAGTAAGGCGAAGACCTATATCCGCGACAACATTCATACGAAGTTTGAGAATCAGATCACAAAATATCAGAAGTATATGGATGATTCCCGTGTGGCTATGACGGACAATGCCACCAGAGGAAGCCGTCTGGAACTGATCGCCACCAGATTGACCAACCAGCAGGCAACCTTTAAGGAACTGCAGCAGGATAACGAGGGAATTGATATCACGGAAGTGGCGGTGGAGATGACCAGTGCAGAGCTGACCTACAATGCGGCGCTCATGGCGACCGGTAAGATCATGCAGACTAACCTGATGAATTATATTTGATAAGCAATGAGCCGTGCAGAGTAGCTGCGGTTTTGCGAATGCAGCATGGCTCTGAGCATGGCATTTTAATACAGGAAGGAAGACGGGTATGCAGATTAAGACGAAGGTATTTGGAGAGATTACCATTGATGATGAGAAGATCATACATTTTCCGGGCGGGATCATTGGATTTCCTGATCTTCAGGATTTTGCACTGGTTCACGATGTGGAAAAAGGAACGGATACGATTCATTGGCTGCAGTCTTTGCAGGAGCCGGCTTTTGCGATGCCGGTGATGGATCCGCTGATCGTGTGCCCTGACTATAATCCGGAGGTGGATGATGAGCTTCTGAAGAGCATCGGCCACATCAATCCGGAGGAGCTTTTGGTGATGGTGACGGTGACGGTGCCCAAGGATATTAAGAAAATGACGGTGAATCTCAGAGGTCCCATCGTGATCAACGCGGCGGAGTGTAAGGCGACACAGGTGATCGTGGAGGGGGATCAGTATCAGGTGAAATTTCCCATCTATGATATTTTAGACAAAAACAGACAGAAAGCGGGTGAGTAAATGTTAGCTTTATCCAGAAAGAAGAATGAAGCGCTTGTGATCAACAACAATGTNGAGATCACGATACTTGAGATCAAAGGCGAACAGGTAAAGCTTGGCATTAGCGCCCCGAGAGAAGTGCCTGTGTACCGCAAAGANGTTTATGTACAGATTCAGAATGCCAACAAGGAGGCCGGNGATGTGGACGGCATGGAGGCATTGAAGAATCTGNTGGGATGATGCCGGNAATGGGCATTCTCCGAATATATTGCAGCATACAGAACGGATATGNCATAATTGTCATATCCGTTTTTGACTGTCAAAATATGNTTTTTTCTGCTTTGGTTTCACATATNCTCCGTCAGGATTTTGATCATCTGTGCCANNCGNGTCTCATAGGTGTGATATCGTGCTACTTTTTCACAGCCCCGGATAGCGATCTCCATGCGCTCCTCCTCGTGGGTAAGATAGTAGCCGACCTTATCCTCCAGTTCCGCCATGGACTCGTAGGTTTCCAGATCTTTTCCAATCTCGAAATATTCCGGCAGCTCTGCCTGATAGTTGGTGAGTAAGAAGCCGCCGCAGCCAAGAATATCCCAGATGCGCAGGGATAGNCCGGTCTCGATGGGACGCATAGTCATATTCAGGTTGATACGGCTTGCCTGGAAGACCTTCGGCATCTCGGTCAGTGTGCGCACGCCGCCCCGGCACNGCACCCTGGGCAGAGCGGAAGTATCGCTTCTGGTATAGAGNGTCACCGGAAAACGCTCAGAAAGCCGCTGCAATGTGCGNTCCCGTTCCACGGCGGCCAGCTTCATGCCGATATACTGATGGGCGACCAGATAACGGTCCACTTCTCCATAGGTGTCGGCACCCTGATAAAAGTCCGGATCGGCCCCGGCGATCTCGCGAATGACCTCCTCCGTCAGGGTCTCAGAGATAAAATTATAGCCGTAGACCTTGAGCTGGGCTTCGATCAATCCATCCACGAAACCTTTGGTGTGGTCGGAGAGAGACAGCTTGTCATATCGACATTTCTCCGTGTACAGTGAGCCTACGAAGGACACCTCCGCCCCGAAAGTATCATAGTCCTGCTCGGTCATGGAAAGCACCACACTCTCCCAGCGCCCTACGCCTGTGGCAAGGGGAAGATAGTGGATACAGTCCGGATTGATGGGAGAAAAGAAATCGTACTGCGCCCTGTCGAAGAGAAAAATACGGTTATAGCTGTTTTTTAGGGCATTGGAAAAAAGCTCCGGCACCGGAGAGTCTACACTCCAGCAGACGTAGGGCACCTTCAGCCGTTCACAGGTGTAGGAGATGGCGGGAAAGAAATTGACACTGAACACAAAGGCGAGGGGCCTTTGCAGGATCCAGCCGCTCACTTTCTCGGCACATTCCCGGGGCGAAANCTGCTTATTCTGCATTTCCGCTTCCTCTCGGTGGACGGTGATGCCGAANCCCTCAAAAGCCTGAAGGATATCGGGTTCACATATGCTGTTGTAGCGGTAAAATAGTATTTCCATGCTGCCTGTCGTTTTTCATCCTTTGCTAAAATTCCGCCCCTATGGCGGCATAAAACACTTCTGACGCCTGTGTCAGTTTTGANATATAGGTGCTCAGATCACAGCNTTTTTTTACACCTGCGCAGCAGTTGAGGACAGCTTCCTTCAGTGCGTTGGCAAGGACGGGAAGCTCGTCGTTCTCCAGATNGTCGTACAGGGAGAGCAGGATCTCCTCGATCTGTTGCAGAACCGATACGGCAATGAGATAGGCATCTTCCGGCAGCGCCGCACCCGCCAGCATAGCCTGAATCAGACCCTGCAGATCCTTTGNCCGCTGCAGGAGCGCTTCGCGCCGGGATAGGATAAAGGCTTCCGAACTATGCCGGCTGGCAAATTCCGCCAGCGCCGCATCCATGGTAAGGGCGTAGACCGTGCAGGAACCGAACNGATCCGTCTCGGCCTGGCCACAGAAAGCGGCAAGCTCTGCCGGCAGAGCATNCTTTATCGTGTAGAGNAGAATGAGACCGCCGGGTCTTACCTTTTCTATCGCATCGCANACCGCCGTCAAGGNNGGACAGGTATCCAGNCGNTAGAGGAGTGAAACGCAGGAGCCGTTTGCTGCCGCCATCAGGGAAAAAGGNCTNANGGCAAGCGCTGTCAGGGCGTTTCCCTTTTGCAGGAAGGTCATGAAATCCTGAAAAATCTTATAGGCTCCACAGCCGGAGGGTTCGCCGTANCCCATCACATTTTTTGCCTGGCTGGTCGAGAGTAAAACCGGGTAGAGTCTGCGAAAGACCAGAGCGTAGCAGCCAAGATACGGATTTTCCGGGCAGTATTCCATNAGCCGCAGCATATCCAGTCGAAGCCGGTCCCAGACAGACTCGTCTTCCATATAGTAAAAGGTGATGTAGGGTCTTGTGGTGACATTGCTGTAATCCGGAAATTCCGGCTTTTCTAATAAGGTGAGGACTTTTTCCCCATNTTCTATTGTGACACGCGTGTCAGTAGCGCTGATCCTCATGGNGTCCTCCTTTTCAGTGCCTGCAGCTCCAACAGTACCTGAAGCCTTTCTGCCAGTCGTTCATAGTCGAAAAATTCCCTCATATAGGCGCGCATCTCGTGGAAATTGCGGGCAAGATAATCGGGATTTTGGCAGAGGGATAACAGCTCTCTGGAAAAGCCTTCGAAATCCTCCGTATCCTGGCAGATGCGGCCTACCCGTCCGTTGTCTGTCATGTCCGCGGCGGCGTCCACGCCGGTGCAGACCACGGTGCAGCCGAAGATAGCCGCCTCCGAGAAAACGTTGGGGCTGCCGCCCTCCAGCCGGGAGGGAAGCGCAAAGATCTTTGCCTTTTTATAATATTGATAAAGCNTCTGNTTGTCCGCNATGTTGCCTGTCAGGTGGATGTGAGGGGCNATCGGNGGNNATTTTTTACAAAATGCNTCNTAGTCTNTTTGAAATTCCTCGGTGACGCTTCCGATCAGAACCAGCTCCCAGGGTTCCTTAAGCTCTACGAACGCCAGTGCATAGGCGTACAGAAGCAAAAGTGTATTTTTCTGTGCGGTGCCAAGCCGTCCTACAGTCAGGATCATATTCTCCTTGTCCTCGTATCGGACATCGGCGGCCTCCGGATAGAGCGGGTAGTAAACACCGTTGGGAATATATTCCACGGGCCGCTGCCATTTTTTATAGACAAAGGCCTGTAAACGCCTGGCCTCACAGCTTATAATATCGCAGCTTTGCAGGAAGGTCGAAAAGGAGTCATCAAACAGCGGAAGGGCATTTGCCCAGTCGATATTGAAGTCCAGTTTCAGATAGATGATGCCGTCGGGGCGCAGAGTCTTGTAGGTCTGAACCAGTTCCATGTACTCGCCCCTTGAACCGAACAGACACAGCAGATCCATCTCGTCATAGTGTTCGGAGACGTAGCNGATGGCGGCCTCCATNTGGGGCTGCTCTGCCGNCAGGGTGANAAGCTCCGCNCCCGGCAGATAGGAAAGATANGGNTAATCGCCCGTACTTGCCGTGATAAGCTTAAGATTTTCCCCGAAAGTTCGATAACATACATAGGGAAGGATGACACGATCCTTTAAAAGCTGTACATTTTCCAGTGGATAGGCCGGGATCATACAGATCCTGTATTTTTTCATAGGATTTTGCCCCCAATCAGTAAGGTTTATAAAGAAATACGAAGAATCGCNTGCGATTCTTCAGAAGTTAATCCCGCAGGGATTTACTAGAAGTTAATCCCNTAGGGATTTACTTCNATTATAGANGATGTTTTTAAAGATTTAAACTATTTTCTCGTTTTTCCTAAATAAATATCAGTTTTTTCCGATATAGATTACAAGAGACTGCGTCTGTCTGTAGTGNTACGAACAGCGAAGTCAAGAGACGATTCCATAAATTTTTACAAATATCACACGGAGGTGATTGACGATGGCAACAATTGAACCATTAAACAGTGTCATGACTTATCAGGCACAGGCAGNAACCAAACCCCAGACGGTAGAGCCGGTGAACACGGAAGTTCCGGAGGATGGGCAGACCGTCAATATCGACGCGACCACTGCGGCGGTGACGAGGCCTCAGACTGAGGACGAGAAGGGCGGCAGCGACAACGCCGGCAGTCAGCAGCAGGCGCAGGGCAGTAAAGCGCAGCAGCAGCAACAGTCCGAGCAGCTGAAAAAGGCGATCGCGGAGATGAACAAGAAGATCAATAACAGTAATGAAGAGGCTGTTTTNGGCGTTCACGAGGACACNAACCGGATCATGATCAAGATCATGGATAAGGACACCAAGGAGGTTATCAAGGAGTTCCCGCCGGAGAAGACTCTGGACATGATTGCTAAGATCTGGGAGATGGCAGGTATTCTTGTGGACGAGAAGAGATAGGCAGACGGGAGGTAATTTTAAATGGCTATCAGAATCACAGGTATGTACTCGGGTCTTGACACCGAGAGTATCATCAACGAGCTGGCTTCAGCTCAGAGCTATAAGAAAAATAAACTGGTAAAGGCACAGACGAAGCTGTCCTGGAAACAGGATGCGTGGAAAGCTCTGAATACCAAGATTTACAGCTTCTATCAGAAGCTGGATGATCTGCGCCTGCAGTCTTCTTATATGAAGAAGAAGACCGTCGTGTCTAACGCTAACGCGATCCAGGTGACAGGCACTACGGGAGACGGCACCCACAGCGTTAAGGTAAAGCAGCTCTCCAAGAAGGCGGCGCTGACCAGCGGCAATCTGTCAAACAACGGCGTGAATTACACAGGGAATGCTACNTTGGCGCAGCTGGATAAGAGTCTTGCCGGCAAGACGGGAAGCATCCGTATCAGTGACCGAACCGGTCAGTATGTGGATATCGAGGTCAGCGGTGACATGAAGATCAATGACTTCGTGAAGAAAGTATCCAGTGAGACAGCCCTGTCGGCCAACTATGATCAGGATAACCAGCGTATCTATATCAGCTCCTGGGCTTCCGGCGCAGCAGGCGATTTCTTCTTCTCCGGAAACGATGAGGGAGGCATGCAGGCATTAAAGGCCTTAAAGCTTCTGTCTGATAAGGATATCGACAAGCTGACGGCAGCNGGCGGCGAGTACGATGTATGGTCGAAGTATACGGATGACGACGGGAATCATACGGCGGCTTATGATGAACTCATCAAGGCGGAGACTCTTTCCCGTCTGCAGGCGTTGAAGGCGCAGAATGATAAGCTGGCGAAAGAGAACGCGGATTACATTAAGGCTAACCAGGACAATATCGATAAGCTCAAAGAGATTCAGGCCAATGTGGACGGCACATACGATGATCATTACGCCTATTTGACCGGCTATGATTTTGATAACATGACGGTGGATGATATCAAGGCGGCGGGTGAAGCGCTGTATGANANGATNTANGGCGNGGANACCGAGCAGAAGGTGCAGGCNAAGAATGAGGANGGCAGCCTGAAATTTGAAGCAGACGGTACTACACCTGTATATGTGCAGGCGAAGGATGAGAACGGCGAACCGAAGGTTGATGATGACGAGAATCCTGTATATGAGACGGAAACCGTGCGTGTCGGCGGTATGTCGGGTGATCTGAAGGATCTTCAGAAGGATCTTGCCGATAAGAAGGANGCGCTGGCTCAGGCGCGTAAGGATNTGGCGGCAGACAGTGAAAATGCNGCATTGCAGCAGGCGGTGAAGGATGCGGAGGATGCGGTCACAGCGGCTTCCGAGGCTGTCAGCAAAAAGCAGACCGAGATCAATAAGGCGAAGGAGGTCTACAGCTTCTANACTGCCTATGCTTATAACGAGGCGAAGNGGGAAGCGAACCAGAAGAAGATCGACGAGAATNANACCCGNTTTGANTATACNGAGGACGAAAATGGCAAAGGCACCTACANGGANAAGGATGNNGANGGCAATNNNGTGGNNATCGGCNCAGGGNATCACAGCCGATGAGGTGACGNANCAGTTTGACGCCAAGGTGGAAGCTGCGAAGGATGTGATGNCGNACACAGCNNNNTGGAAGGNAGCNGCTCTGGGNACTAAGGTAGCAGGGCAGGATTCCGAGATCGAAGTGGATGGNGTTACTTATACTTCNNGCAACGACTCTGTGACCGTGAACGGTATGACNGTCACGGCTATGGAAGTGACCGACAAGGAGGTTACCGTATCTACGAAGANCGATACGGAAGGCNTCTACAATATGATNAAGGACTTCATCAAGGCGTACAGCGAGCTGATCAACGAGATGGATTCTCTCTACAATGCGGAGTCTTCCTCGGGGTATGATCCGCTGNTGNCNGAGGAGAAGGAAGCGTTATCAGACAGCGAGATCGAGGAGTGGGAGAANAAGATCAAGGATTCCCTGCTCCGCNGNGATGCTACCNTGAGCGATATCTCTTCCGCNCTCAAGATGGATATGATGACGGGTTTCAAGATNGGCAATCAGACGATTTATCTCTCGGATTTCGGCATTGCNACGCTGGGNTANTTTAACTCGGCGGACAATGAGAAAAATGCTTATCATATCGACGGTGATCCGGACGATGCNAAGACNAAGAATAACGATGATCTGCTGAACAAGCTGATNGCCAATAACCCTGANGCGGTGATGGAATTCTTCACGGGTCTGACCAACAAGCTGCATGATACATTGGCGAATAAGATGTCNGCGACAACGATGAGCAGCGCCATGACNGTNTACAANGATAAGAAGATGAAGGAAGANTANGACGANTATACNGANAAGATCAAGAAGCAGGAAGAGAAGCTGAANNNNTATATTGACAAGTGGTATNCNAAGTTCTCGGCCATGGAGACAGCGCTTGCGAAGCTTGAATCCAAGAACAGTTCTCTTTCGAGTCTGTTCGGCGGTTGATNNTTCTTAAAAATGGCAGGTTGGATCAAGGAGGAGTATGACTATGCCGGCACGTAATCCCTATGCGGAATACACAACGAATAAAATCCTGACAGCTTCCCCGGCGGAGGTGACGCTGATGCTCTATGAGGGCGCGATNAAGTTTTGTAATATCGCGATNGTNNCCATAGAGCATGGNGAGATCGAGAAGGCGCATATCAATATAGTAAAAACNCAGCGCATCATTGAAGAGTTCAGAAANACNCTGGATCACAAGTATCCTGTGGCAGAGGACTTTGACNGGATCTATGTATATCTGCTTAAACGCCTGCTTCAGGCGAACATGAAGAAGGANGNACAGATTCTTGGAGGAGGTCAATACGCACTTGAGGAGTATCCGGGATACCTGGAAGGAAGTTATGAAGCAAAANAACCAGCATGGATAGAAAGGTGGACGTATGAGTCTGAGCAGTGCGCAGATCCTGGTGGAGAGTCTGGANAAAAAGAGTCGTATNCTCGATGAGATNATCGAGGNGAANGCGGCNCAGGAAAGNCTGTTCAAGCAGGAGGAGCTGGATATGGAGGCGCTGGATGCATCCTCCGACAGAATGGGAGANCTGGCGGAAAAGCTGGAGCTTNTGGATGAGGGCTTTGAGTCGGTGTATGANCGGATCAGGCAGGAATTGATCGATAATAAATCCGCTTATCGGACGGAGATCAANAGGATGCAGGAGNTGATNGCCGTGATCACGGAGAAGGTGGTNACGATCAATGCCGCCAGAATGCGCAATAAGCTGCAGGCGGAAAACCGCTTTANGAAGAGCCGGCAGCAGATCGGTAAGGCATCCTCTAAGATGAAGGTGAGCCAAAGCTACTATAACAATATGAACCAGCTGAACTTTGTGAATCCGCAGTTCTATGACAGTAAGAAATANNAAGTAAATATGAGTATTNTCCTTAGAGCCGAAAAAAATTNNAAAAAANTTTTTTTCGGCTCTAAAGTATTTCCGATACCCACCGATATATATTACAAGTAAAGAAAACATTTACTTGAAACCAGTGNAGATGCAGATGTCAGCGGACGGGGCGGAAGCATTGACACACCAAAAAAACAGCGGCAAGGAAGCCGCAGAAAATTCAAGGAGGAATATACTATGGTAGTAAAACACAACATTACAGCGATGAACTCTAACAGAATGCTCAACTTGACAGCGTCTAGCCAGGCGAAGTCTACTGAGAAGTTATCTTCCGGTTANAAGATCAACCGTGCAGCAGATGATGCAGCAGGTCTCTCCATTTCCGAGAAGATGAGAAGACAGGTAAGAGGTCTTACCCAGGCTTCCGCTAACGCTCAGGACGGTATCAGCGTAGTGCAGACCGCAGAAGGTGCGTTAAACGAAGTTGAGGATATGTTACAGAGAATGAACGAGCTGGCAGTTAAGGGTGAGAATGGTACCCTGACA
>JAAUZN010000061.1 GCA_014804565.1 Lachnospiraceae bacterium
AAATCCCAGTCCCTTCAACCTTTCGCAGACAGTTCTCTCCACCCCGTGAGACCGAATAATCACGGTGCCCTTCTCCTCCTCGGACAGCTTTTCGGCTTCTTCGAGACCTGAGAGTACCCTTACGCCCTTTTCCTGCAGATCCCGGACCACCTCTTCGTTATGTATGATAGACCCATAGGTATAAATAGGCCGCCCGTTCTCCTGCCTGGCCGCTATCTGCTCATATACGGTATCCACTGCACGCCTGACGCCAAAGCAGAAACCGGCGTGTTCCGTAAGGATCACTTCCATCACATTANCCCTCCCTGTCACAAAGCGTGATCACAGCGTCTACCNCCTCNTNTATCGTCATGTGGGAAGAATCCAAAAGCACTGCGTCTTCCGCCTGCTTTAAGGGCGATATCTCNCTGGTCATATCCTGTCTGTCCCGCTCNANAATATCCTTCTCTATGGTATCCAGATCGCAGGTCTCNCCCTTTNCNGTCANNTCNCTGTACCGGCGNAGCGCCCTCTCGTGGCTGTCCGCAGTCAGGTACACCTTCACCTGGGCGNCCGGCAGCACACAGGTGCCGATATCTCTGCCGTCCATGACCACATCCTTATCCGCCGCCAGNTTCTGCTGCAGCTGCGTTAANTTNCGGCGCACATTNGGNTTCGGACTGCTGATGGAAGCCATTCTGCCTACCTCCTCCGTGCGGATATANCTATTCACNTTCTCACCGTTNAGATACACCACCTGCTCNCCATTCTCGTAGCCGATGGTAATATCCGCATGCTCGCACTTCTCGTCGATCTGNTCCGGCGTCGCCTGNTCCCGGANCAGATACAGAGCCATNGCNCGGTACATAGCACCCGTATCCACATAGATGTACCCTTTCTTTGCCGCTATCTTTTTNGCGATCGTGCTCTTTCCCGCNCCNGCAGGCCCGTCTATTGCAATATTAAAACTCATCTTGNTTCTCCTTTCCNTTATCTCTGCAGCCTTTCCCGGCCAGATANCCCGTAGACCAGGCGATCTGCAGATTAAANCCTCCCGTCAATGCATCCAGATCCAGAATCTCTCCTGCAAAATAAAGCCCCCGCACCATCTTGGATTCCATGGTGGAAGGATTGACCTCCNTTACCGCCACGCCGCCCTGGGTGATCACGGCCTCNTCAAAACCACGCTTNCCCTGCACCTGCATNGTAAACTGCTTGGTCANCTCNGNCAGACTCCTACGCTCCTGTCTGGTGACCTCATGCACCTTCTTTTCCGGATCNATCCCNGTCCTCTCTATCATAACAGGAATCAGCNTGGCNGGATAGAGACCACCCAGCGCATTTTTAAACTGTCTGTTTGCATTTTCCTCAAAATCCCGCAAAATTCTCTTATCCANCTGNTCCGGNTCCAACGCCGGTTTCAGATCCACCGTCAGACANACATCCGCCGGATNTTTTGCCTTTCCATAATAACTGCTGGCTGACAGAANCAGNGGCCCGCTCACGCCAAAGTGNGTAAAGAGCATCTCCCCAAAGCCCTGATAGAGNNTCTTTTTNCCACANGTCATCNCAAGGGANACATTCTTTAANGATAACCCNTGTAATTTNTTGCACCAGTCCTCNCGGATCTCNAATGGCACCANNGCCGGNNCACANTCTTTCACCTTATGCCCCAGNTCCTGNGCCATACGNTGNCCGTCNCCCGANGANCCCGTNGTCCGATANGANAGNCCGCCCGTAGCNAAAATAACGCTCCCGGCCGNNATCTCNCTNCCATCCGCNAGACNTACCCCCGTNACCTGNCCCTCCTCTGTCANNATNGANCGCACGGCACTNCGNAGCCGTATCTGCACNCCNNTCTTCCGAAGAAGCCTCTCCAGNGCCGCCGTCACGTCNGANGCNTGGTCNGAGACCGGNAANACCCGCTCNCCCCGCTCCACTTTTAAAGAACAGCCGTTTTCTTTCAANAGTTCCATAAAACNNCTGTTATCAAATTCNTNGAANGCNCTGTATAAAAATTTGGGATTGCTCACGATATTTTCAAAAANNTTGTCNCGNNTGCAGGCATTGGTCACATTNCAGCGGCCNTTNCCNGTTATGTACAGCTTTTTNCCNAGNTTTTCATTTTTCTCTAATAAAATAACAGGGCGTCCGTTTTCTGCCGCAGCGGCCGCCGCTATCATACCTGCCGCGCCGCCGCCGATNACGACCGCCTGNTCTCTTGCCANATNCATNNTCTTTTCTACTCCGATTTCNTGCGGAGCGGATAATTNAACATCGGCTCCTCGTCGATGAAATTNATCTCATCATTGAGNTATACCTGATAATTNTTCCAGGCNTCCTCCAGATTTTTCAGNTTATCCTTNACTTCCTCCGGCTGTTTCAGGCACATGGCAACCACCAGNGCATTGATCATNCTNAGCGGNGCCACCAGAGANTCCACGATGGACACCATNTCGCTNCTGGCAAACAGNTTNCAGGAGGAATANAGATTCATCGGGGAATGNACGGAATCCGTGACAGCGATCACCTTGGCGTTCCTGTCGTTGGCAAACTCCATCGCTTTCAGGGTTCTCATGGAATANCGCGGAAAGCTGATCCCCACAAANGCATCCCCNTCGTCGATGCGGATCATCTGCTCAAAAGTTTCCGAAACACTTGTTGTTTTTAAAAGCACCACATTGCCGCGGATCATATTCAAATAAAACTGCAAAAAATCCGCCAGCGGCTCACAGCTTCTGACNCCCATAATATAGACAGTCTTCGCCTCCAGAATGATATCCACCGCCGTCTCAAAAGCCGTCGGNTCCAGATTATGGATCGTATCCTGTATCTTTTCGATATCCGCCTGCAGAACAGAGTTTAATATCTCCGACTGACTGCTCTTGCCGTACTTCGCACCGATCTTCTGTACGGAATTGATCTTATTCTGTACCCAGTATTCCAGATCTCTCTGAAATTCCGGATAGCCGTTATAGCCGATGAACATGGCGTAGCGCACCACGGTGGACTCACTGACGCCCACCGTATCTCCCAGCTTGGCGGCAGTCATAAACACCGCCTGATCATAATGATCATAGATAAAAGCCGAGATCGCTTTCTGTCCCTTGCTCATCTTCCCATAATACTCATTGATTCTGGTTATGATGTCATAACGATTCTCTATTGCCATGGTAGAAGAAACCTCATTAAATATTCTGGAATGCGTTATAGGACTCCTCTAACAGCTTAATGGTATCCTCTTCCTGCAGATCATAGTCTCCTGTTAACGTCATACATGCAGCGCCGTGGATAAAGATCCACATTTTCATAAACATACCGCTGGGGTCCTTACAGCCAAAAATCTTTGCACTGTTGATCTCCTTCACAACGGCACCGTTTTTACCGTTCAGCATATCGTAAAGGCTCTTGCCGTGACGGTTCTCCGATAAGAATAACAGCCGGAATAAATTCTGTTCCTCCTGAGAAAAACGAATATAGGCAAGTCCCAAATTGACAAAGGGCGTGTTATTCAATTTCGGGAATTCCTCGTAGTAGCTGCTGAAGAACTCCATCGCCTTTACAAAAAGATCCTCTCCCAGTTCCTCCATGTTCTTATAAACGCGAAAAATCGGCTGGGTAGAACATCCCGCCCGCGCCGCAAGAGTTCTCGCGCTCACCTGACCGAAGCCTTCTTCACGCGCCATTTCAAAGGCCGCGTTCAATATGTCGTTTTTTGTGATCGACTCTTTTCTTGCCATAAGAATGTACCTCTCTTGTAACCTTTTTTTGCATCTTTTGGTAACGTATGTTATTATAATATATTATGTAACCTCCGTCAACCCCTTTTTTAGAAAAAATCAAAGTTTGTCAAAAAAAGTACTATTCTATGTAAACAAATAGGTGCAAAAACAGCCCCACGAAAGTAAACTTTCGGGAGCTGTTTTTATTTTGCTCTATCTTATACTTAGACGGGGTAAACGCCGTTTTTGGTATCTGCCTGGGTCATATCTACTTTCTCCTGCTGTGCCTGACGGTACTTGAAGAAGTCGATTGCCACCTGAGGGAACAGTGCGTAGGACAGTACATCCTCATCCTGCTGTTTCCATTCCTTCATCTCCGCTTCCAGACCTGCAAGCTCCGGCTCAACGTGACCGGTTGCCTCAGCGGAACGAGCGGTAGAACGCGGCTCGCCGGGAATAACTTTATCGATCACTTCCTGACTCATAGGCTTAACTGTCTGCCCGTAATTACCGCGAAGCAGATCCTTGAACTCTCCTGTTGCCATCTTGTATCTCTCGCCCATCAGCACATTAAATACCGCCTGTGTACCGACGATCTGTGAGGAAGGCGTAACCAGAGGCGGCTCACCGCAATCCTTACGAACTCTGGGGATTTCTTCCAGCACATCCTGGTATTTATCCTCTGCCTTCTGCTCCTTCAGCTGGCTTACCATGTTAGAAAGCATACCGCCGGGAACCTGATAGCGCAGTGTATTGATGTTGACGCCGAGTACCTTGGTGCTCATCAGGCCGGATTCGATACACTCCTCACGGTAAGGACGGAAGTAATCTGCGATCTTCGCCAGAATTTCCTGATCATATCCGGTATCGTACTCTGTGCCCTTAAAGGTCTCAACCATAACTTCTGTTGCCGGCTGAGAAGTTCCCAGCGCGAAAGGAGAAATCGCACAGTCGATTACATCCACGCCTGCCTCCACTGCTTTCAAATATGTCATGGAAGCTACACCGGACGTATAGTGAGTATGAAGCTGAATCGGAAGCTTTGTGCTCTCCTTCAATGTCTTTACAAGCTCCGCCGCTTTGTAGGGAACAAGAAGACCAGCCATATCCTTGATACAGATGGAATCTGCACCCATCTCTTCAATCTTCTTCGCCATATCCGCCCAATACTCTAATGTATAAGCATCTCCAAGCGTATAGGAAAGCGCGATCTGAGACTCTCCTCTGCCCTCCTGCTTCTTGATCTTGTTGGTTGCATCTACCGCTGCCTGAAGGTTTCTGATATCATTCAGACAGTCAAAAATTCTGATCACATCGATACCGTTTGCAATAGATTTCTCAACAAAAGAGTACACAACATCATCTGCGTAGGGTCTGTATCCCAGAATATTCTGGCCTCTGAATAACATCTGTAACTTGGTATTCTTAAAGCCGTCTCTTAACTTTCTGAGTCTCTCCCACGGATCCTCTTTCAGGAAACGGAGGGATGCGTCGAAGGTAGCGCCGCCCCAGC
>JAAUZN010000062.1 GCA_014804565.1 Lachnospiraceae bacterium
AGGATCGCGGCTGAGGGTCTTTGCCGTGTAGCAGTCAAGGATGAGAAGACCGCAGCGGTAGTGGAAGTGAATTCCGAGACCGACTTTGTGGCAAAGAACGCTGATTTCCAGGAGTATGTGGAAGCGGTGGCAAAACAGGCAGTGGAGTCTGATGCGGCTGATATGGATGCTTTCCTCGGTGAGAAGTGGCATCTGGATGCATCTAAGACCGTGAAGGATGCGCTGGTTGACAAGGTGGCAGTGATCGGTGAGAATTTGAGCATCCGCAGATTTGAGAAGGTAGTGGCAAACGACGGCTGTGCAGTGACTTATGTACACGGCGGCGGCAGGATCGGTGTTATCGTGGAGGCAGCTACCGATGTGGTAAACGATGCAGTGAAGGAAGCGCTCACCAACATCGCTATGCAGGTGGCAGCGCTGTATCCTAAGTATGTATCCACCGATGAGGTATCTGAGGAGTTCAAGGCGCACGAGAAGGAGATCATCACAGAGCAGATCAAGAATGATCCCAAGATGGCAGGCAAGCCGGATAAGGTGATCGAGGGCGCAGTGAATGGCCGCCTGAACAAGGAGCTCAAGGAGGTCTGCCTCTTAGAGCAGGTATATGTGAAGGCGGAGGACGGCAAGCAGACCGTTGCGAAGTATCTGGAGCAGGTAGCGAAGGATAACGGCGCAAACCTTTCCGTTAAGAGATTTGTACGTTTTGAGACCGGTGAGGGTCTTGAGAAGAAAGAAGAGAACTTTGCGGAGGAAGTTGCAAAGCAGATGGCAGGCAACTGATCGAAAAGGAATCTATCAGAATAAAAAGCTATCCTCTATTGTAAGTAGAGGATAGTTTTTTTGTTTATTTCTTTCCTTTGCAAAAATCTGGCGAAATTTTCTTGTGCTTTTTTGATAAAATTTCTTTTCGTTATCTCTCAGATGTGATATAGTATAAAAGAATGGGGGAATAAGAGAGCAAAAGGAGTCGATGAAGATGGATGCAGAGCAGGATGCACATTTTCAATTGATGAAACGGCTGCTCATCATCATTCCGCTTACCACGATAGTGATTTTGTTGACCCTGTGTGTGATTCTGGGCGTGAGCCTTTATCATGCGAAACAGGAGCTGAAAGCCCTTCGGGAGACGGCAACCCCTGTAATGGCAGAGCAGCAGACATTTACAGAAACAGGACAGGGCGGAGACTTTTACACAGCCTCCGGCGTGGACGAGTTCAGACATGGAGATACCGATGATACGGATGCGTCCGGCGAGATGAGCGATGGCGGCAGGAAGGTGTATCTGACCTTTGATGACGGCCCCAGCAGCAATACCGGCAAGATCCTGGATATCCTGGCAGAGTACGATGTGAAAGCGACTTTCTTCGTAGTGGGGAAGCCGGAAGAACGGTATCAGCCGTTATATAAAAGGATCGTGGAGGAGGGGCACACGCTGGCGATGCACTCCTACAGCCATAGGTATGATGAGATCTATCAGTCTAAAGAGAGCTATGTGGCTGATCTTACAAAGCTGCAGGAATTTCTCTATGAAACCACGGGAGTCTGGTGCAGATATTGCAGATTTCCGGGCGGCAGCAGCAACACGGTGAGCAGAGTGGACATGCATGAGCTGATCGCGTATCTGGAAGAGCAGGATATGAGTTATTTTGACTGGAATGTATCCTGTGGAGATGCGTCGGCGGCATATATCAGCCCGGATGCGATCGTGAGAAATTCTACAGCCAACCTTTCGGAGTTCAGTGAGGCGATGATACTGCTGCATGACGCGGCAGAGAAAAACACGACGGTGCAGGCATTGCCGGAATTGATCGAGAAGATTCAGGCCATGGAGGATACGAAGATCGTTCCGATCACAGATGATACGGAGCCGATTCATCATATAAGTAACGATTAAAGAATGGAGGAATAGGGAATGGGATTTTTTTCGGATCTAAAAGATGATTTATCCCAAGCAGTTAATGAATTGATGCCGGAGGAAGAACTGGAAGCGGCTCTGGCGGCAGGGCTGACACCGGAGGAGGCAGCCGCTGCTGTGGCACAGAAGCCTGCGGCAGAAGAGGCGCCCGGATCCATGGATCTGAGCGATATGCTGGAGAAGATAGACGAGCTGGTAGATCCGGCGCTTGCAGCAGAGGAGCCTTTGGCGGAGGAGACTGCAGCGGCAGAACCCGTCATTGAGGAACCTGTGATCGAGGAGGTTGCCGTCGAGGAACCTGTTGTCGAAGAACCGGCGGTTGAAGAGGCTGTTGTAGAAGAGTCAAGTATAGAAGAGGAGGCAGAACCAATCATGGAAGAAGCGATGGTAGCAGAGACTGAGGAAGCAGTCGAGAATAGCGGAGGGAAAGGAAAGACTATGGAAGTACAGGCAAATCGTGTGGCAGTTGACGAGACGGCAGTTGTAACAGAAGGTATGACGATTACGGGTGATATTGTATCAGAAGGTTCCATGGAACTGATCGGTACCGTAAACGGTAATCTTGATCTCCTGGGCAAGCTGAACATCACCGGTACGATCCAGGGTAATTCCAAGGCTGCTGAGATCTATGCCGAGGGCGCTAAGATCACCGGTGAGGTGAACAGCATGGGCAGTGTGAAGATCGGACAGAGCTCTGTGGTGATCGGTAACATCACGGCTACCAGTGCAGTGGTTGCCGGCGCGGTTAAGGGTGATATCGATGTGCATGGTCCGGTTATTCTGGATACTACGGCGATCGTGATGGGTAATATCAAATCCAAGTCCGTACAGATCAATAACGGTGCGGTTATCGAGGGTATGTGTTCCCAGTGCTATGCGGATGTGAATCCTACCTCCTTCTTTGAGGAGTTCAAGAAGAAAAAATAAGGCTGGCACATAAGGGAGAGCAATATGAAGCGGATACTCTTAAAGTTAAGCGGAGAAGCCTTAGCGGGTGAAAAAAAGACCGGATTTGACGAGGAAACAGTGCGCGGAGTGGCACTGCAGGTAAAGCAGCTTGTGGATGACGGCATCCAGGTGGGAATCGTGATCGGAGGCGGCAATTTCTGGCGCGGTCGGTCCAGCGAGAATATTGACAGGACCAAGGCGGATCAGATCGGTATGCTGGCTACAGTCATGAATTGTATCTATGTGTCGGAGATCTTTCGATCGACCGGCATGATGACATCGATCCTGACCCCCTTTGAGTGCGGATCCTTTACGAAGCTTTTCTCTAAGGACAGAGCGAATAAATATTTTGGGAAAAATATGGTGGTCTTTTTTGCGGGAGGAACGGGACATCCCTATTTCTCTACAGATACCGGGGTAGTACTCCGGGCGGTGGAGGTGGATGCCGATGTGATCCTTCTGGCGAAGGCGGTGGACGGCGTCTATGATGATGATCCGCACAGCAATCCCAATGCCAAAAAATATGAGGAGGTCTCGATTCATGAGGTGATCGAGAAGAATCTTCAGGTGGTGGATATGACGGCTTCCATTCTGGCGCGGGACAATAAAATGCCTATGTGGGTATTTGGCCTGAATCAGGAGAACAGCATTGTCAACACCGTAAAGGGTAAGTTTAACGGCACGAAAGTGACCGTATGATGGTTGGAGGATTACAGTATGGATGAGAGACTGAAGCCCTATGAGGAAAAGATGCAGAAGTCTTATGACTTTCTGGTAAACGATCTGGCATCGATTCGTGCCGGACGGGCGAATCCGCACGTCCTTGATAAGATCAAGGTGGATTATTACGGAACGCCTACGCCGATCCAGCAGGTGGGCAATATCACGGTGCCGGAGGCGAGAATATTACAGATCGCGCCCTGGGAGAAGAGCCTGATCAAAGAGATCGAAAAGGCGATCATGGCATCGGATGTGGGGATCACCCCCACCAATGACGGCTCACTGATCCGACTGGTATTCCCGGANCTNACGGAGGAGCGNCGTAAGGATCTGGTGAAGGATATCAAGAAGCGGGGCGAGGACAATAAAGTNGCGATCCGCAACACGAGNCGCGACGGCAACGATGCACTCAANAAGCTTGCTAAGACCGAGATTTCNGAGGATGAGATCAAGGAGCTGGAGGACAAGCTGCAGAAGATGACAGACAAGTTNATCAAGGATGTGGATAAGCTGGTGGAGGAAAAATCCAAGGAGATTTTGACAGTATGATGATTGAGAGGGGCTTACAGAGCGAGATTCTGTTGCCCCTTTCCGTTTTGAGGTTTACATAATATTTTGTAAACCTGCTGGCAGGAGGGAACTATGGCAGAAGAAAAAAATGTTCCACAGCATGTGGCGATCATCTTGGACGGCAACGGCAGATGGGCGAAGAGTAAGGGGATGCCCCGCAATTATGGTCATGTGCAGGGAGCAAAAACGGTGGAGGTCATCTGCGAGGAGGCATACCGCATGGGGATACAGTATCTGACGGTGTACGCCTTCAGCACGGAGAACTGGAACCGGCCCGCGGATGAGGTGGACGCACTGATGGGGCTTCTCCGGAATTACATGAAGACCTGTCTGAAGACGGCGGCCAAAAATAACATGTGTGTTCGGGTGATCGGTGAGAAATCCCGGCTGGATGAGGATATCCGGAAGCGGATCGACGAGCTGGAAAATGCCACTAAGGACAATACGGGCCTGCATTTCCAGATCGCCATCAATTACGGCGGCAGGGATGAGATCGTCCGGGCTGTCAGAAAGCTGGCGGCACAGGTAAAAACGGGGGAGATCGCGCCGGAGGCTATCACGGAGCAGAGCTTCGACGATGCCCTTGACACGGCANGCATCCCGGAGCCGGATCTGCTGATCCGCACCTGCAATGAGCAGAGAATATCCAACTTCCTTCTCTGGCAGCTGGCGTACACGGAGTTCTATTTTACGCCGGTGGCATGGCCTGATTTCAGCAAGGAAGAATTAGAGAAGGCGGTGGAGGCATATAATAAGAGAGACAGACGCTATGGTCTGGTGAAAGAATAAGGAGGGCGTCTGTATGTTTCGTACAAGATTACTGAGCGGAATCCTGCTGGTGGCGATCGCGCTGGCGGTCTTTATTGCGGGAGGCCCCATTCTTGCGGTGGCGCTTCTCCTGATTTCCGTGATCGCGTATCAGGAGCTGACGGCGGCCTGCAAGGTGCGCGGGGANGAGATGTCGCCAAGCCCTCCGGTCCTCGTGGGATGTGTGATGACGCTTGTGTACTATGCGGGGATATATCTTGCTCTGGCAAGTGATATCACCCTGGCTTTTCAGGCGATGGTAGTGGTGATCGTGGCTGCGTTTCTCGCCTTTTTGTTTGTCTATGTGTTTGCTTTTCCGAAGTACCATGCGAACCAGATACAGGCGTCCATGTTTGCCTTTCTCTACGGGCCGGTGATGCTGTCCTTTCTCTATCTGCTGCGGGTGGGATTCGACGAGGGGATCTATCTGGTGTGGTTCGTGTTTCTGGCATCCTGGGGGAGCGATACCTGCGCCTACTGCGTGGGCGTGCTGATCGGGAAGCATAAGATGACGCCTAAATTAAGTCCGAAGAAATCCATTGAAGGAGCGGTAGGCGGNGTTCTGGGGGCGGCNCTCCTGTTTGTNCTNTACACNTATTTTGTGATCAACCGCTATACGGCAATCACGTTATCCCTGCCCTTTGCGGCGGTGCTGGGAGCGGTAGGAGCACTGGTCTCCATGGTAGGGGATCTGGCGGCCTCCGCGGTGAAGCGGGATCACGATATTAAGGATTACGGAAAGCTGATACCGGGACACGGCGGGATCATGGACCGCTTTGACAGCGTGATCGTGGCGGCGCCCATTGTCTGTATCGGCATTTATCTGATGATAGGAATATAAGAGATGAGGAACGAGAGATGAAAAAAATAGGGATTCTGGGTTCCACCGGATCGATCGGGACACAGACGCTTGATATCGTCAGAAAAGAAAAGGATCTGGAGGTAGTCTCCCTGGCGGCAGGCTCCAACGTGGCGCTTTTAGAGAGCCAGATCAGAGAGTTTAAGCCACGGACGGCGGCCCTCTGGGACGAGAAGGCGGCAGCCGATCTGCGGGAGCGGGTCAGGGATCTGCCTGTGCGTGTCTTAAGCGGCATGGAGGGATTGTTAGAGGTATCCACAGAGGCGGATATGGAGATCCTGGTGACCGGGATCGTGGGCATGATCGGTATCCGGCCCACCATCGCCGCCATCGAGGCAGGGAAAAATATTGCCCTTGCAAATAAGGAGACTCTGGTGACTGCGGGGCACATCATCATGCCTCTGACGAAAGAGAAGGGTGTTTCCATCCTGCCCGTGGACAGCGAACACAGTGCGATCTTTCAGTCCATGCACGGGGAGAGACGGGAGCGGGTGGAGAAGATTCTGCTCACAGCCTCCGGCGGCCCTTTTCGGGGAAAGGCCAGAGAAGAGTTGCAGAACATGANGGTGGAGGATGCCCTCAAGCATCCGAACTGGTCTATGGGAAAAAAGGTGACCATAGACTCCGCGTCCCTGTGCAACAAGGGACTTGAGGTGATGGAGGCNAANTGGCTNTTNGATGTGCCGCTTNATCAGATNGAGGTGGTGGTGCATCCCCANAGTATCCTGCATTCNGCCGTACAGTACGCGGANGGCGGNATCATGGGGCAGATGGGNGTGCCGGANATGAAGCTGCCCATACAATACGCANTGTTNTANCCGGACAGACGNCCCATGGATACCGGTAGAGTAGACTTATGTAAACTTGGAAGCCTCACCTTTGAAAAACCAGATACAGAGACCTTCCGGGGGCTTGCGCTGGCTTATCGGGCAGCGGAGCGGGGTGGTTCGCTTCCAACCGTGTTCAATGCGGCGAACGAGAAGGCAGTGGCGCTCTTTTTGGAGAAGAGGATCCGGTTCTTACAGATACCGGAGCTGATCGAGGCGGCTATGGAGGCACATCATGTAGTGGAAGATCCTACGGTGGAGGAGATTCTTTCAGCGGAGGCGGAAACTTACGAATATATCAGACAGAAATTCGGAGAGCAGATTGAAAAATAAATCGCTCAAAAATGAGGAGAAGTGATTTGATCAGGACGATTATTCTATTTATCATTGTATTTGGTTTGGTAGTAATTTCCCATGAGCTGGGACACTTCCTCATCGGCAGGAGAAACGGGATCCGCGTGGTGGAATTCGCGGTGGGTATGGGACCCTCCCTTTTTTCCTTCACCAGAGGCGGTACGAAATATTCCTTAAAGCTTCTGCCCTTTGGCGGCGCCTGTATGTTTGAGGGCGAGGACGGCCTGGAGCAGCAGGAGGAAGCCGGGGAGAGAATCCCGTCTTCCGGGGATGAGAAGGAGGGCGTTGCCTTCACGGAGGCGGGCGTCTGGGCGCGTATCGCCACGGTCTTTGCCGGCCCTTTCTTCAATTTCATTCTGGCGTTCGTGATAGCGGTGATCCTGAGCGCTTTCTCAGGGGCGGATCTGCCGGTGGTAGGGACGGTTTCTTCTGGTTCGGCGGCGGAAGCGGCGGGACTGCAGGAGGGCGATCTGATCAAAAAGATCGGTCGGGAGCCGATACATTTTTACCGGGAAGTCAGTTTGATCTCGGCGCTGAATCATGGTGAGGCTATGGAGATCACCTACGAGAGAGACGGAGAAAGACTTTTTACAACACTATCACCGCAATACAGTGAAGATGACATGCGTTATTATATGGGGATCACCAATGGCGGGCAGTATCTGGAATGCAATCCGCTGCAGGTGTTCCAGTATGGTTTTTACGAGGTGGAGTATTGGGTCAAGATCACCTATAAGAGCCTGAAAATGCTCGTGCAGGGACAGGTGACGAAGGATGATGTGACGGGGCCTGTGGGTATCGCCCAGCTGGTGGGGGAAAGCTATGACCAGGCGGAGAAGAATTACGGCACCCCCTACGCCATTCTGACTATGCTGGAGATCATTGTGCTTCTCTCGGTCAATCTGGGCATTATGAACCTTCTGCCGATTCCGGCGCTGGACGGCGGCAGGCTGGTGTTCATGCTGGTGGAGGTGGTCCGGGGCAAGCCTGTACCGCCGGAGAAAGAGGGTATGGTGCACTTCGCAGGACTCGTGGTGCTGATGGTATTGATGGTCTTTATCATGTATAACGATATTATGAGGCTGGTGCGATGAGCACCGGCCTTTTTGCGCGCATAAGCAGAGTCAGAAGACTTACGAAGCATTTCAAGTCTGCTTATGCAGGAGCTGGGGCGTAAAACGGCATACCGCGTCTATGTTGAAAAATAAATTGCCATATAATGAGATATGTAGTAAGATAACATCATCGAATCCAATTCATGGATTCAGCAGGATACATGGCGGGTTTCCCGCAGATTTCCACCAAGAATAAAAAAAGAAACGAGCAGGCCGCGTGAGCAAATAGTGCATATGAGAAAGGAGTGATGTATTTAGAATGCGGTATTTAACAGGGGTATATTGGTGCCGTGGCAGGGAGGCGGACAGGAATCAGGATTCAGTGATCCTGCAGCAGGTGTTGACCCGCCGGGGGCGGGTGCTGATGGCGGCGGTGTGCGACGGTATGGGAGGCATTTCTCAGGGAGAGACAGCCAGCGGCTATGTGGCGGAGAGCCTGCAGGAATGGTTTTACACGGAGCTTTTGTATATGATCCGGGAAAAAAAGCGAAGCTGGGTGATCCGCAGGTCTTTGGACAGGTTGACCTTTCATCTGCAAAGGCAGCTGCAGCGGTATGCCGGGCGGGAGGAGATTTCGCTGGGAACCACGATAACGGTGCTTGTGATCTGGGAAAAGGCGTATCTGGTGTGGCATCTGGGGGACAGTCGGGCTTATCGGCTGCGTGGAGGCCGTCAGGAGCAGATCACCACAGACCACGTACACGGGATGGGGAAACTGACGAAATGTCTGGGGAGCTTCGGCTATTTTGTGCCGCAACATGCCATGGGCGTTCTGCGGCCGGGAGAGGCTGTGCTGCTCTGCAGCGACGGGTACTGGCGGCGGGTCACGGATCAAGAAATTACGGATGTTATGAATCCGGCCGGAGTGATACAGGAGGAGCAGATAGAGCGGCGGCTTCGGGAGATTGGCGAGGCGTGCATGAAGCGGGGAGAGCGGGATAATCTGTCGGCGGTGTATGTGAAGGCTGTCAGGTAGCAATGCGGAAAGGGAGGGAACATGGAGAAAGAAAAAACAGTAGGCAAGTACCGGATTTTGGATACGTTGGGCGAGGGCGGCGAAGGGCGCGTTTACCTGGCAGAGGACGAGAGTCTATCCAGAAAGGTGGCGCTCAAGTGCATTCGGCAGACGGAAAAAACAGAGGAGGAGATCCGGCGGGAGGCAGCCTTTCTCCGGGATCTGCGCCATCCTATGCTGCCGGTGGTCTATGAGCTTTTTTATGAGGATGACTGGTATCTGGCGATGGAGTACATAGAGGGGGAGAGTTTACAGTGTTACATAGAGAGCCGGGGCAGAGTGGAGGAAGCACAGGGGTGTTTATGGGCGGATGCGCTTTTGGATGTGCTGTGCTATCTGCACACAAGAAAACCACCTGTTATTTATAGGGATTTAAAGCCGGACAATATTATGGTATGCCGGGACGGCACGCTGAAGCTGGTTGACTTCGGCGGAACGGCCCTAAAAAGCTACGGGGAAAAGTGTGTGGGGAGGATGGTCGCTACAGCGGGCTATGCGGCCCCGGAGCAGTGGCCAGAAAAGGGACAGAACCCCAGGGCGGACGAGCGCAGCGACCTTTACGCCTTTGGCAAGATCCTCTACTATATGGTGACCGGGGCGGATCCGGGCAAGCCGCCTTATACGGCGCTTTCTATCGCCCACTATGATCCGCTTTTGTCCGCCGGATTAGAACGGATCATCAGGCGCTGCATGGAGGAGGAACCGGAGGCACGCTATCAGGTAGCGGAGGAGGTCAGAAGGGATCTGCAAAGGCGCGATCTGTGGAAGAAAAAGAGTATTGCCGGAGGGTTTCTCCGACATGTGGAAAAGCAGGTGTATCTGACCCAGAAGGTTGGCGTGGGGCTTTAGAGATTGTTTTCTTCCCCCTTTTGGATTATAATAGCCTTATGAAAAATCACAGAGAACAAACCAAGGTAATTACAATTGCAGAAAGAAAGATCGGCGGCGGAAATCCCATTCTGATCCAGTCTATGACCAACACGCCCACGGAGGATGTGGCGGCTACAGTGGCACAGATTTTACGGCTGGAAAAGGCGGGATGTGAGATCATCCGCTGTACGGTGCCCAACATCGAGGCCGCCTGCGCCCTTTCTGAGATCAAGAAGCAGATTCATATCCCGCTGGTGGCGGATATCCATTTTGACTATAAGATGGCGATCGCGGCGATGGAGAACGGAGCGGACAAGATCCGCATCAATCCGGGCAACATCGGCAGCCGGGAGAAAGTGGCGGCAGTGGTCGAGGTGGCGAAGGAGCGGCAGATTCCCATCCGTGTGGGTGTAAACAGCGGTTCCCTGGAGCGGGAACTGGTGGAGAAATATCACGGCGTGACGGCCGAGGGTATCGTGGAGAGCGCTCTGGACAAGGTAGGCATTATCGAGGACTGCGGATATGACAACCTTGTCATAAGTATCAAGTCCTCCGATGTGATGATGTGCGTCCGTGCCCATGAACTGTTGGCGGAAAAGACCACTTATCCGCTGCATGTGGGGATCACGGAATCGGGGACAGTGAACAGCGGAAACATCAAGTCGGCGATCGGTCTGGGCATTATTTTGAATCAGGGCATCGGCGACACGATCAGGGTTTCCCTGACAGGAGATCCGGTGGAGGAGATCAAGTCCGCGAAGCTGATCCTTCGGACATTAGGACTCAGAAAAGGCGGTATCGAGGTGGTATCCTGCCCGACCTGCGGCAGAACGAAGATTGACCTGATCGGTCTGGCGGCGCAGGTGGAGGAGATGGTGCAGGACATTCCTCTGGATATTAAGGTGGCGGTCATGGGCTGTGCGGTGAATGGCCCCGGAGAGGCGAAGGAAGCGGATATCGGCATCGCCGGCGGTATCGGAGAGGGTCTTCTGATCAAGAAGGGTGAGATCGTGAGGAAGGTGCCGGAGCAGGAGCTTCTTAGCACACTGAGGGAGGAGCTTTTGCACTGGAATGAGTAAGTCTTTTTTTGAAGTTTTTCCCACTTTGAAACTGGATACGGGGCTGAAGGATCTGTTTGAGAACGTTACCGTAGAAAAGGTGACGAGTACTAAGCGGAAAGACTTTTTGCGCGTTTATATTGCTTCGGAGCATCTCATCAGCAAAGAGGATGTGTACCGGGTGGAGAAGGAGATCGGCAGGCAGTTTTTTCCGAAAATGCCCATTGTAGTCAAGTTCTATGAAAGATTTCATCTCTCCGGGCAGTATGACGCTGAAAAATTGATGGACGCTTACGGAGAGAGCATTCGGCTGGAGCTGCAGGAGGCTTCCCCTGTGGAGTATAATCTGTTCAAACGGGCGGATATTGCCTTTGACGGGAGTAATATGCAGCTGACGCTGGAGGACACGGTGCCCGGCAGGGAGAAGGCGGCGGAGCTTACGCGCATTCTGGAAAAAATATATAACGAGCGTTGCGGAATCCCGGTGCAGATAGATATTTCCTACAAGGAGCGTAAAACGGGGAAATATCGGGAGGAGGACGAGCACAGACTGGCAATGCAGGTGGCGGAGATCTCGGCAAGAGCTGGGTATGCCGTAGCTGCAAAGGCGAATGGTCTGTGGGACAAGGAGAAGCCGGAGAAGAGTGGAGAGTCGGTGGGTGAGTCTGTGGAGAAGCCGGTAAAGCAGGAGAAACCGGTGGAATTTGCTGCTGCGGCAGGACAGCCGAAACGCCGATCCGGTGACCGGGATCGGGGCGATCAGAAGCGTCCTTTGAAGCGCTCTGACAATCCCGATGTGATCTATGGCAGAGACTTCGATGAGGAGGCCATGCCCATTGAGGATATCATCGGGGAGATGGGCGAGGTGGTCATCCGCGGGAAGGTGATCCATAAAGACAGCCGGGAGATCAAGAACGAGCGCATGATCCTGATCTATGATATCACGGACTACACGGATACCATGACGGTCAAGTTCTTTGTACATAAAGAGCAGGCAAACGAAATAACGGATGTTATGAAAGAGGGGACTTTTGTCAA
>JAAUZN010000063.1 GCA_014804565.1 Lachnospiraceae bacterium
GGGAATATCTATCTGCCGAAAGCATTGCCTTTGACGGAGCTTCCTGAGGAGCGGATGCAGTTTACACTGGGCATGTACGGAGAGGGAGACTTCTTTACCATGAAGGGTGTGCTGGAGGAGTTCTTTGAATGTATCGGTATGAAGAAAAAGCCGGTCTATGACCCGAAGGCGAACAGAAATTATCTGCATCCGGGAAGACAGGCGAACATTTTATACGAGAACAAGATCATTGGATATCTGGGCGAGGTACACCCGGAGGTCTGCGACAATTATGATCTGAAGACCAGAGCCTATGTGGCTGTTCTGGATATGCCTGAGATCCTTCCTTTTGCCACCTTTGACCGGAAGTATGAGGGAATTGCGAAATATCCTGCAGTGCTCCGTGATATCAGTATGGTGGTGCCCAAGGAAGTCATGGCGGGGCAGATCGAAGCGATGATCGCGCAGCGCGGCGGTAAGATCTTAGAGGATTACCGGCTCTTTGATATCTACGAGGGCGACCAGATCAAGAAGGGCTATAAGTCCATGGCATATTCCATCACCTTCCGCGCTTTAGACAGAACCCTGGAAGAGGCGGATGTGTCAGGCGCTATGAAGAAGATCTTAAATGGCCTGGAAGGCATGGGCATCGAGCTGAGAAGTTAAGAAGTGCAAAAAAGAAAGGAGCTGTGACATGGAACAGAAAAATACCTGGGAGACCTACAATGCGAAGCAGTTAAAGGAAGTGGATGTTTTCGCAAGAGAATATATGGATTTTTTGGACAACGGAAAGACGGAGAGAGAGTGCATCGACCAGATCGTGAATACCGTGGAAGCTGCGGGCTATCAGGAGCTTGAGGCGTTGATCAAGGACGGGAAAAAGTTAAAGGCAGGAGATAAGGTATACTCTGTGTGGATGAATAAGTCCGTTGCATTTTTCCAGATCGGTCAGGAGAAGATGGAGAACGGCATGAATATCCTGGGGGCTCACATCGATTCTCCCCGTCTGGATGTGAAGCAGAATCCTCTTTATGAGGACGGCGGCTTCGCCTATCTGGATACTCACTATTACGGCGGCGTGAAAAAGTACCAGTGGGTGACGATCCCTCTTTCCATTCACGGCGTGGTGGTGAAGAAGGATGGCAGTACCGTGGAGATCAACGTGGGAGAAAACGAGGACGATCCGGTGTTTTTTGTCTCCGATCTTTTGATCCATCTGGCGTATGAACAGCTTGAGAAGAAAGCAAATAAGGTGATCGAGGGAGAAGCCCTGGATATCATTGTGGGGAACAAGCCCCTTGTGGTGGATAAAAAGAAAAAAGCGGAGGATGAGGAGAAGAACGCACAGAAGGACGCCGTGAAAAAGGGCATTCTGGATATTCTGGAGAAGAACTATGGCATTGCGGAGGAGGATTTTGTTTCCGCGGAGCTTGAGGTGGTGCCTGCAGGAAAGGCCAGAGAGGCCGGATTTGACAGGAGCATGATCCTGTCCTATGGGCAGGATGACCGCGTATGCGCATTCTCTTCCATGAAAGCAATGCTGGAGCTTCCGACTAAGACGAAACGGACAGCTTGCTGCATTCTGGTGGATAAGGAGGAGATCGGCAGTGTAGGGGCAACTGGCATGCAGTCTAAATTCTTTGAAAATGCGGTGGCGGAGGTCATGAATCTGCTGGGTGAATACAGTGATCTGAATCTGCGCAGATGTCTGGCGCATTCCTGTATGCTTTCTTCCGATGTGAGCAGCGCTTACGATCCCACCTATGCGTCCAGCTTTGACAAGAAAAATGTGGCTTATCTGGGCGGCGGCATGGTGTTTAATAAGTTTACAGGAAGAGGCGGAAAATCCGGTTCCAACGACGCTAACGCGGAGTATCTGGGGCATATCCGGGCAATCTTTGAGAAGGAGAAGGTGAACTTCCAGACGGCGGAGCTTGGCAAGGTGGATCTGGGCGGCGGCGGAACGATCGCCTATATCCTTGCGCTTTACGGCATGAATGTGATAGACAGCGGCGTTGCGGTGCTCAATATGCATGCGCCCTGGGAAGCCACCAGCAAGGCAGATGTGTACGAAGCTAAGCGGGGCTATGTGGCATTTTTAGAGAATGCCAATATGTGAGGATAAGTAATGACAGAATTAAAGACGTCGGATTTTTATTTTGATCTGCCGCAGGAGCTGATCGCACAGGATCCGCTTGCGGACCGATCGGCTTCCAGACTGCTGGTACTACACCGGGAGACCGGAGCGGTGGAGCATCATACATTTAAAGAGATCACGCAATTTTTAAGGCCAGGCGATTGTCTGGTCTTAAATAACACAAAGGTATTGCCGGCAAGGCTTCTCGGAACAAAAGAGGATACCGGTGCGGCCATCGAGGTGTTGCTTTTAAAGAGAAGAGAGAAGGATGTCTGGGAAACCCTGGTGAAACCGGGGAAAAAGGCAAGACCCGGCACAAGACTCACCTTCGGGGANGGCAGCCTGCGGGCGGAGGTTCTGGAAGTGGTGGANGAAGGCAACCGNCTGATNCGNTTCTTTTATGAGGGAATCTTCGAGGAAGTGCTGGANCGGCTGGGAGAGATGCCTCTGCCGCCTTATATCACTCATAAATTGGAGGATAAAAACCGCTACCAGACTGTGTACGCCAGGTACGAGGGCTCGGCGGCGGCGCCNACGGCGGGNNTNCATTTTACGGANGNN
Organism: Lachnospiraceae bacterium; assembly: GCA_014804565.1. Classification (GTDB taxonomy): domain Bacteria; phylum Bacillota; class Clostridia; order Lachnospirales; family Lachnospiraceae; genus UBA3282. Next base: position 2,678 of record JAAUZN010000063.1, read on the forward strand.
CTNTTGCAGGAGATNANGGNGATGGGCGTGGANANTGCCTTTGTGACCCTCCATGTGGGNCTTGGCACNTTCCGNCCGGTGAAGGTGGAGGANCTGTCAGCGCATCATATGCATTCGGAGTATTATGAAGTGACGGACGAGACGGCAGAGACAATAAACCGCACGAAAGAGAAAGGCGGGAGAGTGATCTGCGTGGGCACCACAAGCTGCCGCACCATAGAGAGTGCTGCGGGGGAGGATGGCAGAGTGCAGGCAGGCTGCGGCAATACGGAAATCTTTATCTATCCGGGATATCGTTTTAAGGTGTTGGACTGCCTGATCACGAATTTTCATCTGCCGGAGTCTACCCTGGTGATGCTGGTCTCTGCGCTGGCAGGGCGTGAAAATGTACTTGCGGCGTATCAGGAGGCGATTGAGGAAAGGTATCGGTTTTTCAGTTTTGGGGATGCGATGCTGATCATTTGATAGATTTAAGGGAAGCAATGGTATGGACAGACGGAAAAAGAGAAATATCTGGCTGGAACTTAGCGTGATCGGTGCCTCAATGGCGGCGCTTTTCCTGCTTTTGTATTTTGTGATGGTGGTGTCCTTTCAAAATGGGACAGTCTCCACAAGCGTGACTATGCAGCTGGCGGAACAGATCGCCAGGCGAATTTTCGAACATCCTACAGCGGATCAGATAGAGACTACGGCGTTGATGATACGCTATGGTGCACATTTGGGTTTGTTTTTCGTGGTGGGATTTGTGACCACTTTTGTGAGTATGGTGGTTTTCAGAGGCTATTACAGAATTCTGGGAGTGATCGGCGCAGGAGTTGCCTGCTATCTGCTTGCCTATTATACGGAATACTATAAACAGTTCGTGGAGGGGCGGCACTTTCAGATGTCGGATGCAGCTCTCAACTGGTATGGGTGCGTGGCGGGTATTTTCTGTATGGTGGGCTCGTATTTCCTAAACAGACTTTTGGTGAAGCTTTCATGAAAAACGAAACATACAACACAATTAAGAAGATGGTTACCTGGAGAAAACCGAAGTCATCCATCTTTCTTAAGGAACTATCGACTAAGACGGCTAAGATCTTTGTAGAAATCAGGGTAGCTGATGTTGACCACATCGCTGCCCTTTATTTCGGTTTCGCCGTCGGCAATCAGGGAGGCGATGGCAAAGCTCATGGCGATGCGGTGGTCTAAGTGGGAGTCTACCTCTGTTCCGTGCAAAGGCTGTCCACCGACAATGATCATGCCGTCGTCTGTGCCAGTGATATCACATCCCATAGCGCTTAAATACTGTACCATCACATCAATGCGGTTCGATTCCTTGNCCTTTAATTCGGCGGCATCACGGATGACTGTGGTGCCCTCCGCGAAGGCCGCCATGATATTGATGACGGGAAGTTCATCGATCAGAGTGGGGATGATATCGCCATCAATGGTGATGCCGTGGAGATGGCTGTGTTTCACCAGAAGATCCGCGGTGGGCTCGCCATCGTAATTTTCGTTTAAGAGAGTGATATTTCCGCCCATTTCTCTTGCAACTTTCAAAATGCCGTCGCGGGTGGGGTTGATCCCCACATTTTTGATCAGGATCTCCGCTCCGGGGACAAGAAGCCCTGCGGCAATAAAATAAGCAGCGGAAGAGATGTCTCCGGGCACATGAATTTTCTGTCCCTGNANNTGNGGTTCGGGANATACTTTGGCTGTTTTATCTTCGGANCTTAAATCTGCGCCGAAAGTGCGCAGCATGATTTCCGTGTGATTGCGGCTCAAAGAAGGCTCTGTCACCAGAGTTTCCCCGTCAGCGTAGAGTCCTGCCAGAAGGACTGCAGATTTAACCTGTGCGGAAGCCACTTTGGAGTGATAATGGATGCCGTGCAGAGGCGCACCTGTGATGTGGAGCGGTGCGCAGTCATTNCCGTTTACGCTGACAATNTNNCCGCCCATCATNGACAGCGGTTCCATGATCCGCCGCATGGGGCGTTTTTGAATGGACGCATCGCCGGTGAGAGTGCTCTCAAAGGATTGTCCGGCAAGGATACCGCTGATCAGTCTCGTGGTGGTGCCGCTGTTGCCCATATCTAAAACGGAAGAGGGTGCTGTCAATCCGTGAAGCCCCCGGCCATGTATTAAGATTTTATCAGGAGTATTCTCAATCTCGATACCCATTTTCCGAAAGGCGTCTATGGTTGAGAGACAGTCCGCTCCCTGTAAGAAATTCGTGACCTCGGTGAGACCGTCCGCCAGAGAGCCGAACATTACTGCGCGGTGGGAAATGGATTTGTCGCCGGGGATCGTCACTTCCCCGGACATATGCTTTACCGGTTTAAAAATCATAGCTTACCTCTTTCTTTTATCATTTTGTGTGAATCTTATAGCCGTGCTCTGTCATGACTGCCTCCGCCTGTTCCAGCATGTTCTTATCATAAAATTCAATGCGCAGTGCACCTTCCGCAAGTTCTCTGTTGTGGTTGATGCCGATGTTTTTGATGCTCACATCGTGCATGGCGAGCAGAGAGGCGATGGCGGCGATGGCGCCGGGTTTGTCTGCGATATCCACAGTGAACACGTATTCCGCCTTGATAGGGCCGCTTGGTGTGCTGATGAAGGACTCCCGGTAATTTCTAGCGGTGTCAAAGAAGCTGTAAAGACTGTCCTCAGCGTGATCCGCCAGATAACCTGCGAGAACGTTGAGATAGTCTATATAAGTTCGCAGCAGCGTGGAGATATTTTCCGCGTTGGTCAGGCAGATCTGCTGCCACATGTCAGGAGAGGAGGAGGCGATTCGTGTGATATCCTTGAAGCCGCCCGCCGCGATCATCTTCATAACGCCATCCTCGGAGTCGCTGCTCTTGACCAGATTCACCAGAGAGGCGGCAATCACATGGGGCAGGTGGGAGATGGCTGCGGTCACATAGTCGTGTTCCTGATAGGACAAAATCAACGGAATGGCGCCGATGGACTCCACCAGTGTCCGATAGCTGTCTATTTTCTCTTTTGACACCTCATCGGAAGGCGTCAGGATATAGTAGGCGTTTTCCAAAAGAGACGCATCGGCATTCTGATAGCCGAACCGCTCGGAGCCCGCCATGGGATGCCCGCCGATAAACTGAGATTGGAGTTGTAATTCCTCAATCTGCCTATGAATCCCCGTTTTGACACTTCCCACATCGGTGAGAATTGTATCAGGGGAGAGATAGTTTTTCAATGTAAGCAGATTTTCAGCATTGTGGGAGACCGGAGCACAGAGAAACAGATATTCACAGTCCCTGAATGATTCATCGATAGCAGGACAGATCTGATCTATAATCTGTTCTTTTTTTGCAAGTTCCAGAGAAGTTGTATTGATATCGTAGGCTAGCAGACGGGCATTTGGCATATGGAGCCTTATCGCCTTGGCGATGGAGCCGCCGATCAGGCCGAGCCCGATAAAGCCGCAGGTGAGTGTACTCATAGGATCATTCCCTTTCACACTTTTTGCTTAAATTTCGATTCTAAGATATCATAAAATGACCGGGAAAGCAAGGAGGCGGAGGGGGAAGTAAGACAGCAGTCAATTGACAATATATAGTGTAAAAGTGCAATCCGTGTGTTACAATGAAAAGGATCAATAGACAAAAGAGACCGAAAGAGAGGATTGGGTATGTGGTTTCTGTTTGCATTACTGTCTGCGGTCTTTGCAGCGCTCACCTCAATACTTGCCAAAGTCGGTATTGAAGGCGTTAATTCCAATCTCGCAACTGCCATCAGAACGGTAGTAGTTGTGATCATGGCATGGGGAATGGTTTTTCTGACCCATGCGCAGGGAGGCATTTCACAGATTAGCAGGAAAAGCTGGCTGTTTGTGATTCTGTCAGGTCTTGCGACGGGAGCCTCTTGGCTGTGTTACTATAGGGCACTGCAGATCGGAGAGGCGTCCAAGGTTGTCCCTGTTGATAAATTAAGTGTAGTCATCACATTGGTTCTAGCCTTTGTTTTTTTACATGAGGAATTTACGA
>JAAUZN010000064.1 GCA_014804565.1 Lachnospiraceae bacterium
CATGATGGAATTTCTGTCGGAGTGGCTGGTAAACCATATCCTGAACAGCGATAAGAAAATCGGAGAGGCATCACAAATGTGATGCCTCGATGCATTGTCTAGTAAAATACGGTATGCTGTCTCCTGTATGTATCATTATCCTTTTGGCTCAGTTCCCTCTCTACTTGAGATAATTTCTTTTCCAGATCTTTTATCTTTTCTTCATCCCCTGAAGCCTCTCTGATCTGCTGTTCCAACTGCTGCTTCTGTTTTTTCAGTTTCTCGATCTCACGGTCAACCTTATCCGTATTGGCTGTGACTTTCTCTGCACTATCGACTTTTTTCGGATCGTCATACAGCACTTTCGGATTGCCGTTTTCATCCTGTCCCATACGATACAGCCCGCTTGGCCTGCTGCCGGACTGCTCGCTGCTGATGTACTCATCTATGGGAGCTTGAACCGCTTCTGCTTTTTTGTCTGCCTCCTGATCCTTTCCGACCGCCCTAGTCTTATCCTTTTCTTCCTGCAGCCTTTCCCAATAATCATTTTTGTAGTCCCTGTAATTGCCATTTACTTCCATTGCCATGACGATATCCTCCTTTTTAGACAGAATATATCTCTGCCTTTACCTGTTATTCGTCATTGCCCGGACTGTATTTAACCTGTTTGCCGCGAAATGCTTTCTGATTGCTGTGGAATGATCAAGAGGATGCTTAACACAAATTTTCCTTCCTCTGTCCGTATCTCTATCGCACCCTGATATTTCTCTACAGCCGCCCTGATATTGGCAATCCCGGTTCCCTCATGGATCGTTTTCCTGCCAGTGCTGCTATTTTCTATCTCGATCAATAAAAAATCTCCCTGCACTTTCCCTGACACATGGATATACTTTTGTTTGCCGCTGTCGATCAGGTTACAGGCAGAAATAGCGTTATCCAGCGCATTCCCTAAAATGATACAGAAATCGATGTCGCGGATTCCGCAAGGATATGGAACGGCCAGAGAACACTGTACTTCTATCCTGCTCTCTTCTGCAATCCCCAGTTTATTCCCAAGCAGAATATCCAGCACCGGGTGATTGGTGCTGACCGGAAACGATATATCTGCCGTCAGACTCTCCATTCCCTCCACATACTGTAATGCCGCCTCCGTCTCTTGGCTTTTCAGCAGTTCTTTCATGACCGTGATATGGTTTTTGATATCATGCCGGAAGGATTTGGTCTTTTCATAGCGCAGTTTTGCCTCTTCCACATACTGCTGCAGGAAATGTGCCTGCTGCTCTAACACCGCCGCTCCCTTAAGTAACTGAAAGTTTTCTGCCAATTTTTTATAGAAAAACAGAATACAAAACAGACTAGCTGCTCCCAATATCTGCATCATTAACATCTGAAAAGGATTCACACCGGACAGCGATCCCTCCTCCCTTGTTGTCATGGTATTCCCATAAATCGTTTCATTGATATATTCACTTGCCAAAAAGATCAATAGCACCGGCATCAATATCACAGACACGTATTTTTTGTCAGCCATTTCATCGCATCCGCAGCATTTCTGTATTCCCCAGTAACACAGGATCGCCAGCGCAAGAGCAAGGATATACCCTGTTCCCATTAAAATAATACCGAAAAACCCGGGACTTATTTTAAAGACAAGAGGAAACAACATAAAAGATAAAGAATTCGATAGGCCAAAGCATAAATTTATTATTTCCGCTGTTACGACTGCATATAAGGCCGTAGAAACAAAATCTGCTTTGTAAAACATCCTCCCCGTTGTCATAAGAAGCAGGATAAATACAAGAATGGCCCAAAATCCCTGTAGTTCAAAGACCTCCAAAACAGCCATTCCAAAGACCCCAAACAAGATACAAAATAGGAGCTTCCCTTTTTTCTGCAAAAAACCTGTAAAGAACCAAAACCCTATAAGCATTTCAAGGCTTGTCATGACATACCTGCTGAGAAAATCCAAATAATCCATCATTTCATGATCCCCATTCCACCATATACCGTAAGATCACGTTTGAGAATTCCTTATTTCTAAGGCGTGACACAGGTATTTCCTTTCCGTTCGCCATATAGGCGGTATTGTCCCGGTAGCTTTTCAGATGGTTCAGGTTGATCATGTAGCTTCTGTGACACCTGAAAAATCGCTCGTCCAGTTTCTTCTCCAGATTTTCCATCCTGTCATAGTAGTCAATGACCTCTCCTGTTGTAAGATACAGATACACTTTCCGGTCTATGATCTCACAGCAGACAATATCCTGAAAGGAGATGATATCGCTTTCATATCCCTTTTGAACCAATAAACTTACTTTTTCCGGGGATACCTTTTCCTGCCTGGAAAGAAAAAGCCTTTCCATCGTCCTCTCAAACTGTGTTTCCTGCACAGGTTTCACCAAATAATCAAAGGGGCCTGCCTCAAAAGACTGAAACACCATTTCTTTCAAAACTGTTATAAAGATCAGAAAACCTTTATATCCTTGCTCCCTTAACCTTCTGGCCGTTTCCATTCCGTCCATTCCCGGCATCCCGATATCGAGAAACAGGAGGTCCATTTTTTCATTGTTTTTTAGCAATTCCTCTCCCGAAGAGTATCGCATAACAGAGATCTCTTCCTTTTTCTTCCCGAAAAAATCTGCCGCCATTTTTTCAATTTTCTCTGCCATACATTTTTCATCATCACAGATCGCAATATGGATCATAGGATCACCTTCCTCGTAATTTATCACAACCCTTGAATCAAAATGATCAATATAAGTATAGGCAAAACAAATCTGAAATAATATTTCAAATACTTGGACAGCTTCAATCCCTCTCCGGTATTGGCTTCCTCCAGGTATTTATCAAATCCCCATCCCCATTTAGTTACGCAGAATAAAAGAAAGACGAGAGAACCGACCGGAAGCAATAAATTACTGACAAGGAAATCTTCGCTGTCCAGCACATCCCTTCCGCCGATCAGATGCAGACCGCTCCACACATTGTATCCCAGCACACAGGGGAGGCTTGCTATCAGTACAAAAATACAGTTGATAATTGACGCCTTCTTCCTGCTCCATCCAAAATTGTCAATACAGCCCGCCAGTAGGTTTTCAAACACGGCAATCACCGTGGAGAAGCTGGCAAAGGTCATAAACAGGAAAAACAGTGCGCCCCAGATGCGTCCCCCTGTCATATTGACAAACACATTCGGCAGCGTAACAAAAATCAGAGACGGGCCGGCATCGGGCTCCACTCCGAAGGAAAAGCATGCCGGAAAGATGATCAGTCCGGACATCAACGCCACAAATGTGTCCAGAATGCAGATCCGCACAGATTCTCCCGCCAGCGTATGTTCTTTTGACATATAGCTGCCAAAGATCTCCATCGCGCCGATTCCCAGACTCAACGTGAAAAAGGCCTGATTCATGGCTGCAGTGATCACATTGCCAAGCCCTGTCTCTCTCGCTCTGGCAAAATCAGGCATCAGATAAAAGGCAATCCCCTCTCCAGCACCTGACAACATGGCGCTGTGAACCGCCAAAACAATGATCAACACAAGCAGTGCCATCATCATCACTTTGGTAACGCGCTCCAGCCCGTTCTGCAAACCAAAACTGCAGACCATGAAACCCGCAAGGACCGTGATCATCATCCAAACTGTCATTTCTACGGGATCAGCACATAGTTCACCAAACACACTGCTGACCGCCTCCGCACTCATGCCCTTTTGAAAGCTCCCGCCGGCAAACTTAAAGAAATAGCTGAGCATCCAGCCCGAAACCGTCGTATAGTACATCATCAGAAGATAACAGCCGATCATACAAAACCAGCCATGAACATGCCACTTGCTTCCCGGCTTTTCCAAAGCCTTATATCCCAGCACCGCACTCTTACCGCCGGCACGCCCTACGGCAAGTTCCATTGTCAGAACCGGCACGCCCATACAAAGCAGAAAGAGCAAATAAAACAGTACGAAAACAGCTCCGCCGTTCTCCCCTGCCACGTAAGGAAATCTCCACACATTTCCGATACCGATCGCACATCCCGCACTCACCAGAATAAATCCCAGACGGGACCCAAAGCTTTCACGTTCCACACCTGAATCCTCCTCATCGTTTACATTGGATTTATTATATATCATTTCGCGCAAGATGTAAAAAGCTGTCACAAGTTATCTCTTAACCCGCAAAAGCGCAGAACGGTCCCACTGTGATGTCCGTCACAACATTATCCTCCGCAGAAAACCAGATACTCACATTGCCAAACCCTTCCCCGGTAATGAGACAGTTTTCCACCTCTCCATACGGAGAAGCATAAAAGCCGTAAGCCCTTAATTTCCCCCAGGCGCCGTCCACACTGATGCCGGGATAGATGCCAAAGATGGTCACATCATCCACCTGCTCACCCTTGTAGCCGATATGTCCAGCGTTCAGTGCCTCGAAAGAAAACGCTTCTCTTCCATCCTTCAAACCGACCGTCCACTCCTCAAAATCCGGCTCCGGCTGTTCAAGCTCTACCTCATACTTCTCAGAAAGAAGGGTCTGCGCCGCATCCAGAAAATAATCTTCATTCAAAATCAATAGACCCAGATCGGAGGCTGTATCTGTCCGCTCCTTCCCGGCCTCGTCCGCAAGGAGTTTTAAATATGCTGGCGTGTACGCAGCAAAGGACTCATATTCCATGGGCCGATACTCGATGGAAATTTCCCCTGCTCCTTCCATAAGCCCGTTATACCATTCCTCGTAGTCTGCCTGATCGTACCTGTAATCCTCATACCATTCAAAGATATCTCCACTTTCATCTGTCCGAATACAATATATCGTTCCATCTCCGTCAATATCCAAGTCATCCGGAAAGGGCTGTCCTTCGTATGAGTCCGAAATTTCCTTATCCCACGCGCACACATAACCGATCTGCTCATAGGAATCGTGCTTTGGATCATATCGGTAGAGTTCAAAGGGCCAGAATTCCCCGCGCGAATGATTGTGGGAAGCCTCCGCTTTTATGATACCGTTATCATAATAAGTAAGAGCCGGAAACTGTGTAAATTCCCGTTTTAGCTTTCCGAGAACAGGATCATAATCATAGATGATCTCCATCATGCCCGCCATGATTGCATTGGAATAGCTGACGATCAGCTCCTCCCTGCCGTCCCCGTCAATATCTGTCACGGCAAAATGGTTGTCTCTCATCTCTCCAAACCCGGCATCCAAAGACGAGGTGTCCAGTTCACCGTCAGGAAGCTGCCTGGCCGCAATGATCTGCGACAGAATCCCGCCATAGTAATGCCTGATCTGCGCCTCATACAACGCCTGCGCTTTTTCTGGGTTTTCTTCGGCAGAATCCTCCTCATTTTCCGCATCTGTGCTGTCCAGAATAATCTCTTCTTCTAATACAGGAGTCTCCACCGCGCCAGAGGGTGCTTCCATATCATCCACAAGTATCTGTTCCTCTCCCACTGTTTCGCTGTTCTTGGCAACATCATCCTTCGCACCACACCCTGCAAAAAATATGACACCGCCACACAATAGCACGGCTGTCCCTATTTTCAAACTTTCTATTTCTTTTTTCATATTACACTGCACACTTCCTTAATCCATCCTGTCACACCCTGCGGCAGGCGCTCGTCATAATACATTCCGTCGTCGTAGATCAAATTGGCCTGAATCTGATTGATCAGACAATGCTGTCCCATCTCCATACCGTAATTGACAGAAGCCACTCCTTTGTCCTCATTTCTAACCCATTCAGGAAAATAGCAAATGCAGTTCTTCATAGCTTGCAGCTCTTCCTGTCTGGGGGCAATGCATTCGTCAAAGGATGCCATCTCATCATGCCGTCCGTGTGCCACGATCAAACAAATCTGCGCATCTTCTATCTTCCTCAGGCTCTCTGCAGAGGGAACATATCCCGATGCAATGGGAATCGCCCCATCAAAATCTTCGGAATAATCCTCGATCATCCTCCATGAAAAATATCCTCCGGAGGATGCCCCCACCCATGGCCTCCTGATAGGCCTTAGACGCATATTGTTCTGCGCCACAGTACCCAACACACCTTCTGCCGTCAATCGCACAATTTAGTCCATGAATCCACATAAGCACAGGATACTTTTTGTTCGATGGTGCCCCATACTTTACCGGATCATATACAAAGTAGGTGATGTCTCCTTTCTCTTGGCACGGATAAATACACTCATCAAACTCATCCCAGTATCCGCCCATCACATAGGAGGTATTGCAACTGATAAAATCATCCTTCCCCAGTTCTCCCATCCATGGCGGGCTGGGATTTTCAACTTTGGTTTCCTTCGTAAATTTCGGTAGTTTCATACCCAACCTCTTTTCTGCGCTGTGCGCTTTGACCATACTACAAAATGTATTCAAAGGGATTGCCTAACATTATTTTATTATGATAACATATAAGACATAAATATTACCATTACAAGAGAGGAATAACATATATGCTGATAAATATTTTCTTTGTACTTATTTTACTTCTGATTTTTATTTTGATATTTGAAATAATTACATTTAAACATGAAACTTACTATAAAATAACCGGAAATGGTTTCTTGAAAACAATTTTTGATGCTGGTAAGTATGGTGAATATCTGACTTATAAGAAGTTGAAGGAATATGAGTCTGACGGCGGAAAATTTCTGTTCAATTGCTATATACCTAAAGAGGACGGCAAAACAACGGAAATCGATGTACTGCTCATACACTCTACCGGTATTTTTGTAATTGAAAGCAAAAACTACAGCGGGTGGATATTCGGAAGTGAAAATAGCAAAACATGGACGCAGACGCTTCGCCGCGGCAACGGAAAGGTTCGTAAAGAGCATTTTTATAATCCCATTATGCAGAACAACACTCATGTAAAATGGTTAAAGGAAATAGTCGGAACAAATATTCCGATTTATTCGCTTATTGCTTTTTCTGAAAGGTGTACATTAAAAGATATAACTGTGGAAAGCTCTGATGTTGTGGTAATAAACAGACAGGATATCAGCGAATCAGTAAAGCACATGGGTAATCGCTCCATACAGGCTCTCAGCAAAATGGATATCTCGCGAATCCAGGAAATGCTGTATCCTTACACCCAGACTACAGAATATGAAAAGCAGCAGCATATAGAAAACATCAAGAATCGTAAATCTGTTGAAAATACGGCACAGGAAAACGCCACAAACCAGAACAGCAATCAAATCTGTCCCAGATGCGGTGCAGAACTGGTTCTTCGTACTGCAAAAAAGGGAGAACATTCCGGGGAGCAGTTTTATGGCTGCTCCAGATTCCCGAAATGCAGATATACCACTTATAATGTCAATAAGTGAATACTTCTCTGGCTTCTCAATTTATACAGAAACGGAAATACTAGGATCCTGCTCCTCAGACACGGTCTCTCCCGTCTTTGTGTAGGTCACGGCTTCTTTTACGACATCTGTCTTTGTCACATCGGAATCCGTACTATCCGTCTCTGTGTTATCCTTCAATAACACTTTCCCCTCCTCGCTGATCTCCACCGTATCCGTATTGGTATCCGAATTTCTGTTTTCTGCAATCCTCTCTTCCAGTTTTTCGCGTTCTTCCCTGCGCTTTTCAATAGCCTCCTCGCGCTGCTCCTCCGCGATCTTGCGGGTCTCCTCCGCATCTTTCTTCATGCCCTCATCCGCTTTCTCTTTGTACTCATAGGCATCTTCATGAAAATCACCCATGTAACCCATTGCCCGCTCCATCATTGCGGTGTCACCCTTGCGCCTCGCCTCTTTAAAGACCCGAAACGGGGTGTTGAGCAGCTCCATGTTAGTCCTTGCCCCAATCAATCCTTCCATCGTCTTTACATGCATAATGCCGTCCTCCTTATCATTTCATCAGCCCACTAAAGCCCTCATATGTTCTTTCGGCATTATAAATATGCGAATGAGATTTATGCATCAAACAGCCCCTTTGATGTCATGTACGGCACCCTGCAACGGCATTAAAATAGATAGGATAAAAATACCGTTTTCCGCATCTACATCCACCACCCCGTTATACCGGTGTACCACATCTCTGACATTTAACAGACCAATCCCATGCCGCTGTGGATTCTCTTTATTCGTAGATCCATCTGTATACTTTTCCGTCCTGTCCATACTGTTTTTTACTTCAAGCAGAAAACATTTCTTTACGGTTTTTGCCTGAATATTGATAAAACGGCATTTGCTCCCTTGCATTCTTTCACACGCTTCCAGCGCATTATCCAATATATTTCCAAACAATACGCACAGGTCAAACTCATTGATACTTCTCTCCTTTGGCAGCTGCACATCACATTCCCATTGAATGTTCTCCTCTTTGGCCCGTTTCCGCTTCTGGTAAAGAAGCGCATCCACCGCCTTATTCCCTGTCACATCCCCGACCGCATCCAGAGCAATACCCTCCATATTTTTCAGGTAATCATCTATCTTCTCCCATTCTTTATTCTGAGACAGCGCCGACAGGGCAATGATATGGTTTTTCATGTCATGCCTCAGCCGCTCCGACTGTCTGTACTGCTCTGTCAGCATTTTGTAAACCGCAATCTGCGAGTGGTACTGACCGCTTTTTTCCTGCTCCAAATAAATCCGGTTCATCCCAAACACATAGAATCCTGTTGCTGCCATAGACAGGAGTGCCAAAACCCAAAATTCAGCAAGGCTGAAAATCTGGTCATAATATAATCCCATGTTACCACCGCTCCTGACCATAATACCATTGCTCGCACCCAGGCTCGCCACCTCATACACTGCAACGATCACAAGTAAAGGAACTGCCAATATGATATACCATTTTCCACGCTTACCACAAAAAACAGGCTCAAGATGTTTCGTCATCCAATGTACGGCCAATATGACAAAACAATAGCTGACACCGGCACTCAGTCCGATTTCCCAATCTTTAAAAACCGGTTCCGGAATCTTTTTCACTATATGCAGGAAAAACAGTGCCAGGCATGATAAAAAGGAGTCACAGAAATCTGATACCATCCTTACAACCACCATAAGCATGGATGCCGCCAGAATCCGTTTCTCCCTGTCTGACCGAAATAACAGCACCACCAATCCCATAAAGAATACAGGGCTCAACAATACAGAAAAAGTATATAGATTGGTATACAGCCGACCCAAAATATTCCAAAACAGGCAGCCACAAAAGGAACAAATCAAAAACAATCGTTCTCTCTTTTTTGAGGCTCCTACAAATTTTATACAAAATTTATCCGCTGCCCATAGATACCCAAGAACAAATGGCGCTGCGGTTAAAATATCTATACAGTCTGAGAGTGATTTCATAGAATCCCTCCGTTTTCCCGCATAACCTTAAGCACCTCCCGGCAGAATTCTTCATATCTTCGCTTTGCGATCACAATAGCTTCCCCGTTTTCCAAAATCACTTCCTGTCTGTTATACCCGTCAACATATTTCAGATTTATAAGATAGCTTTTATGGCACCTGAAAAACCCTTTATCCCGCAGTTTACTCTCCAGTTCTCCGATCTGCTCATAATAAGTAAAAATGCCTTCCTGCCCATGAACATCGACTACCCTTCCTTTTATCTCGAAATAATATATATCATCAAGAAATAACTTCTTTTTCTGTCTTTCCCTGCTTACTATGATAAATTCCTGCGAGCCGTTTTCTGTTTTCAGAACAGCCTTTTGCAATACACTTTTCAGTTTCCTGTCATTCACCGGCTTTAACAGATATTGAAAAGCCTCCACGTCATATGCTTCAAACACATACTCCCTGCTGGAGGACACAAAAATAAGTATCTTATCATAAGCCTTTTCACGGAACATCTGTGCCGTTTTCATTCCATCCGGATCCTGCATCATGATATCAAGAAAAACAATGTCAAAACTCTCGATTGCCTGCAGCAGTTCCCTGCCGCTTTGAAACCGGCGGATGATGCATGGTATTTTCATCTCTTCCAGAATATCTTTGATTTTTCTAGCCATATTACAGCACTCTATGATTTCATCATCACATACTGCTATGGAAAGCATTTTAACCACCTGCCTTATACGGGTATATCGTATATATCGACATGAATAGAAACAAAATTTTATTGCTGCCATGAGCGGACATTTTGATGTAGTGACCGTATGCTATTTGTCCCATCAAAAAAGCCCCTTATGCATAAGCATAAAGAGCTTTTTTCACTATGATTTCCAATTCTCAGCCAGAAGCGCCTCCACTGTCTCCCTCCGCTCAAAGAGAACACACCCGCCGCTATGTTCTTCCATCAGGACATCCTGTTCCCGCAATGCCGTAAACAATGGAGATTCCAATGCTTTCCGCAAGGATGTATTTTTCACATTTGTGTCCGAATATGGTGAAAATGGGCACGGTTCGGCTCCGCCATGTGAATTGATATGGAAAAATCCTCTGCCTGCCGCAATGCAGCCGCCAGAGCTTTTTTCATCACCCGGAAAAGATACAAAGACCATCTCCGAATATTCTTCGCGCAGCCGTCCAATTCCATCTCTTAAAAGTTCTCGTTCTTCCTCTCCGGGCGCCAGTTCTTTGCTTTCTTCCGTAACTGGTACGAATTCAACGAAAACCACAAGTTTACACCCACGCTGCGCAAGACTGCCTATGAAATCATCGGAAATAACCTCTCTTGCATTCTCCGTAGTTACTGTGACAGAAGTGCCAAACAAGAGACCCTTTTCATAAAGACTGTCCATGGCCGCGATCAATTTGTCATAAATGCCCGCTCCCCGACGCAGATCTGTTTCTTCTTTTCCGCCTTCGATGCTCATGACCGGAATCAGGTTACGGCAGTTATCAAAAAGATTCAGGTATTTTTCATCGATGTAAGTCCCATTTGTAAAGATCGGAAAGATAATATTTTGCATTCTGCCTGCTGCTTGTATAATATCCCGCCGAAGCAGCGGTTCGCCGCCCGCAAGCAGAATATAGCTTACCCCGATATCATCAGCCTCTTTGAAAATTGAGAGCCATTCCTCGCTGGTAAGCTGACTTACCGGTTCCGAATCCTGCGTTGCATGATTGCATCTGGAATAACACCCTGCACAATGCAGGTTGCAGCTGCTTGTAATGCTAGCAATCAGAAAAGGTGGGATATGTACTCCCTTTTTCGCTTCCTCTGCCCTGATTTTTGACGCCTTTCTGCTGGCTGCAGCAAACTTGACCATAAATGCGCTTTCACGGGGATCCTTTAATGTTGCTCGCAAGGAATCGGCAACGATTCTTTCCACTCCCTGTGTCATATATTTCTGGATATCAAAATTTTCTTCCATAACGAGATCTCCTATATCCATACAAATTATTTATCAGCTTTTGCTGTTCTTAACTTAAACACGCCCAATCAAGCCAAGCCCCATGCTGATCATCCAGATATAGGCCATCGTTTTAGGCATCATCAGCATACCAACCATCGGTTTTTTCTTTGCCCACAGCACAACCGGAAAATAGCAGGCAAAGCTGATAATGATTGCGACAGCCATCATCCACAGCCCGTAACCGCCAGTGTTGCCGGACAGGAAAAACAACACCACAAGACACAGTCCCGTCACGGCAAAGGGCAAATTACGGTAGATTCCCCAGGCCGGATCTCCTTCCGGGCTAAACCAGTTGTTTTGAGGAAACAGGCAAAGCACAATACGCAGCACCGCACTGACCCAGATCAGAACGGGCAGAAAGCCCGGATAGGCCACTTGCGGGAAAATAGCCTTCCAGACATAGAACAGCAGTACATAAAACACGGTCATGGTGATGGAGGAGACCATCAGCCCCAGACCGGCCCACCATTCCACTTTCGGCGAATCACCGCGAAAAGCTTTGATGATCCTGGGAACCAGATGGAACGCATCGCCCCCGCCGAGGACAAGCGTCAACACACCGAACAGATTCAATATCCGGCTGCCACCCGCATTTGACAAGAAAACAATAGCCGCAATCAAATCAAACACCAAATAAGCGATACAGAATACCGCTTCTCCAATTTGCGGCATACGGGACTTTGTTTTTTCCTGCTTCATAATTGCCTCCCATCTAAAATGATGAATTCCGGGTTAAGATAACCCGCCAAGCAGTTTATACAGAAGCTGGTATAGCTGCTGCGCTTCCTGCGGTTCTACGTCAATACAGGCACTCAGGCTCGCAGGTATCTGAACTGCCTGCTCCTTTAAGGCTTCTCCCTCCTGGGTAATGGAAACGATCAGATTACGTTCATCCTCTTTAGAGCGGTTCCGAACCACATAATTCTTTTCTTCAAGTTTCTTCAGTACAGGAGTAAGCGTACCGGAATCCAGATAAAGGCATTGCCCAAGCTCCTTGACAGTCACCTCTTTTTTCTCCCACATTACCATCATTGCGATATACTGGGTATATGTCAGATCAAGTTTGTCAAGATAGGGCTTATATCTTCGTATCACTTCTTTGGAGCAAGCATAGAGAGGAAAGCATAATTGATTTTCCAGTTTTAAGCTGTCGTAATTCATGCCTGCACCCTTTCTTTCTGTTTTTCATATNCNTCCCTGCAAGCCTTAGCAAGCTGATCTGCGCAGGAAGTCGGTCTGCGTCCACAAAGTATACCTGACAGCTTTTTCTNANTTTCTTCTACCGTCCAGCCATCTACAAGACGCGGTATCGCCTGCAGGTTTCCATTACATCCCCCTGTAAAAGAAATGTTTGTAACCACATTTCCTTCAATCTGGAGTTTTATTTCCTTGGAGCAAGTATCCTTTGTTATATATGTATATTCCATAACATTCTTCGGTTTTAACAGCCNTGCNATCTGTTCTTCCACTAGCGCCATATCTGTCGTAGGCTCAAACCGCTCTATCACATTCCCCTGCTGATCGATCAAAAACTTTGTAAAGTTCCATTTAATATCACTGCTTTTCGCATAATTCGCATCTGTTCTTTCCAACATACTTTCAAGCATTGGTGTCAAAGGGTGCTCCGGAGCAAACCCGGCAAAACCTTTCTGCGATTTCAAGTAGGTATAGAGCGGGCTCTCGTCGCTGCCATTCACTTTTATCTTAGAGAAAATTGGAAACGTAATGCCATAAGTAGAATCACAAAAGCTTACGATTTCTTCGTCGCTTCCGGGCGCCTGATTTCCAAACTGGTTGCAGGGAAAATCCAAAATAACAAATCCCTCGTCGCTGTATTTTTCAAAGAGATCCTGCAAACTGTCATATTGCGGCGTAAAGCCACACTCTGTTGCAGAATTGATTACCAATATTACTTTTCCTGCATAGTCCTTTAAAGATACTTCAGCACCCTCTGCATCTCTTACAGTAAAATCATAAATATTCATCGTATCATCCTCTCTTTCTTTTATTTTATAACAGTTCTTTTATTTGTTCCTCTATCTTTTCCGGTGTAACTGTCGGAGCAAAACGTGCAACTACATTTCCTTTCCGGTCAACTAAAAACTTCGTAAAATTCCACTTAATATTATTGCCCATAACGCCTTTCTGTTGTGATTTTAAGAAAGTGTACAACGGTTCTTCGCCTGCTCCATTTACCTCGATTTTCTTAAACTGCTGAAAGGTCACACCATATCGCGACTGACAAAAGTCTGTGATCTCCTCATCACTTCCGGGTGCCTGATGTCCAAACTGATTACAGGGAAAATCAAGAATCTCCAACCCCTGTGACTGATACTTCTCATACAAGTCCTGTAACCCGTCATATTGTGGCGTAAAACCGCAACCTGTTGCTGTGTTTACAATCAGAAGTACCTTGCCTTGATAATCTGCAAGGGAAACTTCGCTTCCATCCTGTGCCTTTACAGCATAATCATAAACAGACATATCTTACCTCCTTATAGATTTTACATGATTTAATTGCGTGCAATTTATTTATTTCGATTGTACACAATCGATTTTGTTTTGTCAACTATATTTTCCAACTTATTCTTTTTTACCAGCCAAGGAAATAGCTAATTTGAAAGTATTTGGAGAACGCGGTCAACGTCAGAAATATTCTCCAGCTCAAAATACTGATCGTTTTGCCCGAATGATTGCCCAGGATTGAAAAAAATATTAAACGTTGAAGTTGTATAAAAGCGAATGGTTCCGGTGCCGTCCTGATACCGCGTTACATTTCTTGTCGGATTCATATGATAATCTAATGTCTGTATCTGGTTTCTCTTAAAAGAAAAGATTCTTTTGTTGGTAATGACATAAATCGTTTCTTTCCTTATGTACGATTTGAAGATGAATCTTCCGAATACCATATACAATCCGACACAGACAAACGGAATTCCCCACAGCTTAAAGAAGAAAGGTGCACCCCCAGTAAGCACTCCGGTTTCCCACACAATAGCAAAACCGCACCACATAATACTGAAGGGAATCATATAAATATCACTTGGAGCCAAAAGATGCCCCTTCCCCGGTCTGCCATTCCAGAGAACATATTCATCGGGCATTAAATATCTGTTTATCCAATTGCGCTGCTCATGATCCATCTTTGGAATCCTTACCTTTTCTGCCATTGCTTCTAATGGCTGATTTGCATTGCCTTACGTTTATAGTATACGCCTCCTGATACTCTTTACACAATCAGATTTTATGTGTATATCTGCGATATACATAAAATGACAGTGACACTGTCAGGATGTCCGCGCACACCTGCGACCAGACAATACCATACATTCCAATGATATGGTTTAGTAAAAACAGCATCGGAATGTTAAACACTGCCCACCGCATCACACCGAGAAACAGCGATTTATTTCCTTCACCAAAGCCCTGGAACACATATACTGTGAAAAAGCTCATAAACATCAACGGCGTCGCAAGGCATCTGATTCTCAGGAAATCGGTGCCCAGCAATACTGTCTGCTGCTCCGGTATAAATATCCGCATAATGCTTCCTGCAAAAATTTCGTATANCNNAATNCTGATNATGCTGACGATGATTCCCANCTTGATGGAGAATTTTATNNTATNNTTCATTCTTTCATGNTTCTTCGCAGAATAGTTATATGCNACAAGCGGCANCATTCCCTGACAGATACCGATACCGACATTAAGAGGCAGTCTTTCCGCTTTCAGNACAATGCCAANGGCAGCAAGCGCAATNTCANCGTAGGANGNCATNAGNTTATCNATGACCACATANTCTATATCAAACAGCAGNGTNGCAACNGCNGAAGGNATGCCNACATTAAATATGGAGCCTATACTCCTTCTGTCAGGNAANCCATNTCTGANNCTGAAACTGACANCCGATNGTCCTCTGNTCCTGTATATGACACANNAGAAATANCCACATGCAATNCAGTTTGAGATCAGTGTAGCNATTCCNACTCCTAATACCTCNTTTCCCCTTGGGAGAAGNACAAACATNAACAGCGGATCAAGCGCCATATTGATAATTCCNCCCATCGTGATNCCAAANCCCGCCTNTTTTGACCTACCTACACTTCTAAGCAGATTAGACATCACATTGGAAAGTACAGTTGGTATTCCGCCAAGTACGATAACACAAAAAGCATACTGCCTTGCATAATGATATGTATTGTTACTCGCTCCAAGCAATGTAAGAACCGTTTTCATGAATGCAAACATCACTATGGAAAATACGGCAGTTTCAGCAATGGATAAATAAAAGCTGAATGAGGACACTTTTTTTGCCTCATCTTCCTTTCCCTCTCCCAGGAGCCGTGATATCAGCGCCCCTCCACCGATGCCTGTCAGCCCTGCAAGTGACAGGCAGATATTAAACACCGGTAGAATCAGAGAAGCGCCTGCCACCATATAAGGATTATTCGTCCTTCCAAGATAAAAGGTATCCGCCATATTGTAAATTAAAATAATAATCTGGCTGAATATGGTCGGTAAAGCCATTTCCTTTACCGCCTGTGGAACGGGCAGGGTTTCAAAAATCTCTTTACTATTTACCTTTGCCATTGCTTTCATTCTCCTCAATGCTTTGAGCTATATTTGTGAGGGGCTAGGACAGCACAGTAGAAATGTTCGTACTTTTATAGTATTATGTATCTAACAAAGGAGCAACCCCCTATGGAGATAAAGCGGATTTCCATTTACAATGAATTTGAATGCATCGGAAAAGAATGTCCGGAAAACTGCTGCCGCAGCATATGGGAGATTCCCATTGACCCTGATATGTACACTAAATATTGCAATGAAAAGGGTATTTGGGGTCTGCTGCTGCGCTGTTCTACCGTGCAAAGACGGGATTTGACCATTTTTCGGAACACCTTCCGGGGCTGTCCATTCTGGGGAGCGGACCATCTATGCGGCATACAGAAAAAACATGGCGAATCTTACATGCCTATGGTATGTATCCAATTTCCCAGGCAGCTGTATAACTTGAATTTTTGTTGCGAAGAAACGCTGTACCTGTCATGTCCTGAGGCCGCACGGCTTTTTCTGGCAGCAGCCGCCGGAGACAAACCATTCGAATTTACAGTGACAGAAGGCAGTGTCAGTTATGAAGTAAACACCACAAACGATGACAGGGAATTTCTGGATTATCTGCTGAAAGCAAGGGATGAACTGATTGAGATGCTGGAAAGCGGCATCTCTTATGACAGCATGGCGATATTACATTACGGACAGGATACGCAAAATGCCTGCCTCACCAACACGCCCCTCCCCAGCCCGCAGGACTACGAATCCGGGGAGCATTACCGGATGACTTGTGAAAAAATAAACAATTGGCTTTTCAACGGCTTTTATCACCCAAAACTCCGTACCAAATCGCCGCTTTTATATCGGTTGTGCCGAAAATATATTCGGAAATTCTGTCGCCAAAGCAAAAGAAATTCTGTCGCCGCCGACAAAAAACTTGCTACCCTGCAGGAAAGCCTTAATAAGAAAATACCGGATCTGGAAAAGATACTGAATCGGTATTTTGAATATTATCTACTGACCAGCTTCCTTGATATCTTTGAGGATTACAGCTTTTCAAAGCACCTGC
>JAAUZN010000065.1 GCA_014804565.1 Lachnospiraceae bacterium
AAGCATTTTCATTAATTGATGGGCTGATTTGTGAAATAGAAAACTGTTATGAAAACAAACAAAGCATAATTGGACTTATGAAAACAATTAAAAGTATTATTCCCTATGTACTTCTTTTTTATTTTCGCAGTGGTGCATTGTTACAGGAATATTCAATGGATGCTGAAGAACCTAAAAATACGAAAGTTGAAAGAATGCTTATGAATATAATGGATGTTAATTATATTCGCGGATTGAAGAATACCATTTGTAATTATTATAAGTGTGGAATAATTGTTGATGAGGAAGAACGTTTTTTGTTGAGCGATCAGTATATTTCTACTGTTGCATTGATGTATAAAAACAGATTTTCAAATGCTTCAAATCGACAAATAGGTATGAAAGAAACAATGATCTTGATACCATTAACATCAAAGTTTTATATTGTATTTTACAACGGAAGGGTTCCTTCTTATATTGGAGATAACGTGTTTTCTGTATTAAATGATGATAGTGTTAATGAAATAAATGATGTGATATTTCAGAATTCTTACGTGAAGTGCGTTGGAAAAAGTGAAAGCGAATTAGAGCGAGTTAAGAGTGTTTCACTTGAATCATGCAGTCCAATAAAATGTATACTGAAATATAGTGATGGAAGCATTCAGGACAGGATAATAAAAAGGGAAGTCTTTTTATATGATGAGGATAAAGATATGAATGCACATTCTTATGAGTATATGTCTACCTATATTAGTGATATAAAGGGTAAATTAGGAAGAAATGATTTCTGCGTTTGTGGAAGTGGAATTAAGTATAAGAAGTGTTGCATGAAGAAATATGAAACTGCTGCGCGGATATTAAGGGAAACGCAAAATCCTAGAATGCAGAATTATACGATCCCTGGAGTTTTGGTTACAGAGGATTCTATATTAGAATATCAGGGACCGCAAGAGAAAATGACTAATAGGCACGATAGGGGTGTAATAGATAAGATATTTGAAATGACAGAAAGTGATTCTTAAAATCTTTAGTAGTAAGTTACAGCCCTTTTACTACTAACTTTACTACTAACAGGTAGTAACAACTTGCTCCATTTTGCTATATTTTGTCAAGACGATAAGCCAGATAAATATTTTACATATTCCCAGAATCCCTTGCAAAGCAGGGCATTTCACGACATATTAAGGAGATGGATAACAATGATAAAAATACTTTTCGTCTGCCACGGCAACATCTGCCGCAGCACCATGGCCGAGAGCGTCTTCACCCACATGATCACCCAGCAGGGACTCGCCCAACAATTCCACATCGCCTCCGCAGCCACCAGCCGCGAAGAGATCGGCAACTCGCCGCACTACGGTACGGTGAATAAACTGCGTGCCGTAGGCATTCCTGTGGTTCCCCACCGTGCGGTGCAGATGACAAAAGCGGATTATAAAAATTATGATTATATCATCGGCATGGACGGCATGAATATCCGAAATATGTTAAGGATTCTGGGGAGCGATCCGGAGCATAAGGTGTACAAGCTTCTTGATTTCGGCGCTCACTCCCGTGATATAGCGGATCCCTGGTACACAGGAAATTTCGATCTTACCTATGAGGACATCGTGGAGGGATGCGAGGCATTGCTTGCGTATCTGCAAAAGGAAGGGATGGTGTAAAATGACCTATCAGGAATTGTTGGAAAAGGCAAAAGAAAATATTGGTACATACTGTAAGGCCTGTCCGGTCTGTAACGGGCTTGCCTGCAAAAATCAGATCCCTGGACCGGGAGCCAAGGGAACCGGAGACACAGCGGCCAGAAACTATGCGAAATGGCAGGAGATCCGGGTCAATATGGATACGCTGTGTGAGCAGAAAACGCCGGACACTTCTCTGGAGCTGTTTGGCAGAACCTTCCGCTATCCCTTTTTTGCGGGGCCGGTAGGGGCGGTCAGTCAGCATTACAGTGATAAGTATGATGATCTGTCCTACAATGATATCATGCTGAAAGCCTGCAGGGACAACGGAAGCGCGGCGTTTACCGGGGACGGTATCAATCCGGATGTGGTCAGACAGGCGGCGCAGGCTCTGGCGCAGGTGGACGGTCAGGGCATTCCAACGATCAAACCCTGGAATATGGAAACGATCCGGGAGAAGATGACACTCTGTAAGGAGGCGGGCTGCTTTGCACTGGCGATGGATGTGGACGCGGCGGGACTGCCTTTCCTCAAAAATATGACGCCACCTGCGGGCAGCAAGAGTGTGGAACAGTTGAAAGAGATTGTACAGATGGCAGGTGTACCCTTTATTGTAAAGGGTATTATGACGGTAAAAGGCGCCTTGAAAGCCAAAGAAGCGGGTGCGGCGGCGATCGTTGTCAGCAATCATGGCGGTCGTGTGCTGGATCAGTGCCCGGCGACAGCGGAGGTGCTTACGGAAATTGCGGACGCTCTGCAGGGAAGCGATATGAAGATTTTGGTGGACGGCGGCATCCGGAGCGGTACGGATATTTTTAAGGCGCTTGCTATGGGAGCCGACGGCGTGCTGATATGCAGACCCTTTGTGACGGCGCTTTATGGGGGCGGTGCCGAGGGCGTCAGTCTTTACATAGATAAGCTGGCGGGAGAACTTCGGGATACCATGGAAATGTGCGGGGCAGGGACTCTGCGTGAGATTACCAGGGATATGGTGCGCATCGGATGACATGAACGGGCGAAATCATGTCGTGAATAAAGCGGCGCCTGCATTAAGAGAAGGGGCAAATGATCCGATATTTATTATAGAAATGGCGAAGTAGATATACTGTCATGGGACAGGAGGAACATAGGATGCAGGTTAAGATAGGAAATAACGAGAATCAGACAATCAACACAAGTCTGCAGGCACAGGAGAAAGCGGCGAAAGGCGCGCGCAAGGAAGCGGTGAAAAGGAAGAACACCATTTTTGCGGGTGATCTGCCTATAAATAAAGATCCGATCGAGTTACGCAAGCAGCAGGCGCAGAAGAAGGCCATGAAGTTTGTGAAGGATGCCTGGGCGGGTGACCGCAAGCTGGATCAGAGTCAGGAGGAGATCCGTGCGAAGCTCAGAGAACTGCTGGATGAGTCAGAGGCTAATCAAGAGCTTGCGCAGGGCAACACGGAGAGAATAAAAAATCTACGCCAGAAGTACGGTGTGGATGCAGATTCGCAGGAACAGAAGGATCTGGATTTGCTTATGAAAGCGGCGAACCAGGAATCTCTCACGGAGGATGAGGAAGCAAGATTGGCTGAGATGGGCCCCCAGAGGGAGTATCTGGCATTGCTTTCGAAGAAGATGATTTCTACGGAACCTTTTACGGAGAGTGATAAGGCAAGGTTGGACGAACTGGGGGAATCGTTGACGGAGTATCAGCGGAGTTGTCTGGAGATCAATGAAGAGCGGTCTGTCTATCAGAGAAGGGACGCGCGTACGCAGAATTATATACAGGAGCTCCAGTCCTCCCTCACGGATATGAAGATTGAGCGGTTAAAATACCACAAAATGGTGGATGCCCAGGAGAAAGCCGATAAGGTCATGGAGCAGGCCAGTGAGGAGATTGTGGGTCTTTTAGTGGATGAAGCCAAAGATCATGTGGATGAGACCTACGAGGAGCAGAGAGAAGCGGCGGAGAAGAAGGCCGAGGAGAAGGAAGAGCAGGAAGAGAAGCAGGAGAAGATAGAGAAACAGAGGGAACTGATCGAGGCTCGTGTGGATGCCGCACAGGAGCAGACTCACGAGGCGAGGGAAGCACAGAGAGAGCAGGAAAGAGACGCCAGAGAAGAGGCACAACTCATGAAGGATATGGCTGAGGGCGGACTGGATGTTGCAGGTACAAGCGCTGCGGTGAAAGCGGAGATCAAGGATATGCTGCAGAAGATGAAGCTGATCGAGGCGGATATCAAGGGCATTGAGGTGGACGAGGAAATATAAGACTAAAAAGACAGACGGAAAAGGGGTATTGTTATGAGAGTCACAAGAAATTACAGAAATAGTATGGTAAATCCCAGAAAGAACAGTAAAAATGAGCAGGCGTCGCTTATACAGAATGCCTTAAAGCGCAACAGCACCAGCAGCCGTGCGAGCAGACTGGCGAGTATTTTGGGAAATAAGAACACCTCCACGACCAGTGCCCTGGCAGGAAGGGATTTTATCACTTCCACTGCGAAGTCGCAGAAGTTTTACTATGATATGCAATATCACGCAAATCAGGTAGAGGAGTATGCGGATGCGCTGAAGAGTTCCAATAAGAACTCTGTCTACGACAAGGCGAGAGAGAGCGGCAGCACAGAGCAGATCGTGTCAGATATTAAGGGCTTTGTGGCACAGTATAACAATATGTTAAGCGACTTGGAGGAATCCGGAACCAGAGCGGATTCCAGTATTTTAAGCCAGATCAATAGTATGGCAAGATTGGCGGAAAAGGATCTGGCGGCTACGGGTATTTCCCGGAAGTCGGACGGCACGCTGGTGATCGATGAGGAGAAGCTGGCGGCGGCAGATGTGGATACACTGGAGAAGGTATGGGGCGGCAGCGGATTTGCCTCTAAGGCGAGCACCAAGGCAGGCACTGTGGCGGCGACAGCGGAGAAGAACATTGAGGCGGAGAAGAGCAGCGTCTACAGTCCTTTTGACAGGGCGAATCTCTACAGCAGTTCTAATTCTGCCGGGAAGTACTTTAACTATCGCAGGTAAAGCGGATGAATCATATAAACTGGGTACAGCAGAGCGAAGATTATAAGACGGAATACCATGTTTTGAAATGGAAGAGTTCTCATTTCCATGAGCCCTACGCGAGGCGGAATGTAGGCAATATGCCAAAGCAGCCCAGCGCTGCCGCTGCTGCGGCCGCTGAGGAGATGAAGACTGAGGCGGAAGGACTGGCATTAGGGCTTGCGGATAAACGAAAGAGCGGGACTCGTCCCGGCTTTGGCATGGGCGATTACATAGCACAGGGAGCGTCCGGAGAAGACAGAGGGCGCGACGGTGTGAGCATCTCGGCTCAGGGTACCAGGGAACAGAACGCCGCAGTGCAGGCACAGATCGCGGTACAGAGTGTAAGTCAGACTGCCGTGCAGGCGGCCCAGATTCATGCGGCGGAGGCAGTGGTGGTGTCGCCGGCGGATGAGACCACGGCAGTGGAGGCAGAAGAGGAGCGGGCGAACCGGGAGAATACCACGGTAGCGGAGACAGGACGGGGGAATATCCGTAACCGTCTTAAAGAGAGCGCCAAGCGGTTACAGGAGGCGTATCAGAGACAAAAAGAAAAAGCGGCAAAGCTGTTGCCGCTTAAACAGATCAAAGAGGAAAAGCCCAGGGAAAAAGCGAAGGGCACACGGATGGCAGACAAGGAGGCAATGCTCTCCATGCAGGCCGAAAATCATTATCTGTTAGATTCCTACGATCATAATGGAAACTACAGCACGCTAGGGAAATAGATCAGTTCCACTTTACCAGCTTGTGGGCAAGTTTCAGCGCGATGCGCATATAAAAGGGCTGTAAGGCCTTTTTTGCGTTTTGCAGCTCCTTACGAATCTCAATATGCTGGGGACAATGCTTTTCACAGGCGCCGCACTGGATACATTTGTCCACAGAGGCGGGATTCTTTTTCAGGGAAGTGACTTGCGCGTACTCAAACCGTGTAGACAGCTTTTTGGCATTGGCCGTCTGGTTATAGCAGCGAAAAGCGGTAGGGATATCCACCCCCTGCGGGCAGGGCATACAATAACCGCAGCCGGTACAGCCCACCTTCAGGTTCGCGTTTATCTTTGCACGTAACGTCTGAATCATGCTGTGATCGCTTTCCGTGAAAGCGCCTGCTTTCGCGGCGCACGCGCTGTCTATATTCTGCTGCACCATCTCCAGGGAATTCATGCCGGAGAGTACACAGGTCACCTCAGGCTGATCCCACAGCCAGTGAAAAGCCCACTCGGCAGGAGTACGTTTTACGGGATGAACTGTGAGCACCTCCTTGGCGGCATCGGGCAGATTTACCAGTCTGCCGCCGCGCAGAGGCTCCATGATGACCACCGGAATGCTTTTGTCGTGGGCATAATGAAGACCTTTTCTCCCGGCCTGAGTATGTTCGTCAAAATAATTATATTGTATCTGACAGAAATCCCAGTCGTAGGCATCGATCAGAGACTTGAAGGTGGCAGTGTCGCCGTGGAAGGAGAAACCGATGTTGCGAATGGCGCCTGTTTTCTTTTTCTCGGCGATCCAGGATTCTATTCCGATGCTCTTCAGCCGGTTCCAGACATTCACATCAAAGAGCATATGCATCAGATAATAATCTATATGATCTGTCCGCAGACGTTTGAGCTGCTCGTTGAACAGCTTTTCTATGGACGCCTCATTTTTTAGCATGTAGTAGGGGAGCTTGGTGGCAATATATACCTGATCCCGGCAATGGTTGCGCTCTAGGATCGTGCCGAGGGCCTCCTCGCTGCCGCCGTAAATGTAGGCGGTGTCGAAATAGTTGACACCGTTTTCGATGGCAAGCATGACTTCCTTCTCGGCCTTTTCCAGATTGATCCTGCCGCCGGTGCCGGAGAACCGCATACATCCGTAACCGAGGATGGATACCTCAGTGCCGTCTTTCATTTTTCTATACTGCATAATATACCTCCTGCTGTTGTTCTTATTATAAATAGGTTCGTACCGGAAGTCAAATGTGAAGCATTTTGCTTTTACTCATAAGTTTTTCGTGTGATTTGTATGCCTTATACAGAGTGTAATAGATATATAGATAAAAATAAAATAATTTACAAAAAAATAAAATAAATATTGAATATGCGTTGACTCTCTGCTATAGTTTTAGGTAAGAGGAAACAACAGATTTCAGGTCAAATGAAGTATGGAGACGACGGGAATTTACGATTTTCGAGTCGTCTCGGAACGGAGGGTTAAATGAGAAGGAAAGGACTTACGCTCTGTGGGCTTGGCGTCCTGCTTGTGTTCGGGCTTATGGCCTGCGGCACATCGCAGGATACGGGAACATCCGGAAGTGCCGGGGCAGACACAGATGCGGGTACAGAGGAGGAAGCGACAGTGGCTATGGAGGAGAGCGGAGCGGGCGGGCTGCCCGTGGATTTGGATTTTTCGGTAAATTACGACGGGATCAAGACGGCGAAGATCGATGCGGGCGTCAGTGTGCACGACCCCTCTATCGTAAAGGTGGACGGGAAATATTACATATTCGGTTCCCATATGTCCACAGCGGTATCGGAGGATCTGCGTACATGGACATCTCTGGGAGACGGCTATAAGGTGAAGGATCAGATCTACTATGAGCTGATGGCCAATAAGGATGCCTTCGCCTACGCCGGGAGCAAAAACAGTGTGATTCCCACAGATGACAGGGGATGGCATGTGTGGGCGCCGGACGTGATCTACAATGAGGAGACAGGCTTATACTATCTGTATTTCTGCACTTCCTCCACATGGAATGCGTCGAATCTGTGCTATGCCACCAGCGAGAACATCGATGGACCCTATGAATGGAAGGGGGCGTTGATCTATTCCGGATTCACGGCGCAGACGCTGGATGACACGGATGTGGCGGAATATGTGGACCGGGATACCGCAAAGGACAGATATATTAAGAAAAGCAATGAGTATAATTTTAATAAATACCCCAACGCCATCGATCCCACTGTGCTCTACGATGGGGATGGCAGACTGTGGATGGTCTACGGCTCCTGGTCGGGCGGTATGTATCTGTTAGAACTGGACAAGAGCACAGGGGAAGTGATCCATCCTCAGGAGGACGAGACAAACCGGGTGGATCCTTACTTTGGGAAAAGGCTTCTTGGCGGCAACCACAGTTCTATCGAGGGACCTTATATCCTCTACGATGAGGAGAGCGGCTACTATTATCTGTTTGTCTCTTATGGCGGATTAGCCAGAGAGGGCGGTTATCAGATCCGTGTGTTCCGCTCAGAGACCATAGACGGGGATTATGTGGACATGAACGGCGAGTATCCTATGGATACAAACAATCCGGAGCATTATCCTTATGGCCTTAAACTGTCCGGCAATTATTTCCTGCCGAGTCTGGAGATGGCTTATATGGCTACCGGCCACAATTCCGCTTTCATCGATGATGATGGCAAAAAGTATATTGTAAACCATACCCGTTTTGACAATAAGACGGAGGAGCATGAGCCGAGAGTGCACCAGTTTATCGTCAATGAGGAAGGATGGCCCTGTATGCTGCCCTATGCGACGGACGGTGAGAGTGTATCGGAGAGCGGTTATAGTATGGCAGACGTGGCGGGAAGATACTATGTGATCAATCAGGGAACGGCTATTGACGCAGAGATCGCGCAGCCCTTTATCCTGTATCTGGACGAGAGCGGAAAGGTTTATGGAGATGGCGTGGAAGGCAGCTGGGAAATGAAGGATAACACTTGCTATATGAAGGTTTCCTATCAGGGCACGGATTACAGCGGTGTATTCTGCCAGATGAATGACGAGGCGGGAACGCAGGTTATGACCTTCAGTGCGGTAGGAAACAATGAGAGCGTCTGGGGCGTGAAATATTAAGAATAGCAGTTAAAAAGCAAAAGAAAGCCTGCGGGGAATTGAATCCCGCAGGCTTTTTTAATCTGCTTATCATACTCAGCTATTCGTTCTCCTCCATAGGTGCATAGTGGATATTCACCTTGATATCCTGACCGTAGTTGCCGAAGGTTTTTCCGAAGATGGTCAGCCCGCCTACATGCTCCGCATCGTCATCCACTGCCAGTCGGAAGCGGAGGCTGCTGCGGTAATCCAGATGCAGGCTGTCAATGGTCACATCGGAAATCTTAAGGCCGTCGATAAAGGTGCCCTTGCGGTTGACCACGAGAAGCTTCAAAAGACCGTACTGATTCCAGTTAGGGAACCACCAGTCAGGGGTGAAGAGCCCTCTGGAATCACCGAAATCTCCGGGGGAGAGCCAGTTTCCGATACACACATCATTTAAATAGAAGGAGATATCGGAGGGCCATACGTTGTTGACGCCGGGCGCCTCAGAGCTTAACTCCGCGGAGATGGTAAGCTGGGTGATCTTCTGGAAGCTGGGTATAAAATTCGGGATGTTGTATTCCACAAATCCTTTTGTAAACCAGAGAATATCGGCGCTGTAGCGGTCCGGATGATCAAAGTAGCGGGAATCGTCCACCTCACCGATCAATGCCTTATCGGAGGCCAGGCCGCAGGTAGGGCAGATGCGGTAAACGGAGTAATGACCGACCTTCACATCGGTGCTGTATACGTTCAGGATGTCCTCCTGTCTTTCCAGATCGATTAGGATCTTATCCAGATGCACAGAGCAGATCTTCTGGTTGCCGTGTCCTGCCGACTCGGTGGAAATGGAGATGAGGCCGCAGCTTTCCAGTTTTTTGATATGGCTTGTCAGTGCACCGTTGGTAATGTTCAGTCGGGAGGCAAGCTCGTTCATGCTCATGCTGTTATTTTCCAGCAGTATATTTAAAAGTTCAATTCTGACATCGGAGCCCAGGGCTTTAAAGATGTCTAAACCGTCGGTCAATGAAGTGATGTGCAGCAAGGTGATTTCCTCCCAGTAGATAGAAACAAGTTTTATGACTTTATAAAATACTATAGCAACAATGATAACAATAAAATTATATACAAAAAATGTCTTTTCGTCAATTAAAGCTAAATAATTTCATATAAATTTGCACAAGGAAAAGGCGAAATAGTCTAAAATATTTTATAAAATGCAAAAAAGACGATCTCTCATCGGAGACCGCCTTTTGGCCTTCTATATATGTGAGCGACGGATTATTTTCCCATTACCTCATCGAAAATCTGTGTGATCTTTTCATCGGGTGCCTTTGTCAGCAGAGAAACGATCACATTGACAAGGAGTGCCACAATGAATGCGGGAAGCAGTTCGTAGATGGCGAAAACGCCGCCCAGAGTAGCGATACCGTATTTCCACACAAAGACCATAACACCGCCCGCTATCATACCGGCGATGGCTCCCTGTTTGTTGGAGCGTTTCCAGAACAGAGCCAGAAGCACTACCGGGCCGAAGGCCGCGCCGAAACCGGCCCAGGCAAAGGATACGATAGTGAAAATGGAACTGTCAGGATCCTGGGCGATGAAGACCGCGATCAGCGAGATGACGATGACCGTGATCCGGGCAATGCGCAGAGAAGTCTTGGTATCCAGTTTCTTTTTGCCGAAATCCTGCACCAGATTCTGAGAGATACTGGATGCTGCAGCCAGCAGCTGGGAATCGGCGGTAGACATGGTAGCCGCCAGGATGCCGGATAGAATAACGCCCGCTATCAATGCAGGGATAATACCGTAGGAGCTTAAANCAGAAGCAATCTGAATGATGACNGTCTCNGAGNCNCTGCCTTCCAGCATGGGAAGGAATCCGGCNTGAGAGAGGGCGTAGCCCACCACACCGATNAGGATGGCAATGCCCATGGAGATCACAACCCACACAGAAGCAATTCTTCTTGAAAGGGTCAGCTTTTNCTCATCCTCGATCGCCATAAAGCGAAGCAAAATGTGGGGCATACCGAAGTAGCCGAGACCCCATGCTGTCGTGGAAGCGATCATAAGCGGTGTGTAGGGGGNNGCGGAGCCGGTCTGCGGGGAGTAGCTCTGCACCAGGCTCAAGTACCCGGGAAGGCTGCTTGCCGTGTTTATGACCTGACCAAAACCGCCGGTTACAACGGCGCCGAAGCCGACTACGATCAGCAGTGCNATCGTCATGGTAATGCTCTGGATAAAGTCCGTGGTGCTCACTGCAAGAAAGCCGCCCAGNGTACAGTAGAGNACGATGACNGCGGCGCTTAAGAGCATTGCCACGATATAGTTCATGCCGAAGAGTGTGCTGAACAGCTTGCCGCAGGCTGCGAAGCCGGAGGCCGTGTAGGGCACAAAGAAGATNACNATGACNATAGCGGCGATACANGTCAGGATATGCTTGTCNTCGCCGTATCTTTTNGCAAAAAACTCCGGGATGGTAAAGGAACCGATCCGNCTGGAGTAGCGGCGGATCCGCTTGGAGACAAAGAGCCAGTTTAAGTAGGTGCCGACGGCGAGACCGATGGCGGTCCAGCCCACCTCAGACAGGCCGGACAGATATGCCAGGCCGGGCAGACCCATNAGCAGATAGCTGCTCATGTCNGANGCNTCNGCGCTCATGGCAGTGACCANAGGCCCCAGCTTGCGGCCGCCCAGNAAAAATTCCGANGCNTGCGTACTTTNTTTGGAATANGCTATNCCNATATAGATCATGATGCCCAGATAGGCGATGATCGCAATAATGATACAAACAGTCGATGTCATAAATTTTTTCCTCCTCATTATCCTCTTGTGTATACAATCATTTGCTATTATAGCGGTTTTGCAGAGAATGCGCAATAAAAACGTTGGGAAAACGACAGCAGGAGCTNTACATCCTATTGCTTTTATGTCNAAAATCGCATATAATGTTATTATCTGTACTGTATTTTTGGGGAAAGACGAAGGAGGAGGCAATGGGGGGAGAAAAGGGTGAAATGAGCGCGACAGCCCGTTTTGAGGAGTTATGCAGCAATGCGTTCGCAGAGCAGGAAAAGTTCCTGATGGACAGGCTTGCGGAGAATAAGGATACGGAGTATGGGAAGCTGTTCGGATTTGAAGATATTCACTCTGTGGAGGAGTATCAGAAGGAGCTGCCCATTACGTTTCATTATGATTATGAAGCCATCATAGAGCGTCAGGTGGAAGGGGAAGAGGGGCTGCTCACAGAAGAGAAGCCTGTGTATTACTGTATCAGCTCCGGCAGCACGGATTCGCCGAAGTATGTACCGATCCTGGAGCGGGATATTCTGAGACAACGGTTTTATTGGAATGATCTGATCCGGGAGACGATCCGGAAGCAGATTCCGGATGCTGCGGACGAGGAGCTGTTCGGCAAGATTTTTGAGACCGGGGAATTTCGTCAGGATTTTATGCCGGATGGCACAATGAGCGGTGTGCGGGCGAGTGCCCTGCATCGATATCTGGAAGCAAAAGATGAATTAGATATCGGGTGTTATACAGCGCCCAAAGAGGTGTTGTTCCCGGAAGAGATGGAAGATATGCTGTATGTCAAGCTGCGTTTTGCACTGGACTGCGCTGATGTGACGGCGATCCATGGCGTATTTGTAAACCGTCTTGTAGGGATGTTTCGATATCTGGTGAAAAATTGGGAGGCATTTCTCTCGGATATTGAGACAGGAGAGGTCAGTGAATGCTTTGCGGTGAGCCATAGCTGGGCAGAGTATCTGCGGGAGCATCTGTCGGCCAATCCTGAGAGAGCGGCGCAGTTGCGAGAGATCGCCGAGGAGAATCTGGAAGATGGGCTGGTGCAGAAGATCTGGCCTAAGGTCAGATACTGCCGGGTGATCGGCGGTAGTATGTTTGCGCCCTATATGGATATGCTGAAACGGTATATCGGGGATCTGCCTATTCATTATTTTACCTATGCGGCTTCAGAGGGATGCTTCGGCATTGCCAGTGATTTAAATGCGGAGGATGCTTACTATGTGCTCCTGCCGGACACCTGTTTTTATGAATTCTTTTCGGAGACCGGGGACGGGTATAGGATGTATACGATCCGCGATGTGGAGGTTGGAGCCAAGTATGAGCTGTTGATCACGACTTTTTCGGGAGCATACCGGTATGCCATCGGAGATGTGGTGGAGATCGTGGGCTTTAAGGGACAGGCGCCTATAGTGCGGGTCTGCTACAGGAAGAGTCAGGTGATCAATATTGCGGATGAGAAGATGAATGTTCGTGAGCTGGAGAGCGCCATGCGGAAATTCCAGAGGCGGGCAGAGTGCATCGCGGAAGGCTACTGCGTGGATGGGGATTACACCAAGCGGCGGCCGAGGTATTTGCTCTATCTGGAGCTGGCGGAGGGAGAACTGCCCGAGGATGCGGAGCAGCTTTTGGATGAATGTCTGATGGAGTGCTGCGCCGGCTATAAGAGAGACAGGGAGNTGGCGGAACTCGATAAGGTAAAGATCCAGATGATCCCTCAGGGAGGCTTTAAAGCCTACGGAAGATTTATGGCAAAGCTGGGGCATCGCAAGGAACAGGATAAACCACTGCGGATCCTGGTGACGGAGGAACAGAAGGCGTTCTTTGGAGGAGCGCTCTTGGTATAGAATATGACGGATGAGAGAGAAATACTGCCGGAAGCCTTTATGGAAAAGATGAGAAGGNTTCTGGGCAGTGAGTATGGTGCNTTTGCNGCGAGCTATAGNCAGGGACGGCAGTACGGTCTGCGGCGTAATCTGCAAAAAGGCACAGAGCAGGATTTTATCAGGGTGATGCCCTTCCCGTTGGAAAAGATTTCCTGGGCGCGGGAAGGGTATTATTATGATGCCGCAAACCAGCCCGGCCGGCATGTGCTGCACGAGGCGGGAGCCTATTATATTCAGGAGCCNTCTGCGATGGCGGCGGTGGAGGCGCTGGATCCTGTACCGGGAGAACGGATACTGGATCTGTGCGCTGCACCGGGAGGTAAGACTACCCAGATCGCCGGCAGGATGGAGGGGCAGGGATTGCTTGTGGCAAATGAAGTGATCGGGGATCGAGCCAAGATTCTGTCTCAGAATGTGGAGCGCATGGGAATTACCAACTGCGTGGTATGTGCTGAGAAGCCGGAACGCATGGCAGTGCTGTTCCCNGGCTTTTTCGATCGGATNCTGGTGGATGCACCCTGTTCCGGTGAGGGAATGTTTCGGAAAGAGGAGGCGGCAAGGCAGGAGTGGAGCNCTGAGGCTGTGCAGATGTGTGCGGACAGGCAGGCCTTGATCCTTGAGGAGGCAGCGAAGATGCTGAAACCGGGNGGCGTGCTGGTGTATTCCACCTGTACCTTTTCTCCGGAGGAGAACGAGGGGACGATCAGTGCATTTTTGCAAAGGCATGAAGAATATAGTATAGAAGAGATCGTTTGTAAGGATCTGTTTTCNCCGGGGCGGNCAGAGTGGATCGGNCAGCCNNCGCCGGGNATAGAGCATACCCTGCGGCTGTGGCCTCATCTTCTGCGGGGCGAGGGGCATTATGTGGCCAGANTGCGAAAGAAATCGATGGGCACCGCGGGAGCGTCGTGGGAAAACATCGATAGGGAGAGGGACGAAAAGGGTGCCAAAAAGAGAGCGGTACGCGAGCGTGCATCGGATGTAGAGTTATGTAAACTTGCTGCTGATTTTCTGACAGAGGAANTCGGATTGGAAGCANGATGGCTGGAGAGCCGAACGGGACAGCTTGTGCGGTTCGGGGAGCAGATCTATCTGATGCCGGAGGGGATGATCTCCCTTTCGGGTGTGAAGGTTCTGCGGCCGGGGCTGCATCTTNTGACAGAAAAAAAGAACCGGTTTGAGCCGGCTCATGCGCTGGCGCTTTCGCTGGATCCGCAAAAGGTGAGGCGGACAAAGATACTCACGGAGCAGGAAGCGAGGGCGTATCTGCGNGGNGAGAGTGTGGCCTGTCAGGAGGAGAGAGGATGGATANTGCTTGTCTATGAGGGNTATCCTTTAGGGTTTGGGAAGGCTTCGGGTGGACAGATCAAAAACCATTATCCGAAGGGCCTCAGAAAAACCTTATAAAATACTTAAATTTGATTTATGGGCTTGTCAAATGATTCTGCCTGGAATATACTAGATATAGATTTTTGCATAGGATAAACCACTTTAGCTTGTGTTCACACTCGTAGGGAGTTCTTTCGATGTTATTTTCCAGTGTGGGATTTTTATTTCGGTTTCTGCCGATTTTTATAATAGTTTATTTAGCGTTGCCTAAATGTCGCAATATCATACTTTTACTGGGAAGCCTGATTTTTTATGGAGTAGGAGAACCGTATTTTGTTCTGCTGCTTCTTTTGTCTGTATTGGTAAACTATGGGCTGAACTGTTATATGTTCTGGGAGCCGCGATCCCCCCAGTTAAACCGGAAGCAAAAAGCAATGAGACGGAAAAAGCGTGCGCTGACAGCGGCTGTGGCGCTTGATCTGGGCGTGCTTTTTGTCTTTAAGTACTGGGATTTTGCGGCGGGCAGCATCAATACTCTTGTGGGACAGAAAGCGCTGCCGTTATTTTCGCTGGCATTGCCGCTGGGGATCAGTTTTTATACCTTCCAGATGATATCCTACCAGATAGACTGTTATCGGGGGACGGTACAGAAGCGGGCAGATCTGCTGACCTTTGCTGCCTATATCTGTATGTTCCCGCAGTTGATCGCCGGCCCTATTGTACGTTTCGGGGAAGTGTCTGAACGATTGGCAGCAAGGCGGGTGCGCATCCGGGATCTGGAGAACGGCTTTAAGCTCTTCACGTTAGGACTGGGACTCAAGGTGCTTTTGGCGAACCAGATCGGCACACTCTGGAATCTGATCATGACGGCGGGCGCGGGACGACTCCATGTGCTGGTGGCATGGCTGGGAGCTTTCGCCTATTCTTTTCAGATCTATTTTGATTTCTGGGGATATTCCGTGATGGCGATGGGACTTGGTAAGATGCTTGGCTTTCGAATTCCCCGCAATTTCAACGAGCCGTATACCTCGCGTTCCGTTTCAGAGTTCTGGAGAAGATGGCATATTACGCTTGGGAGCTGGTTTCGGGAATACGTCTATATACCGCTGGGGGGAAACCGTCGGGGAAATGCCAGGACGATCCTTAATCTGCTTGTTGTCTGGGCGCTCACGGGACTCTGGCATGGCGCGGCATGGAATTTTTTGCTCTGGGGCATCGTCTTTTTTCTGCTCATCT
The DNA here is from genome assembly GCA_014804565.1 of Lachnospiraceae bacterium. GTDB lineage: Bacteria > Bacillota > Clostridia > Lachnospirales > Lachnospiraceae > UBA3282. The sequence continues at coordinate 15,749 of JAAUZN010000065.1, forward strand.
CGCTGGAAAAGCGAACCTATGGCAAAAGGCTTGAGCGCAGCAGAGCATTGGGACATCTATACACGATTCTGTTGATCCCTGTCACCTGGATGATCTTTGCGATCACAGATATGGGGCAGCTTGCGGCGTATCTGGGCAATATGATCGGTTATCACCGGGAAGCGGTCCTGGTGGGGACCACACAGCTTGCGAGGTATCTCAAGGAATATGGCATATTATTGGTAGCGTGTGTTATTTTTTCGACGCCCCTGACTGCAAAGCTGTATTATAAGTGGAAGGATCGCTGGTTTATGGTGTTGATTCTTCTGGCGGTGTTCTGGTTATCCGTGCGGGGAATCATTCGAGGGGACAACAATCCGTTCCTGTATTTTAGATTTTAACGCGCATTTGTTTGTATAAAGAGGCATGACATGAATAATAATAAGATGAGAACTTGTCTGGAAATCGCATATAACTGTCCGTTTCTTTTGCTGATCTTCTCGACTTCTTTCCTTTTTTTTATCTATTCCGGCGTTTCGATAGAACGTGATAGTGATAAAAATATAGCGGTAGTTCAAATGGATGCTGCGGGAGAAATGCCAGGGGAATACAGTGGTTCAGATGGCGAAAACGACGGAAAAACATCTGGAAACGAGCAAAATATTGAAGACACCGCATCCTTGGAGCAAACGGAAAAGTCGCAAGACAATGAAAATGAACTGGAAAATGCAGGAGCACGCAAGAAAGAAAATACTGATATAGAGAATGAAAAAGAACGGGAAAACAATACTATAAAAACAAAAAGTGCCGTAGTTAAAAGGGAAGAGGAGGAAAGGGCCACAAAATTTGTGGAATATACGCCTGTAGAAATAGATTCCATATATTATTCGGATGCAGGAAAAGTTGCATTGACCACTACCTATGACTATGTATTAGAGAACGATAGTTATTTTAATGACGCTGCTTTTATGGGAGATTCCCGGACTTTGGGCATATCGGACTATGCAGGATTTGACGAAGCGGATTTTTTTTGTGACAATGGCATGACCATCTTTAAGCTGCTGGAGGATGCGGGAGTGACCTATCAGAAGACCGGCGAAAAGGTGGACCTGAAAGAAATGCTGCAGGAGAAGCAGTACGGTAAGATATACATCATGCTGGGAATGAATGAACTGGGGTATGGAGATACCAGCAGGTATATGAAGCAGTATCTGAAGGTGCTGCGGCAGATCAGGGAGTGGCAGCCTGATGCGGTCATCTTTATTATGGCGAATCTTCATGTGAGCCGGGAGAAGAATGATATGGAGTCGGAGTTTAACAATGTCAATATCAACGATAAGAATGTAGCTTCGGCCCGTCTCGCCAACGGTCGGGATATCTTTTATCTGGACTGTAATCCGATCTTTACGGACGATGAGGGGTATCTGCAGGCGGAACTCACCTTTGACGGAGTGCACCTCTATGCCCAGCATTATGAGAAGTGGCGCGAATTTCTGCTGGAGCACGGTGTTGAGTTGGACAGGATAGAAGAATAACGCGCGATATTTATTTATGGCCGAAACGGGCGGGAGGCATTTCCCATGGGAGAAGAAATTCGATTGAATAAATATCTGGCTTCCTGCGGGGTATGTTCCAGGCGGGATGCGGATAAGCTGATAGAGGCGGGACTGGTCTGTGTAGACGGAGAGATTGTGAGCCCGGGCAGACGGGTGACGGGAACTGAGCAGATCATGGTCCGGGGGAAACTGCTGCAGGGGCCTGACGAAAAGGTAGTGCTGGCCTACTATAAGCCTCTTGGAGTGGTGTGCTCTGAGCGGGATGCTCATGCGGCGCGGCTGGTGACGAAGGAATTGGGGTACGGGAAACGCGTGACTTACGCGGGACGGCTGGATAAGGATTCTGAGGGTCTGCTTTTGCTGACCAATGACGGTGAGCTCATCGAGGCAATGATGCGGGGCAGAAACAGGCATGAGAAGGAATATATCGTAAAGGCCGAAAAGCCTTGGGAGGCGCAGGCAATCGATAATATGCGGCAGGGTGTATATCTGGAGGAACTGGAAAAAACCACCAGACCCTGTGAGATCGAACAGATTGGGGAGAAGACCCTTAAGATCATTCTCACCCAGGGATTGAACCGGCAGATCCGGCGCATGTGCAAGACCCAGGGGTATCAGGTGAAGAGCCTGAAGCGGACTCGTGTTGTCAATATCGGGCTTGGCTCTCTTAGGCCGGGAGAATACCGGGAGCTGACCAAAGAGGAGAAGGCAGCCCTTTATGAGCAATGTAATTTGTAAAAATGGCAGGTAGAACGGATGGCGGATCAGAATATGGAACGGATGCGGGAATTGGTCTCTTTGCTGCATAAGGCTTCCGAAGCCTATTATGCGAAGGATGAGGAGATCATGTCCAACTTTGAGTACGACAGTCTTTATGACGAACTGGCAGCACTTGAAAAAGAGAGCGGCGTCACTTTGGCGGACAGCCCTACGGTACAGGTGGGCTATGAGGCGGTGGAGGAACTGCCTAAGGAGCGCCACGAGACGCCGATGCTCTCTCTGGCAAAGACCAAGAGCAGGGAGGAACTTCGGGACTGGCTGAATGGCAGAGAAGCGCTTCTGTCCTGGAAGCTGGACGGTCTTACCATTGTCTTGACCTATCGGGATGGCGCTTTGCAAAAGGCGGTCACAAGAGGAAATGGAGAGGTGGGAGAGGTCATTACCAACAACGCGAGAGTCTTCCGGAATCTTCCCCTGACCATACCCTATCGGGGAGAACTGATCCTGCGGGGTGAGGCGGTGATCACCTACAGCGATTTTGAGAAGATCAACAGTGAGATCACGGACGCGCAGGCAAAGTATAAAAACCCCAGGAATCTGTGCAGCGGCAGTGTCAGGCAGCTGGATAATCAGATCACGGCGGGCCGGAATGTGCGTTTTTATGCCTTTTCTCTGGTGCGGGCGGAGGTTGATTTCCACAATGCACGCTCAGAGCAGTTTGCGTTTCTTGCAGAGCAGGGATTTGAGGTGGTGGAACACAGGATCGTGGATCCTGAAAATATATTAGATAACATTAGTTATTTTGAAGAGAAGATACAGACCTACGATGTGCCCTCAGACGGATTGGTTTTGACTTATGAGGATATGGCATACGGCGCCTCTTTGGGCAGGACTGCAAAATTCCCCCGGGATTCTATCGCCTTTAAGTGGGCGGATGAGCTGCGGGAGACCACCCTGCAGGAAATCGAGTGGAGCGCCAGCCGCACAGGGCTGATCAACCCTGTGGCGATCTTTGAGCCGGTGGAGCTGGAGGGCACCACGGTGAGTCGGGCGTCTGTCCATAATATCAGCATCCTGCGGGGCTTAAAGCTGGGGATCGGGGATCGGATCACCGTCTACAAGGCGAATATGATCATTCCCCAGATCGCGGAGAATCTGACCGGCAGCGANACGCTGGAGATTCCCGANAGCTGTCCTGTCTGCGGTCAGCCTACNCAGATNAAAAAGNTCAANGANGTGCAGTCNCTGTATTGNACGAATCCGGACTGTGANGCCAAGAANATCAAGGCNTTCACCCTNTTNGTGAGCCGGGATGCGTTGAATGTGGANGGTNTNTCNGAGTCTACNCTGGAGAANTTTCTGNCGANAGGNTTTTTNCATGAGTNTGCGGATCTGTTCCGGCTTTCCCGTTATGAGGAGGAGATCACGCAGATGGAGGGCTTCGGNGAGAAGTCTTACCGGAATNTNCAGGAGAGTCTGGANCAGGCNANGNACACGACNCTGCCGNGNCTGGTTTATGGACTCGGCATTGAAAATATCGGNGTGGCGAATGCGAAAATGCTGTGNCGNCATTTTCAGTTTGATCTTNNCNGNCTNCGCAGCGCNTCNCAGGAGGAACTGGCGGAGATTGANGGNATCGGNGANGTGATCGCNCAGAGNGTNCATGCNTTTTTTGCNGANGAGAAGAACGNGGAGCAGTTAGANCANCTTCTNNCGGAAGTAAACATCGCTGTGGANANGATAGANGAGGGAGANCAGACTCTGTCCGGNATGAGCTTTGTGATCACNGGCAGCCTNNTNCATTATGAGAATCGGAATCTGTTAAAGGAAGAGATNGAGAANAAGGGCGGTAAGGTGACNGGCAGTGTGACNGGNAAAACNACNTGCCTGATCAATAATGANACCACATCCCAGTCCTCCAANAATAAGAAGGCGAAGGAGCTGGGTGTGGAGATNGTGTCGGAAGAAGANTTTTTNNANNANTATNTNAATAAATAACGAGNATTANTTATTNANATNTCNCNNACNTCATAAGGCGTNGTCTGGTANACGTAATAGTTGAGCCAGTTGGAGAACAGGAGCTGNCCCGCGGAGCGCCAGTTGACGATGGGNTCTTTNGTGGGATCATCCTCCGGGAAGTAGTTTACCGGNATCTTNGGATTCATGCCCTTTTCCATNTCGCGGGCATATTCCAGAGCCAGCGTGTCTGCATCNTATTCCAGATGGCAGGTGATAAAGAAATGCCGGCTGTCCTCNGTCTTGGCGATGGCTACGCCNGCCTCGTCGGAGACGGCCATCAGCTCCAGANCCGGCACAGAGGCGATCTGCGACGGGGCAATGGTCATGGACCGTGACTGGGGCGCATGGAAGATGTCGTCAAAACCCCGGAAGAGGGGCGATTTTTTCTTCAGGATCTGATGGGTGTACACACCGGACAGCTTTTCGTCCAGATCTTCCCGATCCAGCCCGTAAAAATAGTACAGGGCAGCGTAAGCACCCCAACAGAGATGGAGCGTACAGTGCACATGGGTGCGTCCCCATTCCATGATGGTGCAGATCTCATCCCAGTAAGCCACTTTTTCAAAGCGCACATGGTCGAGCGGCGCGCCGGTGATGATCATGCCGTCAAACTTTCGGTCTTTGATCTGCTCAAAGGTGGTGTAGAAGGCCGACATGTGATTGGAATCGGTATGCTGCGGTGTGTAGCTTACTGTCTGCAAAAACTCTACATTCACCTGCAGCGGGGTATTGGAGAGCTTGCGAAGGAGCTGTGTTTCCGTGACTTCCTTCGTAGGCATCAGATTCAGGATAAGTACGTCGAGGGGACGGATGTCCTGGTGCATGGCACGAAACTCCGTCATGACAAAGATGTTTTCATTTTCCAAAATGCTGGTGGCCGGCAGTAGATCCGCTACTTTGATGGGCATAAGAGTCCCCCTCGCTTTCTGATCGTATATTTAGAATATTACAAGCAAAATAATATCACAAACAGGAGAGGCGCGCAAGGTGCAGGGGGCATCCGGCTGTCGGGCGACGATTTTATAAAAGGGTTTGCATAATCCCATATTTTGCATTATAATTTAATGTGTATTGCGTATCTTGATTTTCTTGGAGGGGAATGATCAGATTATGGAGACAGCATATCAGAAAGTAAAGGTGCATAATGAACTGGAGTGGTGTCAGGTAAAGGACATGGACACCAAGGAGAAGATCGAAAAGGTTCTCCTGAAACATAGAGTTTCCTATTTTGTAAAGTGGGAGAAACCGAAGTTTTTCTCGAATGATACCTTCGGAGCCTGTGTATTCTGTGTCAATCAGCTGCAGAAGGAGATTGCGGATGATGCGCTGCAGGATCTGGATGAGGAAGTCAGAGAAAAGATACGCTTTGTCAACCGCAAGGTGGATAGGACCTTTTATTGATAACGTTGCAGGAAAGTAAACCGGGTGCGTGAGATCACGCACCCGTCTTTTTTATGTCTTATTGGTTTTCTGCTTTGAGATTTTTCTGGGCAGTGGAGAGCATCAGCTTGATCCGGTTTAACTGATTGACTTCGCTGGCGCCGGGATCATAGTCGATCGCCACCACATTGGAGCGTGGGAAACGTTTGCGCAGTTCCTTGATAACGCCCTTGCCGACCACATGGTTCGGCAGACAGCCGAAGGGCTGTGTGCAGACGATATTGTTGACGCCGCTGTGAATCAATTCCACCATTTCCCCGGTAAGGAACCAGCCTTCGCCTGTCTGGTTGCCGATATCGACGATAGGCTTCGCGTAGTCTACCAACGTGTAGATGCTCACGGGCGGGGTGAAATGCCGGCTCTTTGCAAAGGCTTTTGCCGCGGGAGAGCGAAGCGTTTCTAATGCCCGGATGGCAAGTCTGGAAATAACGGCTGCTTTTCTGGAGGTACCGAGATAATCCGCCTTGTAAATCTGATTGTAGAAGCAGTAGAACATAAAGTCCAGAAGATCCGGCACCACAGCTTCCGCGTCCTCTTTTTCCAGAAGCTCCACCAGATGATTGTTGGCAGTGGGGGCAAATTTTACCAGGATCTCGCCCACGATGCCCACTCGGGGCTTCTTAACTTCTTCGTCAATGGGGATGGCATCAAAGTCTTTTATGATCTGGCGGCACATCTTTTGGAAGGTCAGATAATTCATATGCTTTTTGGAGACAAAGCTGCGGCAGCGCTCTAACCACTGAGCGTGCAGGGCATCCACCGAGCCGGGCTCCTTCTCATAGGGCCGCATACGATAGACGCAGCGCATGAAGATGTCGCCAAACAGCGCACTGTAGGCAGCGCGGATCAGTAAGTCGGCGTTCAGATGGAAGCCGGGGTTGCTCTCTATGCCGCCCAGATTCAGGGAGATCACAGGAATCTGTGCCATATCGGCTTTTTCCAGTGCCCGTCTGATAAAGCCCACATAGTTCGTGGCACGGCAGCCGCCGCCGGTCTGGCTCATGACGATCGCCACCTTATTCAGGTCATATTTGCCCGACAGAAGAGCATCCATGATCTGTCCCACCACGATCAGGGAAGGATAACATGCGTCATTATTTACATATTTCAAACCTACATCCACGGCCTGCCGGTTGTCGTTATCAAGCACTTCAAAATGGTAGCCGCAGGCGTTGAAAGCGGCCTCCATGATCTCAAAGTGAATGGGCGACATCTGGGGACAGAGGATCGTATAGTCCTTGCGCATCTGTTCCGTAAAAGCCNCCTTGGTGATGGCGCTGGAGCGGATGGTGCGCTGCTTCGCTTTCTGTTCTCTGACCTTGATGGCGGAGAGCAGGGAGCGGATACGGATTCTGGCTGCGCCCAAGTTGTTGACTTCGTCAATCTTTAAGCAGGTATAGATCTTGTCAGAGCCTGTGAGGATGTCGTTCACCTGATCCGTGGTGACCGCGTCCAGACCGCAGCCAAAGGAGTTTAACTGGATCAGATCCAGGTCGTCCCGGGTTTTTACATAGCTTGCCGCCGCGTAGAGGCGGGAGTGGTACATCCACTGGTCGGAGACGATCAGCGGGCGCTCCGGAGCCGCCAGATGGGAAACGGAATCCTCAGTCAGCACGGCGATATCGTAGGAGGTGATCAGCTCGGGAATACCGTGGTTGATCTCCGGGTCGATATGGTAAGGGCGCCCTGCCAGCACGATGCCGCGCTTGTGATTTTCTTCCAGATAGCGAAGTACTTCCTCGCCTTTTGTCCGCATATCCTGTCTGGCGGCAGCCAGTTCTTCCCAGGCAGCCTCCGCTGCATTCATAACATCTGTTACGGGAAGCTCCTGAAACTCCCTGGTCAGCGCCTCCGTGACAGTCTGCAGGCTTTTGAAGGACATAAAAGGATTGCGGAAGGTCACTTCACCCCGGCCGATCTCCTCCACATTATTTTTGATATTTTCGGAGTAGGAGGTCACGATCGGGCAGTTGTAATGGTTGTTTGCCTCGTGGAACTCGTCCCGCTCATAAAAGAGGGCGGGATAGAAGATAAAATTCACTTTCTGCTTGATGAGCCAGGAAACATGACCGTGCGCCAGCTTGGCGGGATAACACTCCGACTCACTGGGGATGGACTCGATGCCGAGCTCATAAATCTTACGGTTGGAGACCGGGGAGAGAATGACCCGGAATCCCAGTTTCGTAAAGAAGGTAAACCAGAAAGGATAGTTTTCGTACATGTTTAACACTCTCGGAATGCCCACGGTGCCCCGTTTTGCCTCATCTGCCGGCAAAGGCTCGTAGGCGAAGTAGCGTTTCAGCTTATAATCGAAGAGATTGGGTACGCCGTTCTCTTTTTTGGTGCCGCCAAGACCCCGCTCACAGCGGTTGCCGGAGATATATTGGCGGCCGCCCGTAAATTTGTTGATGGTGAGGCGGCAGTTGTTGGTACAGCCCTTACATTTCGCCATGCTGGTCTCAAACTGCAGATTGGTGATCTGCTCCAGATTTAACATAGATGTCTGATAGTCCTTCTCATAGCGTTCTCTGGCGATCAGAGCCGCTCCGAAGGCACCCATGATGCCGGCGATGTCGGGACGGATGGCTTCACAGTCCGCGATCTTTTCAAAGCTTCTGAGGACCGCATCGTTGTAGAAGGTGCCGCCCTGTACCACAATATTTTTGCCAAGCTCCGAAGCGTCGGAGACCTTGATGACCTTAAAAAGCGCATTTTTGATGACGGAGTAGGCCAGTCCTGCGGAGATATCAGAGACCGAAGCGCCCTCCTTCTGGGCCTGCTTGACCTTGGAATTCATAAAGACCGTACAGCGGGTGCCCAGATCGATGGGATGCTCTGCAAAGAGAGCTGTCCTTGCGAAAGACTCTACGCTGTAGTTTAAGGACTTGGCGAAGGTCTCGATGAAGGAACCGCAGCCCGAAGAGCAGGCTTCGTTCAGCTGTACGCTGTCCACCGTCTGATTTTTGATCTTAATACATTTCATATCCTGCCCGCCGATGTCCAGGATGCAGTCTACTTCTGGGTTGAAGAAGGCGGCGGCGTTGTAATGCGCCACAGTCTCCACCTCACCGTCGTCAAGCAAAAAGGCGGCCTTCATCAGAGCTTCACCGTAGCCGGTGGAGCAGGAGCGGGCGATTTTTACCCCGTCCGGAAGCAGGCTGTAGATCTCCTTCAGGGAACGGATGGCGGTCTTTAAGGGACTACCGTCGTTGCTGCTGTAGAAAGAGTAGAGCAGAGAGCCGTCGTCGCCCACAAGGGCCACCTTGGTGGTAGTGGAGCCGGCGTCGATTCCCAGAAAACAGTTGCCCCGGTAGGAAGCCAGATCGCCTGTTGCTACATGGTGTGCGTTATGGCGGGCGCAGAAGCCGTCATAGTCCGCCTGGGAGGCGAAGAGGGGCTCCATGCGTTCCACCTCAAATTCCATCTTGATGTCGGAGGAAAGCTTCCCTGTCAGCTCCTCCATGGTATAGCTCACCTCCTTTTTCGCGTTCAGGGCAGAACCGATAGCGGCGAAAAGGTGGGAATTGTCCGCATCAATGATATGGGCATCGTCCAGCTTCAGGGTGCGGATAAAGGACTGCTTTAACTCTGATAAAAAGTGCAGCGGGCCGCCCAAAAAGGCCACGTGTCCCCGGATCGGCTTTCCGCAGGCAAGACCGCTGATGGTCTGATTGACCACCGCCTGAAAGATAGAGGCGGAAAGATCCTCCTTCGTGGCGCCCTCGTTGATGAGGGGCTGGATGTCGGTCTTGGCGAACACACCGCAGCGTGCCGCTATGGTGTAGAGGGAGTGATAGTTTTTGGCATATTCATTCAGCCCTGCCGCATCGGTCTGCAAGAGAGAGGCCATCTGGTCGATGAAGGAGCCTGTACCACCGGCGCAGATACCGTTCATGCGCTGCTCCACGTTGCCGCCCTCGAAATAGATGATCTTGGCATCCTCGCCTCCCAGCTCTATAGCCACGTCCGTGACGGGCGCAAGAGTCTGCAGAGAGGTAGATACGGCGATCACCTCCTGGACGAAAGGAATCTGCAGATGGTTGGCCAGTGTAAGGCCGCCGGAGCCGGTGATCATGGGATGCACCGTGAGATCTCCGAGGCTTTCATGGGCCTTTTCAAGCAGCCCGGCAAGTGTTTCCTGTATATTGGCAAAATGTCTTTGGTAGTCGGAAAAGAGTATCTGATGCCTGTTGTCTAAGATGGCGATCTTGACAGTGGTGGAACCGATGTCAATGCCAAGCGTATATTGCATATCACACATTTTTCCTTCACTCCTTTATGAAAAATGAAAAAATTACCTTTTTACTTATTATAATGTATTTTTCGGCATACCTTGTCATTATACGACACTGTTTTCCAAAAAGCAATCGTCCAATTCTTAGAAAGAAATGAAGTTTTCGGTAAGTAATTATAAAATTTTTGTAACACAGTGTTTTTTTGAGCTGCGTCGTTTACTTTTAAAATGTGGGATGCTATATTATATAATAGCATTTTGATAATAGAATCCTATTTTGGATTCTATTATATATTTTTTAAGGAGAGTGCGATATGAGTCCTTTTGAACGAAAATTCGGAAAATATGCGATCAGGAATCTTTCCTTTGTACTGGTCATCTGTTATGCGGTGGGATATGTGCTGCAGCTGATCGACAGGAGCGGACTGCTTCTGTCCTATCTGACCTTAAATCCCTATGCAATTCTGCACGGACAGGTGTGGCGGCTTGTGACATGGATCCTGATCCCGCCAAGCAGCGGGGGCCTTTTCCTTACCCTGATCATGTTGTATTTTTACTGTTCCATCGGCACTTCTCTGGAGCGTACCTGGGGCACTTATCGATATAATGTCTATCTGTTTCAGGGAATGCTTTTCACCATTGCGGGGAGCTTTCTTCTGATGGGTTACTGCTACCTGTTTAAGCCGACGATTTTCCTGACAAGCCTGTCGGGCACCGTGCTGACGATCGATGCACCCGCGCAATACTTTACTGTCATATCGATGATGTTCAGCACCTACTATATCAACATGTCGATCTTTCTGGCGTATGCGGCGACCTTTCCGGATGCCCAGGTGCTGCTCATGTTTATCATTCCGATCCGGGTGAAATGGCTGGGGATCATCTATGGGGTGATGCTGGTATTTCAGTTTCTTGGCACCAATGTGTACGGGAAGTTTGCCATCGGCGCATCCCTTCTCAATTTCGTGGTGTTCTTCTTGACTTCGCGCAACATGATGCATCTGAATCCGAAACAGATCCACAGGCGGCAGGAGTTTAAGCGGGATGTGCGCAGAAATACGGGCATTACCAAGCACAAA
>JAAUZN010000066.1 GCA_014804565.1 Lachnospiraceae bacterium
CTTGCCTGCCTGATACTCGCTTCTTACGGTGTGTCCGGGGCCCTTGGGCGCGATCATGGTCACGTCTACATCCTTGGGCGGTACGATACAACCGAAGTGAATGTTGAAGCCGTGTGCGAACATCAGCATATTGCCAGCCTCTAAGTTGGGCTCAATATCCTTCTTGTACATAGCAGCCTGCAGCTCATCGTTGATGAGAATCATGATGATATCTGCCTTCTTGGCAGCCTCTGCCGCCGTATATACCTCAAATCCCTGTGCCTCAGCCTTTGCCCAGGACTTGGATCCCTCGTAGAGACCGATGATCACATGACAACCGGACTCCTTCGCATTTAATGCGTGAGCATGTCCCTGGCTGCCGTAGCCGATGACTGCGATTGTCTTACCGTCTAAGAGAGATAAGTTACAATCTTCCTGATAGAAAATTTTTGCCATTTTTAATTCCTCCGTTTGTTGATTGATTTACTGTAGCATACTATATAATTTTAAGGGAAGATCCCTTTCATTACCTGATCTTATTCTAAGTAGGTCACGTTATCCATACCGCGGCCAAGGCCCGTAATACCGGTTCTGGCAAGCTCCAGGATCTCATAACCGTCCAACAGACTGATGAAAGCGCCGATCTTATCCTGATTACCGGTCAGCTCGATGACCAGACTCTCCGTCGCCACGTCGATGATCTTCGCACGGAAGATATCCGCCACTGCGATGACACCCTGTCTCTCCTTGGCGGAAGCCTTCACCTTGATCAGCACAAGTTCTCTGTACACGCTCTCGTCGGGCTTTAACTCCTTGATATCACGCACATCCACCAGCTTTGCCACCTGCTTTTCAATCTGGTCGAGGATCTCATCGTCCCCGGAGGTAGCAATGGTGATACGGGTATAGCGGGGATCCGCCGTCACACCTGCGGTAATGCTGTCGATATTGTAGCCGCGTCTGGAAAAGAGACCTGCGATACGGCTCAAAACACCTGATGTATTGTCTACCAATAACTGAAATACTTTTTTCTGCATACCGTCACACCTTTCTTTTTCTGGCCAAAAGGCACAAACACTGTCACTAATTGTAGCAACTTCAAGGGAAAAAGTCAACCTCGGGACATCCTACTCCTCAGCCTCCAGACACTTTTGCAGCGCAAGGGTTCCCGTGCGGGCCATCTCCACGATACTGATCCCCTTCATCATGCTGATAAAGAGCCGTACCCTTTCGGGCCTGTCGCAGATTTGGATAATAAACATATTCTGGGACATATCCACGATATCCGCATTCATGATCTCGCAGGTCTCCATGATATCCCGCCTGTTGTTTTTGTTGTATTTTACCTTCATCAGCATCAACTCGCGGCTCACGCTCTCCGGCTCATCAAAGGTCTTTACCTTGATCACATCGATCTTCTTATTCAGCTGCTTTTCAATCTGCTCAATAGTGCGCTCATCTCCGCTGCTCACAATGGTCATGCGGGAAACCGTGGTATCCTCCGTCTCACCCACCGCCAGGGAATCGATGTTAAAACACCTTCTGGAAAACAGACCGGCTACCTTACAGAGCACACCGGATCGATTTTCTACTAATACGGAATATATTTTTTTCACGTTCGAATAAACCTCCACCTCTTCTATTGATATCTTCTCACACAGTCACTAAACAAGATCCATGGGATCAATCAGGCATTCTAAGAGCACCGACTCGTCCTTTTCCAAAAAAGCTCTGATCGTCTCCTGTATCCCTTCCATGGTCTTCTGGCGCATAAACCGAATGCCATATGCCTCGGAAAGTTTCTCTAAATCCGGGCTTCCCGACAGATCCACCACAGAATACTTATCATCATAATTATAATGCTGGNATTGCCGCACCATGCCCAGATAATTATTTTTCANNACNATGATNTTNACNGGCACANCNAACTGCCGCATGGTGGCAAGCTCCATCATGGACATCTGGAANGANCCNTCGCCGCAGACCGCCACCACCTGACGTTTTCTGTCTGCCAGTTTTGCGCCCATGGCCGCCGGAATGGAATAGCCCATGGTACCCATGCCGCCGGTGGTGAGGAAACGTCCCTTCTTCACGATATGATAACCGCAGGACCAGATCTGGTTCTGTCCCACATCCGCCACATAGACCGCATCTTCCTCCATAGCTTCGGAGAGCATGGTGATAAAGGCCGCCGGATCCACATAATCGGGATTAGGCCTGCGGATCGGTTTCATCGCCTCACGATACTGGTTCAAGGTCTGGATCCACGCCTCATAATCGGAATACTCCGCCTCCGCGTCCAGATCCTCGAAGATATGTCTCGCATCTCCCACCAGCGGGATAGCCGGTCCCACNTTCTTGCCGATNTCAGCGGGATCNACATCTATGTGGACAAGCACTTTATTCTCNGTGATCAGATCGGGCTGGTTTACCGCCCGGTCAGCCACTCTTGCCCCCACCATGAGCAGCAGATCCGATTCGTTCATGGCCCGATTTGCACAGGGTTTCCCGTTGTTTCCCACCATGCCGTAGTACAGCGGATGCTCTGTGGGCATGGCACCGATTCCCATCATGGTAGACACCACGGGAATCTGATATTTTTCCACAAAGGAGCGCAGTGCTCCTTCCGCCTGACTTAAGAGAACGCCGCCGCCGGCGCAGATGATAGGACGCTTCGCCTTTGACAACTCTTTTGCCACCTTCTTGATCTGCGCCATATTGCCCTTCACNGTGGGCTTGTAGGTNCGCATATTGACNTCGTCCGGATATTTAAATTTCCCCACAGGGGCNTTCTGNATGTCGATGGGNACNTCGATNAGCACCGGNCCNTTNCGGCCNGTGTTTGCCANATGNAATGCTTCCTTAAAGATCTGTGGAATATCCGAGGCATCCTTAACCAGGTAGCTGTACTTTACAAAGGACTCCACTGCCCCCGTGATATCCGCTTCCTGGAACACATCAGAGCCTAACAGCTCACTGTTCACCTGTCCCGTGATACACACCAAAGGAATGCTGTCCGCAAAGGCGGTGGCGATACCGGTGATCAGATTGGTAGCGCCGGGGCCGGAGGTCACCGCGCACACGCCCACCTTTCCGGAAACCCTTGCCAGTCCGCTTGCCGCATGAGCCGCATTCTGCTCCGTGCGGATCAGGATCGTCCGGATATCGGACTCCAGAATACTGTTATAAAAAGGGCATATGGCNACACCCGGGTAGCCGAACACATACTCTACACCCTCTGCTTCCAAACATTTTACAATCGCATCTGCACCTATCATATGATATCCTTTCTGTTCTGTTTTATGGTCTGCCCGTACAAGGACTGNCTATTTTTCTATGCCTAAGATCTTTTTCGTCAGTTTGACGGCATCCGCCGCATCTCTGGAATAACCGTCCGCGCCGATCTCATCNGCGTANTCCTGNGTGATCACNGCACCGCCCACGATGATCTTGGCNGGCATCTGCTGTTCCTTCGCATAATCNATGACATGACGCATCTGCTGCATGGTGGTTGTCATCANCGCCGAGAGTGCGATCACCTGAGCGTTATGCTCTCTGGCGGCCTCTATGATCTTNTCCTTGGGCACATCCTTGCCCAGATCGACCACCTGAAAGCCGTAATTTTTTAACATCAGCGCCACCAGATTTTTGCCGATATCGTGNATATCGCCCTCCACCGTGGCGATCACTACNGTTGGCATATTCTCCGATGTCTGCGCCTGCAGCAGGATCGGTTCCATATATTCGATAGAGGCTTTCATGGCCTCAGCACTGGCGATCAGCTGGGGCAGAAAATACTTGCCCTTGTCAAACAGTTCTCCCACCTCATTGATGGCAGGCAAGAGCACATTATCTAAAAGCGCTTTCGCCTCATGTCCTTCCTCCAGCGCTTTTTGCGTATCTGCCACAATAGCTTCGCTGTTTCCTTTCAGAACGTCCGNGTGAAGCTTATCCGTCACGGATAAGGGGACACTCTCTTTGGTTGACTGAGTCAGTCTAATCCCTGTCTCCTGCTTTGCAGCTTCCCCCAGCGCCTCCCGCTGTTCCCGCAGGGCATCCATCAGNTGAATNTAGCGGGTATCGGCCCCCTTTTTATTTAACAAAAGATCAGAGGCAAAAGCACAGCTTACCAGGAGCTCCTGAGAGGGATTGGCGATGGCCATGGTAAGNCCCTCTCTGATGGCCATGGTAAGAAATGCNGTATTCACAAAACCACGNTCCGGCAGACCGAAGGAAATATTGGAGAGTCCGCAGATCGTAGCCAGACCGTTCTCCTTACAGTAGCGGATCGTCTCCAGCGTTTCCAGCGCGGCGTTTTTATTGGCGCCTACGGTAGCCACCAGCCCATCCACCACGATATCTTCTTTTGTGAAGCCCATTGCGTAGGCTTTTTCCAGAATCTNCTCAATAATGGCGATCTTTTCCGCCAGATCCTTCGGCAGACCCGCATCCGACAGGGGAAGCAGGATGAACATAGCGCCATATTTTTTTGCAATGGCAAGCAGAGCGTCCGTCTTTGCCGTTTCGCCGGAGATCGAGTTGATCAGCGCCCGGCCCGGATATCTNCTGAGAGCCGCTTCCAGAACCTCCACNTGGCTGGAATCGATGGANAANGGCAGGCTTGTGACATTGCCCACGGTCTCTATGGCCTTCAACATCATGCTCTTCTCATCGATGCCGCTCATGCCCATATTGACATCCAGGATTCCGGCACCACAATCCTCCTGCGCCTGCGCAAACTCTGTCACAAGCTCCATGGAGCCTTCCTTCAGCGCCNCCTGCAATTTCTTTTTGCCGGTGGGATTNATGCGCTCTCCCACGATGATAAAATTATCCGCCAGATCAAAGGCGATAGTCTGCCGTTCACTGGTCAGAAAACGCTTGNCNGATCTCTCCCTGCGGCAGATCGGCATATCGCCCACGGCTTCCTTCGCCGTACGGATATAATCCGGGGTGGTGCCGCAGCAGCCNCCGATAATGGAAGCGCCNGCGGAAACGATATCCCGCATACAGTCGCCGAAAACATCGGCCTCCATATCATAAANCGTATTACCATCGCTATCCAGAGCCGGAAGTCCGGCATTGGGTTTTGCGATGATGGGGATCGTGGTCACCTCCGCCATGCGGCGTANCACCTCCACCATTTTGTCAGGCCCCGTGGAACAGTTTGTNCCNACNGCCGCCACGCCGAGCCCTTCTAACACGATAGCCGCAGTGGCCGCATCCGTACCAAAGAGGGTTCTGCCGTCCGCNTCAAAGGTGAGGGTCGCCATCACAGCCAGATCACAGACCTCCTTCGCGGCGATCACCGCCGCTCTGGTCTCCTGCAGGCTCATCATGGTCTCTATCACCAACAGATCCACACCGGCCTCCACCAGATACCGGATCTGNTCTTTATATACTTCGATCAGTTCCTCAAAATCCATCTTCCCGATGGGGGTAAGCTGCTCCCCCGTCATGGTAAGATCACCCGCCACATAGGCATGCCCGTTCACGGCTTCTCTGGAAACCGCAACCAGCTCGTGGTTCATTCTGCGGATNTCACCNTCCAGACCNTACTCCTTTAATTTGATCCGGTTTGCCGTAAAGGTAGGGGCATAGACAATGTTGCTGCCAGCCGAGACGAAAGCTCTCTGCAGCTCCATCATCACCTCTTTATGCTCCAGGATCCACTGCTCCGGACACACCCCTGTGGGCATACCCTTCTTCTGTAAATTAGATCCTGTCGCCCCGTCTAAAAAGATGNGNCTGTCTTTTAATAATGCATGGAACTCCTGCTTGTTCATTTACTCCGCACTCTCCTCCGGCTCTTCATAGAAAACCGTGTCATCCGTATCAAAGTCATCCTCCGGCGTATNCTCCGCTTCTCCGTCATCGCCGCTTTCGTCATCACNCTGATTCAGATAGCCGCCGCCGAGGAGCGCGTTTTCCTCCGTGTAGGTAACGCCTTCCCCTTCGGGAATTTCCCCGTGCAGAATGACAATGATGTACTGAATCCGTATATTGGCTCTGTTATAGTACTCCAGAGCAGCCTGTGCGGAGCCGTCATCGTAGGTATCGCCGTCATAGGCTGCGTGGAAAAGATCCACGGCCTGCTTCATGTTTTCAGCTGCTTCATCGGCAAGACTCTCCGCCGCCGAAAACTGCTCCGGCACCTCCAGTTCTGCCATCCACTCAATATCCTCCGCCAGTGCATCCAGATAGCCTAAAAGTTCTGTCATGGCGGTATCCGAGTTGCGGTCTATAGCGTTCATATTTTCATTGTACTGTGCCGCCCTCTCGAAAAAGGTGTTCATATCCTCCTGATAGGCCGTAAGCGCCTCGTCTTCACCGCATGCCGTGAGCAGAAAAATAAGGAACAGGCAGACGCCCATGATCTTGTATTTTTTCAAGCCAGTTTCCTCCATAATATAATAAACCCTATTTAAACATAGTAATGATTTCCGCCCCTTTCGTCAACCTTTTCAGGCAAAAAATCGAGTACCCGCCCATACGAAAACAGAGCCGGACGCTCTGTCTGGCTCTGCTGCATTACTATGTGATTCGCTTATCTGACACAGATCAAAGCTCGATCTCACAGTCAGGTTCCACTTTTTTACATGCCTTCAGCACCTGTTTCATAACGCTTTTTTCGTCTGCGCCATCCGCAAATTCAACCTTCATTTTTTGGGTCATAAAGCTGACTGTAGCCTCTGCTACCCCTTCTGTTTTTTTTGCAGCTTCCTGCATCTTCTCTGCACAGTTAGCGCAGTCTACCTCGATCTTGTAAGTTTTAGTCATTGTTTTCTCCTTCCCTAATGTGTTCCATACCCATGTTGAGGATAGCGCGGACATGATCGTCGTCCGGTGCATAAAACACCAGCTTCCCCTCCCGCCTGCTCTTCACAAGCTTGGAGGCTTTCAGGATCCGCAGCTGATGGCTGACGGAGGACTGACTCATATCCAAAAGCCCGGCAATGTCGTTGACACAGCGCTCTGTATCCAGCATTGCATACAGGATCCGGATCCGGGTAGGATCCCCGAAAATTTTAAAAAGCTCTGCCAGTTCATTGACAGTCTTCTCCGTATCCATTCCGTCCACGAGCATTCCTCCTCTCAATTTTAATTCAACATATGTTTATTTGTTCATATTATAATACAATGACTGATGCGCTGTCAAGATAAAATTTCTATGCACGGGTCTGCGCATAAAAAAAGAGAGACCATAGGGTCTCTCTTTCTGAAAACCGCCATCTGACGGAATCTCTCTCTTAAAGCTTGAAGAAGGAAACTTCTTCCTCCAGAATCTTTGCCATCTCTTTCAACTCGCCTGCAGCTTCTGCCAGCAGATTGATGGTTGCATTCAATTCCTGCATGGAAGCGGTGGTCTCTTCTGTGGATGCCGCATTCTCCTGGGATACTGCGGACAGATTCTGGATCACATCTACAACCTTGCCTCTCTCGGTATCGCACTGACCGGCCTGCTCATTGATCAGCTGAGATTCCTTTCTGGAGTCTTCGATACCGCTGCTCACATCATTGAATTTCTCCTTGGTCTGTACCAGCTTCTGCTGCTGCTCCAGAATGATCTCATTCACTTCGTTCATGATCTGTACGGAAGTCTCGGAATCCGCCGTCAGCTGATGAATGATATCCTCGATCGTCTTCGTGGACTGCGCGGAATCTTCAGACAGCTTGGAGATCTGTGTCGCCACCACGGCAAAACCACGGCCGGCTTCTCCTGCTCTGGCTGCCTCGATGCTCGCATTCAGAGCAAGCAGGCTTGTCTCGCTGGCAATAGAAGCGATGAGATTGACTGCATCCTGAATCCGGGTAACCGATTCGTTGGTGGTATGTACGGAGACTTCGATCTTTTTGATCGCCTCAGTAGTTTTATCGTTGGATTCGCTCAATTCATTGATAATCTTGGAGGATGCTATATCCGCCTCATGCATCTGTCTGGACAGCTCATCCAGCTCTCCGACACTCTCCACGATCCTCTCGATGATCTCACCCATATTGGCCACCTGTCCGGTAGCAGATTCAATATCCTCAGCCATGGACACAGCGCCCTTGGAGATATCCTCCACAGCGGTACTGATCTCGTCCGCTGTAGACGAAGTCTGGGAGGCCATGGACTCCAATGTATCACCCTGCTTCATCAGGGTGCTTGTATTCTGTTTGATACTGCCGATGATCTTCTGTAACTCATCCAAGAGCCGCTGTACGGCACGACCCATAACACCGATCTCATCGGTTCTCTTTAAGAGTCTCGCGTTTACTTCCAGCTGCAGGTCACCCTGTGCCAGAGAAGACACAAGACTTTCTGTCTGCACGATCACACGTGCAATGGCGCCGGCAATTATGATGCAGACTATTAATGCCACAACAAGAATCAACACAGCGATCCCCAGAATCATCATACAACTCTGGTTGATCCGGGAAGCAGCCTCGGTGGCCGGCTTACCAGCAAATACCATGCCAGTATTTTTACCGCTGTCGTCAAAAACAGGCATATAGAAAGCATAGTATCGCTCACCGTTTATGACAACATCAGAGGACTCAAAGGTCTTCCCTTCGTTTATAACTGTCTGAATAACCTCATCGCTGGCTTTGGTGCCGAGAATACGCTCGCCGGTGGACTTATCGCGCAGAGAGGTGGCCCGTCTGGTATCTCCGTAGAAAATCGTCACATCCACGGCTCTTCCCTGTGTAAAGCCGTCGATGACTTCATCATGCTCCGAAACACAATACTCTCCTTTATACAGTGTGTCTCCGTCCATCCAGTAAGCGCCAGAATCCAGCGCATCGTAAGCCGCATACACACTCTGACACAGATCTTCCAGTCCATCCATAGTCGCTTCCTGCACCTGATTCCGTATGGTACTGATGGCATATACGGTAATCGCCGCTACCATGACAACCATAGGGATGACACACAACATCACAAGCTGCGCCATTATGCCTAACTTCTTCTGTTTTTTCATATGTCCCTTCTCCTGTCTTTTAATCCCGTTTTACTCCCC
>JAAUZN010000067.1 GCA_014804565.1 Lachnospiraceae bacterium
ATGCAGCGTATTATGCAGGGGCGTACCAGCATTGTAATCGCACATCGCTTGTCAACAATCCGGGATTCCGATCTTATTGTTGTTATGGACCACGGTGAGATTGTGGAGAGCGGCAATCATGCGGCGTTGCTTGCAAAAAAAGGTAAATATTATGAACTGTACATGACACAGTATGCAGGATTTGCAACATGATAAAGAAAGAACAGCTATGAAAGCAGCAATCCGTATCCGCTCTATGCCAAAAACGATACAAAACGCGCCGGAGCAAAAGCATCCAATCATAAAAATGATGATACATGATTAAAGTGATACGCTGTGATAAAGAAGTCGGGCAGGTCAAGCCCGAAGGCAATCGCGACTTATGCGAAAGAGTCTGATGTATTAAGACCTGAGGCGGAGAAAACGGCCGTTTATTTTGCATCACAGGCAGGTATTATAAAAGTAAAGGCTGTCAAATGCTCTCACCTGAGAATGGCAGGCCAGATAGTAAGTTACATTCGCTTCCGAATCGGTCACAGGAATTTTGATTCTGTCTGCCAGAAGGTTTTGTTCATCCTTCGCAAGATTTGTTGTAAAGCAGGGCAGTGAAGATTCCCTGACCAGTTCTTCAAATTCAAATTGGTCTTTCTGTACTAAAAATTTGGAGGCGGGCATTTGAAGTCGGCACATTTCATCCCAAAATCCGATTTCTGATTTGAGTAGGAAATTAAACCCGTTCAGCTCAGAAAATGTTACGGAAGACCTCTCTGAAAGGGCATGGGAGGCCGGTACACAGACCGACAGATTTTCTTTCAGAAAAGGGATATTTACGTAATGCTCGTACTGTACATTTTGTGGCAGAATCGCCAGCTGGCAGAATCCTGAATCAAGGTCTTCACAGATGGCAGGCATGCTCTTTATGGAGGATGCAATCGTCATATCGGGATATGCGGAGGAAAGGACGGGAAGCACATACCATAGAGGGGCAGGCGCACAGGAACTGATGGTGATGGTGCGCAGACTTTTATCAAATGCTCTTACAGTTCTTAAAGCGTTATCCGCCGCCGATAGGAGTTGTCTTGCCTGTTCTACCGCCTTTAAGCCCGTATCGTTGAGTGTGATCTTATTTTTCCCTCTCACAAACAGAGATACTCCGAAAACCTCCTCCAGATGCTGCATTGTCCTTGTGATCGTGGGTTGTGAGATATGAAGTTTTTCTGCCGCCATAGATAAAGTTCCCATGTCTGCAAAGGCGGTAAGCTGTTCTAATTCGGTTAAATCTAACATAGTGCGTCTCCTTAGCCAGTATTCATTTTATGAAATGTAGATTCCGATATTTATATTGTACATTTTCGATAGAAAAAAGTAAAATGCAATTATCAAAAGAAAACGAGAATGCAAAATATGAATATCAGGAGGTATGAAAATGGAATATGTCAAATTAAACAATGGAGTAGAAATGCCTGTGCTTGGATACGGAGTCTATCAGACACCACCGGAGGAGACGGAAAGGTGTGTACTGGATGCTATCAGTATAGGATACAGAAGCATTGATACGGCACAGGCGTACGGCAATGAGGAAGGGGTAGGAAATGCTCTGGCAAAATGCGGACTTCCGAGAGAAGAGTTCTTTATAACCACCAAGGTATGGATAACCAATGCAGGCTATGAGAAAGCGCAAGCATCTATTGAGGACTCTTTAAAGAAGTTACAGGTTTCCTATATTGACCTGCTGCTGATCCACCAGCCGTTTGGCGATTATTATGGAACTTACCGGGCGATGGAGGAAGCCTACAAGGAAGGAAAGGTAAGAGCAATCGGCGTATCCAACTTTTATCCTGACAGATATCTTGATATCCACCATTTTGCAGAGATCAAACCGGCGGTCAACCAGGTGGAGACCCATGTATTCCAGCAGCAGAAGATCGCGAAGGAATATATGAAGAAAAACGGTACACAGATTGAGTCATGGGGGCCGTTTGCGGAGGGAAAAAACGATTACTTTAATAATCCTGTCCTGAAAGAAATCGGCGCGAACCACGGTAAATCCGCGGCACAGACTGTTTTACGCTTTCTCATTCAGAGCGGTGTGGTGGTGATTCCAAAATCTACGCATAAGGAAAGGATGGAGGAGAATTTCAATGTGTTTGATTTTACACTGACAGCGGATGAGATGGCAAAAGTGGAAGCGCTGGACGGCGGAGAAAGTTTGTTCTTCTCTCACCACGATCCTAAAACAGTAGAGTGGTTTATGACGATGGTATAAAAGCGAAAGTAAAGGCTTTTGGCACATGCAGTGTGGCCAAAAGCCTTGTTTCTTTTATTATGGTTATAAAAAGACACTGGAAACTACAGTTATTTTAGATTCATTACGGTGTTACAATAAACGCCAACACGCCGGTACCTGTCAGATTCACTACAACATGATCCGCTCTCTTTTCGGTAACGGTAACTTCAACCCATGTGTTGGTAGACTCATTATAAGTATAAACATGAATATTCTCTGCACCTGTGATGCCCGGCATATAGTAGTTAACGTTTGCAACACCAAAGCCTACATGTGTTTCAGTCTTTATTACATTTAATACGGATCCGCCTAAAGAAGCAGCGAGNTCNTTAGCAGAATACACACGAGANANNTCNGGTTTGAGAACCGGGAATGTNACGTTGGATTTCTGNCCNTCAAGAATCACGTCTCCGCCCTGTGCAACNGGAATCACNCTGTCCATATCCCAGATNCCGGTAACNGCATTNGCCATATACTCGTNAACCANTTTATCCTCGTCAATAGCGNGAACAGTNATNNCAGGAACGCCGATNTCAGANGGCTCCTCCAGATAAACNGCAACCGGAGCNCCTACNTCTTTTGCCATAACNGGNNTNGAAAATACCATNGCGCCAACNAGTGNAAGTGATACTANTTTTGCNAATCTTTTCATNTTATNNTTATCCCCTCTCGTTTATTATATTACCATATNCTCCAGTGNCTTTTTATAACCATAANANNTGNNGGATCACANCCAGTTNGCAACGGTTTCCCAGGAGTGCCGCCTGTCGAAACCGTATTTTTTATAGTATGCGGCCTTATCTTCATACATTTTCTTTTCCGCTTCTGCGATCAGTTTGTCCACACCGTTTATGCTGTCCTTTTTCCACAGACCTCCTACGGCCATGTGTATGGAGTTGGTATGCAGGTCCTGCTTTAACTGTTCCACGCTCTGCCACAGAGCGGACTCATCGATCTCGATACAGAGCGCTAACAGTTCATCACCGCCTATGCGGAACAGGCCGTATTCGCCAAAGTTCTTTTTCAGACATTCACAGGCATTGATGATCAGTTTGTCACCGGAAGCGTGCCCTTGCCGGTCGTTGACCTGCTTCAGTCCGGTCACGTCACAATAAACGATTCCCAGACTTTGTTCGTTCTGCAGATTGTCAATGTATTCGTTCATGGCGTGACGGTTTCCGATCCGGGTAAGCTGGTCGCAGTAACTCATTTCTTTCAGTTTGTCCAACAGCTCCTGTCTGTCGGAGTCAATGGCAAGCTCCATACGGTATTCCTTCCCGCCATCCTCCACCAGGGTATCCTTGAGCATTACCTGCCGCTCAAGAAAAGGATTGTAATACCACCATTCCATAAAAGATCCCTGCTTAAGTTTGTGATTGTTACACATGGAGCAGGGAGCAGAACAGTTTTGAAGAACTTCATAGCATTTTTTATGGGTGATTTCTTCAAGGGAGTGAAAACCGTATGTACGAAGCGCTTTTTTGTTCATGTATATCAGCTCATGGTTGTTTATATCCGAAACATAGACGATTTCCTCCAGCGTATCAAAGAACTCCCATATTTTACTCATAGGTGCTGTCCTCCTGTCTTAAGTTGTACAAGGGTAAAATATTTATATCTATCTAATCATATTTTTCCCCTCTTTTTTGACATTTTGCGCGAGTGGTAAATATATGGTGTGAATTGCAAATGCCGTTCATTTACATTTAGAAGGTGAAATGTTAGAATTGCAGTAAGACAGGAAAAACAGGAAGAATTGATCGATGCTGCTAAAGGTTTTATCATTTACATATTATACGATCGCTATTTTATTCGGTTTTTATATCTCCGCGTTCTTTTTAGGGGTGAAGCAGAACCGGAAAAATATCCTTACGTTGTTTTTGCTGGCTCTCTGTGAAGGAATTTTATATATGGTTGTCCTTCGTCTGATGGGCAGGGCAATTAACGATCAATATGTGATCATTCTCCATCTGATGTTGATCGTATCTTTAGTTCTATATTATAAGTATTCTGTTGTTTCATCCTGCATTTCTGTGTTTTCCGCTTATCTCTGCTGCCAGTTGAGCAATTGGATCGGATTATTGGTATGGATGATTACGGGCGAAGAGTGGAGTTATTATGTTTCACAAAGTGTGATCACAGTGATCGTCTTTTTTCTGTTGTGCAGATATGTATGTCATACCACGGAAATCATCTTTGCCAGAGATACTCGGGAGCTTTATATCATAGGCTTTCTTCCCACGGTATATTATCTTTTTGACTATTTCTTTGCCAAGCTTACCGGCCTGCTTTATTCCGGTAATAAAGTACTGGTTGAATTTATGGGATTTGTCTTTTGTATCTCGTACCTTGTTTTCCTGATCGTCTATTTCCGGGAATATGAGAAAAGACAGGAGATGAAGCGGTACAGTGATCTGATGGAAATGCAGTTTCTCTCTATCCAAAAGGAAATCAAGCAGGTAAAACGCAGCAAGCAAAAGCTCTCTATATTAAGGCATGACATGCGGCATCATTTAAATATCATTTTGATACAGCTTCAAAATGATAACGTGGAGAAGGCGATCGACTATATTGAGGCGATCGGAGATTCTAATGATGATACGACGATCATGACTTACTGCAAAAATGAAATAATCAATTCTGTGATTTCTATTTATCAGACATGGTTTGCTGAGAAGGGAATTGCATTAAAATGTGATATTTCTGTGGGAGAGGGCGCGCTTCCTTGCCCGGATATGGCGATTGGCACTATTTTATCCAACGCTTTGGAAAATTCCATGCACGCATTAGAGGAAATGGATATGGAAGAGAAGTGGATAAGCCTTTCTGTTTGCGAGAAGAAAGACCATCTTCTTCTGGAAATAGAGAATCCGATTGTGAAAATTCCGAGATTTGTCGACGGTGTCCCCACTTCCGGCAAAAAGGGGCATGGCATTGGAGTGAAGAGCATTGTATACTATGTGGAGCAATTAAACGGGCAGTGCCATTTTTCGGCGACTGACCATTCCTTTGTTTTAAGAATCATTATTTAGAGGTGACATGATGAAGATAGCGGTCTGTGATGACGAAATACATTTTATAGATGCCATCTGTCCGATGTTGGAAAAATGGGCGAAGGAAAGGGAGATCAAGCTTACCCTTTATCGTTTTATGAATGGAGACGATCTGATAGACGCCCAGAAGAGCGAGTGTATGGATCTGATCATCTTAGATGTGATCATGCCGTTATTGAGCGGCATCGATACGGCCAGAGAACTCAGGAATACAAATCAGACGGTTCCTATTGTTTTTCTTACCTCGTCCAGGGAATTTGCTGTCGATTCCTATGAGGTAAAAGCCCTTAATTACCTGATAAAACCTGTTGATGCGGCAAAGTTATTCCTTGTACTGGATGATTTTTTGAAAACATTCAGGCAATCTGAAAACTTCTTTACTGCAAAAACGGCTGATGGCTTTCAGAGAATTGATATCGCCGATGTGGACTATCTGGAGGCACAGAACAAGCAGGTTCTGGTCCATTTTTCAAATGACAGGACGATCGCGATCCGTGAACTGTTCTCAAAATGTGCGGAAATTTTTTCACCGGAAAACGGATTTTGCTGCTGCCATCGCAGCTATATTGTGAACTTAAGCAATGTAGAGCGATTTTCAAAGACGGAAGTTATCACGGTTCACAACGCAGTGATACCGATATCGCGAGGCAGCTATACGGCGTTTAAGGGAACCTATTTTAAGCATATGTTTGAGTTGACAGAGTCTTCATGACGGATAGGGCGGTTAGCTGAATCGTCTAACAATCTCTGCCATGTCTTTCCACTTCCTTTCCATATCTGCCACCAGTTTAAACTGGGTTCTTGTTCGGTCCAGATTATGGTTTTCCCGGTGAATCTTGAAATAAGAATCCCCCACAAGGAAGTCCGCCAGAAAGCGGATGCCGCACTCGAAGGTCATCAGCTTCGCGCCCATGGGAAGAAACTCGATCTCCCGGTCGGTGAGGCTGCCCTGGGAGCCTTTTAGGAATCCTTCGGTGAAGGTCTCAAACAGGGACAGATCAAGCGTGACTTTGGACAGATCTGTCTCATCCTCTGCGCCGGTGCTGGCGCCGGTACGGATGGAGTCTCCGAAGTCGTAGAGGGACAGACCCGGCATTACGGTGTCCAGATCTATGATACACAGCGCCTTTCTGGTGGCAGTGTCAAAAAGAATATTGTTTAATTTGGTGTCATTGTGGGTCACCCGAAGAGGCAGGCCGCCCTTCTCCAGAAGATCCGTGAGGACATGAGTGTCCGCCTCCCGCCGAAGAGCAAAGTCGATCTCCGCCTGCACGCTGCTGGCCCGTCCCAGGGGATCCTCAGCTACCGCTTTCTGAAAAGCCTGAAAGCGGGAGGGCGTATGATGGAAGCGGGGGATGGTCTCATGCAGGGTGTCCGCCGGATAGTCTGCAAGTTGTCTTTGAAAGCCGCCGAAGGCTACCGCGCAGTCATGGAAATCCCGGGCGTTCTCCACCTTCTCCAGACAGAAGGTATCATCAATAAAAAGAAAGACGCGCCAGAAGTTATGTAAACTGTCCTCGTAGTAATTCGCTCCGCTTCTGGTCTTTATGACGCTTAAGGTTTCCCTAGCAGGATCGCCGCCTCTGGCAAGGATATTCTTTTGCAGATAGGCGGTGACGCTTGCCACATTTTCCATGAGCGCTGCAGGGTCTTGAAAGATACTGTGATTCATCCGCTGCAGGATGTATTTTTTTTCGCCTTTTGCAGTGCCGCAGGTGAGCAGAAAGGTGTCGTTGATATGGCCGTTTCCGTAGGGGGCTTTTTCCCGCAGCACGCCCTCCAGAGTAAAGGCCGAGATAGCTTCGTCTATTGTCTCAAAGGCAGGATTCATTGGCATTGCAGTTCCTCCGTCTTTTATTTATTTCNATCCATTTTAATTCCATGGGAGCNAGAGACAGATGGGCNTTCANNGCNCCCTCNATATAGAGATCCGTNTCCNTNGGTTCNTTGGTGTTGTTGATNACNGCGATCCTTCCCGTCTTTTCAAACACAGCGATCTCTGTCTCCACGTCCGAGACGTAGTATTTCTTCATTTCCTCCTCCCGGTGCGCCGCGTAGTAGATGGCGCGCAGCAGGATACGACAGTTTTGCGGGGAGTAGGGCAGACCTGTGAAATAGACGCTGCGGCCCTTGCCGTACTCGTTTACCACCAGGCGGCTGTACTTACCGTCCATGTCAAGGATCTGATAGTGCTCTCCCTGAGCGTAGATGCGGCTCTTGCCCTCGCCAAAGTCAATATCGCCTTTCACATCCTCCAGAATAAAGTGTTCTCTGTTCAATTCATTATATTTGTCAGTGCTCATGGAGAAGCCCAGTTCTCTGTCCACACCCAGCACATCGCTCAGCTGGAAGAAGCGTCCCTGATACTGACAGGCGGTGGGCTCGCCCACGCCGATGAAGCCGCCGCCCTCGTCCACAAAGCGCCGCAGGGCGCAGACCAAATCCGCATCTTTCCAGTGATCGCCGCCGCTGAAGGCGGTGTAGGCGTCCCCGGCGTTGATGATGACCCGGATGGCNGGATCGATTCCCTGCTTCATTTCNTCAAAGGTGATAAATTCCACNTCTATGGGCATGCCGCTCAAAGCCTCGATCACACCGACATAGGAGTAGATCTCACGATACCAGAGGGCGTGGTGCACCTGATTTGCCATCCAGCGNCGCAGNTTNCCCCAGCTGTTCAGNACNGCNACNTTGAANGGAGCGGTGTAGGCNTTGGANNCCTGCATATTGGNATGNATCTGGCGAAATTCCTCCACNAGATGACTTACCTGGTCAATAAAGCCGGGCCACTCGTTTGCCAGCTTCAGATAGCCGCCGTAGCCGATCCGGTCCAGAGGGGAGCGCAGAATCGCGCGGCGGGCTTTCAGCCAGTTATCCTGGGCTTCTCCGATGGGNTCNCCGCCCNCGGTGAACACATCNGGGAAGAAGTAGGGNAGGAGTCTNCCCTCCGTNTAGGTTACGCCCTGAATGTCNGAGATCATGCGCAGGGTCACNCCGTCGCCCACGGAGCCAACCACCGCNTCNAGNCCGATGTNNGCNAANTATTTGCCGAAGGGCTCTGTGCCGATCCAGTGGTCGCCTAAAAACATCATGGCTTCCTTGCCGTAGCTGTGCACGATATCCACCAGCTCCTTCGCCAGCTTGCTCACCTCGATCTGCTGNAACTCTATAAAGTCCAGAAANTCCTTNGANGGGATNCGGAAGATGGAATTGTGGTANCCCTCGTCCACNATATATTCCGGGCGGAAAGGGTANCCNGCCCATTTTTCAAACTGCTCTAANATNTAAGGNCTGACNCTGGCGCTGTAGCCGAACCACTCCACGAATTTTTCCCNCTTCTGGTCNTCGAAGGTCAGGGTGAACTGATGGAAGAAGGTGGTGAAGCGCACCACGTCCACATCAGGGTTCTCCTCACACCAGCGTTTTAATTTCTCCTTCACATAGGCCTGAGTCTTAGGCTGGCGCACGTCATAGGTGAGCTGGTGGGGCGCATCCTTCCAGTCGTTGGTGATGAAATTGTACATATGCACCGGATCCCAGATCAGAAAGGCAAGAAAGCTCACCGTGTACTGATGATAGGGAATCGAGTCGATCTCCACCTCGCCGGTGCTTTCGTCGTAACGCCAGTGATCCGTGGAAACGATCTCGCCGGTGGTCCTGTCGATCACCTCCCACCAGCGCTTCGGATCGTCGATGGTGTTGACCTTGAGCTGCTGGGTGTGAAAGCCTTTCATCAGGCGGATGCGGAGGGTGGTATCTCTGGCAGTCACCCGGTCGCTGATCAGATATTCCTGCTGGATCTCGTCGGGATTCGCCTCGGCCCAGGCATTGTCCTTTCTGGTGGTGTAGTAGGTGGCGTAGATTTTGGCGTCCTGAGACAGAAGAGCCTTCGGCATATCGGTGCCGTCGCAGTCCCGCAGAGCGTCNGCNCCCAGAAGTTCCTTGAGNNGTATGGTCTCCTCNACCATNTCNACATCTGTGGGCAGAGTCAGCCGCCCGNNGGTGTTGTCCTTATACATGATCACACAGTCCTTTCGTTTTTAATGTAAAACGGATTCTAGTATTATTTCTCTGTAAAGTGCAGATAATTCAGGGTTCCCTCNGGGANNCCNGTGCCCTGTTCNAGCAGAGCNATCAGNCCNCGGATNGTGTANTCNCANTCTTCGGGNGNNGCGGAGAGAAAGGTGTTGTTCAGCTTGANNCCAAGNACGATCANNNCNATNTCCGCCAGNGCCTCCGGNTANTCNAANTGGATNTCNCCGGCGGCAATNCCCTGNCNGATGATNTTNGNNAGNTTTGGTTTNANCTCNGANANCATATAGTTTAANTATTTNTGGTNNAGNTAGGCNGATTCCTGNAGNGTNNCNGCNCTNTTTTTTNCNNTGTCCTGTTTNAANAAGNCGGCAGCGGAGCTGCGGCAGGCCTGAAACAGCATGGCCATGCGCGTAAAGGGCGGGATATCTGTCTGATCCGCCAGATCCTTGGCAGTCCTTAAGGGCTTTTCATAGTTTCGCTGGATCAGTGCGTCCAGGATCGCCTCCTTCGAGGGAAAATAGTAATAGATGCTGCCCTTGCCGATCCCGGCTTTGGCGGCGATATCGCTCACCGNGATATTNTCTATGTTACTNTCGATCAGAAGCTGNTCCANCGCATCCAGGATCCGGTCGTATTTCTTCGGGTCTGCCATGATGTAAATTCTCCTTACCTTGCTCTATAGGAAAAACGGCTGCCCCCTGAAAGAAAGACAGCCGTTATTTTATTATATCNAAAATTGCCACAGTGTAAAACCTCGAAGGAGAATGCGGAGCATTCTCTTAATCGTCGCTGCGGAGCGACGATTTTTTCAGCCGGAAAGCGCTGGTCTGGCTTCGCAGCAGATTGACCTGTTCAAACAGCTCTGCGCTGACAGCAGCGGACTCCTCGCTGTTGGCAGTATTTGACTGCACCACGTTGGAAATCTGNCCAACGGCCTCGGCCACCTGCGAAATNGAAGTNGCTTCCGCCTGTACGGCNTCCGTAAAGGCGTTGATGGCAGAGTTGGACTCCATGACCAGCGTGAGTGTTTTCTGCAGGGAATCGGAAACCTCATTGACGATCTGATTGCCGCGCGCTGCCGCCCGTACAGAATTTTCAATGAGCTCTTTNGTNGCTTTCGCAGCCTGATCGGACTGCCCGGCAAGATTGCGNACCTCTCCGGCTACCACNGCAAATCCNCTTCCGGCCTCACCTGCCCGGCTGGCTTCCACAGCGGCGTTCAATGCAAGGATGTTTGTCTGGAAAGCGATATTNTCNATGGTGGCAATGATCTTTTCAATCTGCTCGGATGTGCTGCTGATATCCTGCATGGCGCTGATGAGCACTTCCACCTGTTCACTGCTTGTGTTTACCTGNTCGCCGGTGAGCTGNGCATTGTCNCGCATCTCGGCGGCTGTCTGGATATTCTGCTTGGCGCTTCTGGACAGATCATCCAGNGTAGCNGAAAGCTCTTCCACNGCNCTGGCCTGTTCGGTGGCGCCCTGCGCCAGAGCCTGGGANCCGTCCGANAGACTTTTCGCNTGTCCGAACACCTTGNGTTCCACCTCCTGAATATTCGCCATGACNGCGGAGAGGGAANTGGTAAAGCTGTCNATCGAATCTGAGATCGACCGGAAATCACCGANAAAGGGCACGGAGGCCGATACATCGAAATTNCCTGCGGAAAGCTGGCTCATAATNNGGTTGATATCCTCGATATANTTGCTGGTCTGNTCTATGGACTGNTTNAGNGTCTGGGACAGATCGCCGATCTCGTCTTTTGCATNGTAATCGAGTTCCAGNTNCATNCGGCCTTCCTGTAAAGGCTGGGTCTTTTTCGTGAGGGTAAGGATGGGTTTCACCACACGCCGCAGGATATAGCCCACCAGGATCAGCAGGAAGAACAGTGTCACAAAAAGGCTGACGGCGGTGACCAGATGCATGGACGAAACAGTCTGCTGCATATTCTCCGTGCTGGTTTCGTTGAGAGCCGTGCCCCGTTCCACGACCTGATCCAAAAGCCCTACANTAACNCCCAGGTTCTCCAGGATCGTATCNCNATAATAGGACAGCGCCTGCTCCGGATCTGTCTCTGCAAGCTCTAAGACATAAATGGCTGACTCGTGCAGCTCCTTATGTAACGGTTCCAGCTGGTTTCGCAGATCGAGAATGGCGGCATCGTCTGTGCCCGGCTCGCCGTAAAGCCATTGTCCCAGCACACAGCCGGTGGGATCGGTACTGCCGGTAAACTCCTCGCCGTTATACAGAGCATGGCTGAGATTNGTGACCCATTTATANTGCGCTACTTCCGCTTTCTGNGCTCTCTGNANGAGCGCGTTCACCTCAATGTTAAATTCTTCCGAGGCTTTCATATCGAGAATATTNGCGGTGGTGAGNAAGCTGGACAGCACAACGGCCAGTAAAGTGACAGCCACCAGAGCACCGACAATGATTTTGATACTTTTTCGCATGTGATCTCTCCTTTGATTTTTAANGGGTTNATGATGCAAAAATTGTAGCATAGCTGCNGTTTTATTGCAATCGTTTCTTTTTCCTATACATCTGNTAAAATTTATGATACAAAGTNGTTGACCGCCGGTCGAAAGGGGTGCTATGATTAGGAAGTACAAATTGACCATTGGTCGAAAAAAGGGAGGAACAAAATGACATACGCAGATTTTTTTTATGACATTAAGGGAAGATTTATGGGCGCGGATGTGAGTGATATCCAGGAGCATCTGGCTTTTGAATTTAACATCGAGGACGAGGAGGCGGGCGGCGCTTTCTATGTGGAGGTAAAGGACGGCGTACTTTACGTGGAGCCTTANGANTATTACGACAGGGATGCCAGATTTATCTGTGCTCCGGACGTGCTTGTGAAGATCGCGGAGGGCGAGCTGGATCCCATTTGGGCGTTCACGACCCAGAAGCTTAAGGTGGAAGGCANNATTGACAAGGCGCTTCGCNTNAAGGANATNATCGAGGCAANACAGAAGCAGATGAANAAGGANGCAAAGAANGCGGCGNAGAAGAAATGAGAAAAANGACNGGAAAGGGCGGNANACTTCTGNTNAANGCNGCGGCNGGGCTGGGTATNGCGGCGGCNGCCTGCGGCGGAGAGATCGCCTACTTTTANGGANGGACNATGAANCGGAGCCGGGCNAAGACNGAGNGNACCATGAAGATGTCCGGTACGGACTGGAATCAGTACATGCCTTTNATCGAGAAGCGCAAGGAGGCGATGTTAGACAGGCCCCACAGCGACGTGTGGCAGGAAAGCTTTGATGGATTGAAGCTTCACGGAACCTATTTTCCCATGCTGGCAGCAGGCCAGAGGAGGAAAAGGATCGTGATCTGCTTNCANGGCTATACCAGCCAGGGAATGTCGGATTACATCGGNTTGTCAGATTATTACCAGAANAGGAATTTTGCCATGCTNCTGCCCGANGCNAGGGCNCACGGCNTGAGCGAGGGAGAATATGTGGGNTTCGGATGNCCTGACAGGCGGGACGCCCTGGTATGGATCAACTGGGTGATCGGGGAGCTTGGNANNGATGTGGAGATNCTTCTGCACGGCACTTCCATGGGGGCGGCGACGCTTCTGATGCTGAGCGGACTGACNCTGCCGGAGCAGGTAAAGGGAATCGTTGCGGACTGCGGNTTTACTTCNCCCAAGGAAGTGTTNACCCATGTGCTGCACTCNATGTATCATCTGCCNGCGTTTCCGGTGATNCCGGGGGCGGANATGGTNAACNGGCGNCTNGCNGGNTACGGCATGGATGAGTGNAATGCCAGACGGGAGGTGGAGAAGGCNNNCGTGCCGATCCTNTTTATCCATGGCGAGCTGGATACNTTCGTGCCCTGCAGTATGTGTGATGAGATGTATGAGCACTGNGCTTCGCCCAAGAGTAAGCTGATCGTGGCNGGNGCGGCNCANGCGGAGAGNTATTANAAGGATATGGANAGCTATGAGANCGCGNTGACACAGTTTATAGAGCAGACAATGGATTGACAGNTTTGCNGAGAGAGGGGAAAATATTTATGAAGACAAGATATGGNCACAAGACTTATCCCTTTACGGTGGCGCAGAAGTTTCATATTTNNTNTNTNNNTTTCTGNCCGAAGAAGGNGGTCGTCAANATCGGCACCAGTCTGACCATNGAGTATGAGNTGGACAAGNCAGTGNTAANNGAGGCNATCTACAAGGCNTANGAGCGCTGTGAGTCNATGCGGGTGCGCTTCGCCTANGACAAGAAGGAGGAGCAGTGGTATCAGTATNTGGCAGANAAGGAAGAGCGGGATATTGANTATGTGGACTTTACNGGCAAGACCATGGAGGAGGCGGCAGAGATCATGACNGCCTGGACCAGAGTGCCCTTTGNGAGAGAGGACAGNCCCATGAACCGGGTGGTGATGATCAAGACACCGGACGGCTGCGANGGGCTTTATGTGCTGGGNGATCANATGCTGATGGANGCCCAGTCCCTCATCTGNTTTTTGCGGGATGTGATNGAGCTTTACTGTAACNCCATGTTTGAGGGGATCGCTTATCCGCTGGATATGCGCTCCTATATCGAACAGCTGGAGAAGGATCTGGCTTATGAGGCGGGAAGTAAGGCGCAGGCCAGAGACAGGGAATATTTTCAGAAGCTGATCGGGGAGTCGGAGCCGATCTTTAACGGCATCGAGGGGCCGGGACAGTTAGAGGAAGCGCGGAAGAAATTCCCGGGAACCCGGGCGGCATTTTCCGCGACTCGTCAGGTGGATTCGGCGCTGGACATCTTTCATCTGGAGGAGGAGCCGACCCAGAGGCTCATGCGCTTCTGTGAGGAGCAGCATGTCTCTCTGCAGTGTCTTTTGATCATGGGTATCCGTACTTATCTGCAGAAGATGAACGATAACGACGATGTGTCCATCAATGTGGCTTACGCAAGACGCGCTACGCTTCTGGAGAAAAAGTCCGGCGGCACCAGGATCCACTCCTTCCCGTTTCGGACGATCATTACGAAGGAGCAGAGCTTTATGGATGGCATTTTGGCAATCCGAAACGGTCAGAATGAGATCTTCCGCCACACCAACTATAATCCCGTAGAATATTTTGCTTACAGGAGTAAGCTGTACAATACGCCTCAGGGTGCGACTTATGAGCCTATGTCCCTGACCTATCAGCCTTTGACTCTGAGAGAGAAAGGGTTGGAGGATCTGGGGGATATCCGCTATAAGACGAAGTGGTATGCCAACGGGGCGACCACCCAGGCGATGTATCTGACGGTGATGCACCGTCCTGATGATAACGGTCTGGATTTCAACTTTGAGCATCAGGTGGCGGCTGTGAGCCGGGAGACACTGGAGCGGTTCTATTACTATATGTGTAAGATCATGTTTAAGGGAATTGAGAATCCGACGCTGAAGATCGGAGATATCATAAAATTGATATAAGAAAGAGAGGTTAACATAACATGTTTGATCAGTTGGCAGAAATCATTACGAACTATGTGGAGGTCAAGAAGGAGGANATCAAGCCGGAGTCNCGGTTNATGGAGGATCTGGGNTTTTCTTCCTTTGANTTNATGAGCATGCTGGGCGAGGTGGAGGACACNTTNGACGTGGAGATCGANGAGGAGNNNGCNGCNGNNATCCGTACNGTACAGGAGGCTGTNGAGTATNTNGANNCGNTTNAAAATTAAAAATTTTCAAGCACGAGATTTGTGTCTGCGCGCTGTTTGACGCAAACTCGGTGCGAAGGCCGATTGTGTCGGCAGATCGGTTGACATAAGTNCNATGCGGAGGGNAAATATATGAATGTTATGAGNAGCACAATCAGGGAACTGNTNGTCANGNCNNCNGAGCAGTACGGNNCNCAGGANGCNGTNCGCTANAAGGCGAAGCGGGAGAAGAGCGGCGGTAAAAAGGAAACTGTGGTGGAGGCAAAGACTTACACGCAGCTTCGGGAGGACAGCGAGCGGTTTTCCGCGGCGCTTGCCAAGCTGGGAGAGCAGGGCAGCCACATCGCNATNGTGGGGGATAATTCNTATGCCTGGATCGTGTCCTACTANGGCACGGTNAACAGCGGCAGCGTGGCGGTNCCNCTGGATGCCAANCTGCCTGCGGAGGANCTGTGNGAGCTGGTGGACCGGGCGGATGTGACCGTGCTGGTGTACGATAAGGCAAGGGCNGCTATGGCNCAGATGGCTGTGGAGAAGTGNCCCAAGTTGAAATATTGGATTGCCACCGGACAGGCNGATGCNGAAGGGGAGCTTCCCGGGGGAGCAGTTCTTTTTGANACATTTTTGAATGAGCAGGAGCCGGGCTTTTCTCACANTCCNGNNCCNGANGATCTGGCGACGATCATGTTTACCTCNGGNACCACGGGNAAGAGCAAGGGCGTGATGCTGACCCACAGAAATCTGGCGGAGAATGCCACAGCNCTTGACATGGGCTTTGAGCCGGGAATTGTCTTGCTCTCTGTGCTGCCGATCCANCANGCNTACTGNCTGAGCATGGATATCCTGAAGGGGACTTCCATCGGGGCGGTGATCTGTATCAACGATTCCCTGCTTCGGGTGTTAAAGAATATCAAGCTGTTTGAGCCGAATATCATTCTCATGGTGCCCCTTATGATCGAGACCTTTGCCAAGAAGCTGGAGGAGACGGACTGGATTCCCGCGCCCCTTGTNAAAGCGAAGGTTTTCGGCAAGCAGTTTCACACCATATGCAGCGGCGGTGCGTACCTGAATCCGGATTATCTGAAACGGTTTGAGAAATACGGCATCACGATCCTGCAGGGNTANGGCATGACGGAGTGTGCNCCTGTTATCAGCAACAATTCACCCAATGATAAAAAAGANGGCTCCATNGGNAAGTGTATNCCNAACTGNNANGTGAAGGTGGTGGACGAGGAGCTCTGGGTGAAGGGCACAAGCGTNATGCANGGCTANTANAAGATGCCGGAGGAAACTGCNGANACANTGGTGGACGGNTGGCTNNNNACAGGAGACTTAGGNTATGTGGACGAGGATGGNTTCCTCTTCCTCACNGGCNGNAAGAAGAATCTGATCATNACGCCAAACGGNGAGAANGTNTCNCCNGAGGAANTGGANAATAAGATNGGCAGCGGCNCGTCTCGTGCAGGAGATNCTGGTGNGNGANAAGGACGGNGTGATCGAGGCGGANGTATTTCCGGATCTGGAGTACGCTTCCAAGAAAAAGATCAAGGATGTGGGCGCGGAAGTCCAGAAGATCATTGATGAGTACAATGAGAATGCACCCCTGTACAAGAGGGTAGTCAGTCTCAAGCTGCGGGATACGGAGTTCGAGAAGAACACCACAAAGAAGATCAAGAGATTTTAAATAGAGCAAAATAAAAAGCCGCTCCTTATCATGTAGATAAGAAGCGGTTTTCTTTGTTTTCTTTGTACTCAGACGGTAAAATCAAAATTTTTGCCCGGCATGGGAATCGTGGTCTCTTCCTTGACGCTGTCCCAGTCAAAGTTCTGGATCATCTTCAGCAGATCATCCGCGCTGTCTGCGGAGAGGGTAGTCCGTTTGCTGTGCTCGAAATTGTACGGATCNCGATTATTAGGCCTGTTATATCGCTCAGCTTTCTCAGCGTCAGCAGCCTCCTTGGCAGCTTCTTTTTTATCTTCGCGCATCTTATCCACGAATTCTTTCTGACGCTCGCCGGCTTTCTCAAGCTCTGCGAAATAGGATACCTGACCATCCTTACCGATGGATACGCCGAGAGATACCACTTCATCCTCGCGGCCTGTCTCCTTTAATTCTGTCTTGATCTCGTCAAGCTTGCCTACGGCCTCATCCAGAAGAGAAAGATTCTGCTTCTTCACATCTTCATCATTTGCCATACGCTCCAGCTCTTCGGGATCGATCAGCACGCTGTAATCCTTCGTGCCGCGGGAGAGGTACTCGGAAGCCTCCTCGTCGGTCTCGTAATCAGCTACAAAGAAGTCCATGTTGCTGTAGGTTTTCTTTAACTCCTGCAGAAGAGCCTTTGCCTTATCGCTCAGCTGTACATTGCTGTTTTCTGTCTTTTTGGTCTTGTCTGTCTTTTTGTCGTCAGTCTTAGCAGTCCTTCTGCTCTGTGCGGAAGATGTGTAAAGATTCTTCTGCGTTGCATTATAGCTGCCGACACCGTTCATATTGTTCATGTTTTTCGCCCTCCTTAGCATCTCTTGCGAATATTGTAAATCCGTTTACCTGTTCTGGGGATCTCACAATCCACCTCTTATCTTATATATCGCCCTGTGAGCGCTTTTTCTGAAGGGGAAATGGAAATTTTTTGGAGTGTATTTTCAACACATTTGCATTATACTAACCAAAATAAAACAAAGTTCGGAAAGTGTAAAAGCAGAAAATGTCTCATTTGGTTAAAAACAGGATTGATTTTATGTACTATGTGTGGCTCTTTTTTCTGGCGGCTGTTTTCGGATGGCTGTGGGAATGCGCCCTGTATCTTTTTAAGGATGAAAGCTACGTCAATCGAGGCTTCCTGACGGGTCCCTGGCTGCCTATTTATGGGATGGGCGCCGTGCTTCTGGAACTATTGTTTCATAGATGGCGCAGCCGCCCGGGATTGGTATTCCTATCCTCCATGCTGTTGTGCACTCTGTTGGAGTATGCGGCGGGATGGTATCTGGAATCGGCCTGGGGAGTCAAATGGTGGGACTACAGCGNTATGCCGTTTCATCTGCATGGCAGAATATGTCTCCTGAGCAGTGTGCTTTTTGGCATCGGAGGAATGCTACTGGTGTGGGCGGTCAGTCCGCTCTTTTTTGCGCTGTATCGACGGGTGCCGACAAAGCTTAAGNCGGGNCTTGGNCTGCTGGCGATCGGATTATTTGTGGCGGATGCGGCGTACAGCGCCATATCGCCNCATGTGGGNGCGGGGATCACTTATCGNTGAGAACTTGACAGGCTGCTCCTTTCNTAGTATAACNTTCTTATAATCTATATTAANATGATAGGAATACAGTNGAATATAANCNTTATGGATAAGAGAAGGAGCAGGGGAGTATGAANATTTCGACAAAGGGAAGATATGCGCTCAGGCTGATGCTGGATCTGGCGATNCATGANACCGGAGAACCGANCNGGATCCGGGANATCGCGGCGAGACAGGAGATCTCGGAGAANTATCTGGAACAGATCATTTCCACNNTGAATAAAGCGGGATNTGTAAGGAGTATCAGAGGNCCNCAGGGNGGNTATCATCTGGTGAANAAACCGGNACAGTACACGGTGGGCATGATNNTGCGNTTGACGGAAGGNTCCCTTGCNCCGGTGNCCTGTCTGGAGNANGAGGTCAANCTNTGCGAGAGACAGGAGGGNTGTGTCACNCTGCGGCTGTGGCAGATGTTNNATCAGGCNATCAGCNAGGTGGTNGATNAGGTGACGCTNGCGGATCTGGTGGAATGGCANGAGCAGAAGNCGGCANATTANATNATTTAGGTATCGTCNATCAAAANCAATATNCGNAANNNANAAATCAAAAAGCTCAGANCGGACGCTCTGAGCTTTCTGATTTCTTTTGTATTTTTTGCAATTCTAAGAATATTCCCGTAAATTTACAAAATTCTGAAAAGGAAGAGCGTTTCTCGTGTATCCGGAAGTCTGGACTTCGATATTTCGACTNTTTTCCTTCTCNTATGCCTCNTCCAATACTTCGGAAAAGAACTTCTTAGCGAAGGNTTTGGACGGGTTCTGCTTGGACTGGCGATTTTTGTCTTCAGAAGNAATCTTCGTTACCGGGNTGACCGCCATAACCGCTTCCACTTTATAATACCATTCATTTGCATAGATTGCGATAATCCCTCCTTGGATTCATATTTGTGCGTNTCGATATGGCCATATCCCTGTTGCACAGCGAACTCCTTGTTCTGTAAAGGATATCGGCATGAAT
>JAAUZN010000068.1 GCA_014804565.1 Lachnospiraceae bacterium
ATAGGGATTTGAAAGGATTATACTATGAAGAAATTAGGATTGGTTGGAGGAATGGGCCCAGAGTCAACGATTCCTTATTATCATGATATTGTTTATGGAGTGCAGAACAGACTTGGGGAAAAATTCTTCCCGAATCTAACGATTGAAAGTGTAAACGTATTTGATGTTTTGAGACTATGCAATGAGCAAAAATATGATGAATTGACTGATTATCTAATGCAGGCGATCAAAAGCCTTATAAAAAGTGGTGCTGATTTTGTAGCGTTATCAGCAAATACTCCACACATTGTATTTGATAGATTAAAAGAACAGTCCACGGTTCCGTTAGTCAGCATTGTCGAAGTTACAAGGGATGAGGCAATTCGATTGAATAAACGTAGGGTAGGATTGCTTGGGACTATTTTTACTATGACAGATGACTTTTTTAAGAAACCTTTTTATAATAGCGATATTGAAATTATTATTCCAACTGCGGAGGAAATGGAATATATAAATTGTAAAATATCTTCGGAATTAGAACTTGGTATTATAAGAAAGGAAACGTTAGAAGGTTTTCAAAAGATTATAAAGCGTATGACGGAAGAAGAAAGTATTGAAGCTATTATATTAGGCTGTACGGAATTGCCTCTTTTGCTTAACGATGAAGTAAGTCCTGTTCCATGCTTGGATACTATGAAAATACATATACAGCATTTAATTGATTGGATTGTTGAATAAGGTAAATTCCCGTTTGTATAGCATTGAACAATATAAACATGCAGTCGTTTAATTGACAAAAAGTGTACTATAAATGATTGCTAAATTGCTCGATATATGGAAAGGTTGATTTACGGGAACAATCGCGTCACTGCAAGGTGTTGACCTCCTATTACAAAAGATGGGAGGTGGTGCGGATGAAATATGATTTCAGAGACCTTATGTCTTTCGGAATGTTCATTCTTGCATTGCTGACCTTAATCATTTTGATAAGTCAGTAGCGTTTTTCAAGTCCTAGCGATAGGCATAGAAAAACCACCCTTGTATACTTGGCCAGTTGCGAGGGTGGAGTTTCTATCTTTTNNCAANGGTCAACCACCTTGTGGGCGGTTGTTTTCCCTATGTGTCTATAATATATCATATCCAGTGGGGTTATTCAAGTAAATTGTAAAGACGAAATACAGTCAACAAATTTGAATTTTAAGGAGACTAAAATGAGCTATATTGAAGATAATAGTAAAATATGGGATGACCGTGCTGAGAATAATGACGTATGGTCTATTCCCGTTACAAGTGAAATGATNAGTCAAGCNAGAAAAGGAATATGGAGTATTGTCTTAACCCCTGCAAAACCCGTACCAAAAGATTGGTTTCCGGACAGANTGGACGATAAAAAAGTTTTGTGCCTGGCGAGCGGCGGAGGACAGCAGGGCCCCATACTTGCAGCTTTGGGAGCGGATGTAACGGTATTTGACAACAGTAAAAAGCAGTTAGAGAAGGACGAGTTTGCTGCAGACAGAGACAATCTTCGAATTAAAACAGTTCAGGGAAATATGCAGGACTTATCTGTGTTTGCAGATGAAAGTTTCGATTGTATAATTCATCCGTGGTCAAACGGATACATCAACGATGTAAGACCTGTATGGAAAGAATGCGCAAGGGTACTTAAAAAGAATGGTCTGCTATTGGCNGGCTTTGGGAATCCGATAGAATATATTTTTGATGTCGGTAAATTAGAAAAAGGTGTATTAAGTGTAGAAAATACCATACCTTATGCAGATATTGAACATATAGATAATCCGGAAATAAAGGAAATTGCCGAAAAAGATGGGTATATTTGGAGCCATACGTTAGAAGACCAGATACAAGGACAAATAGAAGCAGGGTTTGCCATTATTGGTTTTTATGAGGACATAGGTGGGAGTGTATTGGATAAATATATTAACTCTTCCATTGCTACGAAAGCAATCAAGCTTTAAATTTCAGTTGGTATATTTATTTCTTCATTTTTCCTGATAGACAATAAATATTCAAATTTTGTTGACATATACCGAAAATTACTATACAATAACTGNACTACATAAAGCAATACAGATAATACAAATGATACAGAATGATATAAACGAATAGGATGAGGAGGTGATTATTTGTTTGAACTGGATTATCGCAGCAAAAAACCGCTCTATGAGCAGATCATTGAACAGATCAAACTGCTGGTCATCAAAGGGCATTTAAGTCCGGGAGACGCGATTCCTTCCGTACGGAAGATGGCACAGGCTCTGGACATCACACCGTCCACCGTGGCGAAGGCGTATCAGGAGTTGGAACGCCAGAAAGTGATTGAGACCATCCGGGCAAAAGGGACTTTTATAGCGACTATGCCGAGCATGGAACCAAATATGGAGGAACTGGAGAAGATTCGTAAGCGGATTCAGAGCGAAATCATCGAACTGAAACGTACGGGTCATTCCGAGGCGGATGTGGTAAATCTGGTAAAGGAAATCTATTCTTCCATCTAAAGCTATGGCAGAAATTTTCAGAAAGGAAAGATAAGCAGATGTTAGAGATAAAGAACTTACATAAAGGCTACAATAACCGGCCGGTTATTCATGGGATTGACCTATGTATTCATCGGGGTGAGATTCATGGCCTGATCGGTTCCAACGGAGCCGGCAAGACCACTTTGCTGAAATGCGCTGCAGGGATCTATAAACCTGCGCAGGGAACGGTACAGTATGATGAAAAGGATATCTATGATAATCCGGAAGTGAAGGCAAAGGTGGCGTATGTGTCGGAGCAGCTTGATTTTATTAACATCTATTCTGTGGCAGGAATGGCANCATACTATCAGAACTTCTACGACACGTTTTCCAGAGAGAAGTTTGATGATATGGTGAAACGCTTTGGCATCAATCCGAAAAAGAACATAGGTACCTTGTCCAAGGGACAGAGGTCAAAANTGAACTTTATCTTAGCAATTGCGCAGCAGCCGGCGTATTTGATCATGGACGAACCGGAGAGCGGTATGGATGCGGAGAGCAAAGCAATGTTCCGCGATATTCTGATCGAAGAAGTGGAAAGAGAGCAGATCGGAGTCCTTTTCTCCGGGCATGATCTTGCAGATGTGGAGCGCATGTGCGACAGCGTGACCATGATGGAGGCGGGAGAGNCTTTCGCACAAAAATCCGTGGATGAGTTCATGGAAAGCGTGCAGAAATGGAAGGGTATTCTGCCGCAGGAGGCAGCCGATGACAAACGGTTTGCCATGACCATTCATGAAGCATCCAGGATCGGAGACTTATCAGAGTTTTACACCGTGGGAGAGCGGGAGGAGAGCGAACGCATATTGAAGAAACTGGGCATCGAAGATTATTCCGGGCAGCAGATCACACTGGAAGAGATTTATATGCTTTTAAAGAAAATTTATATGCAGGGAAGAGGAAGGGTGAATGACGTTCAAACAGAGGGAGGACTTCANAATGGGTGATTTGAAAAAAATATTCAAAAGAGATCGGTTTTACTGGGGCGTTATGATGGTAGTCATGACATTGCTGGTAATTTATTTGTTGACTAATGTATATGGCTCGTATCATAAATTATTTCACCTGGAGGATTACACAGAACGTGCGGAATACCTGAGGGAACTTTGGAATACCCATCCGGATCTGTTTGATCCGNGCAGAGCCTGTATGGATGAAATCCCGTATGTATCTTTGGAACCTATGGTGTTGATGACCGTGATAGCGGCATTCATTGCACAGGCAGTCAGGCTGCTGGTACAGGAGACCCAAAACCGCACAGAAGTACTGCGCATATTTCCGNTAAAGTCACGAAATATCCTGACCTGCCATTACTTGAGCGGACTGCTTATGGNAGGGATTCCTCTGCTTGCGCAAGCGGCGATCATCTGGCTGAATATACNGTATGTGGAAAAGAACACAGATTTTATTTTTTCTAATAAAGAGCAGCTTTGGCTCTATGTCGGGAAGGCCGTGATCATTTTTATGCTGTATTATTCTCTGCTGATCGTCTGCAGAAAGGTGACAAACCANGTTCCGGGAAC
This sequence comes from Lachnospiraceae bacterium, assembly GCA_014804565.1. Taxonomy (GTDB): domain Bacteria; phylum Bacillota; class Clostridia; order Lachnospirales; family Lachnospiraceae; genus UBA3282. The sequence goes on from JAAUZN010000068.1 coordinate 4,040, forward strand.
CATNTTTACCTTTATCGTAGTGAAAGTGGCAATGGAGGTACTTGCCGGTTATTGTTTAGGCATTTATGAGAATCTGGCAGACGATAACCTCTTCCATTGGGCGTTTTGGGCAATCGAAACGATTGTTTTGATCCTTCTCTCCTATATNGCGGATCAGAAAAAGGACGATGCNAGAAACGGATTTTANGCTTTCCCTNTNGTACATTGGGGGATGATGGGAATCGTGTTCGGAGAAATATATTTCATATTTCATGACGTATACGGAGATGCACCCAAAGTGGTGTCAGTTTTTTCGGCGATTGCAGCCTCCGTGCTGATTACCACGGGAGTANATTTTATCGCGAGACCGAAAAACGTATAATAGAGAGCAGNGCCTTTTTCGGGATTGTGTGCTTATTGAAAATGGCATATAATTATATAATATAGAAAGATATATTTCTATTTTAAATGATGGGAGTATAGAAGTTGCTGAATTGGTTAACAAAGTTGCTGGATATTTAAGATTAGGTGATTAATATGGCAAAAAGGAAAAGGGAGAAATAGAGAAGGAGGAGATTACAATATGAGCAAAGCGGCAATTTTTTTTGGAACAGGCTATGAGGAGATCGAGGCTTTGACCGTAGTGGATATTCTGCGGCGCGCCGGGGAAGAGATNGAGATGGTCTCTATTATGGAAGAAAAGAGCGTCACCGGCTCCCACGGCGTGACGGTGGAGATGGACAGAATGCTTGCGGAGGTGGACTTCGAGGCGCTGGACATGCTGGTGCTTCCGGGCGGCATGCCGGGGACGAAGAATCTGGAGGCATGTGAGGCGTTGATGGAGCAGGTGGACACTTTCGTAAAAGCCGACAAGATCGTGGCGGCGATCTGCGCTGCACCCAGCATTCTGGGACACCGTGGACATTTACAGGGGAAAAAGGCGTGCTCCTTCCCCACCTTTGAGGATCATCTGGAGGGCGCAGAGGTGTGTATGGTTCCCGCGGTGATCGACGGCAGCATCATCACCGGCCGCGGCATGGGTGCAGCGGTTCCCTTCGGACTGGCCATTCTGGAGAAATTACAGGGGAAAGAGGCAGCCGAGGCGATGGCGGAGAAAATTGTTTTTAACTGTTAAAAACTACCATAATAAAAACTTTTCATCCGAACATACTAACATCAAGATAAGCCGCAAACAAAGTGTGCTTCCGAAAAGGCGAAAGNCNNGGACAAGCGCACGGCGAATGCGCTTGTCTCAATATAGATAAAGAATCAGAAGATTCAAACGTATTTCGGAGGTGAAAAGAAATGGCAAGCAACAAGACGAATAGAGTAGAAGTTCCTGAGGCAAAGGCNGCTATGGATCGTTTCAAGACTGAGGTTGCGTCTGAGCTGGGTGTAAACCTGAAGAGCGGCTACAATGGNGACCTGACTTCCAAAGAGGCAGGCTCCATCGGTGGTGAGATGGTTCGTAGAATGATCAAGAAGCAGGAAGAGCAGATGAAGTAACAGGTAACAGAAAAGGGACACCTCGCTTGTTTTGACAGGCGGGGTGTCTTTTTGCGCNAATAAGTGGCGGAAAAAAAGCTAGTATTTTCCGGCATCCTGTGCTATAATGTCTTGGTGACTGCAGCTGGAAGTTCGAGAGAGTTTCGGGATAAAAGAGCGGGCAGCTAGCAGAGGAATTGAAGGAGGAACCCATAGCATGAGTTTACAGGTGGAGAAATTAGAGAAGAACATGGCGAAGCTGACGATCGAGGCGGATGCGGAAGCATTTGAGAAAGCGGTCGAGAAGGCATATCAGAAGCAGAAGAGCCGGATCAGCGTACCGGGCTTTCGGAAGGGCAAGGTGCCCCGCCAGATGGTGGAGAGAATGTACGGCAAAGAGGTGTTTTATGAGGANGCGGCAAATCTTTTGATTCCCGATGCATACGATGAGGCATTGGATGCCTGCGAGGAGGATATCGTATCCTCTCCCCAGATCGAGGTGGTACAGATCGAGTCAGGCAAGCCTTTTATCTTCACGGCGACGGTAGCGCTCAAGCCGGAGGTGAAGCTGGGAAAATATAAGGGTGTGAAGGTTGATAAGATCGACACAGCCGTGACGGATGAGGAGATNGACGAGGCGCTTAACAGAGAGCGTGAGAATAACGCGAGAACTATCACAGTNGATGATCGNCCGGTAAAGGACGGCGATATGACCATACTGGATTTTGAAGGCTTNGTGGACGGCGAGGCTTTTGAGGGCGGTAAGGGAGAGAATTACCCTCTTACCATCGGATCGGGAGCTTTTATCCCCGGTTTCGAGGAACAGCTGNTAGGNGCAGANGTGGGCAAAGAGNNTGAGGTNAAGGTTACCTTCCCCGAGGACTATCAGGCGGAGCATCTGCAGGGTAAGGAAGCTGTCTTCAAGTGNACGGTCANAGAGATCAAGGAGAANGAGCTTCCGGAGCTGAATGANGAGTTTGCAAGCGATATCTCTGAGTTTGATACGCTGGCNGAGTACCGTGAGGATGTNAAGAAAAATCTGGAAGAGAAGAAGATAAAGGACGCTAAGAATGCCAAGGAAGAGGCTGCTTTAAAGGCTGTGGTGGAGGATTCTGAGATGGAGATTCCCGAGGCTATGTTACAGACGCAGCAGAAGCAGATGGTGGATGAGTTCGCACAGCGTATCACCATGCAGGGCCTTTCCATGGAGCAGTACTTCCAGTTTACCGGTACAAACTATCAGCAGATGACAGAGCAGGTGAAACCTCAGGCGGAGGAGCGGATCCGCACCAGACTCGTGCTGGAGGCAGTGGCAAAGGCGGAGAANATCGAAGCCACTGAGGAGGACTACGAGGAAGAATTAAAGACNATGGCTGAGGTTTATCAGATGGAGATCGACAAGGTCAAGGATCTGATGGGAGAACGGGAAAAGAAGAGCATCCTGCAGGATCTGGCAGTGAGAAAGGCAGCGGAGTTCATTGCGGAGAATGCAAAGGAAAGCAAGGCGGCTAAGACTAAGAAGGCAAGTAAGGAAGAGAAAGAAGATAAGGAATAATCAAAGGTTGTGATGGAGGTGTAACATGGCTTTAATCCCTTATGTCATTGAGCAAACGTCCAAAGGGGAACGTTCTTACGATATTTATTCAAGATTGTTGAAGGAGAGGATCATTTTCCTCGGTGAAGAGGTAAATGATGCCAGTGCCAGCGTGATCGTGGCGCAGCTCCTCTTTTTGGAGTCGGAGGATCCTGAGAAGGACATCAATCTCTACATCAACAGCCCCGGCGGTGTGATCACGGCCGGTATGGCGATCTATGATACCATGCAGTTTATCAAGTGTGATGTATCTACCGTGTGCATCGGTATGGCGGCAAGTATGGGTGCTTTCCTTCTCGCAGGCGGCACGAAGGGTAAAAGAATGGCTCTGCCCAATGCAGAGATCATGATCCATCAGCCNGCAGGCGGCGCACAGGGCCAGGCTACCGAGATAGAGATCACGGCNAAGCATATTCTGGCGACGAAGGAAAAGATGGCCAGGATCATGGCAGAGAATACAGGCCAGGATTTTGAAGTGATCATGGCTGACACGGAGAGAGATAACTGGAAGAGCGCGGAGGAAGCGCTTGCCTATGGACTGATTGANCGCATTATAACCAGTCATGCCAGCACNGAAGGGCAGTCATAGGAATCTTATTTNGATGCAGGAAAGGTTTTAAAATGGCAGGAAAGATTTCTGAGGAAAAAGTGAGATGTTCTTTTTGTAATAAGACGCAGGANCAGGTCANGAAGATGATNGCNGGNCCCGGCGGCGTCTANATCTGTGANGAGTGCGTGGATATCTGNGCGGACATCATAGAGGAGGAGTANGAGGANGAACCGGAAATTGAGGAGATGGAGATCAATCTCNTAAANCCGGTGGANATCAAGANTTTNCTCGACGAATATGTGATCGGNCANGAGGAAGCCAAGAAGGTNATGGCGGTGTCCGTCTANAATCANTANAAGCGNGTGATGGCACCCAAGGANGATGAGGATGAGGTGGAGCTGCANAAGAGCAATATCATTATGATAGGGCCCACCGGTTCCGGTAAGACCTATCTGGCGCAGACTTTGGCCAAGATCATCAATGTCCCCTTTGCCATCGCGGATGCAACGACGCTGACGGAGGCAGGCTATGTGGGCGAGGATGTGGAGAATATCCTCTTAAAGCTGATCCAGGCGGCGGATTATGACATTGACCGGGCGCAGTATGGCATCATCTATATTGATGAAGTGGATAAGATCACGAAGAAAGGGGAAAATGTTTCCATTACCAGAGATGTTTCCGGAGAGGGTGTGCAGCAGGCGCTCTTAAAGATCATCGAAGGTACGGTGGCAAGTGTACCGCCGCAGGGAGGCAGAAAACACCCTCATCAGGAGCTTTTGCAGATTGATACATCCAATATTCTCTTTATCTGCGGCGGNGCGTTTGACGGTCTGGAGAAGATCGTGGAGGAGCGGCTGGATCGACATTCCATCGGTTTTAACGCCCAGGTGACGGAGAAGAGCGGTAAGGAGATCGGNGCGATCTTAAAGGAAGTGACGCCCCAGGATCTCATGAAGTTCGGTCTGATCCCGGAGTTTATCGGGCGTGTGCCGGTGACGGTGGCGCTGGACGGTCTGGATCAGGAGGCGTTGGTNCGCATCCTGAAGGAGCCGAAAAATGCGCTCATCAAGCAGTATAAAAAGCTCTTTGCCTTTGACGAGGTGAAGCTCTCGGTGGAGGAGGATGCAGTGATAGAGATTGCCAAGCTTGCCCACGAGAGAAAGACCGGAGCGAGAGGACTGCGTTCAATTGTAGAGAAGGTCATGATGGATGTCATGTATGAGATTCCATCGGATGACAACATTGCAGAATGTATTCTGACCAAAAAAGCGGTGGACGGAGACGAAAAACCGCTTGTGAGATACAGAGACAGATTGTTACAGGCAAAATAATAGATCGGGCAAGCCGGTCATGTAAGCTGATAAACGTCGCCAGAACCTTGGCGGCGTTTCTGGCAAGTTCGGGTAAAGGAATGATTTTATTATGGAAGAGTTGAGGGATACACTTCCGGCGGTGACGCTCAGGGATCTTACGATCCTGCCGGGAATGGTGATCCATTTTGATCTGAGCAGAAGTTCCGCTGCCGCCTCTGTGGAGCAGGCTATGCTGAAAGATCAGAGGCTGTTTGTCGTGACCCAGAAGAATCCGAAGGAGGATACCTGCACGCGTGAAGGGGTTTACGATGTGGGAACGGTCACGTTGATCAGACAGGTCAGTAAGTTGTCGGGACAAATACTCCGCGTGTTGGTGGAGGGTATTTCCAGAGCCAGTGTCCATGAGCTTTCTCAGACAGAAAACGGGATTATGACGTCTGTGTCATATGAAAAGGATGACAAGTCGGATATCGGTGAGAAGGACGAAGAGGCAATGACCAGAACGGTCAAAGAGTCGCTGGACGCTTACAGTTCCTGTTTCCCCAAAGTGGGAAAGGCTGTGCAGGATCAGGTGGAAGAGGGAATGGAGCTGGGGAAGCTTCTGGACAGTGTCACCATTAATATGCCTATGGCCCTGTATGATAAACAGAAGATATTGGGNGCTATATCAGTGCGGGAACGCTTTTCCATATTGACGGGGATCCTGATGCGTGAGGTGGAGATCATCCGCATTAAGAATGATCTGGCGAAGGATATCCGTAAGCGGATCGATAAAAACCAGCGGGATTATATTCTGCGGGAGCAGATGCAGTATATTAAGGAAGAACTGGGAGACAACAACACAGACACNGATGTGGAGCAGTTTCTCTCGGATGTGGAGAAGCTGAAGGCNAAACAGGAAGTCAAGGATAAGATCCGCAAGGAGATCACCCGCTATAAGAATGTGTCCGGAAGCAGCTCCGAGAGCGCGGTGGAGAGAGCCTATATTGAAACGCTTCTGGAACTGCCATGGGATAAGCGGTCGAAGGACAGCAAGGATCTGGACGGGGCGGAAAAAATTCTGAATGAGCAGCATTACGGACTGGAGAAGGTCAAGGAGCGGATGCTGGAGTTTTTGGCAGTGCGCATGCTGACAGGCAGCGCGACCAGTCAGATCATCTGTCTGGTGGGGCCTCCCGGCACGGGAAAGACCTCAGTCGCCAAAAGTGTAGCGGAGGCGCTGAAAAAGCAGTATGTGCGGATATGTCTGGGCGGCGTGCGGGATGAGGCGGAGATCAGAGGCCACCGCAAGACCTATGTGGGAGCTATGCCGGGACGGGTNGTGACGGCGTTAAAACAGGTTGGNGTCAAGAATCCCCTCATGCTGTTAGATGAGATCGATAAGCTTGGAAGCGATTATAAGGGAGATCCTGCTTCTGCCCTTTTGGAAGTGCTGGACGGAGAGCAGAATCACGCTTTCAGAGATCACTATGTGGAGATTCCCATTGATCTGTCGGAAGTGCTTTTTATCGCNACNGCNAACAGCAGNGACGGNATNCCCCGCCCGCTTCTGGATCGGATGGAGATCATTGAGATCAATAGCTACACCGCCAATGAAAAATTTCATATCGCCAGAGAACATCTGGTGACGAAGGCGCTTAAGAAAAACGGTATCCGGAAAGAAGAGATCAGCTTCTCTGACGAAGCGATCCGTGATATCGTGCGTTTCTATACCAGAGAGGCCGGAGTGAGGGGATTAGAGCGTCAGATCGGCGCAGTCTGCCGCAAGGAGGCAAAGGAGATCCTTGCACGCCGGAAAGAGAAAGTGACCGAGGAGATCATTGTGACGCCGGAGAATCTGGAACACTATCTGGGGAAACCGAAATACAGGCAGGATAAGGTCAATGAGAAGCCGGCAGTGGGAATTGTCAGAGGATTGGCGTGGACCAGTGTGGGCGGAGACACTTTGGAGATTGAGGTCAATGTGATGCCCGGAGAGGGGAAAATTGACTTAACTGGTCAAATGGGAGATGTGATGAAGGAATCGGCGAGGACAGCGTTGAGCTATGTGCGGTCTGTCAGCGGTCATTATAAGG
>JAAUZN010000069.1:0-42745 GCA_014804565.1 Lachnospiraceae bacterium
TCAAATATTCTTTAGCTACAATTCTGATTCTTCTGAATTATACCACAGCCATTCTCTACTTACTACTATTATCAAGTCCGAAAACGAGGAGCTATCGCAGATTTACCGCTTCTCCCACCAAGTCCACTTCTCTGCGGGTTTGTAACCGATTGCCTTATAAAATCCATTATCACCGCCTGTCATATGCGTTGCCCCCAATGCTTTCATCCTTCGATACAATTCAGACAAAGCCGCAGCGGCAAGGCCTTTGCGACGATATTCCGGAATGGTGCACAGCGGTTCCATATAAGCCAGTTTATTTTGGGGAGTCCACCACATTCCTGCATAACAGGCATACTCCCCCTTTTCATCGGCAATGATAACTGCCAGCTTCGGCGTCACGTGTGGTGCCAACGCATGTAAATAATTACTCTGCTCGTATTGGTGATCCCATACCCCCTCATTTTGCTCATGATCAAAGCCCTTCCAACAACACTTACCTATCTTTTCTATGTCATATTCTTCCGGATTCACAAAATGAAATCCCTCCGGCAAAGGATAATCCAATACATCATCAAAATCGAATTGCATATCCCAGCTTTCTGATTTCTGATAATACCCTGCCTGTTTTGCAGCGTTCATCAATGCCTCCTGCCCTCCAAAAAGAATCAGTTGTATTTTTCCGCCCTTTATTGGCATATGAGTATCGGCATATGCGATCATTTCTGATGCCAATTCCTCATATCCGGGCTTCAAACTGAAATAAATATCTGTCACAGGTGATTCGTTAAAGCAAAATGCCACAATCTCGCCGTTATCCTCCCAAATGCGATTCTTATAAGAATATGTGATATCCATCCAATATGCAAATGATGCATAGGCATGTTCAAAAAACGGGCCAGGCACGCCGTTTCTCCAGTCACGCTCATAAATATCCAACATAAACTGATAGATTTTTCCACAGTCCGCCAATACGCTAAATTGTCTTGTTGTTATCTGTTTCATCTTCTTATTCTCCTATCCTATGAACTTTACTATTTGAGATTATTGTAAAAAGGACAGAACCGCCAGACAAGTAGGGAGAACAGTTATAATCAAAATTGCGCCAAAAAAGACGCCTGCCGTATAAGCAAGCGTCTTAAAATTAACCATATACTATTTTTTTGATCGTACTATATGCCAGACCGTATCGCTCAGCTAATATATCGATAGAATAGCCCTCTTGAAACAGTTCTTGTATTTCATTATTTCGCTCCCGATAAAATGTACGAGCGCCACTGGTTGCTCCCCATTCTTTCTTAACCGAAACCTTGGGGATGTAAAGCACTCCTCCATCAACATAAGTCTGAAGCTCCTTCAATAATTGCCCTGGCAATATTTCTGCTGCGTTTATATATTTCATATCTGCCACTCCTTATTTATCTATTCATAAATAAAGTGCAGAAACAGCAGAACATATAGTATTATTCGCCCATACAGAATTCTATATGCCTGCTATTCTGCATGGGCAAAGGTGTTCTTGGCTCCATTTTGGTACAGTGCCCGCATTTTTCGTCTCATAGCCTCTCCTCCTATCCGGTTAATCATTTATTGTATATCTTACTTTTACTATAACACAATTTTTTGTTTTTGAATTTACCGGACCTTCTCCTTTTTCTTGATTCTAAACCCATTTTTCAAATACAACTTCACCGCATTCTGATTCCATTCAGCCACATGTAAAATGATCTCTTCATAACCTTGCTCCTTGATATGATTCATTCCCCATAATAACAACTTTTGTCCTATCCCCTGTCCTTGAAACGATTTCGCAACGATTAAATCGTCTATCTCATTTCCATAGCAAGAAACAGCACCTGCTATTACTCCATTTTGCAAATAAAGGAAAATATCATTTACTTTATCTTTGATTTGAGAATAGTCAGAATAAAAGTTTACCGGTTCAACCCCTAATGCTTTTCTCATTTCATAAAAACATTCATTATATATCTTCCTATACGCATTCCAGTATTGTTCTTGAAAAGGAACACAGCATATATCATTCTGATACTCTAATATTTGATCGAATGACATCTCATATGCAATTATTTCTTTCATCAATATTCCTCTCCAAAGTCCTATTCATTATCGGAATGACATTTTTTGTTAAAATATTTTTTCACTTCAGAAACCACTGATGTTGTACCTAAAATCACTACCGATCTTTCTGACCGTAATGCTGCTTTTATGGCTTCCCCTACAGAATCAGTCCATGTCGTATGTATGCCCTCTTTAGCCATACATACACATTGCTCATCCGAAAAAACATAATGTTGGCTCTGTGATTTTGTTAAAATTATATTATCTGCAACCATGTTCATCTCACGAACAACGCCTGCGTAGTCTTTATCATTTGGAATTCCTATTATAACCGCAGCCTTGCCAATTCCAAGATGTGCCATTACATCTTTCACGTTTCCACAACTGGCAGAATGTATGCACGCATCTAACATAATAAACGGATCAGATGATATAATCTCCATTCTCCCCGGCCAATCCAGCTCCGCCAGCTTTTCTTTTACGATATCAAGCTTAAGATCCCCTAATACATCTAAACACAAAGACATCGCCAGTGCGCAATTTTTCGCCTGATGTTCCCCCATAAGAGGAATCGATATATCTTTGAATACTCTCTCACCAGCAATCACATCAAAAATCATTCCGGACCTTGCATACCGGATATTTTCAGCCTTAAAATCTATTCCATAAACCTTAATGGCCGTTCCAAATTCGTTTGCTCTATTCTGTATTACTTTTAATACTCCTGGCTGTTGTTCAGCCACATAGATACATTTTTGCTCACCGGTTATAACATATGACTTATCCTCTGCAATTGCTTCAAGTGTATCACCCAACTCTCGCGTATGCTCCAAGAATATACTGTTAATCACTGCATATTCATGTTTCACATTATTTACATCATCAAATTTAGCTCCTTTTCCACATTCCATAACATTAAAATCTGTATGATTAGAGTTAAAATACTCCAATGCCAGATCTGCTTGAATCCCCATAGGACTAATACATACATTCTTCGGAATTCTGCTATCTATCTCATCAATCTCAGCTTTTATGCGAGACATATACTTTGCAAAGTCATCATCACTGATGCTTTTGCCATTCATTTTAAATCTCTCGCAAAAATCTACTAAATGTGGACTTGTCATTAGTCCAACCTTGTAGGCAGACTGTAAGATCTGTGAGATCATATTAGATACGGATCCCTTTCCCTTACTTCCTGCCACAACAACACAGGGGGTTCCCGCCTTGCTTCGAATAATACTCTTGGTAAGATCAGGTCTCCTCTTTTCAGAATCCTTGGCATCATAATCCTGATATTTTTCTGCTTTCAGGTATGACTTATATACGAAATCTTCTGCTTCATTTCTATTCATTTTCAAAATCGCCTTTGATCGTTTTAATAATCCCCTCTGCAATATTTTTCCCCGAAGCCATTTCGATTCCCTCAATGCCCGGCATTACATTTATTTCACAAAAATATGGCTTATCTGTTCCAAACATCAAATCAATCCCAAGGAAATCCAAACCGGTTTGTAAGTAAATGTCTTTTGCAATCGTTTTCATTCCATCAGTAATTTCATATGGCTCCACAGAAGCACCCATTGCAACATTGGCCCGGAAATCGCCATTAGATCTGCGCTGCATACATGCAATAACATTCCCCCTGATACTATAGAAACGCATATCTCGTCCATAACTGGTAGAAATGTATTCTTCAAATAACCATTCTTTATCAGAACCGTATCTTTGTACTAATAACTCCAAGTCTGCACCGCACTTTACAAGAAAAATCTCTTCTCCCATAGAGCTCTCCAAACCTTTTGCAACTATTGGCGTTCCTAAATAACCCGCTATTTCATCAAAAGAAAGCAGAGCTGATCCCAATATGTATTTTGGCATAACAAAACAACTCGATTTTAGTTTTTTTACCTGCAAGTATTTATTGATATAAGCGTCATATGCATCCAACGGGTTATAGCACTTGCTTGCCAGATGATTTATCTCATCTTTCACCTTTCCCCATTTATATCGATTTATTACAAAATCTCTTTTCTCAACAAGCTCCCCTCTATTTACCAAGCCTTCAGGAGTTGCCATCGTATCATGGATCCCTATTATTCTAAGGTCAATTCCCTGCCTGCACGCTTCTTCAACCAACCGATTGCATGTATACGCATTCGACATATTATTATATTTTTCAATAATATATCCTTTTAACTCCATTATTACTTTACCTTTACTCTTTCTTCGCTCAACGCGAAATACAGCATAAATTGTTCCTTCCTCAATTATAAATGTATTCTTTCCACTTCCCTCATATTGATTATCCGCTAAGCTGGTTCAATAATATATAATTTTATCAAAAATTCCGTAAGAATAATACATAAGAATGCAAGTTCCTGAAGTTTTCTTTGATTGTAGCCACTTTAGACCTCTAAAGTGGCTTTCCACATAAAAAGGGTTCCGGAGAAATCTCCGAAACCCTTGATTTTACTGTAATTCTTTTGATTACTCGATGATAGTAGCCACACGGCCTGAACCAACTGTTCTACCACCCTCACGGATTAGGTTTGGAGAACCTTGTTTGGCAAATAGCGTATTTTCGGGCTTTTCTGTCATTAGATTTTCTGAAAATATTCATTTTCTCTGTATTTTCAGAATTTTTGTAGCCAATTTGTAGCCAAGGACACCAATACCATCTTTCTCAGACAATATGTTCTCGTTGTGTTTGCCACAAAATTTCAATCTCATATGCAAATTCCCTAATCACCGTTTAGGAAATCTAACTTCAAAATCGGGTTACTACATTTTTTGTTAAAACTGCACTCTTTTTTTGAACGAAGTTTTTATCAAAGTATGAATAAAACATCCTTCATTCATACAATCCATTCCTTTACGGAATCCCTTTCAAAAAAGTGCCTTCCAAGGTTGCTAGGTGTGATTCTTTTTCTTCAAGGAATGAGATTTAAAGTGTCAGCTTCAATATATGTTTGTGATGGTCAGTTCATCTTATTAATGAACCTTTTGTATGTATACCTTTTCTGCTCTGCCTCCAGTTCTTCTCCCAGTTCCTCATCATTGTCTGATTCAACCTCTGGATAGCCATCTAAACTATCTTTATCCTTTATGACTATCTTAATCTTTACAGTAATCGACAAATTTGCTAAGAGTACTTTACAGACATCAGTTAATATCCGGACAAACCAACACCTCCTCATAAATTGACTCTCGTTTCTTCTTACAAATGTCAGCGCTCCTATGTAGACAACCAATAATATAAGCATAAAAGGTACATTTATAGTCGTTGCAGTCACAGAATTACCACTTGTTACAATATAATCCAATCCATTTCCTTCCGTGCTTTTTATCCGCCCTGTTTCCAAATGTGTTTCCATAACCATTCCTCCGTCTGCACCATCTTCCTTATTCATATTAAAGCTGTCCACAAGAGATACCTCTAAAGACTGTAAATAAAGGATATACTCCGTTGCAGAAATAATGTCAAAAATGTTGATACTTGTCGGTTCTGCTGTCAAATCAAGCGAAACAGGTACGGAATCAGGTAATACCACATTTCCCGCGACAATCATCGTTGTAGTATCAACATAATCCATCATATTAAATCCTAAAATACCTACTGTCATAGCTGCTACTCCTACAAGTGCCATAATTCCATTGTTCTTGTTTCTCATAATTATTTCCCTCCCGTTATGATTTCAGTAAGCAGTTTTACTGCCTGCCTTAAATTATTGGTTTACAATAATGAGCATTTCATTGAATGTCAAAATCAACTCTATAAACCCCATGAGTGTCAATAATGTAAGCTACCTGATAAAGTGAAAATTTACAGTTCTTTATTTATTCATAAATCCCATACACCTCCTTAAAGCAATCTCTTCCAAAGTCTCCTAATATCAAAGAAATGCTTCTTTTTTACATTCCCAAAGTGAGGCATCAGGCCACTCACGAGTAAGTTAATCTTTCCATACTGCTCATTTATGCGATTACCAGCCTTTTTTACTTCACCAGAATCACACAAAAATTTTTGTTCTCAGCTTTTCATAGAACTTGGAACGGTTCTACTTTGCATATTGAAATAGGTGTTAATACATAACATTAGATATTTCACTAAAAACAAAGCCCACCTGCCAATAAAGATAACAGAAAAAGCACAGAACAATCAGACATTTGCATGAGATTCCCCAACAGAAGAAAACTCTTCTGCATTGAATCCGTATGTAAATATCATTTGCCCTGTGCACATAGATCAGGCTATATGTAATTTATTTATCTATCTGATACACAAATTATATCAGTTTCTCTTAATACTTTCATTTTTACATTCGATAATTTCATTCGCAAAAATTATCGCATTCAGTAATTTTTTCCAAAAAAAGACGGCGAGAAAGCTATTTTCTCCAACCGTCCTATAATAATACATATGTTCCATCAAACATCTCTAATTGCTTGAGCATAAAAGCCTGTTTCTCAGGATCCAACCCCATATAAGTATGTTTTATGTTGCTTAATACTTCATCAATTTCACTTTCACATACAGAATTGTTATAAACACTCTCTGGTTCAAAGTCAGACAGTTTATGTCCTAATGCCTTTGCTATCCTGCATAAAAGTTCCGTACCTGGTACCCTTTCCCCCCTTTCAATAACACAAATTGCTGCAGTAGATGTTCCGACCTTATGAGCCAGCACTTCCTGCGTCCAATGTTTTTGCTTGCGAAAAAATTTAATTTTACTGCCAATTTCTTTTGCATCAGAAGTGCTGGCTCTACTCATTGTCCTACCTCCTTCCTCCATAAATTTTGTTGGAAGACTTGGCATCAAAGCACTGGACAAAAAAAGACCGGGCAGATAATGGCAGGTGGGCATAGTTATCCCATCCTGTCATTGCTCTGCTCCGGTCTCTGCCTTTCTGCGCCGGCAGTCCGCTAAGCTATTGTTTCATTATATACCAAGCTCATTCGCCCTAATCCCCGACACGGCCGCCTCTCTGCCATTTGATATGGCTGCCATGCATAATACTGCTCCGTAGTTGAATCTTCCATAAACATAGTTTCTACTCTTCTTCCTGTTTAAATAAATTAGTTATTGCCTCAGAGAGATTTTTGCGTGCTTCTTCGGTATCGCTGTCAGCCTTTCCTGAAAAATCCATTGATGCCCCCACTCCTTCAAGCAAATGGCCCGTCATAGAAACCTTACCAAAAAGACTCTCATAGTTCTCGAATGCCCACGCGCTCTTTGCCTTATTTATGACCTTCTCCTCTCTTTTAAAAAGATCCTGCAAAATATTGATAAGATATTCAAAAATCAATGCCTGCTTGTTTTCACGCATCAGCTCATAACTCGACTTAAACGCATCGGGATTACCCTTGTCAAATTTCATGTACATATCTTCCCTATACATCTCCAACACACATGAGTCCCTAGCCCATAATTTCCAGAGCTCCACGCCTTTTGATGAGAATTTAATACTCTCACCATTATCTTTCATTTCAAGGACTCCACACGCGACCAGATGATGTACAGCATCATTAAACAATTTGTTAACATCATCTCGTTCCTCAAATGTATCGCCAAATATATCCCTAAAATCCCGCTGCATGTCTCTTAACTTAACAGGTTTGTTCTCATCTCTGCCCTGAATATCTAAAAGGCGGATATTGTAAGCCATGATGTAGAGAGTCATCAACGCATTGTCACTTGCCCCTTTTTCATTTTCTTCCACTCTACTGTCAAAGATACTTGGTATATAACCATCGGTTCCCCCCATATATACAAGATCAGCTCCGCAGGCAATGCTTCTTTCGACAGTAATGTTGTTCAACACATATTCGTCCTTGCCTAATGCCACACTTGGATCTGTCAGTGCATCCCTAGTTACCCATACCGGATTTGATAGGATATCATTATAAATCCTCATCACCTGTCGCATATCATGTCCAGTCAGCCCTTTTATGATGTCAGCATACTTTTTCTCATATTTTTCACTAAGAAGAAGCAATATCTTCAGTGCCTTTTCCCACTTTCCATCTTCTGAATATTTGACATTATCAGGAAGCGCATTATACTTTTCCCTAAAATACAGTGAAAGATCTATATCACGTTTTTTTTGAATAATTACCGCCGTTTCCAAGCCATCAAAAGCTTTATCCTGCCTAAATACCTCATCTGTCTCTGTACGCATGGAAATAACAAGCTGAACATGAACTCTCCGTCCCTTCCAGCCTTTGGGGTAATTTTGCATGCATTCAAAAAACCGAATATATTGCATAACAATATTCTTCCTTACCTCTTCGCGGACGGACTCTATCCCATCTATAATAATTATGACACGATCCAGTGGCACATCAGCCTTAGAAAGATAAAACTTTAACTTTGAAGCCTCATATATAAAGAATTCCTCCTTTGCTGCATTAAGCTTATTCTCTGTAGTTCCACCATCCCTATTGCCAAGTGAGTATAGAACCTTAGGATTTGTGTTCCACACAAAGTCCTCGAAATTCTCTTTTGTTTCCTTTTTTTCAAACCACTCCTTGACATCCGTGAATTCGCTTTCAATCTTTCCACAGACGGCGCCTGCAGTTCGCGATATGTCATAACGGATTTCATCAATCCCTCCGTTACTGAGTGCAGCACTATGTTTGAACACAGGAATAATGACCGCTCTTCCATCAATTTGAATGGCATTGTTCACACAGCCAAACACATTCATGATCTCTATTGTCTTACCATTACCTTTTCCCCCAATGAACAACGTGACCGCATCCATATACCTCGTCTTGACTGCCTCAAGTTCCTCATCAGCATTTTTATCTTTTATATATGGCCATATTCCTCCCGGATCAGCATTCAAGAAGTACCTAAAAGGTTCCTTTAATTCCTCATATAGGGGATTTTTCCAATAATCCCGCAACCTGCCAGCAATCTGGTTGATTTTTCGATATTCTTGCATCTCGATCCTTCCTCTCTATTGCACATATTGTGAAATTCTGGTTCTATTATAGACCAACAAAGTATGCGTGTCAACGCAAACTTTAACAATTAGTATTGACATGTTAGTTTCTCGGATGTAAAATAACTATATCAGTAATCCTTCTAGTTGCTGATTCACAAAAATAATCACCCTGGTTCTGGCGGATGCACGGCGGTGCACTGTGGCTTTACTGCGGAGGTCTCCACTTAACCAGCGCTCTGTCTGCTGATAGGGGACAGTCCAGGGGAAGGCAGGAGGTTGAATTTAATATTGGATGCAAATGCAAAAAAACCATCACGAGAGGAACTTTATTCCCGCTACCGCAAGAAGATTGCTGAAACGATACGTGATGCACGGATGCAGAAACGCCTCGGGCAGAAGGAGCTTGCCGAGCTTATCGGAATTTCGCCTGCTCAATTATGTAGAATCGAGAATGCTGATAGTCGGCCCACCAAGCCAACGCTCCAGAAACTCTCAGCATATATCGATATCCCTTACTCAGAATTATTAAGCATAGCTGGATACAGCAACGCTAAAGGTGAAGAAACCCTTTTCAATAAAGAGGGCAAGAAACTCGACACATATAATCTTGTTTCTTCTATCTACAAGGCCGATAGCAGCTTATTGGAATGCTTTCAGAATTTTGATGAAATTGGTGATGAAGAAAATGTCAGAGTCCTGAAAGTATTATTGCACTCTATGAGAAAGGAGGTCGAATTAAGGGAAAACGGCGGAAACAGTTTATTTCAGAACACTTTCAAAGCACTAAAAAGGTTCATCCTTACGGCACTTGTGGATACCGACTCGTTATCCCCCAAATGAATATCATGAATAGTGATCCAACATTCACAGACGGCCCATACCATTACTTTTAACCTCCAAGGGCCAAGGAAATTCAGTTAGGCATAATTATTGATGGAATGACCCTATAGTTTTATGGTATGGCATGGGCGAAACGCTAAAGTAGCATGAAAACCCTCGGCATACGGACACGGTTCCGCGTGCCAATTAATTATGAGAAAATTGGAGATTTTTTATGAAAGATCAAAGTTTATCCCCGTGTGGATACGATCTCTCATGCGAAATCGTCGAAGGGTTATGCACGGGATTGTATACGCTTGGTAAAACAAACATAGATCTCATTCCAAACGCGTTGGAAGTCATGTTTGACAAGCTAGATGACATCGAGTATCCAGTCTATCTGTTCGAAATGCCTCCTACTTGTTATGGCACCTGTATTGCTCAAGTAGAACTACGAAAAGATTGTGGCGCTCCGATCATATGTACTAGATATTATGTGGATACTTACAAAGATTCAGCCATGCAGCGCAAGCATCGGCTTGAGCAATTGGCGAACGCTGTCATTGCTACCGTTCTGGGCGAGATTATCCCAAACTTTATCGATGATATTTCGCCTGATGAGACATACAGCAGTATTAACAGTGACTACCACATCCGATCTTTGACAGAGAAAATGTATGAGGCACTGGACAAAATAGCTGTTTGAAACAAATGATACCGGAAGCCACGGCTTCCGGTATTTCAGTGGTCAAATAATTCGACTAACTTTTGCAACAGAAGTGTAGGGCTAAGACCCCTTCATTTTGCTTTTTAGCAATTATCCAATTTAAAGCGATAACACTTTTCACATAAATTCGGACACTCTGTCAATTCAAACTATGCTGTAAAAGATTTTTCGGTAAGCTTATTCAATTGTATGATTTTCAAACAATTATTGTTTGTTTTCTGATGTATATAAACATTTATCGTTATACCTATTAACAAGTTGCCTAAAATGATTTCTAAAATTTTTAATAATTTCTCTACCAAGTCTTGTATCATTGCGAAATACTAAAGGAGAATAATCTATATTAGTACCCGTCGGTTTTGTATCATCAAAATAGACGTGTCCAGTAAGAACCAACTCATCCCCTAATATTGTGTAATAGTGATCCGGATCATAGTCGTATCCTATAATATTTAATTCTCTGATTCTGCCTTCTGTTACCTAGCGTTTCCAGATTGAAATAGCATTATTCAGATTTGCAATATCTTCTTTGGTTTCATTATCCTTATTTCGTACTAATATAGTAAATTTTTGTAGATTAACATTTGGTTTTAGCTCCAATAAAGTGTTGACTCTATTGCTTAACTCAAATGAATTAACCGTATACATATATATTTCATCAACTGAACTCATCAAATCATCAAAACTATCGTTTGTTTTTAGTATATATATGCTCCTACTTCTGTTTTTACCTTTGGTAAAAAACGCTGTTAGTAATACCCCCGTTATCGTCGCGACAAATCCAATTATAGCTGCTATAATAGTATCAGTCATTTGTAATTTCCCCTATATATAAATTCTTTACTTCTATTGCATAATTCTTTTTGCTTACTAATTTTCTTTTACCGAAGTATTGTCAATATTTTCTCAATTATTGAGTAGCTTAGCTAATAAAATATTATGTAAGAAAATGTCAATTTTGAGCCTTTATTTCAATTTTCAACTCTTCTTCAATGAACTCTTTAAGAGAAATAACTTGAATTCGTACAGCTGAATCATCGGAATCCAAAAAGTAAACCTTTTTTCCATTTGAGTTTCCAATATGAAACTGCCGTTCAGTATCTCCCACCGAAGAAGATATTTTTGTTCCATCTTTCAAATTATTAGAAAAATCCCAGCAAACAATAACACGAACATTTCGAAATGAGTGATTAAATTCACGCGATCCCAATAAATATTTTAATTCAACATACCAATATTCACAGTCTGCAATTTTATTATCAGACTTATTTCTGGCAACTAAATCAACACCAATACTTTCATCATAGTCTAATGGTTCAAATGAAAACTTATCCGGATACAGTGTATATATAGACATAAATAATCCATACAACTCTGCCTCATTTCGAGGTTCTAAAAAAGTTCTTCCATTAATTTCAAAAAATCTTTTAGCTGCTATTAAATCCTTGCGCTTTTGAAAAGCAGCTTTCTCAACTTCTACTGTTTTAGCTTCTTGTTGCCACTTTTTCAAAGTATTAATATTATTTTTATAAAGATCTACATCTATTTCATTCAAAATTTGTTCTAAATCTTTTTTGAGTTCATTAACAATAAGTAAATTAGTATTTGCAACGCTACCTCTATTTGCTGTTAATTTCAACTTTTGACAGTTGATAAATCCATGCAACATTACATATGAGTTTGATCCCGTTCCAAATCCCGTTATCCAATCATTTACTCTTTGAACTGGTACAAAATCTTTACAAAGATAAATTCCATAACGATCGGCTACTTTATAACTACCTTTTTTTCGATTTGCTCTATTTTTTAACAAAGGATTGTACAATTTTTTGGCTTCATCCCCCTCCACATAAATAACAACATCATATTTGATGTCAGGTCTTGCATCTAAAAATCTATCTTGATATACATATTTTTTTACAAAATAGTCGGCAGCGTTTTCTTCATATATTTCAAAAAGCTTATTAATATTTGTATTTTCTTTAGCAAAAATATGACCAAATTCTAGTATTTCATACTCCTCAACATCCAGAGCCTTTAAAAAAACCTTAAAATTATTCTTCTCTTTTCCCTCTAACTCCATTTCAAAAGATCCGAGTTTAGTCTTCCAATATAGATAATCCTTTATAATATCTTGCGTATATTGACCCATTTCGTTTTGATTGTACCCTTCCAAACGAATATATGTACCTTTTTGATACAGTTCGTTAACCTCACGAACTACAGGATCATGCATTTTACCAGAATTAAGACTCCCAAACGCCGCTTCACATATAGATTCAAATGATTGATTACCATTTGTAGTTTGCACAACAATTTTATCTGATCTCAAATAGATTTTAGTTCCATGACCTTTCTCACCAATTTTAGAACTATCGCTTTTTGAGGCAGAATTACCAAGATTCCAGAAATTATTTACAATTTGCTCTTTACTCATGCCATCCCCATTATCACGCAGTTCAATGACCAGCTTTTCTTTTCCTGAAATTTCTTCGACTTTAACAGATATGTAAAACTCAGTCGCATGCCAATCGAAAGCATTTTGCAATGCTTCGCGAAATAACTCCATAGGATCTCCAAAATCTCCCGCTATCTCTAAAAATTCCGCAGTTTCATTAACCTTCGGTATAATTTTTTCCCATTCACTCATATTTTTACTCCTCCATATGTATTTCAAACAACTCGTTTTTTGTATTGTGACATATCTTTTTTCGTATTTTAAGATTAAACCATGCTTTCGCGCATATCCTCTCAACACCTTGCATACTTCACAAGCAAGTTACTGTTGCTATTCAGGATCAACCTTATTAACACTATCAAGAGAGTCACGCAATTTACTCGCACAATCTATAGTTTGGAAAACTTATTGAAAGTGGTGTTGTTACTCTTGTTGTTGAATATAGTTAAATATCATATATTATGTATAGGATACATATATAGTTCTCAGTCATTCTTTTGTATAGTAATCTACTTCTTTGATAGTTATATTATAAATTGAATAACAAATTATAACAATATGGATTTTATAATATTCAGTCAAATATGGTCATATTTACATGTATTAATTGTATCTTAAATCTACAAAATAAAGCGTTTATTGATTTTCAACAAACGCCTTTTACCTATTTAGAGCTTTTTCGATTTTATAAATAAAACCAGTATTATAAAAGCTATGGCACAAATAATTGTCACCATTATATTACCTTTTCACAATCAAATTTCTGCTCATTCAATATACCGCCATCCCGACCAATCTGATTTACTTCCGTCATCAGCTTAATACCATCATAAAATCCCTGCTTATAAGCAGTTGCGCCATACGCAGCTCCGCTGGCATTAGTAGCAGAAATTGCCTTATCAACCACCTTATTCTGTTCTCTGCTCAATCCTACATCTTTCAGTTCATTTATCGCTTCATCAACTTCTTTTTGTGCTACTTGGTACAACTCGTTATCATTAAGTACATTTTCTAATACTTTGTGTATCCTTTCTTCCGCAAGTATATCCAGTAAATTCTCATCTCTTTTCTCCACTTCGTATTACCTCCCGCTTATTTCTCTTATATTGAAATTATAATATGCCGTCATTATGCCGTCAATATAATTTTAAGCCGTCATTTCGACGGTATAATAATGTCATATTGGAGGTATTCTTATGATGACTGATATAGCTAAATTTACATTAAGGACGGATGCGGAAGTTCTTAAGAAATTCCGTTATGTTGCAGATTATAATGGTCGTTCTGCCAACAGAGAATTGGAAGTTCTTATGAAAAAGCATATTGCCGAATTCGAAAAAGAACATGGTAAAATAACATTTGACTAACATTCCTTATAATGCATTTTAAAGGTGAAGCAGTCGCCCGCTCCACCTTTATTAGTTGTATACTATCTCTTTAAGCACAATTTCCTCTACCCGCGCTCTAATATTATTCATTCTCCGCACCCATTTCATCTGATCGGATGCTTTCAGTTCCTCGTCCACTCCCTCTGCTTTTGTCATCTGCTCTGTTAGGAAGTCCATTCTCTCCTCTGTCTGCCTCTGTATCTCCAGACAGTGCGCTTTCAGTTCGCCTGTCATCAGCAGCCCGCTGTAAACTCCTCTACGGTGTTCTTCCAGATAATTCCTCCTCATCAGTCCATACTTGGTCAGCGCCTCCTCCGGCTCCGGATCAGGAATTAAGTTTGGTGTCAAATAATCTCCGCATTTTTCATAAGTCAAATCCATTGCCTTTTCCTCTCTTTCCTATAAACTAACATCTTGTTTTCTATACTGCTTTGTTTCTCTATGCTCATCTTTTTCAATTCCTAAATACTGTCTTATGTTCTTCAACTGCTTATCCGCTTCAGCCGCCTCTTTTTCTGCTGTCTGGTATGTTTTCTTTAACTTTGCTTTTTGTGCTGCCATTGCATCATATTCCGCCTGCATCTTTTCCACATCCAAATATGTCGTCTTTATCCCATGCCGTTTCAGCATATTTTCAGCACCGCCAAACAAAATAATCTGTGTTTCGTGATTTCGGAAATAGGCATCCTGATCATTTGCTTTCTCATATCCCCGCTGGTATTTCCTGTTTGCCATGTACTGCTTCGCATATTTAAGGATTTCCGCTCTATTTTTCATTTCATGCTCTAACTCCACCATCTCATTACGGACAGTTTTAGCTACTGCATTTTTCTCTGCTATTCTTCGTTCCAGTTCTTCTATGGAACCACCTTCTGCATAACTTGCAGCGGCAATCTTTAAATTCTGTATATCTGCCCAATGCTTTAACGCCCCACTCTCTTGAAACTTCTCTTTATCCGTATCAATCAATGTCCGCTCTGCATCCGGTCGCTTTGGTAAAAGAACTCTCTTTCTTACAGTGGGATAGTCTTGTGCTTTTACGCGTTTTTCAATCCTTTCTTTAATTGCTTCTTTTGTATACCCCTCACCGAAATTCTTTACGCTCACACGAGTAAAACGGTTTTGTCCTGAAGCAGAAAATGATAAATATTTCAGCGCATTGTCTCCAAAGGTTTCACCTTTCACCGCATATCCTTTTGACTGCATCCGACAGATAAAATCGTCAAAACTGTATGCCTTACGAATAGCATCGTCCATATCTGACTTCATCTGCGCTTTCCATGACTGCCCCTTTTTCTGCTCCTGCCACTCATAATGTGTCTTACCTTTCTGCCCTGACGGAATAATAACCGACAATCCATGTTCCCTGCACAGTTCGTCTGACAGATTTCTAATGTGCCTGTATGTACGCTTGCAGTCATTGTATTTTTTATGCTCTACATTATCAACCGCACAGAAAATGATATGGTTATGACAATGCTCCTTGTCTATATGCGTTGCAATGACGTAACTGTATTTATTTTCTAACAGCTTATCCGCAAGCTCTATTCCCACCTGATGCGCCGTATTAAAATCCACTTCTCCCGGCGCAAATGACTGGATCATGTGGAACGCCTGTTTATCACCCACACCGGAAGACTTTGATAATGCATCCATAAAATCATAATGTGCTGTTTCCACTCCGCAGGCAAAAGAATCTATCAGAAGTTTGCCATCCGTTTTCTCTGGATTGCAGATATATTTTAATGCTTTCTGTACGGTTGCTTTGACAGCATGGATTCGTGTGTATGCCATACCTGTTTCATCAGCTCCTTTACTTCTTCCATATCGTCCTGATAGATATTACCCATAGTATTTACTCTTGCTGCTATCTGGTTCAGACTTTTACTGATCCTGCTCAGATTGATATTGTAGTCATGCAGCTCCGAATAATCTACAAAATAGGTATACCCGTATAAAATCAAATGCCGCAGATAATCATTTTTGTTCTTATATTCTGCATTTTTACATTTGGCATCTAAAATATATTTCTCATCGTCATTCAGCCGAAGAATAATCTGATTGTCACGTTTCCGCTTTTCCATCTACAACCTCCATTGGTTCACAAATTTACTAATAAGTTCCACTTCCCTCCTACTCTGCCTGTTGTTTGAAATGCATTTCATAAGGGGCTAGGGGATTTTCCCCTACAAGCGGATTGGATATCCAATTTTCCTTTTTGGATATCCGAATCCAGTGCTTGCTATTCTAGCAAAAACCTTAAACAAAGAGAGCAACAAGTCCAAAAACATATCTCCTGATTTCTTTGGACAGCTCCTAAAATCAGCCATTTTTCCAACTTATTGCCCTGTCTGCTAAAACTGCTTTTATTTCTGCTACTTTTTCCTTAAAACAAATCCTCCAGTGCATCTAACACATCTTCACTGATTTTTGGCAGATGATTGTCCTCTTTTTCTGCTAATTTTCCTATTTCCGTCGTAGGCAATGCACTCTGTCCCTGCAGCAGATTCCCCATTTCGCTTCTGAAACGCTCCCAATAGTTTTCGGACATCTCCGCTTTATTCTCTGCATCTGCGTTTTCAAAGTAGCGAATAAGCGACTTGATAATGACTTTGGAGTAGGACTTTTCAACTGATCTGTCCATCTTCTGCATATAATCCCAAGCCTTTTTATGTTCCTCTTTATCCAGATTAAAACGGATGTTGATGTCCTTGATCATGACGCTTTTCCCCTGCTCTGAGTTCGTTTCAATGTCTGTAACGCCAATACTTCATACCCTTTTGCTGTTGCACAGATATCCTGAATGATCACTACCCTGACTGCATCATACTCCGCAAAATTCCTTATCAGACAGCCACCGCCGCCTATCACATACAGTTTCATCAAATCCGGATTATAGCCATATTCCCGCAGTTTACTGAATACCTGTTTTACATAGTCCTTTGCCACTTCTGAAACTGCCTGTATGTAGCGTTCAGGAATATCCGCAGTTCCTTTTCGGAACACTTCCTCAATAATGTGATCCGGAACCTCACACTGGCAGTTTCTCATGACCTCGTTTCTTGCCTTTTTCATACACTGGTATACGCCAAACTGTTCGGTGAAGATTTTGTCCGCTAAAGGCTTCCCATTCTGCATAAACGCCACATTCATTGTTCCATTGCCGATATCTGCCAGCACCGTATTTCCTCCGGTATCTCCGTCATAATTGATAAATGCGGCATATCCCTGTGGATGAATGGAAGCATCTGCGATAACCACATGATAGGACTCTCCGTTATATTGAAAACGTACTTCTTTTTCACACAGCAGATACTCCCGCAAACTTTCTTTCTGCTCCTTTACCCAGAACAACGGCACTCCTGCGGCTAAATGGATAACTGCCTCATTTTTTCCTCTGAATCTGAGTTCTTCCGCAACTGCCGCAAGTGTTAAGATCCAATAATCCTCATCATGGATTTTCTGTACCTGAAATTCCTTATGACCTCCGCCGATTCCGTATTCTTTTCCTTTGTACTCTAATGCTGCTGCTCCCAACTGCACCTCTTTTTCCACACTGGCAGCAAAAACCCTGTGCGCTGTTTTCATATTTCCATATCCATGATCCACGCCTAAAATCAATTTTCCGTTATAATATAATTCCTGCATTATAAATTCCTCCAATCATTTTAATGTTTCTAACTATAATACGAGATTGCTTCCTATACCTCATTTCTGCCATTACCGTACTCATAATAATTTACTTCCGCACTGTAATAATTACTGATCGTGTTTGGCGCATTATAAAGCGCTGTCAGCAGATACGCCTTGATATTCGCTATATGGGTGGTAGTCTTTTCCATGCTGTCCAAAACATAGCGGATATGCCCTGAATCCAGCTTTAGAAATTTTCCCTTGACCAGTTCATACGGATAATCTGCGCCACTGATACGGATACTTTTTCTCTGGATTGCTACCACATCAACGATGATTTCTACCAGCTCGTCCAGCAATTCGTACTGATATTTCATATCTGCTTTCAGAATCTCGTACTCAATATTTTCTCTCACAATCTGCCTATAAACCTCTATCTCATCCATCTGATCCACATTTATTTCTCCCTGATTGATGGATAGATAATCTTTATTAGTAATCTCTATAGTATTCTTTGTATTTGTCTTCCCTTTCAGGGAGGAACCTGTCACCTTTGAAGTAGTAGCCTCCCTCTTTTCAGGGATACCCCTCCCTCCTTCTATGGATAGAGGTATCTCCTTTGGCGGGGAGAGGGTATTTTCCTCAATCTTTTCCGGAAATGTCACTTCATACAACTTCTTGGGAACCAGTTCGATAAACAACACATTATTTAAAATCTGTCCTCTTACTTGGATTGTTTTGAAGATGCGTTTGATAATGCCCATCTTCTCAAGAGCCTTTACTGCCTCTGTCGCCTGCTTCTTTGACAATCCAAAAGTATCCGCCATCTGATCATAACTGCGCTGTAGGTAATCATCACGAAACTTCTTTTTCATGCCAATCAGCTGCCCGCTTTCCTCATCTCTTTCTTCTTTTGGTCGATACCAATACACGATATCTGCCAGAATATGAATTGCATTATTGTTTGGAGCGCCATTTGGATATCTGATTGTTTTAAACCACACCATAGGGATTACATTTCCCGTAAAATTCATGGTTCCAACTTCGTCCACAATAGGATTTCCCGTTGAATACCGGAATGTCTTTCTATATCTCATCCTTTCCCTCTTTCCGCAATCTGATATTTACTTCAAAGAGAGCCTTTGTTATACTAAATTTGCTATATGAATATAGTAAGGCTCTGCTTTGCTTACTCCGAAATGCCCTTGTTACCAGCAGGGGCATTTTCTTTTATTCCTGCCATCTTGTCCAACATATCCGCTACCTTTTCCTGCTCTGACGGATATAAATGTCCATAGGTATTCAATGTGATCCGGATATCCTTATGTCCAAGACGCTCTTTAATAATCATGGGTTGAACACCAAGATGTATGAGATAGGCACAACTTGAATGTCTGAGGTCATGGACACGGATATATTTGACTCCGGCTTTATCCGCATGACGTTTCATCACATGCTGTACCGCTTCCGGCACGACCGCAAAGATCCTTTCATCTACAGGCAGCTTATACATAGATGCCATATATGCCTTTAGTTCTTCCGCCAAAAATTCAGGAATAATCACCGTCCGCACAGATTCCCTTGTTTTAGGTTCTGTAATCTCGTCTTTACCTTTGTGTCGGAAATATGTCTTAGTAATAGATATGCGCCTGTTTACCGTGTCAATGTCCGATGCAGTAAGCGCTAATGCTTCCCCGATTCTACAGCCACTATAAAACAACAAATCAAACAAGACATGATATTTGCTCCCACTTTCAAAGGTGTTTATGAAACAATTAAATTCATCTAATGTCCAGAATTGTAACTGCTTTTTATCTGCATCTGCTCTACCCATGCGCTTTACTTTCGTGCAAGGATTATCTTTTAAGTTGTAAATCTTTGTGGCATGAGTAAATAATGCCGTCATCTGATTTTGAAGCATCCGCTGATAAATTTCCTTAAATCCTTTGGATCGGATCTCGTTCTGCCACTGTATAATATCTGCTGGTGTAATGCTATCCATAGCCTTATTACCTAAAAGCGGAATAATGTGATGTTCAATCATATAACGCTTATTCCGAATCGTGCGCTGCTTCAATTCGCCATCTTTATCTCTGAAATATACCTCTACAAAATCAGCCAGTTTCATGTTCATATCTGTTTTTGACGCTAACAGTGTATTTCGCTCCCATTCCAAGGCTTCTTTTTTACTCGCAAACCCACGCTTCTTTTTATGCTTTTTCTTACCCTGCCAGTCTTCCACCCATATTTGTGAAGTCCATGTGCCTTTTTCTGTATCTCTGGATACTGCCATCCTACAATCCCTCCCCTCCTTATCCGGTATTTCTTTTTCCGGAATAAAATCTTTCACTCCAATATGTACGTGGCACTTTTGCCTGTACCGTCATATACCCGGCAGCCGCTAATTCCTCATTGAGCTGACGGATAATGCGATAACCCTTCTGTTTTGACACACCCAATTCCTGAGCGACATCATCAACAGTCATCATATAGTTTGTCTTTGTCATGTCAATTCTCCTTTCGCACTATATTTTCTCTTATTACGCATTTCGTATCATGATTGTTTTAATGTTATTACTCATTGCGTATTTTGTCAATACTATTTTAAAATTATTTTTAATTATTTACGAATTGCATAATGTGTTGTACAATGTTATAATATATAAAATCTCTTTTATATTTATGTTGCTAGTATGCCAAATAGGGATTTGCTGGGCAGAGCGAAAGATATTGCCCGAATGGTAGTTCTATAGATTTGGATTTTGCTGGATAAATTAGTTTATATGGAGGTACTTATGCTAGAGAATAGAAATGATTTATTAGAGATCAAAAAAGCGGAAATGGTTTCGGTTATTGAAAGAACAAGTATTTCATTGAGAGAAGAAAATATCAGTTCACAAGATATAATGCAAAGTTTCTTAAAGAGTGGTGTACTTTTGATTACGCCCCCACAACAAGAGTCCCCCATGATGCACATGATGACCATAGACTCTTTAAGCAATTACAATAAAGGAGAATCTATAAAACCAGGAAATGTAAAATTGAATATTCGTCATCTGATAGAATCATTACCCGATTTAACAGCGGCTACAGTGGAAATTGCAACGGACATTCCAATTTTGAAAGTGTGTGCAGCATTAAATATTTGGAAGATGCTTAGAAATATTACCACTGTTGAGATAACTAAAGAACAAGCAATAGCTGTTGTTGCTTTATGGAATAACTGCGATCAACAACAACGAATCACATTAGAAAAAGGGTTTGAATGTTTTAAATCTCTTTACAAAAATATAGAAACATCTAACGGCACGTGGGAACAATACATTAAATTAATTACTGATTTAGAGAGAATTGGTAGCCTTAAGCTAGATAGTAATGGAATATGGTTATGTGAGTGGGTAAGTAATCGATACACAAGATAATTACATATGTTCGGTGGTTTGTTTGATTTAAATTGTAAATTTAGCATTAATCTTCGATTTAATAAATTGAATGAGGAACACCGTTTGAACATCGGCTTAATTAAGATGAGGATGGATGTGTATTATGAAACTAGATTACGCTACAGGATTTTATAATATATCATTTTTTAATATAAATATTGAAACTGAGGAAGAATTGACACAAGATGTTCTTAAAAAAAATGAAGCAACATTTATTCACGAATTTATACATTATCTTCAAGATTTAGTGTTACCATACAATATTAGATATAGTTTAAGTAATGTGCGTTGGTTTTTTAATATTTTAGAATCTGCACATAAAATTGGAAGTATTAACCGTCCATTTAGTGAGTGGAATGATGAATCATCTACATTATGGACTCAATTCCTTAGAAGTTTTGGTGATGGTAGAAGTGTTGCTTTTGTATCCAAAATTGGAGATGCAACCTCAAAATTTGTGACTACATCTGGATATGATAATAATTTGCATATTCAACGAGAGCATCGTGTATATGAGTATTTACTACCAGTATTTGAGGTTGGTAAATCAACCTCAATATCCTATAATTTAGGAGCAAGGGATATATTGGAGTACATCGCTTATAAAATCGACCTTAAAAATTTCCCGAACAGACCACCAGTACCACAGTTGCCTTATGAATCAATTGACTTAATCTTTGATAAGTATGGTTTATCAAATATATCAGATGATATTAGATTGTGCATTGCGGAACGTTGTTTATACAATGATGTACCGATTCATTTCTTGTTAAGTGCATTATTAGGTAATGAGGAGTTTAAAAAATACATCACAGACTCAAGTTATGATGAAATTTATGATTATTTGCTGTTCTCGACTACTATAACAAGAGACGGCCAAAGTGAAACTCTAATTGCTAAAACGCAAAGACGATTAATGCAATTTGCATATGAACTACAACTGCAATATAGTGGTTTTGACGAAATAAAAAATTGGATTTTAAAGGTAAATAATTTTGTAGAACATAAATTGGCAGGAAGATTTATATTTTCAGATCTTTATAAAATGAATAGTGACGAAATGTTTACATTCATTAACGATGTAATTTACTGTATTGGAATACCTTTAGTAATGAATTCAAGAAAAAAATGCATTTCGATACATTCTAATGACATTGAAGTATCACAATTTATTCAATTTTATATTTTACAAAATTTTATCTATTTTGTTAAATCTCAACAAACTAAATGTCCTATATATAATTTTTGTAAAGCAAACGGTGGAATATGTAATGAAAATTGTATTGTAAATAAACAAATGACGATTACGGGAAATGAAAATTGTTATTATAGAAGATTTCTGGAACAACATGGATTGTTTGATATAAAGATTAATTAAATACAGAAATCTTATATATTGTTTTGATAGGAAACTTCTAGTTTTTGAGGTAGATAAGAAATGGACTACGATACGTTTAAACTTATACATAGCGAATTGATTATGTCTGTTCAATATATAGAGCAGGATTTAAAATTGATATATTCTATTCTCAAAGGTGGCGAGTTTTATGATAATTATTCATATGTTGAGAACTCTCCTTTAGGAAAGCTACTCAAGAATCTTCATGAAATGGATCAGGAATTAGGTTACTCAAAAATCAAAGAAAAAGACTATGAATTATTGGATCAGATTCGAGAAATGCGTAATTACTGGTGTCATCAGTGCTATATTGATTTTCATTATATTGAAGATCCTCAAGAGCATGACAAGGCTTTTCAAAAGGTGGCTGTCAGACTGCATGAAGATGAATTGCGTGTTTATGAATTACAGCAGAAGATAGAAAAGCTTCGTAAAAGTGTTGAAAAGAAACATAGGCATAAAAAGAGAATTCAATAAACCAGTTTATCATAGGAACACATTTGTAAAAATGAAGCAAAAATATCATTTAGCAGAAAGGAATGTAATTATATGGGTTATGGTCAGAATTTAAAAGATATTTTAGACAACAAAGGCATGACAGTAAAAGAACTTGCACTAAAGGCAAAGATTGCTCCAACAACGCTCTATTCCATTATTCAAAGAGACACTGCTATCCGTTTTGATTCTGCGCTTAGAATCTCAAACATATTGGATATCCCTATCAGTTCCATCTGCAAGGATAATCCGTATGACGATATTGAGACTTTACCGGCACTTCCATCTGACAGCGAAAAACGAAATATTGACAGTCATAAAAATAGCTATATATCAGATCGCACTGCCCGCATCCTGAAAAAATTTGATTACACTGAGCTGCCTATGGTGGATGAGTTAATTGCTGATCTATATGTGCTGGATGACACTACAAGACATGACCTTTTTGAATACACTAAAATGTTAAAGAAAAATCATACCTCTCCTGAAAGAGCTGCTGATTTGAAAGATATAAAATAGAAAAATATAATAATGTAGCCATTTTGTAGCCACTTTAGTTTTCTAAAGTGGCTTTTCACGTAAAAAGGGTTCCGGAGAAATCTCCGAAACCCTTGAATTTACTGAAATTCTATTGATTACTCGATGATAGTAGCCACACGGCCTGAACCAACTGTACGTCCACCCTCACGGATAGCGAAGGTAAGACCCTGCTCCATAGCGATGGGATGGATCAGCTCGATGGTCATCTCTACGTTATCACCAGGCATGCACATCTCTGTGCCATCAGGAAGGTTACATACACCTGTGATATCCGTTGTTCTGAAATAGAACTGAGGACGATAGTTGTTGAAGAAAGGTGTATGACGGCCACCCTCGTCCTTGGTCAGAACGTAAACCTGAGCCGTAAATTTCTTGTGGCAGGTAACTGTGCCGGGTTTTGCAAGAACCTGACCTCTCTCAATGTCGGTTCTCTGGATACCACGAAGCAGTACACCAACGTTATCACCAGCCTGAGCCTCGTCAAGCAGCTTACGGAACATCTCGATACCGGTTACAACGGACTTCTGAGTCTCTTCCTTAACACCGATGATCTCTACTTCATCAGACATATGCAGTGTACCACGCTCTACTCTACCGGTAGCAACAGTACCACGGCCTGTGATAGAGAATACATCCTCGATAGGCATAAGGAAAGGCTTATCGGTATCACGCTGAGGATCCGGAATATAATCGTCTACAGTGCTCATGAGCTCCATGATCTTGTCGCCCCACTCGCCGTTGGGATCTTCCAGAGCCTTCAGAGCGGAACCCTTGATGATCGGGCAATCTGTGAACTCGTACTCCTCAAGCTGCTCTGTGATCTCCATCTCAACCAGCTCAAGCAGCTCAGGATCGTCTACCATGTCACACTTGTTCATGAATACTACGATATAAGGCACGCCTACCTGACGGGACAGAAGGATGTGCTCCTTGGTCTGAGCCATAACGCCGTCGGTAGCAGCTACTACGAGGATAGCGCCGTCCATCTGAGCAGCACCGGTGATCATGTTCTTAACGTAGTCAGCATGGCCAGGGCAGTCAACGTGTGCATAGTGTCTCTTCTCTGTCTCATACTCAACGTGAGCGGTAGAGATGGTGATACCTCTCTCTCTCTCCTCGGGAGCCTTATCGATATTCTCGAAATCGGTAGCAGTGTTACCTGCAACTCTCTCGGAAAGCACCTTGGTGATCGCTGCTGTCAGAGTTGTCTTACCATGGTCAACGTGACCAATGGTACCAATATTACAATGGGGTTTGGTTCTCTCAAATTTAGCTTTAGCCATTTCTAAAGTCCTCCTTAAATTGATTTACTTATCTTGTTACCAAATCATAATAGAATTAACTATCATTGATTATATTAAAGATTGCCAAGTTTTTCAAGCATTATTTAGCTTTTGCCGCCAATACTTTTTCCTGTACGCTCTTCGGCACCTGTTCGTACTTCTCAAAGAACATGGAATAGTTACCACGACCCTGTGTCTTGGAACGCAGATCGGTGGAATAACCGAACATCTCAGCAAGCGGTACATAACCTCTTACCATCTTGCCGCCGCCGATGTCATCCATACCCTCGATCCGTCCGCGACGGGAGTTGATGTCGCCGATAA
The DNA here is from genome assembly GCA_014804565.1 of Lachnospiraceae bacterium. Classification (GTDB taxonomy): domain Bacteria; phylum Bacillota; class Clostridia; order Lachnospirales; family Lachnospiraceae; genus UBA3282. Next base: position 25,522 of record JAAUZN010000069.1, read on the forward strand.
CATCGCCCATATACTCCTCAGGCATCGTAACCTCTACCTTCATGATAGGCTCAAGCAGTACGGGATTCGCCTTCTTCATAGCCTCCTTGAAGCACATGGAACCTGCAATGTGGAAAGCCATCTCGGAAGAGTCGACCTCATGGTAGGAACCGTCATATACATTAGCAGATACGCCAAGTACAGGGAACCCGCCGAGGATACCTGCTTTGGAAGCCTCCTCGATACCTTCGCCGACCGCCGGGATATACTCCTTCGGGATCGCACCGCCGACTACAGAGGTCTCAAACTTAAAGGTCTCTTCGCCGTTAGGATCCATAGGCTCGAACTTGACTTTACAGTGACCGTACTGTCCACGACCACCGGACTGCTTCGCATATTTGTATTCCTGATCCACAGGCTTGGTAAAGGTCTCCTTGTAGGCAACCTGAGGTGCACCCACGTTAGCCTCCACCTTGAACTCACGCAGTAATCTGTCTACGATGATCTCCAGATGCAGCTCGCCCATACCTGCGATGATGGTCTGACCGGTCTCCTGATCCGTGTGTGCACGGAAGGTAGGATCCTCCTCGGCAAGCTTTGCCAAAGCCTCGCCCATCTTGCCCTGACCGGCTTTGGTCTTGGGCTCGATCGCCAGCTCGATAACGGGCTCCGGGAACTCCATGGACTCCAGAATAACCGGATGCTGCTCATCACAAATAGTATCACCGGTTGAAGTGAACTTAAACCCTACCGCTGCCGCGATATCACCGGAGTACACCTTGTCAAGCTCCGCTCTCTTGTTTGCATGCATCTGCAGGATACGTCCGATACGCTCCTTTTTATCCTTCGTCGCATTGTACACATAGGAACCGGAATTACAGGTACCGGAGTACACGCGGAAGAATGCCAGCTTACCCACAAAGGGATCAGCCATGATCTTGAAGGCAAGTGCGGAGAAAGGCTCCTCATCAGAGGAATGTCTCACGATCTCATTGCCTTCCATATCGGTGCCCTTGATAGCCTCGATATCGGTAGGTGCAGGCATATACTCAAGAACAGCGTCCAAGAGCTTCTGCACACCCTTATTTCTGTATGCGGAACCGCAGCATACGGGAACTGCCGTACATTCGCAGGTACCCTTGCGCAGTGCCTTCTTCATGTCCTCAACGGAAGGCTCTTCACCCTCCAGGTACATCATGGTCAGATCATCGTCCAGCTCACAGACCTTCTCAACCAGCTCGTCATGATAGAGAGCCGCATCGTCTGCCATATCGGCAGGAATCTCTGTGATCGTGATATCTTCACCCTTATCATCATTATAGATGTAGGCTTTCATCTCAAACAGGTCGATGATTCCCTGGAAATCATCCTCCTTACCAATAGGCAACTGGAGAATGATCGCGTTTTTACCTAATCTGTTTCTGATCTGATCTACCGCACCATAGAAGTTAGCGCCCAAGATATCCATCTTATTGATAAACGCCATTCTGGGTACGTTGTAGGTGTCAGCCTGTCTCCACACGTTCTCTGACTGCGGCTCTACACCACCCTTTGCACAAAATACGCCTACGGCACCATCAAGTACGCGGAGTGAACGCTCTACCTCTACTGTAAAGTCTACGTGCCCGGGAGTATCAATGATATTGATACGATGCTCAAGCGCGCCGTCCTTGGGCTTACAGTTCTCTTCCAGAGTCCAATGACACGTGGTAGCGGCTGATGTGATCGTGATACCTCTCTCCTGCTCCTGCTCCATCCAGTCCATGGTAGCCGTGCCTTCGTGAGTATCACCGATCTTATAGTTTACGCCAGTATAATACAGGATACGCTCTGTCAATGTGGTCTTGCCCGCATCGATATGAGCCATAATACCGATATTCCTGGTTCTCTCTAGTGGATATTCTCTTCCAGCCAAGATTTTTTCCTCCTTATATTACTTAAAAACGATAGTGCGCAAAAGCCTTGTTCGCCTCTGCCATCTTGTGCATATCTTCTTTTCTCTTAACGGCTGCACCTGTGTTGTTTGCAGCATCTAAGATCTCGTTTGCAAGTCTCTGCTCCATGGTCTTTTCGCCTCTCTTACGAGAAAACATGACCAGCCAGCGAAGTGCAAGAGCCTGTCTTCTGTCGGGTCTTACCTCGATCGGCACCTGATAGGTAGCACCGCCGATACGTCTCGCCTTTACCTCCAGAAGGGGCATGATGTTGTTCATAGCCTCCTCAAAAACATCCAGAGCGGGCTTCCCGGCCTTCTCCTCCACTCTTGCAAACGCCCCATATACAATCTTCTGTGCTACGCCCTTCTTACCATCCAGCATGATGTTGTTGATAAGCTTCGTAACAACCTTGTTGTTGTATAAAGGATCTGCTAATACATCTCTCTTCGGAATATGTCCTTTACGTGGCACGATTCTTCCCTCCTTATTCATAAAATAACAAATAAATCTCAGGTACTCACATGTGTCCTCTAATTCAATGTGTCCGTGCTGGTTTGTTCTTTCAATAACCAATAACTTTTTATATGATATCTAAGAATCCCAACACTAAATTAGTTCTGTTTGTGGTACTGATACACCCTGACCTACTTCGCTGCTTTAGGTCTCTTAGCGCCGTACTTGGAGCGAGCCTGTCTTCTGTTAGCGACTCCCGCGGTGTCCAGCGTACCTCTGATGATATGGTATCTTGTACCGGGTAAGTCCTTGACTCTTCCGCCACGGATGAGCACTACGCTATGCTCCTGCAGGTTATGACCTTCGCCGGGAATGTAGCTCGTTACCTCGATTCCGTTAGAAAGACGTACTCTGGCAATCTTTCTGAGCGCTGAGTTAGGCTTCTTGGGCGTTGCTGTCTTAACAGCGGTGCAGACACCTCTCTTCTGCGGAGAAGCGGTATTGGTAGCTGCCTTGTGCAGGGAATTGTAACCCTTTAACAATGCAGGCGCTGTGGACTTCTTCACAGATGTCTGACGACCCTTTCTGACTAACTGGTTAAATGTTGGCATTCTTTTCACCTCCTATTNAATAAGAATAANGTAATATATTTTCGCGCGCACAAAAAAAACGCATTCATGTGCACACTAAAATAGTATACTTGCCCATGAATGCGTTGTCAATACTTTTTTATTACTCCACCACTTCCGGCTCGAACTCCTCTAACTCTTCCATATCCTCTGNTTCNTCGAAGTCTTCNTCCTGNTCNTCGATCTCTTCGATGTCTTCCGTCANCTCGAAATCTTCNTCCTCCAGAGAATCCTCGTCAAACNCAAATTCATCTTCCATGCGCAGACGGCTTAAAAGNTTCTCGTCTGTGCTGAGCCTTGTGTCGCGGTAACGCCTCATACCCGTACCNGCGGGGATCAGCTTACCGATGATCACGTTCTCCTTCANGCCGATCAGGGAATCTACCTTACCCTTGATAGCNGCTTCTGTCAGAACCTTGGTGGTCTCCTGGAAGGATGCTGCCGACAGGAANGAATCCGTAGCCAGCGCCGCCTTGGTGATACCCAGAAGGATCTGTTTGCCCTCNGCAGGCTCCTTNCCCTCTGCGANNAGNGNCTCGTTCATATCCTCGTAATCCAGTACATCCACCANTGTGCCGGGCAGGAAGTCCGTATCNCCGCTGTTCTCGATCCGCACCTTCTTAAGCATCTGGCGCACGATCACTTCGATATGCTTATCGGANATATCCACACCCTGGAGACGATANACTCTCTGTACCTCNCGGAGCATATANTCCTGTACGGCACGGATGCCCTTGATCTTTAACAGATCATGNGGATTGACACTACCCTCNGTCAGCTCATCGCCGGCCTCCAGNNNANCGCCGTCCAGCACCTTGATNCTGGATCCGTAAGGGATCAGATAGGTCTTGGANTCGCCGGTCTCNTNNTTGGTGATAANGATCTCTCTCTTCTTCTTGGTATCTTTAATGGTCACCACGCCGCCAAACTCTGCGATGATCGCCAGACCCTTCGGCTTGCGGGCCTCAAAAAGCTCCTCTACACGGGGAAGACCCTGNGTGATATCATCACCNGCCACACCGCCGGTATGGAAGGTACGCATGGTAAGCTGTGTACCGGGCTCACCGATGGACTGTGCCGCAATGATNCCGACAGCCTCACCGACCTGAACAGGCTCNCCCGTNGCCATGTTAGCGCCGTAGCATTTTGCACAGATTCCCACATGAGAACGGCAGGTTAAGATCGTCCTGATCTTGACTGGCTTCACCTGTTCGCCATCCTCGTTTATGACTACGTTCAGGACCTTCTCAGCACGGGCGGGAGTGATCATGTGATTTCTCTTCACGATCATATTGCCGTTTTTATCCAGAATATCCTCACAGGAGAAACGTCCTGTGATCCTGTCTTTCAGGCCCTCGATGGTCTCCTTGCCATCCATAAAGGCTTTGACATCCATGCCGGGGATTTCCTCTTTGCCCTCACAGCAGTCCGTCTCACGGATGATCAGTTCCTGAGATACGTCTACCATTCGTCTGGTCAGATAACCGGAGTCCGCAGTACGCAGCGCTGTATCGGACAGACCCTTACGAGCGCCATGCGCAGACATGAAATACTCCAGTACGTCCAGACCTTCACGGAAATTAGACTTGATCGGCAGCTCGATGGTACGGCCTGTGGTATCTGCCATCAGACCACGCATACCCGCCAGCTGTTTGATCTGCTGGTTGGAACCACGGGCGCCGGAATCCGCCATCATATGAATATTATTGTACTTATCCAGCCCGGCAAGAAGAACTTCCGTGAGCTCCTTATCCGTCTCATTCCAAGTCTCCACAACCGCACGGTATCTCTCCTCCTCCGTGATCAGACCTCTTCGGAAGTTCACAGAGATTTTGTCTACCGTCTCCTGTGCCGCTTCAAGCATTTCCGCCTTCTTTGCCGGCACCGTCATATCCGAGATAGAAACAGTCATAGCCGCCTGCGTAGAATACTTGTAACCGGTAGCCTTGATCAGGTCCAGCACCTCCGCGGTACGCACCGCGCCGTGGATATTGATGACTTTCTCAAGAATCTGCTTCAGCTGTTTCTTACCCACATGGAAATCCACTTCCAGCTTCAGAAGATTCTCCGGATCGCTTCTGTCCACATATCCCAGATCCTGCGGCAGGATCTCATTAAAGAGAAATCTGCCGAGGGTGGACTCCACATTGCCGGATACTTCCTCACCGTCAGCCGTCTTCTTCGTCACTCTGACTGTGATTCTGGAATGAAGGGTACATACTTTATTCTCATAGGCAAGGATCGCCTCGTTCACGTTCTTAAAGAACTTTCCTTCTCCCTCTGCACCGGGTCTCTCCTGTGTCAGATAATAGATACCCAGCACCATATCCTGAGAGGGCACCGCCACCGGACCGCCGTCTGACGGCTTTAACAGGTTATTCGGTGAGAGCAGAAGGAATCTGCACTCTGCCTGTGCTTCCACGGAAAGGGGAAGATGCACTGCCATCTGGTCACCGTCGAAATCGGCATTAAACGCCGTACAAACAAGGGGATGCAGCTTGATCGCCTTACCCTCTACCAGAATAGGCTCAAACGCCTGAATACCGAGTCTGTGCAGGGTAGGAGCACGGTTTAACATCACCGGATGCTCTGTGATCACTTCCTCCAGCACATCCCACACCTGGGTGTCCAGTCTCTCCACCAGCTTCTTAGCAGCCTTGATATTCTGAGAAATACCGCGGGATACCAGCTCCTTCATCACAAAAGGCTTAAACAGCTCGATCGCCATCTCTTTCGGCAGACCACACTGATAAATTTTCAATTCAGGACCAACCACGATAACGGAACGCCCGGAATAGTCAACACGCTTACCCAGCAGGTTCTGACGGAAACGTCCGGATTTACCCTTCAGCATATCAGACAGGGATTTTAACGCTCTGTTTCCGGGGCCTGTCACGGGACGGCCTCTTCTGCCGTTGTCGATCAGAGCGTCCACTGCCTCCTGCAGCATACGCTTCTCATTGCGGACAATGATATCGGGAGCGCCCAGCTCCAAAAGCCTCTTCAGGCGGTTATTTCTGTTGATGATCCTTCTGTAGAGATCATTTAAGTCGGAGGTGGCAAAACGGCCGCCGTCCAGCTGTACCATAGGCCGCAGATCCGGCGGGATCACCGGGATCACATCCATGATCATCCACTCCGGCTGGTTCCCGGACTCCCGGAAAGCCTCCACCACTTCCAGTCTCTTAATNATGCGGGCNCGCTTCTGTCCGGTGGACTCTCTCAAGCCCTCCTTCAGCTCCGCCGCTTCCGTCTCCAGATCAATGGCCTGCAGAAGCTCCTTGATCGCCTCNGCNCCCATGCCTACNCGGAATTTATTGCCCCAGGTCTCCCTNGCGTCCTGATACTCCTTCTCGGAGAGAACCTGCTTGTAATCCAGATCCGTCTCGCCGCCGTCCAGCACGATATAGGATGCAAAGTAGAGNACCTTTTCAAGCACTCTGGGAGAGAGATCCAGAATCAGCCCCATACGGCTGGGGATNCCCTTAAAATACCAGATATGAGATACCGGCGCNGCCAGCTCNATNCGGCCCATGCGCTCTCTGCGGACACTGGACTTGGTTACTTCAACGCCGCAGCGGTCGCAGACTACACCCTTGTATCTGATTTTTTTATATTTACCACAGTGGCACTCCCAGTCCTTACTGGGTCCGAATATCTTCTCACAGAACAGGCCCTCTTTCTCAGGCTTTAAGGTTCTGTAATTGATCGTCTCCGGCTTCGTGACCTCACCCCTGGACCAGTCNCTGATCTTCTCAGGGGATGCCAATCCTATCTTGATCGCATCAAATGTCATGGGTTGATACGCTTCCTGTTTCATGTCTGACATCTTGCACTAACCTCCTTGCAGGCTTTTAAATTCATTCGGAGAATGCCGTTTTCGGCATTCTCCAGCGTGAAACTTAGAACTTCTCCGCGAAACAGCCTCTGCTGTGAGCGGCTAGAAGTTCTTTTCACGCAGTTATTCTTCGTAGGCTTCCTCGAACGCCTCGTCCGCCTCCTCAAAGGCATCCTCCTCGTCCTCGCTGCTCACAAGCTCTCCGCTGTCATCGTCAAACTCCTGCCGCTGGTAGCCCATGGAACCGAAGGATTCTCTCTCGTAATTATAATTCCGGGAATCTCCCTCGATCTCGTAACGGTAATCGTTCTCACCGTAATCNATGGTCTCCATGATCTCCACCTCGGTCTGNTCGTCACGAAGCACTCTGACATCCAGNCCCAGGGACTGCAGCTCTTTCAAAAGCACCTTGAAGGACTCCGGTACACCNGGCTCAGGGATATTGTCNCCCTTGATGATCGCCTCNTAGGTCTTCACACGNCCNACCACNTCATCGGATTTCACCGTCAGGATCTCCTGCANNGTGTANGCCGCNCCGTAAGCCTCCAGNGCCCACACCTCCATCTCACCGAAACGCTGTCCGCCGAACTGTGCTTTACCGCCCAGAGGCTGCTGCGTTACCAGAGAGTAAGGACCCGTGGAACGAGCGTGGATCTTATCATCTACCAGATGATGGAGCTTCAGGTANTGCATGTGTCCGATGGTGACCGGNGAATCGAAATACTCNCCCGTTCTGCCATCCCGCAGTCTCACCTTNCCGTCTCTGGAGATCGGTACGCCCTTCCACAGCTTTCTGTGCTCTCTGTTCTCGGACAGATACTCCATAACCTCCGGCAAAAGCTCCGCTTTATGCTTTTTCTCAAACTCTTCCCACTCCAGATTGACATAATCNTTTGCCAGATCAAGAGTGTCCATGATATCATCCTCTTTTGCACCGTCAAACACNGGNGTAGCCACGTTNAAGCCCANAGCCTTCGCAGCNAGGGACAGATGGATCTCCAGCACCTGCCCGATATTCATACGGGAAGGCACGCCCAGAGGATTNAACACGATATCCAGNGGACGACCGTTNGGCAGATAAGGCATATCCTCCACCGGCAGCACGCGGGAAACCACACCCTTGTTACCGTGNCGGCCTGCCATCTTATCACCCACGGAAATCTTTCTCTTCTGTGCAATATAGATACGGACTGCCTGNTTTACNCCNGGAGACAGCTCATCGCCGTTCTCTCTGGTAAACACCTTGGCATCCACTACAATACCATACTCGCCGTGAGGCACCTTCANGGANGTNTCACGCACTTCTCTTGCCTTCTCNCCGAAGATCGCGCGNAGCAGTCTCTCCTCNGCNGTCAGCTCGGTCTCGCCCTTGGGNGTCACCTTACCCACCAGAATATCACCGGCACGCACTTCCGCACCGATGCGGATGATACCTCTGTCATCCAGATCCTTCAGCGCATCNTCNCCCACNCCGGGCACNTCTCTGGTGATCTCCTCGGGNCCCAGCTTGGTNTCCCGGGCCTCCGCCTCNTATTCTTCCATGTGCACGGAGGTNTANACATCCTCCTGCACCAGTCTCTCNCTCAAAAGTACCGCNTCCTCGTAGTTATAACCTTCCCAGGTCATGAAACCGATCAGCGGATTNTTACCCAGAGCCAGNTCGCCGCCCTCCGTGGAAGGACCATCGGCGATCACCTCGCCCTCCTCCACGTGCATACCNTTCTGCACAATAGGCTTCTGGTTATAGCAGTTGGACTGGTTACTGCGGGAGAATTTCATCAGATGATACTCATCCTTCTCCCCGTCNTCACAGGTCATTTTGATCAGGTCCGCCGACACATAATCAATCGTACCGGACTTTCTGGCAACCACGCAGACACCGGAGTCCACAGCCGCCTTCGGCTCCATACCGGTTCCCACCACGGGAGACTCGGTAAAGAGCAGGGGTACTGCCTGTCTCTGCATGTTGGAACCCATCAGCGCACGGTTCGCATCATCGTTCTGCAGGAACGGAATCAGCGCCGTCGCCACCGAGAATACCATCTTCGGGGACACATCCATATAATCAAACATGCCCTTCGGATATTCCTGGGTTTCTGTCTTATAACGGCCGGATACACTGTTTTTCGTAAAGTAGCCGTCCTTATCCAAAGGCGCAGAAGCCTGCGCTACATGGTAATTATCTTCCTCGTCCGCCGTCATATAGATCGTCTCGTCCGTAACGCGCGGATTCTCCGGATCGCTCTTGTCNATCTTACGATAAGGCGCCTCCACAAAGCCGTANTCATTGATCCTTGCATAGGACGCAAGNGAGTTGATCANACCGATATTCGGTCCNTCAGGCGTCTCGATNGGNCACATTCTNCCGTAGTGCGTATAGTGCACATCACGCACCTCGAATCCGGCTCTGTCTCTGGACAGACCGCCGGGGCCCAGTGCAGAGAGACGTCTCTTATGGGTCAGCTCACCCAGCGGGTTATTCTGATCCATGAACTGAGACAGCTGGGAGGAACCAAAGAACTCCTTCACCGCCGCCTGTACCGGCTTGATATTGATCAGCACCTGAGGCGAGATCTCCTCCGCATCGTGGGTCGTCATTCTCTCGCGGACCACTCTCTCCAGACGGGANAGGCCGATCCGNTACTGATTCTGTAACAGCTCACCCACCGCACGGATACGACGATTGCCCAAATGGTCGATATCATCATCATTTCCGATGCCGTACTCTAAATGAATATTATAATTGATCGAAGCCAAAATGTCTTCCTTNGTNATATGCTTCGGGATCAACTCATGCACATTTTTCCGGATCGCCTCAAAAAGCTGTCCGGGATCTGCACTGTACTCGTCCAGAATCTGCTGCAGCACAGGATAGTAAACCAGCTCCGTGATGCCCAGCTCTCTGGGATTGCAGTCCACAAAGTTNGTGATATCCACCATCATNTTGGAGAGCACCTTCACATTTCTCTCCTCCGTCTGAATCCACACAGACGGTATCGCGGCATTCTGGATCGCATCTGCCAGCTCAGCCGTCACCTTGTCGCCCGCCTTCGCCAGGATCTCACCTGTCTGGGTATCCACCACGTCCTCCGCCAGAATGTGATGCCTGATCCTGTTGCGGAACATGAGCTTTTTATTGAATTTATATCTGCCGACCTTGGCCAGATCATATCTTCTGGGATCAAAAAACATCGCCATGATCAGGCTTTCCGCACTCTCCACACTGAGCGGCTCGCCCGGACGTATCTTTTTATACAGTTCAAGCAGACCCTCCTGATAATTCTCAGAAGTGTCCTTTGCAAAACTCGCCTCTATCTTCGGCTCATCACCGAAAAGCTCTCTGATCTCATCATTGGAGCTCACGCCAAGCGCACGGATCAACACAGTGATCGGAACCTTTCTGGTTCTGTCCACGCGCACATAAAAGACATCATTAGAGTCTGTCTCATACTCTAACCATGCCCCGCGGTTGGGGATCACAGTAGCGGAAAAGAGCCGCTTACCGATCTTATCGTGTCCGATCCCGTAATANATGCCGGGAGAACGCACAAGCTGGCTGACAATAACACGCTCCGCGCCATTGATCACAAAGGTGCCTGTCTGCGTCATAAGAGGCAGATCGCCCATGAAGATCTCGTGCTCCGTGATCTCGTCCTTCTCCTTGTTGATCAGGCGTACTTTCACCTTGAGAGGGGCTGCGTAGGTGGCGTCTCTCTCCTTACATTTTTCAATAGAGTATTTAACGTCCTCTTCGCACAGCTCGAAATCAACGAATTCCAGACTCAAATGACCGCTGTAATCTGAAATCGGAGAAATATCGTCAAACACTTCCTTCAAGCCTTCATCCAGAAACCACTGATAGGAGTTCTTCTGAACTTCGATCAGGTTCGGCATCTCCAGAACCTCTTTCTGTCGTGCATAGGTCATACGCGTATTTCTGCCGGCTGCAGTCTTACGGATTCTGTTCTTTTCCATTGACATTTCACCCCGTTCTTTATGATTGATCCATGCTTGATCGGAAATAACACCTCAAAAAAGCATAGCACACCACAATAGTGCACTTTACATTCTACTACAAGTCCTTCTGGGAGTCAATTGAAAAAATAAGAGATTTGAAAAAAATTAAGAATTGAAAATATCAAGACCGTCCATGTGCGTTCGCCCATGAACGGTCTCGTCTTTTGTTCCTGAATTACTTCAGAGTAACCTTTGCGCCTTCAGCCTCAAGCTTAGCCTTGATGTCGTCAGCCTCTTCCTTGGAAGCAGCCTCTTTGAGTACCTTCGGAGCGGAATCAACCAGATCCTTCGCCTCCTTCAGGCCAAGACCGGTAGCCTCACGAACCACCTTGATAACCTTAACCTTGTTCGGGCCAACCTCTGTCAGCTCTACGTCGAACTCTGTCTTCTCCTCGCCTGCTGCTGCGCCTGCGTCACCGCCTGCTGCTGCAACTACCACGCCTGCTGCTGCGGATACACCGAACTCCTCCTCGCAAGCCTTTACAAGATCATTTAATTCTAATACTGTCAACTCTTTGATAGCGTCGATCAATTCCTGAGTAGATAACTTTGCCATGATTGTTTTCCTCCATATCTTTTATTATTGGTTTCTATTCTGCAGGGGTCTCTTCTGCAGGTGCCTCAGCGGGCGCTTCCTCTGCGGGAGCTGCTTCTGCCTCAGCGGGTGCTGCTTCTGCTGCGGGTGCTTCCTCTACGGGTGCAGCCTCTTCCTTAGCAGGTGCCTCACTCTCGGATGCGCCGCCTTTCTCTGCCAGCTGATTCATCACGCGGGCGAAGTTAGCGATAGGAGACTGGATNCTGCCAAGCAGCTTGGACAGCAGTTCTTCTCTGGACGGGATCTTAGCGATCTCGCCGATTCCCTTCGCGTCGTAGGCGATGCCTTCCACCATGCCGCCCTTCACCTCAAGGGCGTCTGCGGTCTTAGCGAATTTGCATAACACTCTGGCAGGAGCCGTTGCGTCCTCTGTAGAGATCGCAACTGCGCTGGGGCCTTCCAGATAGGGAAGAAGCGCTTCACAGTCCGTACCCTTGAATGCAAAATTCATCATTGTGTTCTTGTAAACCTTGTAGGTGATCCCGGCTTCACGCAGCTGCTTACGAAGCTGTGTGTCCTGTTCCACCGTAAGTCCGCGGTAGTCAACCAGAACAACTGACTGTGCGTCTTTTACGGCAGCGGCGATCTCTTCTACGATAGGTTTCTTCAATTCCACCTTTGCCATTACATTACCTCCTTATAGATTTTAGTGCCGAAAGGAGTATTCATAAAGAAAATCCCCCCTGAAGACAGGGAGGATGATACTATCAATACGATCTCTTCTCTCCTCGGTAGGCGGACTCTTACGCCGGCAATACGGCACCTACTGTCTTCGGCATGGCTTTACAACCTTTGATACTATATCACAGTGTAACCGGGGCTGTCAAGCACCTATTTNTTTCCCGNATCGACCGTCTCCGCCCGGAGTCCCCGGCCCGCAAAAGGATCCGCCTCCGCCCCNGGCTGCGCATTNTACTGNANNCCAAACTTCTGTGCCTCCGTAACCTCGATCTCCATCACACCGAAGTTTGTCTCAATCTGCAAAACGACAGAACCGTCAGGTTTGGTGATGATCTGCGTCTTGAGATCGTCGTCCTCTTCNTNGCCATNNCCGGTCTTNACNCCGTCNGGAATCGNCATCTGTCCGTCATAGTCGGANATCTTTTNCAGATNCTTGGANTTTTCCTTGATNACCGCCCGCCAGATCANNTCCATNTCNTCNGCCGTATAAANCTNTGNNCCGAAGTCATTCATATATTTNGCATACTTGANCTTTTCCCTGTCTATGTAAGTGGAGCCGTCCTTCTCGTAGGTGTAATCGGGCACGCCATCCTTCGTCGAAGTCTCAAAGAAATTAACAAAATCATCCTCATCGACCTCTCCCGCCAGAAAATCCTTCCAGAAATTTTCGTGCGCCGCAAAACGCAGATTGGCATCCTGAGGGAACCGCTGCAAAAAGGCCATGACCTTCTCATACTGTCCCGGCTCCGTATAGGACAGCTTCCAACAGTCCTTGTTCACCCACTTCGTCCCGTCAAAATAGGCTTCCTTACACATGATCCCGTCCTGCCCATAGCAAGTGATATACCAGTGCTTGTGTGCGGGATCATCGGTGGGATAGGTACATTTGGTCACCTCGTCCGTAAGCAGGGCCACAAGCTCCTCCGGGTCCGTCACCTGCACTGTGGTGACATTTTCTTCCTTTACTTCTATCGGCTTGGGACTTGCCGCACTGCCGGAGGATTCCGTCTTGGGATTTGCCACACTGCCGCCTGCTTCCAGGTTCGGCTGTGCCGCTTCCGGAACTGACACATTTGTCACTTCATCAGGATCCGCCGTGCCGCTTTCCACCGCTCTACGCAAGGCTTCCTTCTCGGCCTGTGCCTCTACCTCCGCGATCAACTGCTTGATCTGCTCCTGCAAAGCCTCCTCGGCGTCATCAAAATCTGCCAGAAGCTTCTCCCACTCTTTTATCGTAAAGGACTGCGCACCGGTCTGGAAGGTAGGCTCCACCGTGCCGTCCTTCACCTTCTTCGCCATCTCCTCCATATGTTCCAGGATCAATTCCCGATAGGTCTTCTCCTCGCCATCTTTCGCCTCAGTCTTGTCCTTCTCGGCATCAGCAGCACCAACGACACTCGTGTCATTTTCCTTCGCTCTGCCGCTCTTTGCAGAAGTATTCTGATAGCCCGTCTGAGAATTGTTATGAAGCCAGGAAGCATAATGATTTCCGATATTCATGGTTTTCTTTCCTTTCTATCTGATGGAGTATTCTTGTCTCTCTATAGGTAATACGATTCAAGGAGCCAAAAAGTTTCATCCCGGGGAAAAAATAACCGGTTTAGCATAAGCTGTTCCATCAGGTTCTCACCAGCTCACATATCCTTCCGCATCGATCTGCACCCCGTCAGAAATGCTGCGCATATAGGAAAGCACCCTATCCTTCTCCGCTCCCTGCAAAAGAGTCGTCCGACAGCCGCTCTGGAGACANGGTACAAACTGATAACTCACGATCCCCGTCTGGTCGATCACCACCTCCACCATACCGGTGTCTATGGTTTTGGAGTTAAACCAGAAATTTCCCAGACTGTAGATCACCGGCACGCCCCGTATCACACCGATCGGTTGGAGACAGTGCGGGTGGTCTCCGATCACCAGATCTGCGCCGGCGTCCACCAGTTCCGGCGCCTGTTTCAACTGCGCCCAATCCAGCTCTGCCTGATTTTCTGTGCCCCAGTGAATATACGCCACTACAAAATCACTGTTTGCAGCCGCCTCCCGCACGGTCTCCAAAAGTTTCGCCCCATTCCAGCAGCGAAATACGCCCGCCGAGGTTTCCGTGGCCTCCTTGGTGTCCGGTGTGTCCAGCCGCTCGATCTGGGTCGCCGACACGAAGGCNATCTTCATATCTCCCACTATGTAATAGACGATCTTTCTCGCCTCGCCGATATTTCTGCCGGCGCCCACATAAGGAATCCCCTCCTCCTGCAAGGTGTCCAGAGTATCCACCAGAGCATCCGGTCCGTAGTCGTAGGCGTGATTATTCGCCAGAGATACCAGATCCACCCCCATATCTGTCAGATACCCTGCCGTTTCCGGTCTCGCCCGAAAAGTAAACTGCTTTTCCTCGATGGGCGTCCCTCTGTTGGAATAGGCAAATTCATTGTTGAGCATCATGATATCGGCTCCCCGCATCCGCTCCAGCACTTCCGGCGCAATGCCCTGCGAAATGTCGCCGCCGGACCTGACAGCCCCCATGATCGAATAGTTGTCGTCAAAAAGAATATCTCCCGCAAAAGCCAGTGTCACCTGCCCGGAGACGCCTGGTTCCCTCACATAGATATAATTCTCCTCCATGTAGACAGGGTCAGCCAGAATCTCCTGATATCTGGAGGGCGGCTCTGNCGNTTCTTCCNCCTNTTCCTCCAGGAGGNTCCTCNGNCNCNCNNACATCNNCNNCNGTTTCTNTGACTTNTCTCNGCNCNGANGCAGAATCCNCNCTCTTNNGAGAATCCGNTTNCGTCNNCNTCGNCCTNACCGGCTCCGTGATCCACTGATGAGCCGCCAANGCCAGNACACCAACCGCCATCGCTATGGTGAGNGTCAGAATAAAAGGNAGAAAAAAGCTGNGNTGCAGCCGTATGCTCTTTTTCTTTTTNCGCCTTCTNTTNTTNGCCATNTNANNATTGTATCATATTCNCANATGCCAATATACTAAAACATTTCGGNANNAANTACNAAGTAATTCTTTGGTCGCAGGATGCCGATCNTGCGACGATTATAGCNCAAAAAAGTGACGGNCTTATGGCACGTCANNTTCCANNNTTCNTTTNNTTTTAGTACTTNGCTACATTTACCTTCACGCCNGGNCCCATAGTGGTTGCCAGCGTGATGCTGCGCAGNTACTGNCCNTTNAGCGCNGAAGGCTTNGCCTTTACGATNGCTTCCATCAGAGCNTCGAAGTTCTCCTGCAGCTTGCTCTCNTCAAAAGAGGTCTTGCCTACNGGTACATGGATNATNTTCGCCTTATCCAGTCTGTACTCGATCTTACCGGCTTTGATATCGCTGATNGCCTTAGCCACATCCATGGTAACTGTACCNGCCTTAGGGTTGGGCATCAGNCCTTTCGGACCAAGCACCTTACCCAGACGTCCTACCACACCCATCATATCAGGTGTTGCTACTACTACGTCAAAGTCAAGCCANCCGTCNTTCTGNATCNTGGGGATCAGCTCCTCGCCGCCNACATGNTCNGCNCCNGCNGCCTCAGCCTCNNNAACCTTNTCGCCCTTGGCNAATACTAACACGCGCACCGTCTTNCCGGTTCCGTTGGGCAGTACCACCGCNCCACGGATCTGCTGCTCTGCATGACGNCCNTCACATCCGGTTCTGATATGAACCTCCACAGTCTCGTCAAATTTTGCTGTTGCTGTCTTTTTCACTAAGGCGATCGCCTCGGCTGTATCATACTGAACCGTACGATCTACCAGCTTGGCAGCCTCCTGATATTTTTTCCCGTGTTTCATCTCGAACCCTCCATTACTCTTCTACTGTGATGCCCATGCTTCTCGCAGTACCGGCGATCATACTCATAGCCGCCTCTACGCTTGCCGCGTTCAGATCAGGCATCTTCATCTCTGCGATCTCCTGCAGCTTAGCCTTGGAGATGGTAGCTACCTTCGCCTTATTCGGAGTAGCGGAACCGGACTTGATGTTGCATGCCTTCTTTAAAAGTACTGCCGCAGGGGGAGTCTTCGTGATAAAACTGAAGCTTCTGTCTGCATACACTGTGATAACAACCGGGATGATCACATCACCCTTATCGGCTGTCTTAGCGTTGAACTGTTTGGTAAATTCAACGATATTTACTCCGTGCTGTCCGAGTGCAGGACCAACCGGGGGCGCTGGTGTTGCCTTACCAGCAGGGATCTGTAACTTGATGTATCCTTCTACTTTCTTTGCCATGTCGGCACCTCCTAATAATATTGTGGTATAACGTCTTTCGACTTCCACACATATCTACACCGCCGAAGCGGAATAAATATCTACCGCATACTTCTGACCTCCGCGAAGCTGATCTCCACGGGTGTCTCTCTGCCGAACAGTTCCACGTTGATCGTGGCTGTCTGCTTGCCATAGTCGATTCGCTGTACGACGCCCACGGTATCCTTCCAGACGCCTGCAACCACCGCAATGGTATCTCCCTCTGCAAAATCGACTGTCATATTTTCCATCTTAATGCCCAGAGGCTTCATCTCTGCCTCTGTGAGCGGCACCGGCTTACTCCCCGGTCCCACGAATCCCGTCACACCTCTGGTATTTCTCACTACATACCAGGTGTCATCATTCATGACCATATTGATCAGGACATATCCGGGAAACATCTTCTTCTGCACGGTCTTACGGGCGCCATTCTTCAACTCTGTGACATCCTGCATGGGCACCTTGACCTCCAGAATCTCTTCCTCCAGATGTCTGTTCTCGATCGTTTTCTCTATGTTGGCNTTNACCTTATTTTCATATCCGGAATAAGTATGCACAACATACCAATTCGCCTCTGCCATACGGATCCTCCCTGTCTCTTTATAGATGTAAGAACCAGTCTTAGAACTGCAGCGTGGTGATAAAATCCACGCCATACTGCAGNCCAAAATCCAGCACTGCGATGAACGCTCCTACCACCAGGGAAATAATAACAACCGCGACAGACTGTTTCAAAAGGGAATCCTTATCCGGCCAGCTGATCTTATGAAACTCAGCCTTTACACCGTCAAAAAACTTGACTGCTTTCTTATCTACTTTCGTTGAATCTGCCATACTTGCTCTTCTCCTTTTT
>JAAUZN010000069.1:42750-212576 GCA_014804565.1 Lachnospiraceae bacterium
TNNNNGGTATGTTACTTCGTCTCCTTATGCATGGTATGTCTCTTGCAGAATCTACAATATTTCTTTGTCTCCATACGGTCAGGATGTGTCTTCTTATCCTTTGTCGTATTGTAGTTACGCTGTTTNCATTCCGTACATGCCAATGTGATNCTTGTGCGCATCTNGCCACCTCCACCTGTATTACGATTCGTTTGATTNNCTAATNTCTCATTTTTTGAGCATAAAAAAAAGACCTGAATCTCATCTCGCTCACACAATATATCATACGNANCNCCGCAAGTCAACTGCTTTTATATATTTTTTGCAGATTTCATAATAATTCTTACTTATTAAAAAAATAAANTTTTTTTGCTTTTTTCTCTTTATAAAATAACTGCTCCGTACGATATATAAAATAACCGTATTATTTTTGGTGCAAAAATATCCACATTTTCTTGCAAATACTTGCTTTTTTCNGGAGTATTGTGATAAAATAGAATATATTTCTACATTATATTAAAGAAAATGCCCACGGAGATACTTTGCAGGCTATGGACAGCCGCCGGAAGTGTCTGCGATGATTTCATGGAAGAAAGGAGGGGCTNATGGCTTTTAATTCTGTTCATAATTTAACAAATGTCTACAATTTCTACATGACTACTTATGCGCCGAAGTCGAGCACGCGTTATGATACGCATAAGAAAAGCGAGCTTCGCAGCGTGTATAATTCTATTGTCAAGATGAACAAGGAATCCCCTCTGTTCATTCTGGATACCAGTAAGGAATCCCAGCAGTTTGCCGTCGGCATAAAAGAAAATGCCAGAGAGCTTCGCAATACGATCGCTTCTCTCGGCGGTCTTGACGAAGAAGAACTTCTGAATAAAAAGGTGGCTTATTCCAGCAATGAGAATATTGCCGCTGCCAAATATATCGGCTCCAAGAAACCGGATGACGATTTTCCTTCCTATGAAGTGGAGGTCAAGCATCTCGCTTCTCCTCAGGTAAACCTCGGAAATTTCCTGCCCGGTGACGAGCCTGTAGCACTCGCTCCCGACACCTACTCTTTCGATGTGGGAATCGATGACCTGAGCTACGAATTCCAGTTCAGTATCAAAGCGACTGACACGAACAGAGATGTGCAGTCACGTTTGTCCCGCCTGATCACCAATGCCAACATCGGTATGTCNGCTCAGGTCGTAACAGACGANAACGGAAATTCCGCTCTCCGTATGGAGTCGGATGCTACCGGACTGAAAGACGGGAAAAAGGAACAGTTTATCATTTCCGATCACCGCACCAGTAAAACTGCCGGCGTGGTGGATTANATGGGACTTGATCATATAACTTCCGCAGCAACAAACGCATCTTTCNTGGTNGATGGCGAGGAGCATTCCTCCGCTACCAACCNCTACACACTGGATAACACCTACGAATTACAGTTTAAGGGAGTAAGCAGTGAAGATGGCGAAACGGCTNCCATCGGTATTAAGACTGATGTGGAATCCCTTGCTGAAAACATCAACACTCTGGTGAGAGGATATAATTCTTTCCTGCAGGCAGTTTCAGAATACAGGGCCGATCAGCCTAAGAGCAACCGCCTCTTTCAGGAAATGAGCAGCGTTGCCCGGGTATATGCAAAGGGACTTACCTCCGCCGGATTGAATCTGAATCTGGACGGCACTTTAGAGGTTGACAACAATGTCCTGCGCCAGAAAGCTATGAGTGAGGACGCCAAGGAGGCATTCTCCTCCATGAAGGGCTTTACGAACTCGGTACTGCGCAAGTCGAATCAGNTATCCTTAAACCCGATGCACTANGTCAACAATGTGATCGTGGCTTATAAGAATCCCGGAAAGAACTTCGCAAGTCCTTACATNACGAGCGCGTACAGCGGCATGATGTTTAACAGTTATTGTTAGTTTCAACAAATATACGGGCTGTTGCAAAAGCAGAGTGATCTGCCAANGCAACAGCCCTTCTTTCATATATGCATACAAGGAGATNTTNCATGGATCAGCAGTCANCTGTNTTCAAAGANATACGGACGCACGGAACNCANTCGTTCCCCTGTGCCGCTTACCGCACCCACTCCGNAGGNAANGGNNCNCTCGTCAAGCACCACTGGCATGACGAGGCGGAGCTTCTGTATTTTTCTAACGGAGAATTCCGGTTGGAAATCAATATGGAATCTTTTTCGATCCGGTCTGAGTGCTTCTATTTCATCAATCCCGGCGAGCTGCACAGTATTATCACAGAATCCTCCGACAGCCACTGGGAAGACGCTGTCGTCTTCTCTCCCGGNATCCTGAGCTTCGATTCCTACGATGAGGCACAGATCCATCTGGTGAAACCGATCCAGAACGGAAAACTGCTCTTCCCCCGGTGTATCACGCCACAGCACCCCGCGTTTGTCCCGCTTCGGAATGCCTTTGGGGATATCATGCACGCTTTTGGCCAAATGACAGAGGATTCCGCTTCCGATAGCAGTCTGGTCACGTATGACTTGACCAGACAATTATATATCAAGTCTTCGCTGCTTTATATTCTCGCCACCCTCTCCGCCCACAGGCTTTTTGCTTCCACGGAAAAAAACTTCAACAAGCGTGTGGAGAGTATCAAGACGGCTCTTACTTATATTAAAGACAATTATCACGATAAGATATATATATCCGATCTTGCGGGCCAGGTAAACCTGAACGAACAATATTTCTGCCGCCTGTTCAAAAAGGCGATCGGCTGCTCGCCTATAGAATATATCAACGAATACCGCATCAAGCAGGCGAAACGGCTTCTGGAAAAAACGGATCTGCCGGTGACAGAGGTCTGTCTGGAATGCGGATACAACAACCTGGGAAATTTTCTGCGGGAGTTCCGCAGACACACAGGCACTACCCCCTTACAATATCGAAAGCACCTCGACGATACAATGTCATAATAATGTATTTTTTAATCAAATAATCGTAAGACATCGACTGTGTACATCACTAAAATGTATATTAACGACACATATATACACAGGAGGTACGGTTATGATCAAAAAATGGTGGCATGATAAGGTTGCATATCAAATTTATCCCAAAAGCTTCTACGATTCCAACGGTGACGGTATCGGGGATATTCCCGGCATTATCAGTAAGTTGGACTATCTTAAAGATCTGGGGGTAGATATCCTCTGGCTGTCCCCCTGTTATCAGTCTCCTCTGGCGGACCAGGGCTACGACATCTCCGATTACTACAGCATCGATCCCCGTTTCGGCACCATGGAGGACATGGACCGGCTCATTGCCGAGGCAAAAAAGCGCAACATGTATATCCTCATGGATCTGGTGGTCAATCACTGTTCCGATGAACATGAATGGTTCCGCAAGGCATGCGAAGATCCTGACGGAAAGTACGGCAAATTTTTCTATCTGAGAGACAAAAAGGAAGGAGAACTGCCCACCAACTGGCGTTCCTACTTCGGCGGTCCCGTGTGGGATGATCTGCCCGGTACAGACAAACAGTATCTCCATGTATTCCACAAAAAGCAGCCGGATTTAAACTGGGAAAATCCGGAGCTTCGAGAGGAAGTCTATAAAAATATCAATTGGTGGCTCGACAAAGGACTCGGCGGCTTTCGCATCGATGCCATCATGAACATCAAAAAAGCACTGCCCTTCCACAACTATACCCCGGACAGGGATGACGGCCTGT
The DNA here is from genome assembly GCA_014804565.1 of Lachnospiraceae bacterium. Classification (GTDB taxonomy): domain Bacteria; phylum Bacillota; class Clostridia; order Lachnospirales; family Lachnospiraceae; genus UBA3282. Next base: position 46,423 of record JAAUZN010000069.1, read on the forward strand.
GCAGTATTATAAACATGTTGAAGGAAGCGAAAGGCATCGGGGAATTTCTCGGGGAAATGCGCGACCGCACCTTCAAGAAATATGACGCCTTCTCTGTGGGAGAGGTATTTAATGAGAATCCGGAGGAAATACCGGATTTCATCGGAGATAACGGCTACTTCTCCAGCATGTTTGACTTTAACGAGACAATCTTCGGTCACAGCGAAAAGGGTTGGTACGACGCTGCCCCGATCACACCGGACGATTATAAAAACTGCTGTTTTGAATCTCAGGCCAGGATCAAAGATATCGGTTTTCTCTCCAATATCATCGAAAACCACGACGAACCCCGTGGCGTCAGCCATTATATACCGGAGGGCGACTGCTGTGATGAGAGCAAAAAAATGCTGGCTGCGCTGAACTTTATGTTACGCGGGCTTCCCTTTATCTATCAGGGACAGGAACTGGGAATGGAGAATCTGCCGATCACATCCATCGATGAGGTGGACGATATCTCCGCCCGCGACGAATATCGTGTCGCGCTGGAGGCTGGTCTTTCACCGGACGAAGCGCTTAAAGCCATATCCGTATACAGCCGCGACAACGCCCGCACACCCATGCAATGGTCATCTGAAGCAAATGCCGGATTTACCACCGGCAGGCCGTGGCTGAAAGTGAATCCGAATTATACCTCCATCAATGCGGCCACGCAGACCGCGGACGAGGACTCTGTCTACTCATTCTATAAGAAGCTGATCGCGCTGCGCAAACATCCCGTCTACACGGAAACGATCGTGTACGGTTCGCTGGAGCCGATCTGGCAGGAACGGCATAATCTGATGGCCTATTACCGGAAAGGAGACCGGACGCTGCTTGTCATCGGAAATTATCAGCGAGACGAGCAGGAAGTTGTGCTGCCGGGAGCTTATAAAAATGTACTGCTAAATAACTATCATGATATTGCAGAAAATAAAGAGCGGATCACGTTACACGGATATCAGGTTTTAATATTGGAAATGGAATAGCACATCTTTTCAGAAAGGACAGGGATCACACAATGAACAGAACATGGTGGAAGGAAGCGGTCATTTATCAGATTTATCCGCGCAGCTTTATGGACAGTAACGGAGACGGGATCGGCGATCTGCAGGGGATCATCAGCAGATTGGATTATCTGAAATATCTTGGGATCGACGTCATCTGGCTCTCTCCGGTCTACAAGTCTCCCAATGACGATAACGGATATGACATCAGCGATTATCAGGATATTATGGACGAATTCGGCACGATGGAGGATTTTGACACACTGCTGTCCGCCGCCCATGAGAGGGGCATTAAAATTGTCATGGATCTGGTGGTGAACCACACCTCCGACGAGCACAAATGGTTTGTGGAAAGCCGCAAATCCACAGACAATGCATATCGCGATTACTATATCTGGCGCGAGGGTAAAGATGCGCAGACGCCGCCCAACAACTGGGGCTCCTGCTTCGGCGGTTCTGCGTGGCAGTATGAGGAAGCCACCGGTATGTATTATCTGCATCTTTTTTCAAAGAAGCAGCCCGACCTGAACTGGGATAATCCGAAAGTGCGTCAGGAAGTATTCGACATGATGACATGGTGGTGCGACAAGGGCATCGACGGCTTCCGCATGGACGTCATCAGCATGATCTCCAAAACCAAGGAAATGCCGGACGGTGAGGTTGGCGGACTGTATGGCGATTTCGGCCCCTACTGTGTCCACGGTCCCAATGTTCATAAATATCTACAGGAAATGAACGAGAAAGTGCTTTCCCGATACGACATCATGACGGTGGGTGAGACAGCCGGTGTGACTGCGGAGCTGGCAAAACAGTATGCTGGCGAAAATACCCGCGAGCTGAACATGGTATTCCAATTTGAACATGTAGAAAGCGACGGCAAGTACGGGAAATGGACCGACGAAAAAATGCTGCTCACTACTTTGAAAAAAATCCTGTCGCGCTGGCAGACAGATCTGTACGATCAGGCATGGAACAGCCTGTTCTGGGACAATCACGACCAGCCCCGCGCCGTCTCCCGCTTCGGCGACGACCGGCCGCAGTATCGGGAAATGTCCGCCAAGATGCTTGCCACCTGCCTGCATATGCTGCAGGGTACACCCTATATCTATCAGGGCGAAGAGCTCGGCATGACCAACTATCCTTTCACAAGCCCCGACGAGTTCCGCGATATCGAGAGCGTCAACGCCTATCGGGAATGGTGCAGTGAGGGTGCCTTATCCCATGAAGTATTCTGGCCCTGTATCACCTTCAAGAGCCGCGATAATGCCAGAACGCCGATGCAGTGGGATGATTCCGAACAGGCCGGCTTTACCGCAGGCACACCCTGGATTGCGGTCAATCCCAACTATAAGGAGATCAACGCCAAGGCCGAGACCGATGATCCCGATTCCGTATTTCATTACTACCGGAAGCTGATCGCACTCCGAAAGGAGAATCCGGTTATGGTGTACGGTAAATACGAGGCGATGATGGAGGACAGCGAGGAATTGTTCGTCTACACCAGAACGCTGGAGCAGGAAAAGCTTCTGGTGGTATGCAGCTTCTGCGACCATGAGACAGCCTTTTCGATCCCCGACGAGTTCACAGGGGCGTCCTGCATGATCACCAATACAGGAAATGCGTACACCGGCGTCGAGGTGACGTTACAGCCTTATGAAGCGTTTGTACTGCACAAAAAATAAGGGAGCCGCTATGGCTCCCTTTTCGTGTCGCTTGTTTTCCTGTGTGGCTAGAGGGGTATATTTCCGTGCTTCTTCTTCGGATTCTCCGCCTGCTTATTCTTTAAGCCGCGCAGTGCCTTGATCAGGGCTGTTCTTGTCTCCTCCGGCTTGATCACCTCATTGACATAGCCTCTGGCCGCCGCCACATAAGGATTCAGGAATCTGTCCTCATATTCCTTCTTGCACTGTGCCCGCATGGCTTCCGGATCGGCCGCCGCTTTGATCTTTCTCTTAAAGGCGATGTTGACAGCACCGTCCGCTCCCATCACCGCGATCTCCGCGATGGGCCACGCATATACAATGTCCGCTCCCATCTCCTTGGAATTCATGGCAATATATGCACCGCCATACGCCTTACGCATGATCAGCGAGATCTTCGGCACTGTAGCCTCTGAGTAAGCATACAGGATCTTTGCCCCGTGTCGGATGATGCCGTTGTGCTCCTGCGCTGTCCCGGGCAGGAAAGCGGGCACATCGATCAGCGTGATCAGCGGTATATTAAAGCAGTCACAGAACCGTATAAATCTGGCGATCTTGTCGGATGCGTGATAGTCCAGGGAGCCTCCCATGGAATTGGGCTGATTCGCTACGATACCTACGACTTTGCCCTCCATACGGCACCAGCCTACCACCGCATTGGTGGCAAACTCCTTCTGCACTTCAAAAAAGCTGCCCTCGTCCACGATACAGTCGATGACTTCCTTCACATCGTAGGCATGGCGGGAATTATCCGGCACAATATCCTTGATCTTGGCTGCTTTAGCCTTCATAGCGCTATCCGGTCTCACGCTTTCGCTCCTGCCGAACACCTTCCCCACTCTGGAAGGAATGCTCTGGCGCTCCGGCGTATCCACCACGGGCGGCTTCTCCATCCAATTGCTGGGCAGATAGGATAACAGCTTGCGCACGCCCATCAGACATTCGTTTTCCGTATCATAGGTAAAATGGGATACACCGCTCTTCTTAGCGTGCACATCGGCGCCTCCCAGCTCCTCCACGGAAACCTGCTCGTTGATGACCGTCTTCACCACATTCGGCCCGGTGATGAACATCTTGGAAATATCCTTCACCATAAAGATAAAGTCACAGATAGCCGGCGCATAGCAGGCACCGCCCGAGCAGGGACCCAGAATCACCGCAATCTGGGGGATCACTCCGGATGCCTTTGTATGGCGCAGGAACATCCCGCTGTAACCGCTCAGAGAAGAGATACCCTCCTCGATCCTGGCGCCGCCGCTGTCATTGATACAGATCAGGGGCGCTTTCATCTCCATAGCCATATCCTGAATCCGGCAGATCTTAAAAGAGTGATACTCTCCCAGCGTACCGCCGATCACAGTAAAGTCTTCGCTGGCTACAAATACCTGACGGCCATCGATCTCACCATAGCCTGTCACCACGCCGTCGCCGGGCACACGTCTTTTATCCAGATCAAAATCGTCGATACGGGACTCCAAAAAGCCGTCCACCTCCACGAAAGTGCCCGGATCCAGCAAAATCTCAATCCGCTCTCTGGCCGTCAGCTTGCCTGTAGCATGCTGCTTATCGATCTTGTTCTGACCGCCGCCCAGCAGAGCTTTCTCTCTTCTTCTGTCAAGTTCCTTATTCGCCTCATTCCAGTTCATAGAGCGCCTCCATCTTGTTTGACTGTCCAATACTTTGATATTCAAACTTTCCAGTTGTATTATAGGAAGAGTATCGCATTTTGTCAATACTTTTCTTACAGTTCAACCTTTTCCCGCTCCACTGCCTCCAGCGCCTGCGCGATCACCTTATCCATATCATAATACCGATACTGTCCAAGACGGCCCCCGAAGATCACATTCGACCTGGTCTTTGCAAGCTCCAGATACTGCTTGAACAGTGTGTCATTTTTCTCATCATTGATGGGATAATAGGGCTCCTCTCCCTCCTGCCAGAGCGCCGGATACTCTCTGGTGATCACCGTACCGGGCTGCGTGCCGAACTCGAAGTGCTTGTGCTCGATCACTCTGGTATAGGGAATCTCCCGCTCCGTATAATTCACCACCGCGTTGCCCTGGTAGTTATCACAGTCTGTGAGTACCTCCGTCTCAAAGCGCAGAGACCGATATTCCAGATGTCCCAGCGCAAAATCGAAATACTCGTCAATCATCCCCGTGTACACGACCTTTTCGTAGATATTTCCCTCTCTGTCGGTCACACGGCCCCCGCTCTCCTCCTGTCCGGTCGCAAAATCGCGATAGGAAACGCCGGTCAACACCTCGATCCCCTGCAGCATTTTCTCTACCATTATGGTATAGCCTCCCACAGGAATCCCCTGATAACGGTCATTAAAATAATTATTGTCATAGGTAAAACGGAGCGGCAGTCTTTTGATGATAAAAGCGGGGAGCTCCTTACAGTCTCTGCCCCACTGTTTTTCGGTATACCCCCGCACCAGCTTTTCATATACATCCGCACCCACCAGAGAGAGCGCCTGCTCCTCCAGATTCTTCGGTTCCTTGATGCCCAGATCCGCGATCTGCTCCGCGATCTTCGCCTTCGCCTGGGCCGGTGTCACCACGCCCCACATCCGGTTAAAGGTATTCATATTAAAAGGAAGATTATATAATTCTTCCCGATAGCGCGCCACCGGAGAATTGATATAGTGATTAAACTCCGCAAATTGGTTTACATAATTCCAAACCTGCTTATCAGAGGTATGAAAAATATGCGCACCGTAACGGTGCACCTGTATCCCTTCCATTTCCTCCGTATAAATATTACCGGCGATATGCTGCCTTCTGTCAATAAGGCGCACCCGCCGGCCAATTTTGTTCATTTCGTGGGCAAACACAGAGCCGTACAGCCCTGCGCCCACGATCAGGTAATCATATTTCATTTATTATTCCTCAACTGCCTTGTATTTCTCCAGCTGTGCATAATCCTCCATCAGCTCAAGAGCCTTCTTGCGGCCAACTTTGTTTAATTTCACATAATACTGCATCACGCGATTCTCCATGATCTTACCACCCAGCAGGCTCTTCTGATTGATCGGAGAGAAGTCTACCGGATTCAGATTCAGCTTATCACACATTCTGATCACAGTACCGTAGGCCATACCCTCGATCCCCCTGTCTAACGCCGTCACCAGAGTAGAATACGGAATTTCCATTTCAATCGCAAACTGCCTGACACTCTTATGCTGCTTTAAAATCTCTGCTTTCAAAATTTCTGCCTTAGTCATAATAGACCTCCTTATCATGTGATGTTTTCTTTATGAGAAGAGGTCCGCTCCTCTCTACTTTTGCACAGTATAACACATTTTTTTTGAAAAAGGAACCACCAAACGGAGTTATTTGACGAAATATCGTCTCTACAGTCAAGTCCAAAAACTGTATTGTCGTAATGATAAGAAAATGCTAAAATAGGCATAGAAAATGAATCACAAAAGAGGTGTTATTATGTTACCTGTTTCCGTGTGTATGATTGCAAAAAACGAAGATAATCACATTGAAGAATGTCTCAAAAGACTTCGTCCCTGCCGCTTTGAGATCATCGTGGTCGATACCGGTTCCGTGGACCGCACCGTAGAGATGGCTCATAGATATGCGGACAGGGTCTTTCATTTTGCCTGGTGCGACGACTTCAGCAGTGCGAGAAACTTTTCGATTCAGCAGGCATCAAATGACTGGGTACTGATCATAGACTGTGACGAATATCTTGAAAATGTCAATCTGGTTCAGCTGGAAGAGGCGCTCTCCCATAACAGGGACTCCGTGGGCATGATCACCCGCAATAATCCCTATACCGTGCAGGGTACACGCTCCATCATGTCGGAGCGTATCGGCCGTCTCTTCAACAGAAAATACTGCCACTTTGAGGGCAGCATCCATGAGCGGGTGCGCACCTTGCAGGGCAGGGAGCCGGAAACCTTTTCGATTCCCCTGACCTTTTATCACGAAGGCTATGTGGAGGAATCTGATAAGCGCATGCGTGCTACCAGAAATCTGGAGATGCTTTTGCACGATCTGAATGTAAAGGGTCCCAGCCCATATCTCTATTTCCATCTGGGGCAAAATTATATCTCCTTAAACGACATGGAAAAGGCGGCGCAGTATTACAAAATGGGGCTTGCTCTAAACGCAGATCCCCAGTCCGACTTTGTGCAGAGCATGGCGGAAACCTACGGCTACTGCCTGATGGATCTGGCAAAATACGATGCAGCCATGTCTCTTAAAGATAAGTATGGTCATCTCTCCCACCGGGCGGACTTCGTCTATCTGATGGGAATGCTCTATATGAAAAAAGGAGAACTATCCAAAGCTATCGAGGAGTTTGAAAAGGCAACCACACTCACGGCCTATTCCCGCAAGGGCGTCAACAGTTACCGTGCCTATTTCCATATCGGCGGTATCTATGAGACGATGGGCAACCTGGAGCAGGCCCGGATCTACTATAAAAAATGCGGCGATTATGAGCCGGCTATCAGAAGGCTCAGGGAGCTTTCGGCAGGGGAAGCCATCTCCTGACCGTCATTGCAGAAAGGAGAATCCGTGTTTCCTCTATCCGTATGTATCATCGCTAAAAATGAAGAGGCGCACATTGAGGAATGCCTGAGCAGGCTCGTCCCCTATGGCTTTGAGATCGTCCTGACAGATACCGGCTCCACGGACCGGACCCTTAAGATCGCCGGCCGCTACACGGACCGCATCTATCACTTTGACTGGTGCGATGATTTCAGCGCCGCGAGAAATTTTTGTATGGAAAAAGCCTCCCATAACTGGATACTTTCTCTCGATTGTGACGAATATATCGAAAAGATAGATATAGATGCTCTCCGTAAGTGTATGGAGAAACACCCGGATGCCGCTGGGCGGATCCTGATCCGCAGCCGCTTTACCCGGGACGGGCAGACCAGCTATGAGCAGATGCGGGTGAGCCGGCTGGCAGACCGTCGGTATTTTCACTTTTTGGGCGCAGTGCATGAACAGCTTGCATATCGTCCTAACACTGCCTCTGCTGTGGCAGGGGTGTCAGCAGCGCAAACAAGCGCCAAAAAGGTTTATGACGCGCCTGTCACAATTTTACATGTGGGATACGATCTCAGCGAGTCCGAAATGCAGGAAAAATCCCGCCGCAATATTGCACTCTTAGAGGCAGAACTTGCCAAAGAAGGTCCGGACCCCTACCTTTATTATCAGCTGGGCTTAAGCTGCCGCAGATTGAAAGACCATGAGAGGGCCTTCGACTATTTCGACGCGGGACTTTCCCTGGATGTGGATCCTAATCTCGATTATGTCAAAACCATGGTGGAATCTTACGGTTACACCATGCTGGATCTGAAACGAAACCGGGAGGCGCTGGAGCTTTCTTCCCTCTATGATATCTTTGCGGTCCGGGCGGATTTCGTCTTTCTGATGGGGCTCATCTATATGAACAACGGCCTTTTCGATCAGGCCATTTCAGAATTTCAGAAAGCGTCTTCTATGGAGGATTTTGCGGTAGAAGGCACAAACAGCTACATGGCCAACTATAACATCGGTGTGATCTATGAATGCACCGGCCATATCACGGAAGCCAGAAAATATTATGAAAAATGTGGAGAGTATGAGCCGGCAAAGCAGCGGCTTTCGGAAATCCAAAAAGCATAAACAAGGCGGCACCCTTTCGGATGCCGCCTTATTTCTTATCGCTTATCTGAGCCGCCAGATATCTCTGTTGTACTCCTCGATGGTTCTGTCGGAGGAGAAGAATCCTGCCTTAGCGATATTCACCAGCATCATCTTTCTCCACTTTTTCTGATCCTCATAATCCGCCATCATCTTATCCTTCGTGGCGATATAATCCTCCAGATCCAGAAGCGTCATAAACCAGTCTTTATTTAACAGCTCCTTGTAAAGTCTCTCCAGATTCTCCTTGTGGCCTACCTTCAGCGCTTCCTTGCTGACGATAAAATCTACTGCCTTCTTGATCACAGGAGATTTCTTATAGTAATCCTTCGACACATAATCGGCCTTCTCATAATGCTCGATGACTGCCTCGGATTTCTCACCGAAGATATAGATATTGTCATCGCCGACCAGCTCGTGGATCTCCACATTGGCGCCGTCCGAAGTGCCCAGTGTCACGGCACCGTTTAACATGAACTTCATGTTGCCTGTACCGGAAGCCTCCTTGGACGCCAGAGAGATCTGCTCAGAAATATCGCAGGCCGGGATCATCTTCTCCGCATAAGCCACATTGTAATTCTCCACCATAAGCACGGTCATGTAAGGGCTGACATCAGGATCGTTATTGATGATCTCCTGCAGCACCAGAAGCAGGTGAATGATATCCTGTGCGATCACATAGGCAGGAGCCGCCTTCGCGCCGAAGATAAAGGTCATGGGCCTTGCAGGCTTCTTTCCTGCCTTGATCTCCAGATATTTATGGATGATGTAAAGGGCATTCATCTGCTGCCGCTTGTACTCGTGCAGTCTCTTACTCTGGATATCAAAGATGGAATCGGGATTCAGGGTCACGCCCTCCACCTCTTTCACATAAGCCGCCAGATCCTCCTTGCGGTTTCTCTTGATCTGCGCGATACGGTCAAGCACCGCCTCGTCATCCGCATAGTCTAACAGCTTCTCAAGGTTCGCCGCATCCTTCTTATAGGCGTCTCCGATGGTATCGGAGAGGAAGCCTGCCAGCTCATGGTTACATGATAAGAGCCATCTACGGAANGTGATACCGTTGGTCTTATTGTTAAATTTCTCCGGATANATCTTATAAAACGCATTTAANTCCGTATTNTTCAGNATCTCTGTGTGNATCGCCGCCACNCCGTTTACNGAAAAGCCNTAGTGGATGTCGATGTGCGCCATGTGTACNCGGTCATCCTCNTCNATGATCTGNACNTTNGGATCCTTNTATTTCNNAGCTACCCGCTTATCCAGCTCCTTAATGATGGGCACAAGCTGAGGCACNACCTTCTCCAGATACTTGAGGGGCCACTTCTCCANCGCCTCCGCCAGGATCGTATGNTTCGTGTANGCNCAGGTCTTGCTCACCACCTCGATAGCNTCATCCATNGTGAATGCCTTNTCATCCACCAGAATACGGATCAGCTCCGGNATCACCATGGTNGGATGGGTATCGTTGATCTGGATCACNGCNTGNTCATACATCTTGCGCAGATCNTATTNNTTCTCTTTCATCTCTTTTAAGATGAGCTGNGCCGCATTGCTCACCATAAAATACTGCTGATANATNCGCAGCAGATTGCCTGCCTCATCGGAATCATCNGGNTACAGGAAAAGNGTCAGGTTNTTCTCNATNTCCTCTTTGTCAAAATCAATGCCCTTNTTCACAANGCTNTCATCGAGNGACTCNATATCAAACAGNCGCAGTTTNTTGACACCATTGTCATATCCGATCACATCNATATCATACAGTCTGGANGTCACCTTCTTTTTGCCAAANGCCACTTCAAANGTNGTGTCAGTTTTGGTAAGCCAGGACTTCTCCTCGATCCANTCGTTCTTCTGNGCTGTCTGCAGCTTATCCTTGAACTCCTGCTTGAAAAGNCCGAAGTGNTAATTCAAGCCGATTCCCTCACCCGGAAGTCCCAGGGATGCGATNGAATCCAGNAAGCACGCTGCCAGACGTCCCAGNCCGCCGTTNCCCAGCGAAGGCTCCGGCTCTACCTCCTCGATCGCAGAGAGCTGCTTGCCGTTCTTGGCAAGGATCTTCTCCAGATTGTCATAGACNCCCAGATTGATCAGGTTATTGGACAGAAGCTTTCCGATCAGAAACTCTGCAGAAATGTAGTAGATCTTCTTCTCTCCCTCGATCGGCTCGGACACTTCCATCAGTCTCTTGGAAAGCTGTAAAATACTGTAATACAGCTCCTCGTTGCTGCACGCGGCGATGGCTTTCCCATAGTCGCTCTGTGTCTGGTCTTCCAGCTCCTGCTCCAGATTCATTACCAGTACATCTCTTTTCAGGTTGCTTGCCTGTGCCATGTTTTAAAACCTCCTTCTGTTCATTTGTTGGTTTATGATTTTCTATTGATAGGATAAAATATCCTCATATTTCATTCTCACCAGCTCATAGTCCAGCACGATCTGCCGTCCCTCGCCGCCGTCCAGAAGCCGTTTCAGCTCCACCACTGCCTCCGATGCGATCCGGGTAAAATCCTGCCGCACCGTATTCATCTGCTTCCCGGCATAGCCCATCAGCGTGATTCCGTCAAAACCGCACACGGGCCGGAAGATATCCATCTCCATCAGCGCCCGCATGGCGCCGATCGCCATCAGATCCGAAGCGCACACCACGATATCCTTTTTCCTTGCATACCGAAAGGTCAGATTTCTGGCCTGCAGTTCCGAAAACTCTCCGTTTCTGACAAGCAACGGTATCTTTTGTTCCTCCGCCAGTCTCTGTATGCCCCTCAGACGCTCCCCTGTGACATAGCCGTTCTTTTTTCCGGCCAGATAGAGAATACTCTTTCCCTTATTATCCGTGAGCGTTTTTTTCGCCACTTCGTACTGCGCTGCTTCCTGATCGATCCAGATCGCGGAGGAAGAAGCATTCACGATCGGCGCATCTACCGTTACGATCTTAAACAGCTGCGCATCGATCAGCTGGTGGAGTACCTTGTCGTCTCTGGACATCCCAAAGATCAAAAGTCCCGTGATACTCTGGGAACGCAGATAGCGCACTACCTCTTCCAGATTCTTATTTTTCAGCATGGAATCAAATATGGTGATCACATCCAGATTCAGCTCCACAGCCCGGCCAATGGTTCCCGCCATGTACTGCATATTGATCTCGTCCACCGACTGTGCCGCATTGTTCAAATTTAACAACAGCGCCACCCTGCCGGACTGCTTGGAAGATAAAGCCGCCGCGACAGTATTGGGGACAAAATTCAATTCCGCCACCGCCTGATTCACTTTTTTCTTCGTTTCCTCGCTCACGTTGGGATAATTATTCAGCACCTTAGATACGGTGGAAATCGCCACCCCCGCCTGTCTCGCGACATCCTTGATTGATACCATTCCAATTCCATCCCGAAAGCGATTTCAGTTTGGAAAATGTTTTCCGGAAATCGTTTTCCATTAACATCATATAACAAAAGAGCGGCTTTGTAAACCACTCTTTTTTAAAAATTTAAAGAGATTTTTCATTCCATCATCAGCATAATGCTGAGACGGAATTCATCATCTTTTATATCAATGGCTATATCTCCGGAATATTTTCTCGCCACCATGCGGATATTGGACAACCCATACCCATGACCGTCCGTTTTCTCTTTTGATGTGACAGGCAGACCACGTTCTTCATCCCATTGCAAATCTCCGGTGAAACTGTTACTCACCTCAATCATATAGGCATTATTCCTATGGTAGGAAAGAACGGATATATGTGGTGTTTCGCTCTTTTCTGCATTCTCCATGGCATTCTGCAGGGCATTGTTCAGTATCACGCTGACATCAAAGGCGTTAATGTTCGTGTCGGTGGGATAATAGAAATCTGATCGGAAGTGTATGCTCTTTTTCTCTGCTTCACTTTTTAATTCCTGCAGGATCACATCCGTTACGGGATTCCCGGTTTTTATCTCTCCTTCTATTGGAGAAAGGGCAGATTTTAATTCCTTGCCATAATCTAATGCCTCCTCCACATTGTTCCCGGCATAAAGCCTTTCCAAGGTAAGGATATGGTTTGTCATATCGTGTTTCATGCTCCTGATACCCTGATACAAATTTTCCACCTGTCCAATATGTCGTTTTAGATTATCTATCTGTGTGGAAAGTAACTGATTTGCTGTCTTTTCCTCCTGTGCCGCTTTTATATTCTGATAGAGCATGATCAAAATAACAACCACCATGATCGCCAATCCACAGTAAAACAGCAGTAACATATCATACACCACCGGCGGCAATCCATTCTCCAGTATATAAAACCTGCGATAATAGCGTATGACTTTATATCCCACCACTCCCAGAAATGGCGGACTTACCAACATAAGCATTTCCCGCTTTGTCATCTGCTCATATTTGCAAATATAACTTCTCGTGATACAGCAGACGGTGCCGGTTGTAATGACAAACACCATTACCAGATAAAATGCACAGACCCCGGCATAAACCATTAACTGCATGGACATCGAGGGATTTCCCTGATACCATGCCGTATTTTCCACCAGGCTGTACAGTTTATCATATAGAAGTTCTGCTATTGTGGCGGTAAACCAACGCAATGAAAAATAGGTGATTGCAAGGAAAGCCTTCTGCGTGCCATTTCTCCGTTCCAGCCCGTACATCACCAGAAACGCCGTAAGGCTTCCCAGTGCATATGCAATAAATGAATCAACATTCAACTGCAGGACATCAATTGCTGACATTGTCAGGAAATAAAGCCCTCCTGCTGCCAATGCCGCCTTTTNCCTCCTTAAAAATGGCTTTACAAACCTGTAAAGACAGTATCCGTCAATACATAACTCTATCTCCGAGACGATCCGGGTAATACATCCACTCCANTAAACAAAATCTGNCANCTCANCTTCNCCTTTTCCTCTGGTTATACCGAAGATACGACTTCACAAACTCTCCATAATTCTGCTTNGATATCAGTGCCTGNCCCTTTTTCAGATAAACCGTTGTCGCATCGTATTTTCTGATAAANNCAAAATTCACAAGATAGGATCTGTGGGTACGATAAAAATCTTCTNCTGCCTTTTTCTCCAGATCTTTCATCTTTCCATAATATTCTATATCTGCATCCANCGTATGCAGNATCACTTTCCGGTCAAATACNTCCGCGTATACAATATCCTCCAGATTGACGGTGATATGCTCTCCCCCTGTGGTTATCATAAGGCTCGNCTTTTCCCTTTTTCTGCCTGCATCCTCCAGCTTCTTTCTGTCCTCAAACTGCTTTACGGCATTCAACAGTACCTCGGCAAATTTCCCGTCATCAAAAGGCTTTACCAGATAATGGAACGCCCCTACGTCGAATGCCCGAAACACAAAATCGTCCAANGCGGTCACAAAAATAATGATCGTNTTTTTGTTTTTTCTGCGCAGNTCCTCTGCCGTTTCCATNCCNTTCTTATCCGCCATCTGAATATCAAGCAGCAAAATATCCGGCTCGTCCCCCGACAAAAGCAGCTCGTCCCCCGATTTGTACAGCGACAGATCTGCTTTCGGACAGAGACTCCCTATCTTTTCCGCAAGCATTTCTCTGACTTCTTTTTCATCATCACATATCGCGATTTGCATTTTTTTCACTCCCTCTGTATTTCATAAAGAGTATATCGAAATAATATGGATACTACAATAATGAGAATGCCGTAGAACGGATATTTTATGCTGTAAAAAATCGAGCGCCCACGCGCTCGATTAAGAGAATGCTCCGCATTCTCCCTAAATGATTCACGCTGTCGCAATTTCCTATAGAATAAATAAAGAAACCGNAACTGCCGTACATACCAGCANTTCCGGTTTCCNATGTCNCAAATTATTTTCGTTATAAAAACTTTCCGATTCTTACTTTCTTACCAGATGTCTCGGCAGACCGTTTACGAAGAGCGGCTGCAGCTCGCCCATGATAAGAGGTCTTGCGTACTTCTCGTAACCTTCCGTCAGGCCCTTGCCATCCGCTGTGATCCACTCGTCGGGCACGTTTCTCTCCACGTTCGCGATCGCGTGGATATCGTATGCGCTGGTGCCGCACTGATAAGGATCTTCGCCGTTTCTGTCAAGCGTGATCATCATGCCGGTCTTNCCCTCTTCCGCCGCCATCACTGCATCATGGCCAACCTGGAACGCCTCGTTGATATCTGTCAAGGATGCCANATGAGTCGCTGCTCTCTGTAANGTAGAGAACTCAATCGCACGGGTCTTAAGTCCTGTCTCAGCCGCGATCTTGTCAGCCAGCATCACCGCTGTACCGGACATCTGCTTGTGTCCGAATGCATCTACAGCTACCTCTCTGCCGATCTCGCAGACATATCTGCCGTCCGCAACCTTAACGCCCTCAGAAACCGCGATAACTACAGAAGACTTCTTGGCTGCCAGCTCCTTCACATCCGCTACAAACTTATCAATATCAAACACTCTCTCNGGCAGATAGATTGCATCNCANCCCTCGCAGTCATCGCCCTTAGCCAGCGCTGCCGCTGCTGTCAGCCANCCTGCGTTACGTCCCATGATCTCTACGATACAGATGGTGGGCTTCTTCGCACCGAAGGAAGCGTTATCGCGGATGATTTCCTTTAAGGAAGCCGCAATATACTTCGCTGCGGAGCCGTAACCCGGACAGTGATCCGTCACCGGCAGGTCATTGTCGATGGTCTTGGGTACGCCCATAAATCTCTGGGGCTTATTGTGTGCCGCTGCATAATCAGACAGCATCTTTACCGTATCCATGGAGTCGTTACCGCCCGCATAGAACAGACACTCAATGTCATGCTTCTCCATGATCTCGAATACTTTCTCGTAAACATCCTCATGTCCCTCGATCTGCGGCATCTTAAAACGGCAGGAGCCTAAGAATGCAGAGGGGGTTCTCTTTAAAAGCTCAATTCCTGTCTCGTCGTCCAGATATTCTCCCAGATCGATCATTCTGTCTTCCAGAAATCCCTCGATACCGTGTACCATACCATAAATCTTCTTTACGCCCAGCTTCTTAGCGGCTGCGTACACGCCCGCTACAGAAGAGTTGATAACGGCTGTGGGGCCGCCGGACTGACCTACAACAATGTTTCCTTTCATGTGACTGTCTCTCCTTTATCTTTTTATTTTTTTACATAAGTTGTTTTTTCTATGCGCCTAATAGTATACCAAAAATTTCCTTGCAAAACAAGTACAAGCATGGAAATGTTGAAAATGCCGCAATCGACCGAAAGTCCTATTTGTATTTGCCTCACAAACATGTTACACTCTTACCGTAGGTTGAAATCAATCATAGCAGACACGATCTGCACATTGTAAAAAAACACGGGGTCTCTTTATTATGAAGAAATACATTCTCAGCTGCTGCTCGACGGCAGACCTTTCACCGGAACACTTTACAAAGCGCGGCATCTCCTACGCCTGTTTCCACTATGAACTAAACGGACAGGAATATTTGGACGATCTGGGTAAAAGTATGTCTTTTGAGTATTTTTATCGGGCCATGGCGGAAGGCGCCGAAACTAAGACCTCTCAGATCAATGTGGCAGAATTTATAGAATATTTTGAGCCTTTCCTGCAGGCCGGCAGAGATATCCTGCACCTATGCCTGTCCTCCGGCATCTCCGGTGTCATGAACTCCGCCACGACAGCAAAAGAAACTCTGGAAGAAAAATATCCTGATCACAAGATTTATATCGTAGACTCTCTGGCTGCCTCCTCGGGCTTCGGCCTTCTCATGGACAAGCTGGCGGATCTGCGCGACGAGGGCATGTCCGTGGAAGACCTCTACCAGTGGGCCTGCGATAACCGACTGCGCCTGAATCACTGGTTCTTCTCCACCGATCTGACCTTCTATGTCAAGGGCGGCCGCATTTCAAAAACTTCCGGGATGATCGGCAACATGCTGAACATCTGCCCTCTCTTAAATGTAAATCATCTGGGGCAGCTGATCCCGCGCCATAATATCCGTACCAAAAGAAAGGTCATCCACACCATTGTAGACAAGATGGAGGAATGTATCGAGGAGGGACGCGACTACAGCGGAAAATGCTATATCTCCCAGTCCGCCTGCTATGCGGACGCAAGGCTGGTAGCGGATCTGATCGAAGAACGTTTCCCGCATCTCGATGGCCATGTCCTGATCAACAGTATCGGCACCACCATCGGCGCTCACACCGGTCCGGGAACCGTGGCAGTGTTCTTCTGGGGAAAAGAAAGGGTCGACTGAACAGTCGGCCCTTTTTATCTCTTTTCTTTTTAACTCATCAGATAGATAAAATACCCCGCATAACACACCAGCATGACCGCGCCGCCCGCACGACCGAGTCTCTTCTTTCCGACTACAAGCACCCACAATAGTACGGCCGTGCCGATGCACACAATACTGTCCACAAAGAAGTTAGCCGCGTACGCCACCGGCGTGATCAACGCCGAAGTACCCACCACAAACAGGATATTAAAGATGTTGCTGCCCACGATATTGCCTACCGCGATATCCGCCTTGCCCTTGATCGCCGCTGTGGCAGAGGTCACCAGCTCCGGCAGTGATGTGCCAAAGGCAACGATAGTAAGACCGATCAATCTCTCACTCATACCGAAGATCCTCGCCANCTCCGTNGCCGCATCCACCGCCACATCGGATCCCACCACGATCATCACNCCGCCAACCACGATCAAAAGAAGCATCTTCCAGACAGGCATGGGCTTGTCCGTCTCCGGCATCTCCTCCGGCAGACCGCCGCCTTTCTTCGCCATCATCAGAAGATACCCCAGATAACAGAGCATGAGCACCCACAGGATCACGCCGTCCACGCGCCCCACCACATTGTCTGTATAGCCAATCCCCATAAGAACCGCCGATATCAGGATCACAAAGGGAATCTCATATTTCACCGTAGAGGCCTGCACTGCGATCGGTGTGATGACAGAGGTGATCCCCAGGATCANCAGCACATTCATGATATTGCTCCCCACAATATTGCCGATGGTGATCTCCGCACTCCCCTTTAAGGCCGCCGACACGCTGACCGCCGCCTCCGGAAGCGAAGTCCCCATGGCCACGATGGTCAGACCGATCACAAGCTGTGAGATCCCGAATTTTTCCGCCACCCGGCTTGCACCTTCTACAAACCAGTCCGCCCCTTTCACCAAAAGTACAAAACCTACCGCCAGCAATGCCAGTTGAATTACTACCGCCATATCTTCCTCCGTTCTGAAATGCCCATCTCTCTCAGGAGACGAAACCTTCCTTTTTCTATCTTCCGGTTATTACCGAATCTTCTCAAGAGCTTCCTGCGACAGGATCTTTCTGATATTACATAAAAACAGCACGCTCGCCGTAACCGCGGAAAGAGTATCCGACACCGGCTCCGCATAGTACACGCCCATCACGCCGAAAAAGTGCGGCAGGATGATCGCTAACGGGATCAGCAAAATGATCTTGCGGAGCACCGCGATAAAAAGAGAGACCTTCGCCTGCCCCAGCGCCAAAAAGGTGGGCTGAATCCCGTTTTGCAGTCCGAATACCAGCATACCTGCCATAAAGATCGGCATCACCTCTCCGGTCAGCAGCACCAGCTCCGTCTCGTTCGTAAAAAAGCCTGCGAAGAAGCAAGGAAAAACCATGACCGCCGCCGTAGTCAGGAAACGGAATCCGAAGCACATTCCGATCAGCCATCGATACAGCAGTTTGACCCGTTCAAAATTCCTTGCCCCGTAATTATAGCTGACGATCGGCGTCATGCCCTGGGTNAAGCCATTGAGCGGCGCCGAGAAAAACTGCATAATGCTCTGCATGATCGTCAAAGAACCGACATACATGTCACCTCCATAGTTCTGCAGTCCATGATTCAATACAATGCTGATAAAGCTCTCGGTGGCATTCATGATAAAGGGCGATATCCCCAGAGAAAAGATGCTCTTTAATATTCCGCTATCCAACTTCATACAATCTTTTCGTATTTTTAAAGAAGATCTTTTACTTAAAAGAAATCCTACGACCCACGCCGCACTAAGCGCCTGTGATATCACTGTTGCCGTAGCTGCACCCCGGACTCCCATATGGAATCCGAAGATGAAGATGGGATCCAGGATGATATTGGCAACCGCCCCGATCAGTACGGAGAGCATCGCCGTCTTGGACTGGCTCTGGCAGATGATAAAGGCATTCAATCCCAGTGCCAGCTCTACAAAAAGCGTGCCCGCCAGATAGATGGAAAGATAATCCGTAGCGTAACCGATGGTGGCGTCACTGGCACCAAACATATAAAGTAAGGGCCTCTGAAAGGCATAAAAAAATGCCATCAGCAGCACCGTGCAGATCACAAGAAAGCTTGTGCTGTTACCCAGTATCTTCTCCGCGTGCTCCCGGTCTCCCTTACCCAGCCAGATCGCCGCCAGAGGCGCCGCGCCGTTGCTGATAAAGGCAGAGAAAGCCGAGACAAACATGGTGATACAGAAAGTCACGCCCACGCCCGTCAAGGCGTTTGCCCCCACGCCTTTCATATGCCCGATGTAAATGCGGTCAATGATGCTGTACAGGATATTGATGATCTGCGCCACAATGGCGGGCAGCGTCATACTCACCATCAGTCTGCCCACTGAATCTGTAGCCATCCGTTCTTCCCGGGTCTTTGCCGCTGCGCCCGCCATGGTTCCCACTCCTTTGCCTTGCATAACAACGCTGTATCTGCTACGATAAACACAGAAAACACCGCATAATATTACATTATACCAATGTGCCCGTATTTTGCAACCGACATACAGGAGATAACTATGAAAACACCCACGAAAACACTTGCAAAGCTCTTCAGTGCGGCAATCGTACTTGTGGCTCTCAATATCCGCTCCGTCTGTACCTTCCTGTTTTATGCAGACCGGATCGACATCCTGTTTCCTGCTCCCTGTGCCGCCGCAGAGTTTGTCTGTTATCTTTTGCTTTTATACATCAACATTTTCCCTACACTGACGATACGCAAAGTCTCCACGACCCGCAATCAGATCCTGGAAAACGGCATCGCTCTGCTCCAGATCTTTCTGGGAACGACCGTGCTTGAAATCATATGCTGTCTCACCATGCTCATCATAGGGCTGCCCGGCTATGACACCGGCTTCAGTCAGCCCTTTTTCTGGCTGAGACAATTCGGACTGGCCTTTCTGGCAGAGTTTATCCTCTTCTGGAACGGCATGATACGCGTGTATCTGACTTCGGTGCAGCTCGGTATCCGCTGGCGCGTGATCGGCGCCCTCTGCGGCCTGATCCCTATTGTGCATCTCTACATCCTCTGCAAGATCATTCAGATCACCCAAAACGAGGTGATCTATGAAAACGAAAAATATCTGCTCAATCAAGTGCGCGCCGAGAATCAGGAGTGTCTGACAAAATATCCCCTCCTGCTTGTTCATGGCGTATTCTTTCGGGATTTCCGCTTTTTGAACTACTGGGGCAGGATTCCGGCGGAGCTGAAAAGAAACGGCGCACAGGTCTACTACGGCAGCCAGCAATCTGCCGCCTCTGTGGCAGCCTGCGGCGAAGAACTGGCCCAGCGCATCCGTCAGATCCTGCAGGAAACCGGCGCGGAAAAGGTCAATATCATCGCCCACTCCAAGGGCGGACTGGACAGCCGCTACGCCATCTCCAAATGCGGCATGGCTCCCTGTGTAGCCTCCCTGACCACTGTGAATACACCTCACCGGGGCTGTATTTTCGCGGATTATCTTCTGGAGCATATCCCCGACGATGTCTGCGATAAAGTGGCTGCAAAATACAATGCGGCGCTGACTCTGCTGGGGGACCACGATCCGAATTTTATGGAGGCCGTGCAGGATCTGACCGCCTCCGCCTGTGCCCGCTTAAACGAGGAGCTGCCCGACAGCCCGGAAGTATATTACCAGAGTGTCGGCACTAAGATGAACCACGCTTCCAGCGGCAGATTTCCCCTGAATCTGTCCTATCCGATGGTGAAACATTTCGACGGGGCGAACGACGGGCTGGTCGCTGTGGACAGCATGAAGTGGGGCGAAGAATTTATCTATCTGACCGTACCCGAGGGCAGAGGAATCTCCCACGGCGATATGATCGACCTGAACCGGGAGAACATTGCGGGATTCGATGTGAGGGAATTTTATGTAGACCTAGCGAAGGGATTGAAAAAGAAGGGACTATAAAAAATCGAGTGCCCAAGCACTCGATAAAAGAAAATTTTTACTGCGGATAACAGGATTTGAACCTGCACGGTCTCCCACTGGAACCTAAATCCAGCGCGTCTGCCAATTCCGCCATATCCGCCCACCAGCTATGATCAAATCATGACACACATGTCATTTTGTCANATCTGCCTATGTATCATATCATTTTCCAGAAACCCTGTCAACGACTCGCACCAAAGCGGTCTGTTTGTCTCATCTGGTCTATCCGGGCATATTCTGTACATTTTCCCCGATATGCCGAATCACCTGTCTGTTGATCCGAATGAGGAANAACACCGTCATTCCCAGAGATACCAGCTCNGCGATGGGGAATGACCACCACACATAATCCACATTACCCGCAAGAGACAGCAGATAGGCTGCCGGGAGCAGCACCAGAAGCTGTCTGGCAATGGAGATGATCATGCTGTAGACTGCATTGCCAAGCGCCTGAAAGGAAGTGCCGCAGATGATGCTGAACCCTGCCATAACAAAGCAGAGACTGATGGTCCGAAGCGCAGGCACACCGATCGCAAGCATTTCCTCAGAGGCCTCGAAAAAGCCCAGAAGCACTTGGGGAATACTCTGAAAGATCACCACGCCCACAGCCATNATCCCCACCGCATAAAAGATACCGCACTTTAACGCCTGCACGAAACGGTCTCTTCTGCCTGCGCCGTAATTGTAGGCCAGAATCGGCACCAGACCGTTATTCATNCCGAATACCGGCATAAAGATAAAGCTCTGCAATTTAAAGTATACTCCAAACACNGCTGTCGCCGTGGAGGTAAAGGAGATCAGGATCAGATTCATGCCATAAGTCATCACCGATCCGATCGCCTGCATGATCATGGAGGGGATACCGATCTTATANATCTGCCCCACCACCTGACGCTCCAGCTTAAGNTTCTTCAAGGAAAGATGAATNTCATCATTCTTTTTACTGTTGATCACAAAAGCNATCGTGCCGGCCACNATCTGTCCCGCCACAGTGGCCACTGCCGCTCCGGCAACACCCATCCGCGGCATCCCGCACAGACCAAAAATAAAAATCGGATCCAGAATGATATTGATGACAGCNCCCGTTCCCTGNGTGATCATAATATAGAAGGTTCTGCCCGTGGACTGTAAAAGNCGCTCAAACACAAACTGNGAAAAAAGTCCAAAGGAACAGCAGCACACTATGCTCAGGTATTCCACCCCATACTGNACGATCTGCGCATCCTGCGTCTGACTCAGATAAAAGCCTCTTGTCACAAACAATCCTACCAGCAAAAAGAGCAGATAGCTTACCGCCATCAGNACAACACCGCTGGCTGCCGCATTATCCGCCCGCTCCTGCTCCTTCTCACCCAGTGCCTTGGAGAGCACCGCATTGATACCGACACAGGTGCCGCCTGCCACGGCGATCATCAATGTCTGAATGGGAAATGCAAGTGACACAGCTGTCAGTGCAGCCTCATTGACACGGGAGACAAAGATTGAATCCACCACATTATAAAGCGCCTGCACCAGCATGGATACCATCATGGGAAGCGACATGCTGATCAGCAATTTATTCACGGGCATCGTGCCCATCTTATTTTCTTTTGCCTGTTCCATAAAAACTCCTTCCTCAAAAAAAAAGCCTGAAAGACAATATATTGCCTTCAAACTTTCTACTTTAAATGAACCACAAAATGAACCACGGGGGATTCGAACCCCCGACAACCTGATTAAAAGTCAGGTGCTCTACCGACTGAGCTAGTGGTCCGTAACTGGGCTAGCTGGATTTGAACCAGCGAATGCAGGAGTCAAAGTCCTGTGCCTTACCCCTTGGCGATAGCCCATTATTGGTAATAGCAGGCTGTGCTCCGCACTTTCCCGTGAAGGTGGATAGAGGGACTCGAACCCTCGGCCTCCAGAGCCACAATCTGGCGCGCTAGCCAACTGCGCCATACCCACCATAAAACGTGCTCGAAGGGATTCGAACCCCCGACCCACGGCTTAGAAGGCCGTTGCTCTATCCAGCTGAGCTACGAACACGTACTGCTGACCGCACGAATCATCGTGCGGAGAGCGGGTGATGGGAATCGAACCCACGTATCCAGCTTGGAAGGCTGGTGTTCTACCATTGAACTACACCCGCATAAGTATTATGAATGCGTCGGGGTGACAGGATTCGAACCTGCGGCCTCCTGGTCCCAAACCAGGCGCTCTAGCCAAGCTGAGCCACACCCCGCAAGGATCCCGCGCCGAATTCTCACAACGCATTTCTCATTATATAATACGGTTTTTTTTCTGTCAACCGCTTTCTCTTATTTTTTCANCNNANTATNACACATAATTCAANGTGTAATGNGCTTCGCCNTCTCTGTCTATCTCCATAATGATATANCTGGGNNTGCGATTCTCCTGTCTGGGGTAGCTGATACTGCCCGGATTGATCAGAGTNATATCATTTCCGATATCGATCACCGGCCTGTGNGANTGNCCGCACATNACGATNTCCACTTCNCTGGCTCTNGCCTCCTGCTTGATCGTCTCCGTGTTCATGGCAATATAATAATGATGCCCGTGNGTCAGCCAGACTTTATACCGGCCGATCATAAACTCCTGCTCTCTGGGAAGGGCAGAAAAGAAATCATTATTTCCCTGTACCATCACCACCGGACAGCCCGCCGCCTCGCTGATGATATGCTCGCTTCCCTCCACATCACCACAGTGCACCATCATATCATATGGTCCTGTCTTTTGCAGAACGGTGAACAGATTTTCATTGTGACGATGGCTGTCACTCACGATCAACACTTTCATAACAATTATCCAAACATCCTTTTCTTTAGTTCCGCCTTCATCAGCTCCAGCGCCCTGCTCCTGTGGCTGATCTGATTTTTCTCTTCATCCGTCAGCTCTGCCGCCGTGCGCCCGTACTCCGGCAGATAAAAGATCGGATCGTATCCAAAACCATTATCGCCCTTCAACTCATAACCGATCCTGCCCTCCACAGTCCCTTCGGTGGTGACCACCTCGCCATCCGGAAAGACTGCCGCAATGGCACAGACGAATCTGGCGCTCCGCTCTTCCTCCGGCACATCCTTCATCCGTCTGAGCAGATCTGCGCTCTTCTCCGAAAAAGGAGTCTCCTCCCCGAGATATCTGGCGGAGTAAATGCCCGGTTCCCCGTTCAGACAGTCGATCACCAGCCCGGAGTCGTCAGCAAGCACCACACATTCCCGCACTTTCTTCTCCAAAGCAAGAGCGTCTGCCACTGTCTGCGCCTTGATCACTGCATTCTCTGTGAAGCTTGCACCATTTTCCTCGATCTCCGGATCGATCCCGGCTTCCTTCATGGAGACCACATCCCACTTCATATCCTCCAAAATGGCACGTATCTCCCGCATTTTCCCCTGATTTCCCGTTGCAAATATGATCTGCTGCATTTCTTTCGTACTCCAATTTTCATCACTGTTCATATGCTTTTTCAACCGCGTTGTATATTCCCTCCGCGATCCGCTTGATATAATCCTCGCGCTGCAGCAAAATAGCCTCCTGGCTGTTCGTAAGATACCCTACCCGGATAGCCGCCGCCGGCACCGTAGCGCCGGAGATCACCTCATCCGTCTGCGACGCCTCGATCAGGCCGCCCGCCTTACCGCTGATCGACGTGACTACCTCCCGCTCTAAGAGATCCGCCAGTTCTACATTGCCGAAGCCGGGGATAAAAAATTTACTATTATAAACTGCCGCCGTACCATAGAGCTTACTGTTCTCGTCACCGCTCACCTCAATGCGGATCAGCATATCGGCTTTTGTAGCTGCCGCAAGCTCCACCCTGTCTGCTGCCGCCGGATTGCTGTCGTCCATTCTGGTATAGTACACTTTCACATCGCTTTCATCAAACAACGCCTTTAAAGCCTGGGCGATATTCAGCGTAATGTCCTTCGATAAAATCTCATCTACGGCAATGCCCGTCTCCGCGCCGCCGTAAGCAGGATCCACCACAATAACTCTCTCGTAAATCTCCTTGGGCGGTACAAATTCTACATACAGCGTATGATCCTCAAAGATACTGCGGTACTCATACACTCCTGTCAGCGCAAACCGAAGGCAGGCTCTCTCCTGCAACGCCTCGAAATGACCCTCGACTACACTCTCACAATCTCCGTAAACACTGTTCAGGCTATAAAACTCTTCACATTCCTGGGGCTTTGCGGATTGAATACTCACCCACAATTCCTTGTTCATATAGTGATTTTCTAAAATCACTTCTTCCGCCTTTACCGTTTCCGGCATGGGAATACAAAAATAGCTCGTGTTTTGACCNGAACGGTCAATATTTATACTGTTTCCTTCCGCCGGTGTGACTGCAACAGGCTCCTCCTTCTTTACGGATTGAACCACCTCATCCTGAGCCAGATCTGTCACACCCACCGTCTTTGTCGCCGCATAATACAGCATCACGCTCATCGCTGCCGCCACAAAAAGGATACAATATACCAATGTACTTTTCATCAAACTGTTTTGCTGCTGCATTTCTTATCTTCTGCTCCCGGTGGGCTTGGGCCCCATATATTGATAAAAGTAAGTCTTCATCATGCCATTATAAAGCTTTCTGTTTTTATCCGCCTTCCTGCCAATGGCATTCTCCGCCTGCTCATAGGCTGTGATCAGATACATGGACCAGGAATCCAGCGATTGATACCGTTCTCCCAGCGTTCGATACAGAGCCTGAAGATTTTCCTTATCCTCCAGTCTCTCTCCGTAAGGCGGATTCGTCAGAATGAACCCGTATTTTTTGGCATGGCTGAGCTGATCGACGCCCCGTCTCTGAAAGTGCACTAAATGCTCCACCCCTGCCAGTCTCGCGTTGGCTCTGGCAATGGAGACCATCTCGTCGTCTATGTCATATCCCTGGATCTGGGTCTCCACCTCCGGCGTCTCTGCCGCCTTTGCTTCCTCCAGTGTTCTTTGCCAGAGTTTTTCAGGGAAAAGATGTTCCCACTCTTTTGCCAGAAAGGTCCTGTCTTTCCCCGGCGCGATATGAGCCGCCATCATTGCCGCCTCAATGGGGATCGTTCCGCTGCCGCAGAAAGGGTCCACAAGAATGCGGTCGCCCCGCCAGGGCGTCAGCATGAGCAGCGCCGCCGCCAGATTTTCTGCGATAGGCGCCTTTGCGGTAAGTTTTCTGTATCCCCGTTTATGTAAGGATTCTCCCGAGGTATCCAACCCCACGGTCACCTCGTCCTTCTTAATAAATACCCGGATCGGATAGGACGCGCCGTTCTCTGCAAACCAGTCTATGTGGTAAACGCTCTTCATGCGCTCCACCATAGCCTTTTTCATCACAGACTGAATATCCGAGGGNCTGAACAGCTTGCTNTTTACGCTGGCCGCCTTGGCCACCCAGAATCTGCCNTCCTTCGGNATNTACGNNTCCCANGGNAGCGCTCTGGTCCCCTGAAAAAGCTCCTCAAAGNTCTCCGCATGAAAGCTTCCTATCTTAATGAGCACNCGCTCCGCACTGCGNANAAATATNTTGGCACGACACAGNGCCTGNCTGTCTCCGGCAAAGGTAACTCTGCCATCCTCCACNCAGGTGATCTCCANACCCAGATCNGTGATCTCTCTTTTTAAAACGGCCTCCANTCCAAAATGNCAGGGCACGATATACTCTAATTTTTCCATAGCTACATTTTATGCCGTAGANAAAAACCTGTCAACTTTGTTTTCCNTTCACAGCACAAAAGGGGACGCTCCTTGCGCCCCCTTCAGACCGGGTCCTGCNTAGTAGTTATCCTTGCTGCTGTTGNCCGAGCTGTTCTTTGTGCTGTTGCTGGAGTTGTTGTTAGAACTGTTCTTCGAATTGTTCTGGTTGTTCTTGTCCTGCTGTTTCTCACTCTGCTGGCTGTTCTGGTTAAAATCATTTTTAGACATCTTCCATACCTCCTGATTGGTTTCATGTTACAGAAATAGTATGAGAAGATAAAATCAAACTTATTCAGGCGTGGCATAGGTCTTTAGTACTATTTTTTTATTCAAAACCACCAAAATGTAGGCTGGTACTTTGGTACTATTCTTTATTGTTTTTTGTCGTAAAAATGATATAATAATAAATGTAGACGGAGATACCCCTTCATTCTCCGCCTACAGACCCTTATATTAATTATTTATACTCCCCTCAACAGACTGTTTAT
This sequence comes from Lachnospiraceae bacterium, assembly GCA_014804565.1. Classification (GTDB taxonomy): domain Bacteria; phylum Bacillota; class Clostridia; order Lachnospirales; family Lachnospiraceae; genus UBA3282. The sequence continues at coordinate 73,152 of JAAUZN010000069.1, forward strand.
TTCGATAAACAGTCTGTTGTACTTTATATAATATGCTGCCGTTTCTGCGCTACTTGGTTTTTATATAATTTACTATCAGCACGATGATGAGCACCGGGATCAGGATCGGCGCTATAAAGGATATGATCTGAAAAATCAAACCAATGATCAGGATTGCGATCACCCCCACGATCAGAAGGAGCAGCCAGGTCGGCATACGGATCATTTTCTCTCCGCCGAACGCTCTGTCCTGTCTTGTTTCATATGCACTGTCCGCCGTCTCCTCGTCATAATTCCGGTTAGTGCCCTCGTTGACCCCGGCACGTTTATTCGCCTCTATGATGCTCTTGGCAAGAAGCCTCGGATCTCCCAGACTCGTCAGGACCTCTTCCTCGCTTCTGCCCTTCCTGATCTCTACATCAATATATTCCTGATAGTACCGCACATTCTCCGCCACCTGGGAGCTGTTCACACCGCTGGCAAGAGCGCGCTGTAATTTTTCTATAAACTCTGTTCGATCCATACTTACTTCCTTTTTCTTATGTGGTCTGATCCATGCCTCTCCAGTCGCTAAACTTTTTCAAAAAAGCCGCCGGATCTCTTCGCATATCGGCCATCGTCTGAAACGACCTGAGTACCATATCTTCTTTATTACATTGCGCCGTGTTCTTTCCGGTATCCCTGCGCAGGTTATCCTGCTCCATCTGCCACACATAGCAATCCGCTAAAGAATATCCCTCGCATTTCGGGAATTCCGGCAGACTGTGATTTTCAAGATAATACAGGAACGCATCATAGAGCTCTCTGCTTTGCAAAAATTCGCTCCAAAGCGTCTGCTGCCACGCCTCACTCTTCCCGGCAAACTCACACAGCCTCGTAAGACCATCATAGACTTTTAATTTGCTCTGGTCAAATATGATCTGAGACGGCATGCTGCTCTCCCTTTTCGTTGATATCTGCCACAGAGTTACCTTCAAACACCTGCCCCTCCACCACGATGGTCTCCACCAGTGTAGTCTTGGGATTCTCGATCAGGCTGATGAGCTTCTCCCCCATCTGCCGTCCCAGTTCTGCCGTATCCTGACGCAGTGTAGTCAGCGTAGGCTCAATATGCCGGGCGATCCGGATGCCGTCATAACCGACAACGGAAATATCATCCGGCACCCGGAGGCCCATCTCCTGAATCGCATTATACCCGCCAAAGGCGGAAAAATCATCCGGATAGAGGATACACGTAGGCGGCTCCTTCAAATGGAGAAGCCGCATCGTCTCCAGATAAGTACCCTTGGTATCACGGTAAGGCGACATGCAGATATACTCATCCGGTATGATAAGTCCAAGCTGCCCCGCCGTTCGGTAAAAGGACGCCAGTCTGCTCTGGGTGACCGAAGAGTCCGCCCCGTGGATATAGGCCACTCTGCGGTGTCCTTTCTCATAAACGTATGTGAGCAGCTGCTGTATTCCATGCACATTGTTAGACATGACCGCACAGACATCATTGAACAGATGATCCAGTGTCACCGTAGGGACGTCGCTCCTGACTAACTCCAGGATATCCGGAGAATAAAAATCTGTACAGACGATAGCAACGCCGTCAAACCCACGAGATCTGCAATGTCCAAGATAGCTCAGTGTCCCGGTCTTCTGTTTCGTGGTATTGATGAAGGTAATATCGTAGCCCTTCTCCTCTACGGTGCGCTTCAGACTGTCCAGCACAAAAGCATAATAATCGTGTGTCAGACCGCTGTAATCNTCATGGGCAAAAAGTACGCCCACNTTATAGCTGCGGTTCGTCTTGAGCATCTTGGCCGCCGAGTTNGAAAAGTANCCCATCTCCTCCGCCACCTGNCGGATNCGCTTTTTGGTCTCTTTTCCCACATCATTCTGATCATTCANCGCNTTGCTNACTGTCGCCACGGANACGCCACAGACCGCAGAAATATCTTTCATGGATACCATATTANAATCCCCTTATTTTACGAAGTTNGTCACGGTCTGTATGTGCCTTATTCGCTTAATCGTTTTCGTGTTATTATTATACAACACATTCTTCATCAATGCAATGTATTTNGGTTCTTTCTGCNNATTTGAGGAAAAATATATATTTATTGCATTTTNATCATTTCTTCGGTATAATTTGTTTATCGACACATTAGTATGTCTTACNTAAACGTTTAATAAACAAAAAAAGGAGAATGNAGCTATGAAATTTGGTTACTTCGATGACNCNAACCGCGAGTACGTCATCACCACACCTAANACACCCTTACCCTGGATCAACTATTTGGGCTGTAANGAGTTCTTTTCGCTGATCTCCAACACNNGCGGCGGCTACACCTTCTACAAGGATGCGAANCTTCTTCGCATAACACGCTACCGCTACAANGATGTACCGCTNGACATCAACGGCAAATANTTCTATGTCAANGANGGNNNCNNTGTCTGGAANCCCGGNTGGAANCCCACCCAGACAGAGCTTGACCGNTANGANTGCCGCCACGGTATCGGCTACAGTCGTTTCACGGGCGAAAANAATAAGCTTGANGCTTCCGTCCTCACCTTCATTCCCATGGACGACAACTGNGAGATCAGCCAGGTGAAGCTGACCAATTTNAGCGACANNAAAAAGACCGCTTCGCTNTTCTCCTATGTAGAATGGTGTCTCTGGAATGCGGACGACGATTCCCGTAACTTCCAGCGTAACTTAAACACCGGTGANGTAGANGTGATCGGATCGACCATCTACCACAAAACAGAGTACAGAGAGCGCAGAAACCACTANGCNGTATATTCNGTAAACNCTNCTGTNGACGGTTTCGACACCAGCCGNGACGCTTTNCTGGGCGCTTACCGCGGTGTGGCAAATCCGGAAGTTGTAGAAAACGGCAAAGCGACCAACTCTATCGCAAACGGCTGGTCCCCCATTGCTTCCCATCAGATCAATGTGACCTTAGAGCCCGGCGAGAGCAAGACCTTCGTCTTTGTTCTGGGCTATCTGGAGAATCCCGAGGAAGAAAAGTGGGAGTCTCCCGGCATCATCAATAAAAAGCCGGCGAACGCAATGCTTGCAAAATATCAGACCGANGCTGATGTGGACAAGGCTTTCGCTGCCCTGAACGCATACTGGAGCGATCTGTTGTCCAAGTACACCGTGAAGTCCTCCAACGATAAAGTGGACCGCATGGTCAATATCTGGAATCAGTATCAGTGTATGGTTACCTTTAATATGTCCCGTTCCGCTTCCTACTATGAGTCCGGCATCGGACGCGGCATGGGCTTCCGCGATTCCTGTCAGGATCTTNTGGGCTTCGTNCATCTGATCCCCGACCGGGCGAGACAGCGTATCATCGACATCGCTTCCACCCAGTTCCCTGACGGCAGCGCTTACCATCAGTACCAGCCTCTCACGAAGAAGGGTAACTCCGACATCGGCAGCGGCTTCAACGATGACCCGCTGTGGCTGATCGCAGGTGCTTCCGCTTACGTACGCGAGACAGGAGACACCTCTCTTCTGACAGAAATGGTACCTTTTGACAACGACATGAATCAGGCGAAGCCTCTGATGGAGCACCTGAAACGCTCCTTTGAGTACATAGTAAATCACAAGGGGCCTCACGCACTGCCCCTGATCGGCCGCGCCGACTGGAATGACTGCCTGAATTTAAACTGCTTCTCAGAGCATCCCGGAGAATCCTTCCAGACTTTCGGTCCCTCCGAGGGTCCTGTGGCGGAATCCGTGTTCATCGCCGGCATGTTCGTCAAGTACGGCGAAGAGTATGCACAGCTCTGTGAACTGATGGGCGATCAGGCGGAAGCGGATCGTGCCCGCGCCGAAGTCCAGAAAATGTATGATGCTGTATTGAAGGATGGCTGGGACGGCGAATGGTTNGTCCGCGCTTATGACGCTTACGGTAAAAAGATCGGCTCCAAGGAGTGCGAGGAGGGTCAGATCTACATCGAGTCCAACGGCTTCTGTCCTCTTGCCGGCATCGGCGTAAAAGAGGGACTTGCGCAGAAAGCTCTGGATTCCGTAAAAGAAAAACTGGATTCCAAGTACGGCGTTATGATCCTGCAGCCCGCTTACACCAAGTATCACTTAGAGCTGGGCGAGATCTCCTCCTATCCGCCGGGATATAAAGAGAATGCAGGTATCTTCTGTCACAACAATCCCTGGGTTTCCATCGCGGAGACCGTGATCGGACGCGGCGACAGAGCTTTCGAGATCTATCAGAAGACCTGCCCTGCCTATGTGGAAGAGTTTAGTGAGATTCACCGCACAGAGCCTTATGTTTATTCCCAGATGGTAGCGGGCGCTGACGCAAAGACACACGGCGAGGCGAAGAACAGCTGGCTGACCGGTACGGCGGCATGGACCTTCGTGAATGTATCTCAGCATATTTTGGGCGTTTATCCTACCCATCAGGGTCTGAGCATTGATCCCTGCGTGCCGAAGGGCTTCGGTGACTTCACTCTCACCAGAAAGTTCCGGGAAGGCACCTACAATATTAAAGTTGTAAATCCCGACAACGTGGAGAAGGGTGTGAAATCCATCACCGTGGATGGCAAGGCCGTGGAAGGCTGCGTAGTGCCTTATGAGAAAGGTAAGACTGCTTACGATGTGGTCGTAACCATGGGCACGAAGTAAATTTCTTCGAAATTAACTTCACGAGGACCGCTTCGCGGCCTCGGACTATACATTATTTAGTAATCAAAAATACGTCATAGAAAATCCGCATACAGCATCTTGTATGCGGATTTTTTTATGACCACTAGTTTCCCAAAAGGGCTTGTTTTTCCCCGAAAGTTGTGACAAAATATGACTTAGCCAACTCTGACCCACGGGTATAGTTTGGCGCAGAACCAGGAAATATCGGTATTTTGATCGAATGTTGGGGTGTTTACTATGAGTCAGTATATGTCTATCGGAAAAGTATCCAAATTAAAAAATGTGAGCATCAAATCTCTGCGTTACTATGACCAGATCGGTATTTTGAAACCGGCATTTGTAAACACAGAGACCAACTATCGTTATTACACAAAAGAGCAGCTCTATCTTCTGGATGCGATCACCGTATGCCTGAAACTGGGGATTCCGTTGAAAGATCTGAATAATTACGTGGAGAATACTTCCATCAATCTGCAAAAGCTCCTCTACGACGGTAAGATTCTGGCGGAGCAGCGGATTCTGGACATTCACAACTGCCTTGCCACTCTGCAGGATACACTACAGAATATGGCAAGCCCCGTAACGGGATTTGCCCGGATACCCGAGAGCAAGAGCGGCATCCTGCTGCCCGACGGCTTCTATCACAACGAGATCGTAAGCCGCAAAATGCTCACGGTTCCTCTGGAAGACATCGATGTCCCCAAGTATTACGGACAGCATATTCTGAAGCTTTTTGTCACCGCCCAGCAGATGGGAACGATCGTGGCCTATCCTTCCGGCGTACTGCATGAGTATCATGGCGGCAAATACCAGCGCCATATGTTCCTCACGATCACCGGCGATACGCCTGCCACCGAGACTTCAGCGCAGACTATCCGCACGATCGACCAGGGCGATTTTGCCTGCCGCAGGATCTCTACCCATATAGCAGACTTTGAAACAATACGCGAAGAAATGAAAGAAGTGATCAAGAGCGATGATTTCTGCGTCATCGAGACCGATACACTCTCAGAAGAAAATAAAAAAGACGGATACCCCTTTGAGTTAGAATATCCGTTATCCTCCTGAGCAGTGCACAGCCGGAGGAATAATTGAAGCGGAGAGCTTGCTCATCGAAGCAATTATTCCGACGGATGTATAGGGCGAAGCCCGCGAGCGAGAAAACCGCAGGTTTTCGAGCGCACTGCGAAGCAGAGATAAGCGCACTGCGAAGATAATGCTACATTCACACCCGCTTCAGACGATACAAAATCTCCTCAAAGGGGACCCCGTCTGTGGCGGGTGTTTCCAGTTCCAACGCCGTCTGGATGCACTGCTTCACAAAACCGGAGGCCTTTTTCACGGACTTATCAAAGGGCACACCGTTTACGGCGTCCGCCGCAATAATAGCTGAGAACACATCCCCTGTGCCGCAGCGCTCCGTCCCTGCTTTTTGCACGCGGATAAAACGGGCCGCATCTTCCTGCCCCTTCTTCACATACACATAGTTCGCAATATATTCTCCCTGGGGAATCCCCGTAATGACCACCTGAGAAGGCCCCATAGCCGCCAGACGCTCCGCCATAGCGTACAGTTCCCTCTTCTTCCAGCCCGTTTCCCTGTAGGGAACGCCCACGAGATGACAGGCCTCCGTCAGATTCGGCGTGATAATATCCGCCAGNGCGACCAGNTTNCTGAGTTCNGTACATAACTCTACCGTATAGNCAGAGTATANCTTCCCATGATCNCCCATCACGGGATCCACGANCACCAANGTCNNCTNTTCNGAAAAGTCCTGAATAAACTNNCNNACGATNTCAATCTGTCTCACNGANCCCAGATAGCCCGTGGCGATCCCGTCAAAAGAGAGACCAATCTTTCCCCAATTCTCGATATACTCCTCCATCCGATCCGTATAATCATCCCGAAAAAAATATGGAAATGCGGTATTGCTCGAAAAGATGGAGGTGGGCAGAGGACATGCCTGTACTCCCATATAAGAAATAATCGGAAGAAGCACCGTCATGGCGCATCTTCCGTATCCCGCAATATCATTTATGATCGCTATTTTCTTCTGCATCGGTCTGCAAGCGTCTCCTTCTCCATAAGCATTCTGTTCCTCTATTCTAACACCATTTCGCTTATGGGAGCAAGCCGATCAGCCCACAAATTTCTTTTCCCGTGTTCCCTCTAACTTTCGCATCTCCTCCGCGCTGACCACACCCACAGCCTCGCTTACGGACTGTTCGCCGTCACTGTCGCCATTCTCTTCTTTCTTACTATCATTCTTCATCAGTTCATCCTGCATACGGTCTATCTCGCTCAGCGCCTCTCTTGCCTGCTTCACCTCCATAATCTTTTTCATGATGAGATTGATGTCTTCCGGAGAGAACATATCCAGGCACTTCATCAAGCTGGTCGTGTCATTCAAGTCAATCTTCACCGTTCCCACAGAGGTACTCACTGAAATCCAATCCGGGTTGGCGCTGCCGCCTATGGTGATGGTGTTGCCATACAAAGCGTCCCTGGTGATCGACACATGGGCCCCGTTGTGCCATACATCCTTCGTCACCGGCTTCCCCGGCGTCGGCTCATCCATCTGGCGCAGAATGATTCCGATGGAGTCTGTTGCGCCGTTGTGTTCTCCCGACTCCACATACTCGTCCGCACGCTTCAGCTTCGCTGCAAAGCTGTTCGGATCGATGTCGCCTTCCATTTTTTCCATCTTCCACTTATTTGCCGACGCCACCTGCTTCGCCAACAGTTCCGCCGCACTGTATGTGGTGTTAGGTGCTTTATAGCCATATAAATTATTGCTTATCATATCTTTCTCTCCTCCGAAATGTTACGCTTCCTCCACGGTCTCCAGTGCAAACCGTTCGATCATATGCTCCGTCTCTCCGGAGACCTTCGCCATATCCACCTGGTATGCCTCCAGCCTGCCGTCCTCATATTTTGCCTCCACATAGACCTGTGCATCCTCGTCCTGAATCTTCCCTTTCAGGGTATATCCTTCTGTCACGGCGATTCTTATATGATCGCTCTCCTCATAGCTCATATGTCTCACCTCCGCAGCCTGCAGAGCCTCTGTCAGCATTACCGCATTCACTCGAACGCCGGACGTCATACCGATCCTGCCCACACCGGACTGCTCTTCCGTCCTCACTCTTGACTCCGCGTCCGCCGCGGCGCTCTTTTCCTGATCCCGGTTTTTCAGATTCTGTAAAAAGCTCTCCTGAAACCCTTCCGCCCGGCCTGCCTTTTTATTTTTCTGATATGCTGATATCCCGTTGTTTCCCTGTACCTCCTGTACGCCCATTTCCTACGGCCTCCCTTCCGTCAGAATCTTCTTTACCTCTTCTCTGCCCCTGCGCAGCCTGGTCTTGATCGTCGCCTCCTTCACATTGAGGATTCCCGCGATCTCGTGGATCGTATAATCCTCATAATAAAAGAGATAGATCGGATTCCGGTAATGTACCGGCAGCTGCAGCACCGCCTCCAGCGTTCTGTCATCCCTGACCTGATAAGGCAGATAAATATTTTTTGCCGCTCTCTCAAAGGCTTCGCTCCATGGCACTGTCCTCTGATACCAGCCGCTTTTTAAAATATCCAGACAAATATGAATGGTGGTTCGTATCAGCCACGCCTTCTCATGTTCCTTGTTCTGAATCGGCTTTTCCTCTTTCATGTAACGCAGAAACGCTTCCTGCACCGCATCCTCGGCATCCGCAGGATTCTTCATATTAGAAAACGCAATTCGATACAGCATGGTCCGGTACTCATCCACCAGATAACNCCANTTCTGCTCCATCCCCTCNTNNTTCCNTCTGTTATTCTATAGATATCTACATCTTAACATANTTCGNANCTGTTCACTACCTTCNTCATTACCATGCCTCTATNAGCCNNTCTATATACAATACGAATGAGAAGTCCAAAAAGTTTCANAAAANAGAAAAAAGTCCCCGGACNGTNTAAAAGTCCGAGGNACTNTTTCTTCNNTNTCTTATTTCGTGCCGATGATCTCCTCCGCCATATCNAGCATTTCCTCTGCNCTNAGATTCACATCAAATCCAAGNATATGATAGNNTATNCCNCCCTTNTCCCAGGTCACATCNTGGGATGTCNGNACCTNTANNTTGNNGNTGCCGTANGAGATNNNGAGCTCGCCGCTCTCCTGTTTNGCCTTNTCCTCCTCNGTCNNCTCATAGTCNGGCGGTACANNCTTNNAGATNTGGGTNTCGTAGNAGANCGTGATGTCTCCCACCTGCCTGACAGCCTGCGGCTCNTNTGTNCGCNNCTGCGTCTCCACGGGNTTCTCNATANACACNNCTANNGANGGNNNTCCNCCCNTGNCATANNGGATATCCATNCNNTTGAAGGTGTAAACCGNNTTGCCNCTCTCATCNNCNCCCTGCACATCTGTCACNNNCATNNNCTNAAANCGATAGCCGTTTTCAAACGTTTCCACGGCATCCACCTGATAGCCCAGCTCCGCCTCCGCTTTATCCAGATCGCTGAAGCTCTTATAGCCGTCTCCCAAATAGCTGTGAGATGACAGCGAAACCGCATGCCCCGTTGCATAGACCGCGCCTGATATCAAAAAACATCCTGCCGCTACACCGATGATCAGCTTTTTAACCGAAAAATGTTTCATATCTGCCTCCTTCTGTCGTTCCAGGATTTCTGNNTCGATCCTNTCCTTCAAGTCCCGGGACGCGGTCATGTCTGCACATTCCCGTGTCAAAGCCTCTTNCAGTTTTTTCTCCAGATCATATTCCTGTCTCATAGCCACCGTTCCTCTCATCAGAATCTCTTACAAATCCTATCCCGGATTCGTCTGCAAGCATTCGCCGAAGCTTCCTTTTCGCTGTGTGGAGCCTGGACTTCACCGTCCCCTCAAGACATCCTAGGATCTGGGCAATCTCCGAGATCCGATACTCCTGATAGTAATATAANACCACCACACTCCGCTGCTTCATGGGCAGCGCCCTGACTGCCCCGGCGATCGCTTCCGCCTCTTCCCTCGCAAGTACCTGCTCTAAGGAGGAAGGAATCCCTCCCGTATCGGCTTTTAGCACGACCTCCTCGTCCGGCACCTCCCTGCTTGCCTTTTTGCCGCTCCGATAGGCCGTCCTGACAAGAATCTGCATCATCCACGCCTTAAATCNNCTGTCATTTTTCAGNTCCCCNCAGTGNAGATAAATCTTCACNAAGGTNTCCTGCACGATATCTTCACTTAAGGANCNATCTCCTGTGATCAGATAAGCCGTGCGCAGCGCAGTATTCCTGTACTTTTCATAGAGCAGATCAAAGGATGCNTTATCTCCCTCCTTCATCTGTCTCACCAATACTTCTTCGGTCAAATTACCATCCTCCCTGTTATGATCCACGACGGGTCCTTTTTACCCGCCGTATCCGGTGCACCTACTTATAAGAGTCCGCAAATACAGATATGGTTCATTTTTTTACTATTCAGAGCCATGCAGATTTATAAAAGTAGCCTGTTCAAGNTTTTTTGCGAATGGCTCTGAATAGTAAAATTAAAAAAGAGAACCCTNNNCTNCAGGATTCTCCTCTTTTCACACAATTATATNGCCTACTGCAACGCTTANGTTAACATCAATCCCAGCGCAAACAGATAGAAAAAGATAAGCGTCAGGACGCAGCCCAAAATGGAAAGGACCAGTGCTGTGATCGCCATGCCTCTCCCGCCATTACCTCTGGCAATCGCAATGATAGCGCAGATCAGACCTGCCAGGCATAAGACTATATCTAAACCCGGAACCCAGAAAAAGACCAGACCTAAGATACTGCACACCAGCGCCCCCACAGAGATTCCGTTCTTATCCGGCACTGCATCATAAACCACCGCCTTCACAGGCTGGCCAAAGTTCTGCTGATTATACTGCTGCTGTGCGCCGTAAGGCGTCTGCGTGTACTGCGGACCCATAGGCTGCTGCTGTGCAACATAAGGGTTCTGCGTATACTGCTGATTCCCGTAGGGCTGCTGATTCTCATAAACCTGCTGATTCCCGTAAGGCTGCTGATTCTCGTAAACCTGCTGNTCCCCATAAGGCTGCTGTACACCGTATGCACCCTGCTGATCATTCACAGGTCCGTTATATCCNTAGTTCTGATTCTCGTCCATCTCTTAACTCCCTTTCTGTTATACCCCAGCCAGCAAAGTGCCCACCACAAACATCAGCACAATTTCCAACACCAAAGCCACTATCAAAATTGCCGCGGCCGCACCTGTATTCTTCTTGTCTAAAACCATTTTATAACTCAAAAGACTTGCTACCACACCAATTGCCAGACCTAATATTCCACACAGGAAATAACCTCCAAATGCATCAACAGCTGCAAGCACATTAACCCACACAGGGATATTTCTGATCGGCTCGTATGGTGTGCCATCCTCTAAATAGGTTCCGTTTACAGCAAGACGTACCTTATTGCCTATCACAACCAGATTACACTCTGCTCCCGGAATGCTGATCTGATGATCCGCCATCCAGATCACCCAGTTTTTAGATTTCATCTTATAGGTATCGCCATCAACGACACATTTCGCCTTACCAAATGCATTCTTCGTAAACGTGATCTGATGCACATTACCCATGCTGTCTGTTACACTCCAACTACTGGTCATAGTTCATTCTCCTCCTCTTTCCCCGAAAACCTTATATCGTTATGACACACTGTCGATAACGTCACCATTTTACAGTATTCTACAGGGTTTTGCAAGTAGAACAGGAGTTTTTTCCTATATTTTTCTAGGCATAGTCTCTTTTTTCTATCACTTTCACACTGACCACAATGGCCGCAGCCATGACCAGCAATGCCGCCACCAGCCCAAGCGCTCCTATGAACACAATCCTCTGTGATAAAAACTCCATTCTGTCCGCCACATAGGTTTCCTCATCCATCCTTCCCACTATAAACATAAACAGGAAAAACATACCCATACCCGGCACTACTCTCACAATATTTCCCAGATACTGCCAGTTACTCTTTCCCTCCCCGAAAATATAACTGCGCATATACTCCAACGCCACAATGAACAGGCCAAGCGCCAGATTACACAGCATAAGCCCCACAGTCACTGCCGTGATCTCATAGCCAAACAGGGAAAATACACCCATGCAGACAACACAGAATAATGCTGTCATGACGATGAAGCAAAGACCGTACAAAAACCGTCCTATCACTCTCTCCGCCACCGTAGCGGGAAGCATCAGCAAAAATCCCGTATTTTTTCTGTGACAGATTCCAAAAGGCGCCGAAGAAAAAATGGTGCCCATAAAAATCAGATAGGAACAAGTGACCACCGTCCACATATCTCCCATTGCCCTCCCCACAAACACTGCCAGAATCGCGAAAATCGGCAGAATCCGCTGCTGTTGTTTCGTCAATATATAATCTACTTTCATATACTGGATCGCTCTCATCTTTAATACCTCCGTCCTTAGACCCGATTTCCTGTCTCTCTGTTCTTAATATAATGAATGACAATGTTGTCTATATTCGGCTTCTCTACAAGAAACGCACTGCCCAGAAGCTCCGCCTTTTCGCTCGGAAGGATCGCCTCAAAGCTGTAGGCATTCTCCTCCAGCCCGATCAATTCCTGTCTCAGCGCCGGCGAGATCGCACTGCTCTCCCCCTTTACCAGAAGAAAATTCTCAATCATCTCGTCTTTCGCGTCATGGAGAACGGTATGTCCCTGATCGATAAAGTAAATGTAATCCGCAATCTGCTCCAGATCACTCAAAATATGAGTGGAAAAAATCACGCTGCGCTGCCCGTCCATCACATATTCCTGCAAAAGCTTCAGTATCTCTGTCCGCATGACCGGATCAAGACCGTTCGTCGCCTCGTCCAAAACAAGGAGCTTTGTATCTCTCGAGAGCACCGATGCAAACATCAGCATCACCTTCATGCCTCTGGAGAAATCTTTTACCTGCTTCTTCTCCGGCAGATTCCACTTCTGCAAAAAACCGTTGAATTTCTCCTCTGAAAAAGATGCATAAAAGTCTTTTAACACACTTCGGATATTCTTCGCGGTAAAGTTGTCAGGAAAATAGGACTCATCCCCCACATACCCGATCTGCTCTCTGTAAGCTCTCACATCCTCGCTGCAGGTGCGCCCGTCGATATATACCTCCCCGTCACTGCATTTTAAAATTCCTGTGATCAGGTTCAGCGTCGTGGTCTTTCCGGAGCCGTTCGGCCCCACATAACCCATAATATAGCCCTTCGGCAAAGTAAAGCTTATGTCTTTTAAGTCAAAGGATTTATAATGCTTTGACAGATTTTTTACTTCCAGCAATTCCATACTTTTCTCATTCCTTTCCGAAACGTTTATGTGTCCATTAAATTTTTAAAGACTTCGGTCAGCTCCTCCATAGACATGCCCATAGCTCTGGCTGTCTCAATCGCCGTGGAGAGCCCTTCCTCTATCCGAAGAAGATACTGTTCCCGTAACAGATCATTGTCCGTGGGCAGCACCACACTTCCCTTTCCCTGCATGGTGGCAATAAAGCCCTCCGCCTCCAACTCATTGTAGGCTCGGGTAGTAGTGATCACGCTGACCCCCACCTCCTTCGCAAGCTGTCTGATGGAAGGAAGAGTGCTCCCCTCCGCGATCTGGCCGTTTAATATCTGTTCCTTGAGCTGCTCTCTGATCTGCGCATAAATCGGCAGCTCCGATTGATTTGATATAATGATCTTCAATGGTCAACCTCCCTGCACCCGCTGTCGTCACAGTCGGTGCTTTATCAGTATATACTGTATATATATCATTATATACAGTATGTGCAGTTTGTCAATAGAATATTTTTCCAAAAAAAGAAAGCCTGATCTCTCAGACTTTCTTCTATACCGTGCGCTAGAGGATTCGAACCCCCGACCTTTTGGTCCGTAGCCAAACGCTCTATCCAGCTGAGCTAAGCGCACATCTTCACAACAATGGATATTATAGCGGTTTTTGGGTGGATTGTCAAGAGCCACCGGCAAAAAGAAAAGCGGTTCTGTACGAACCGCTTTTCCACTATGTTATGCTTCTTAATATTTACTGAAATCTCCATCCAGGGAAATGACAGACTCGTTATCTTCGTAGGAAGAGATCGGCGTGTCATCCACAAAGCTGGATGTAGGTGCACCGGAAACCAACTGGTATCTTGCCATGAGGTTTCTGAGGGTAACAGCCTGATTGGAAAGCTCCTCGCTGGCAGCCGCACACTGCTGGCTGGTTGCCGCATTGGTCTGTACCACGGTGGAAACCTGGGAGATCGCCTGATCGATCTGGGAAATCGCCGTAGCCTGGTCATTGGAGGAAGAGGTAATGTTGCTGATCAGACCCACGATCTCATCGATGGAGGTCACGATCTCATCGAGAGACTTCGCGGTATCCTGTGCGATTCTCGTACCATTGCCTACCTTATGGATCGTGTCATCGATCATCTCTGCCGTCTCACTTGCCGCAGCAGCACTCTTTGCTGCCAGATTTCTTACTTCCTCTGCTACCACTGCAAAGCCTTTACCATGTACACCGGCTCTCGCTGCCTCTACCGCTGCATTCAGTGCCAGGATATTGGTCTGGAAAGCGATATCGTCGATCGTCTTAATGATCTTGGAGATCGTCTCGGAGGATGCGTTGATCTCATCCATTGCCTGGATCATGGACTTCATCTGATCATTACCGGATGTAGCCATCTCTTTGATGTTGCCTACTAATACGTTAGCTTCGCCTGCCTGTGTTGCATTCTCCTTAGTACGCTGTGTCACTTCATCCATAGAAGCAGTTACCTGCTGAATAGCGCTTGCCTGCTCCGTGGAACCCTGTGCCAGAGCCTGGCTGGCATTTGCCACCTGCTCGGAACCGACTGTGATCTGTGAGCTTGCCTCTTTGACATTGCTCAGCGTCATGTTATTCTCAACCACCAGCTTGCGGATCGCTCTGCCAAGCATATCCTTGTCGCTGCGGGGATTTACTTCCATTGTCAGATCGCCCTTGGAAATGGAATCCGCAAGTCCTGCCTGTGTCCTCGTCGCCTCAACCATCTGTGCGAAGTCATCCATCAATTCGCCCAGATCATCATTGTAAATCTTAGCGCAGTCTACATCCACATCACCAAGCGCCATTTTCTTAGCAGCCGTTGACAGCTTCGCCATCGGGATAGTGATCGCTTTGATCAGCAGTGCGCAGTACGCGATGGTAATGATAATAGCTACAACCACTACTGCGACCTGTACAGCCGTCAATCCTGTCAACTGCTGGTTCAATTCCACATCCTCTGCATCAGATGCCGCATCCAGCTTTTCGATCAGACTTTTCAGGGAAGTCTCTACCTCATTGGCGATCGGTACGCCAACCTCCAGCATATTCTCTATCGCGCCCTCTACATCACCGGATGCCGCCATACTGATAACTGTATCAGTAGAATCATACCAGTTGTTCATCTCATCCTCGATCGGCTGATATGTGGCTGCAATGTCAGAAGAGAGGTTAGGCAGTCTCTCCTCAAAGAGATCCATATACTCGCGTGCTTCCGCCCTATAAGTAGCGATCATCTGCTGCTGTTCCTGCAGCTTCTGCGGATCATTATAATACACCAATAAAATGTTACGCACATGTGTTTTGATGTTACAGAAATCAGCATATGCATCCGCCATATAATACTGGCTCATCGCGTAATTATCAAGCTGGCCGGAACGCGCTTTGTTAACCATATTGGAGGACCAGAGCCCCACTGCTGAAATGATAATGATCAAAACCAGCATCAAAACACTGAACATTGTAATTTTTGTTTTGACTTTCATGTCTTTAATTATATTCATGTTAAATTCTCCTTCTCATGATTGTTCTTAATTGCGACTGTCTTCTTCTACTGCGTCTGTGTCCTCCTGCCTGATCAATTTTTCCGGATCGATCAGCAGTTTCACCGTATCTCCTGTTCTGGCCAGACCGTAAACATATTTGTTATGCTCCTCTTTTCGTCCCAGGGTAGGCGGCGGTACGATACTGTCGTTTGAGATCGTGTCTACTTCCGCTATCCCTTCCACGATCAGCCCGATCATCGTTGACTTCACACTAATGACGATAATACACGTCCTGTCCGTATACTCGCAGGGTTCCATCTTGAATCTGGCTCGGACATCAATTACAGGAATAATCTTTCCACGAAGATTGATGAGCCCTTTGATGTAATCTTCTACATCAGGGATCGCTGCGATCGGCTGCATGGCTATGATCTCGTTCACATAGCTGATGCTTATGCCGAAGAATTCTTTTCCCGTCTGAAAGGTCATGAATTTATCTTTCTCAGAATCCCCTTCTTCCAACAGCTCTTCCGATTCTCCCGTCCCTTCTTTTTCCAATAACTCTTCCGCCATGTACTATCTCCTTTCTCCGTCGTGCATCAGCAATCCGGCGATATCCAGGATCAGTGCAATGCTTCCGTCTCCAAGCTGTGTACAGCTGGAAAGTCCCTTAACCTTCTTGACATAAGGCGGGATCGGTTTGACCACAATCTCCTGTTCCTGTAACAGCTTGTCGATCAGGACGCACACCTGACTTCCTTCATGCTCCAATACAACGACGATGCCTTCCTCCACCTTATCCACAGAACCAGGCAGACTATATTTATCATTCAAACGGATGAACGGGTAACACTCACCCCGCAAAACAATGTATTCCTCGCCGCCCGGCTCGTGTATGAGGGCATCCTCACCCACTCTCACGAACTCTTTGATCGAAGCCGTCTCAATCACAAACGGGGAATTTCCTACCTGTACCACAATGCCATTGATGATCGCCAGCGTGAGCGGTATGACCAGCGTCATCTCCGATCCTTCAAATTCCACACTCGAAATGTCGAGTCTGCCGCCGACGTCCTGAATATTTTTCACCACCACGTCCATGCCTACGCCTCGACCGGAATACTCGGTCACTTCCTCCTTTGTGGAGAAGCCCGGCAGTGTGATGAAACGGAATATTTCTTTGTCCGTAAATTCGCTCATGGCCTTATTTTCTATCAGGCCCTTATCCAAAGCCTTCTGGTACAATTTTTCCTTATTTAAACCTTTTCCATCGTCCCTCACACTGATGTAAACCTTACCGCCCTCGTTCTTGGCCTCCAGCGTGATCTTACCCTTGGTCGATTTACCCACTGCAGTACGATCTTCCGGATTCTCCTCGATACCGTGATCCACCGAGTTCCTCACCAGATGCATCAGCGGGTCGGTAATGTGTTCGATGATATTCTTATCCACCTCAGTGTTCTCACCGATCACTTCCAGCTCAATGTCCTTGCCCAGCTTTCTGGACACGTCAAAGACGATTCTCCTCATTTTCTGGAATACGTTGGTCAGCGGCATCATGCGCATCGACATGATGACCTCCTGCAGCTCCGTTGTGATCTTGGATAACTGTCCGGACGCCTTCTGGAAATTAGAAAGCTCCAGGCCCGGCACCTTCAGATCCGGATTCTGCAGTACCACCGCTTCCGCGATGACCAGCTCCCCGATCAGATCCATCAGGGAATCCATCTTCTCCACGTTCACGCTGATGATGCTCTGCTGCTTCGGCTGGTTCTTCGCCAGGGTCTTACCCTTGCCGGCCTCCTTGGTCTTGACCACATAGTCGCCCGGTGCAGGTTTATCCTTCTTGGCTGCCTCCTCCGGCTTCTTCTCATCACCCAGATCGATCACCGGCACATCCTCACGGCCAAACTCCGCAAGTGCCCTGCCGTACTCTTCCTTGGTGAGTTCATCAAAGTTGATCTCCTCCGCCTCGGAGCTGTCGATCAGTGCGATGACCTCGTCCTTGGAACTCTTCGTCTGCAAGAGCATATGAAAGCCCTCTGCGATGATCACATCGGCGCTGGCCTCGTTGGAGAGGATATCATCCGGTGTGTAGAGCAGATCCTCCGCCACCTCCTTCAATGCGTAGGTAGCCGAGTAAGCTCTCAGGTTACTCATCTGTGTATCATTGCGATAATGAATTGAGATTCGATAAAAATGACTGTCATCGCCTGCTACCGGCGAAATATAAAATTGCGTCGGTTCCACATGCTTATTGGCCTGCGGCATCTGAATGCCCTGCTTCTGGATCTCACCCTTTAAGCGTCCCAGAAACTCATTCAGATCCTCCACCAATGCCTTCTCGTCGCCATCCGGCGTCTCACCGGCTTTGAGCTTATCAAGCTCTCCGTTCACGAAGTCCGAAACGGCAAGTACCTTTTCCACCAGTTCCATATGAGGTACATCATCCGGATGGGATTCTCTCAGGTAATAAAATACATCTTCCAGTTTATGGGTCACCTTCGTGATGTTTTCATACATCAGTACGCCTGAGGAACCTTTGATGGTGTGCATGACACGGAAAATCTCATTGATATCAGAATCATCGAAGCAGTCTGCATCCTGTTTTTCCAATATGATGCCTTCCAGTTTTTCCAAAAGCTGGTCGCTCTCGTACAAAAACATGTCTAGCATACTTTCTGTGTTGAATTCTTCTGCCATACTTCCTCCTACTCTTAAGGATTTTCTAAATCAGCCCCAGCTTTTTTAATACCTTTTCAAATTTTTCCACATCTATCGGTTTACCGGCATAGGCTTCGCATCCCAGTTCAAATGCCATCTTTACATTGCGTTCGTCATTAAGCGCCGTAGTCATGATGACCTTGACCCGCTTGCTCTTAGGAATACCCTTCTGCGCCTCGATATCGCGGATCGCCTTCAGAACCTGATAGCCATCCATAACCGGCATCATCACATCCAGACAAGCCAGATCATAGGGTTCCTCATCCTCCAGTGCCATCATAAAGGCATCTACCGCTTCTTCGCCGTCCACCATCACATCACACTCACCGTAACGGGAAAGCTGCTTATCCATAAACTTACGGCTGGCGAAATCATCCTCGGCCAATAAAATCTTCATCTGCGCCCAACTCCTTTCCTCTCATGATATCTATTTGCTCAACAGGCCATATATCTTTCCTGCTATTGCCGTGATCGGCGCCTGTGACTGTACCGCACCGATATCNTAAGCAACCTTCGGCATACCATACACNACGCANGTNGCCTCATCCTGTCCNACNGTCAGNGCACCGGCATTNCNCATCTCCANAAGGCCTTTCGCGCCGTCGCCNCCCATACCTGTCANGATCGCGCCGACTGCNTTNNTNCCGGCNNCNNTCGCCACNGAACTGAACANCACATCCACNGAAGGGCAATGNCCNCTCACTNTCTCNGTTCCNCNGCACTCCACCTGATACTGATCGCCNACCNTGACAAGNCGCATCTGNCTGTCACCGGGCGCNATGAGCACCTGTCCCTGCAGNACCCNGTCNCCGGTCTGNGCNTCCTTGACCGCCACCTCNCACTGNTTGTTCAGACGCTCNGCATACATNTTNGTAAATCCGGGCGGCATNTGCTGNACAATNACAACGCCCGGAATATCTCTCTTAAATCTNTTGACCACCTCAAAGATGGCCTCNGTNCCNCCNGTGGAAGCGCCGATNGCAACNATNCGGTCNTTACCGCCCNCAGGNNTGATATGGCTNNATAACGGNTGNNCNGATCCACNCGTTTCAGCTTGCCGACCTTCGCCGTGGANGCNATCTTNACCTTCGCNGCCANCTCCTGNCTCAGNAAATCATTNANCTGNGCCTGNTTCAGATTATTCGGCTTATTGACAAAATCAACGGCGCCCGCTTCNAGCGCATCGAACACCTTATTNCTCAAAGAACTGATCATGACCACCGGCAGAGGATACTGCGGCATCAGCCTTCTTAGAAACTCTATCCCGCTCATCCGGGGCAGTTCCACATCCAGCGTCATAACATCAGGCTTATACTTTATGATCGCATCCCTCGCCGCATAGGCATCCTCCGCCTCTGCCACCACCTCGATATTCGGGTCNGCATTNAGCCCCTTTACGAGCATATTGCGGAACATAAGGGAATCGTCTACAACCAATACTCTAATCGGTCTCATTCCATTGTCTCCTACTTTCTGTCTCTATTACTTTCTGTAAATGGAAGGCTGTACATAGTTAAATTTCATCTTGTGGCGGTCCAGCCTCTCCGTCAGACCGATAAACAGATACCCGCCCGGCTCCATGTGATCATATATTCGCTGGATAAGCGGATATTTTGTCTCATCCTGAAAATAGATCATAACATTTCTCAAGAATACAATATGAAATCTCTTTTTAAAGGGAAGCGGATCCATCAGATTAAACTGTCTAAAGATCACTTCCTTTTTCAGCTCATCCTTTACCCGGAATTCTTCCTGACTGATCTGTTTAAAATAATGGCGTTTCCAGTTCTGCGGAAGCGGATCGATCTGTTCCTTCAGGTAAACCCCCTTTGCCGCGTGCTCCAACACCCGTCTGGAAATATCTGTCGCCAGAAGTCTGGCATCCCATGCGGTATGCTCAACTCCCAGAAAATCCTGCGTCACCATGGCAAGCGTGTAAGGCTCCTCCCCGGTGGAGGATGCGCCGCACCANATNCGCAGATCTTTCGTGTTCATGGCCTTGGCCTTCGCCCAGGGAAGCGCCACATTTCTCATGAAATCAAAATGCTCGCTCTCGCGCATGAAGTATGTATGGTTCGTAGTCAGTATATTGACCAGATCGGTGGCCTCGGCCCCCTTCGGGTTCTTCTCAACCTTCGCCATGTACTCGTCGTAGTTGGCATAACCGTTACGGACCAGATAATTCTCCAGCCGGCCGCCCACGAGCACTCTTTTCTGGCTCAAGTCGATTCCGTAATTCTTTTTGACATAGGTGACAATTCGTTGAAATTCACTGTCGGTAATCACTTTTTTCGCCTCCCTAAATTACCATCTTATATTAAAGCATAAATCCCGCTAAAAGTCAATTTGTTCTCATGCGTCCGGAAAGCCTGTTAAACACNTGTATTACGGCAGGATCGTAGAATTTACCACTTCTTTCCTGAATGATCTCAACCGCCTTCTCCAAGGAGCAGGTCTCTCTCCCCGCTCCCGTCGTGAGCAGTTCGTCAAAATCGTTCGCAACGGACACGATCCNCGCCTCCANNGGNATCTGNTNNCCGCTGACCTCAGGATANCCNGANCCATCCCAGCGGGCACGGTANTACTCGACGATCTTTCTCGTCATATAAAGTGCGCCGCCTTCCTGGTCCTCTCCAAACTCCTTGAGCACCTGGCTTCCTTCCTCGGCACATTNCCTGATATAATCCTGATCCTCGCCGTCGATCTCACTCTCCTGCTCCTCCGGGCTTAAAGACACTACGAAGCGGCCGATGTCGCGCAGTCTGGCCGCAATACCGATGGCCTCCACAAACTCATCCGTAACCACATCCTCGTATTCCGGCAAAAACTGCAGTCCCTGCGCCAGCAGCCTGCAGTTATATCCCACATTGTCCTGCTGGACACCCTTCTCCGGATTCTTCTTTCTCACAAGCCCGGAAAGTGCCCGCAGCACATTGGTATGCTCCGCCTCGATCTGCTTTTTCTGATCCTTCACAAGCTTGTGCATCATCCGGTTATAATCTGCCATCTCCTGCCGCAGACGATAACTACCGAGATGATTATTCACCCGCATGAGAACTTCCACATTATCAAAGGGCTTGGGAATAAAATCCACCGCCCCCGCCGTAAAGGCTTCCTCCTTCTCCTTGCTGGTATTTAATACCGTGATAAAGACGAAGGGAATATCTCTGGTTGTCTGATCGCTCTTTAACATCCTGCAAAATTCCAACCCGTCAATCTCCGGCATGGAAAGATCCGAGAGGATAAGAGACGGCCTGGTCTCCTTCATAAGCTCCAGCGCCTCGCGCACGCTCAGTGCCGACATCGTTTTGTATCCCTCATGTTCCAGCATATTCTCCAGAATCGTCACATTCACACTGATATCATCCACGATCAGAATAGTAGGCGCGTTTTTCTTACTGTTTTCAGACTCCATCGCTTCTCTCCCCCTATTACAGACTCCCTACTCCGCGTTCCAAAGATCTCCGATCCGCTCCGTGATCGCATCCTTTAACCTGCCATACATATCCATACTCTTATCATAATTGGATTTCCTGATCGCCATCTCCATCCGCAGCTCCTGCCGCTTGAGATCATCATCTCCTGACTCTATGAGCGTCTTGATCGTGGAAGCAAGAAGCTCCGCCTTATCCCACGCACCCATCTCGATGGAGAGTACCAGCTTATCCATACGTTTCTTTAATTCTTCTCTGTTTTCCGCCTCACCAAAGTGCATGAGACGATCCACATTCTGCCCGCTCTCTTCCTTCACATACTCGGACCAGTTCACAAGGACCTGACTCTGTTTATCGTCAAGCGCCTGCTCACTCTTAAGCTGTACCGAAAAAGAAAAGGTACTCCCCTTCCCCTTCTCGCTCTCCACGTGGATATCCCCGTGCATCATCTCCACCAGCTGCTTCGTGATAGCAAGCCCAAGTCCGGTTCCACCAAAGCGCCTGGTGATAGAAGCGTCCACCTGGCTGAAGCTCTGGAACAGTCTGTCCTGCTCCTTCTGGGAAATACCGATGCCGCTGTCCCGCACCATAAAGAACAGCTCCACCTCGTCATTGACTCTTCTTGTCATTCCCACTACCACATTGACAAAACCTACCATGGTGAACTTGATGGCATTCGACAGCAGATTGTTCAGGATCTGTGTCAGCCTGAGCTCATCACCGATCAGCGCCCGCGGTATCTTCTCATCAATATCTACGCTCATACGCAGTTCCTTTTTATTGACCACCGCGCTGTGCGTGGCGATCACTTTATCCATCATCTCCTGAAAATCAAAAGGCTTTTCATCTATCACAAATTTGCCGGATTCCAGTTTTGCGAAATCCAGCACATCATTGATGATCGAATACATATTGTCGCAGCAGCTCAAAATGATATCCAGGGTCTTTTTCTGGTCCGGTTCCTCGATCTCCTCCAGAAGCTCAAGCACATGGCCCTTGATGCCGTTTACCGGCGTCCGCAGCTCATGGGTGACATTCGCCGTAAACTCGTTTCTTGCACGGTTATTGTCCTCCTCCTTCTCCTTCAGCTCACGGATGCGCATATTCATATTTTTTTGCGCAGAAATATCCTCCGCAAGAAGCAGATAGGCGTCTATCTCGTCTTCCGGGAAAATACGGACGTTAGCAGAGAAGCAGGAATTATTGCTTCGATACATAGCCATCTCGCTAACGCCCTTCATGCTCTTTTTCACAAAAGTGATAAATCCATCAGGAGAATTGGGGAAATCCTGTCTGAAGATCTGGGACATGCTGCACTTTGTCAGCTTATCCTTATCATACTCCAGACTGGTCGCCGCCGTCTGATTACCATAAAGAATGCTGCCCTCTTCATTGAAGAGCAGTACCAGTTCCATCGTTTCATCTGCAATGCGGGAATTTATCCATTCAAATTCCATAGCAAACCACCTCAAAGAAAACTTTTTTACATATTTTCGTTGATGATGACAATAAATTTCTCATACACAGTCTTGATCTCCTGCCAAAGCTCGTTCGCACGAGCCGCATCCACCTCATCGGCAGCCTTGTTGCGCAGCTCCTCCACCAGATCAGAAACCTTATTAAAGATAGGGGTAAGGCCCAGATTGCCCACCACGCCCTTTAAGGCGTGCGCACACTTGTATGCCTCCTCAAAGGCACCTGCCTCTATGTTGCTTCCCAGGTTCGTGTAGTTCGGATCTGCCGGAAACTTGCCCAGAAATTTCTGATAGATCGCATCGTTCCCCATAAACCTCTTCAGCGTAGTCTCCACATCCGCACCGTTTTCCTCCAACTGCTGTCTAAACTTGTCATCCATACTTCTTTCTCCTCTCCTTACCCTGCCATAATATTCCTGCACAACGCAAGAAGACTGCAAAACACAAAATTTGGTTTTACAGTCTTCGACGCTTCACTTATAATGTAAAATTAAACATATTGATCACTTCTACAATGTTAAAGAAGTCTTCCTTAGCAAGTTTAAAGCACTCAATGACGTCATCCGAAAACTGTCCGCATTCCCCATTTAAAATCATTTCGTATGCCTCAGAATTGCTGTACGCGCTCTTATATACTCTCTCGCTCACCAGAGCCTCGTATACATCCGCAATAGATACGATCTGCGCGCTGATCGGGATCTCATCCCCGACCAGATGATCCGGATATCCCCTG
This sequence comes from Lachnospiraceae bacterium, assembly GCA_014804565.1. Taxonomy (GTDB): domain Bacteria; phylum Bacillota; class Clostridia; order Lachnospirales; family Lachnospiraceae; genus UBA3282. The sequence continues at coordinate 96,966 of JAAUZN010000069.1, forward strand.
CCATCACTTCTCTCGTGATGATAGCGGCATATCTCATAACAGTACTGGTAAAAGTCGTCAGGGTACGGCGGCTTGAAGGACTCCAGGATCTCACAGCCGATCGTCGTATGAGTCTTCATCACCTCGAACTCATCCGGTGTCAGCTTGCCCGGCTTCAACAGAATGGAATCCGGTATTCCGATCTTACCCACATCGTGGAGGGCGGACGCTCTGGCGATCTGATCGATCTGTATCGGCGTCAGTCCGTACTTCGGGAAATATTTTGCAAGGTATTTTAAGAGGATTCTGGTCAGATACTTGATTCTCTTGACATGATCCCCTGTCTCTACGCTTCTGAACTCCACTACGGAACCGAGAGCGTCGATCATAAACTCGTTGTTGACGCGGATCGCCTTCTCCTGCTCACGGATCGTCTCTTCCTGCTCCTTTAAGCGGATCTCCAGATTCTTCTTGCTCTGGTAAAGCTCAATGATATTGCTTGCACGTCTCTTGATGATATTGGACTCAAAGGGCTTGTGCATCACATCCGCGATACCGTACTCATAAGCCTTCTCCTCGCTCTCCTGAGGCGTCATACTGGTAATCAGGATAACCGGGATCTTCTCTAAGAGTTCTTTCTCCTTCATGTAATCCAAAACACCAAAGCCGTCCATAACCGGCATGATAACATCAAGCAGAATCAGCGCGATATCATTATTTTGCTCGATCGCCTCGATCGCCGCCATTCCGTTAGCCGCTTCCACAATGTCATAATCGGCATCAAACATCAAGCTGAGTATTGTCCTGTTTACTTCTTCATCATCCACAATCAGTAACTGCTGTCTGGTTGCATTCGCACTCATATCACCCGCTCGATCCGTCCCTTCATCCGACAACGCGAAAGGAATCGGACCTTCCTCCTTTTCCCATTTTTTACAGTAAAAATGAAAACGATAATTTCCCAATGATTATACAATTATTCCCGAGGATTGTCAATGGCGGTTTACTCCTGCGAGAGGATAAAATCCTTCACTTCTTTCTCCTCCGGCATCACGCGCAATGCCCCCTTGCGGGTGGTGATGATGGAAGCCGCCGCATTGGCAAAGGTCAGCATCTCAGTCAGCTTATCTTTATCAAAGTTATGTAAACCATTCTGGAGAACATGGTGCAGGCAGCATCCGCCGAAAGTATCTCCGGCCCCGGTGGTCTCGATGGTCTTCTCCTGCAGGAAGGGCTTCACCTCCACCCGCAGATCTTTATAGTAGGCGCGGCTGCCGTCCTTTCCCATGGAGAGCAGGATCAGCGGGATGTCGTACTGCGCCCGCAGTTTGGCGATCCCGGCATCAAAGTCCTCCTCGCCCGTAAACCACTGGATCTCATTGTCGGAAATCTTCAGCACATCGCACTGGGACAAACCGTAGGCCACCTGCTCCTTCGCATCATCCAGGGATTTCCAGAGGGGTTCTCTCAGGTTCGGGTCAAAGGAGATCACCGCGCCCGCTTCCTTCGCCGCTGCAATCGCTTTCTTGGTGGCGCTGCGCACTCCCTCATGTGTCATGGACAGAGTTCCGAAATGGAATATCTGCGCATCCTTCACCAGATTCAGATCCACTTCCTCCTCTTTCAACATCATATCCGCCCCGGGATTCCGATAGAACGAAAAATCTCTGTCCCCGTCCGCAAAGGTCTCCACGAACGCCAGCGTAGTGCGCACCTCCTCGTCCATCACCAGATTGGAGGTATCGATCCCGACTTCTTCCAGAGTCGCCTTCAGACGGTTCCCAAAGATATCCTTACCCACCTTGCCGATAAACGCAGTCTTTCTGCCAAGCTTTGTCAGCATGGCAAGCACATTACAGGGTGCGCCGCCGGGGTTTGCCTCATAGATCGGGTTTCCCTGTCCGCTGGTGCCATTCTCCGTGAAATCAATCAAAAGCTCTCCCAATGTCACTACGTCATATTTTTTCATGTCGTCCGCCTCCATTCACCGCTCTGTCAAAGCCATCACTATTTTAATTCATATTTTACCACATCCATGGTCACTTCACCATCTGCAAAAAAGGAGATTCTGTCTGCCGACAGATCCGTGTACATCGTCGCCGCAAGCGTGTACTCTCCGTCATTCACAAACACTTCCACGCTGAATCTGTCCAAAATGATCCGCATCTTGATCCTGCCGTCCTTGTTCGGCACCAGACAGCGGCGCTGGTGGATGATCGCCCTTCTGGAGCCCGAAAACTTCCGATCCACTTTCACGATGGATTCATGCGGACGGAAGCTGATGGAAGTACGATAAACATCGTTCTGGGCAAATCTGACTGCAAACCTCTGATAAAGCTTTTCCGCATCCACAGGGCAGACTGTCAGCTCCATATCCACTTTACGCCCTTCTATGCCTGTCAGACTGATCTCATCTGAAAAAGTTACATTTTCATGCCGCACCTCTTCTCCCCGCAGCGCTTCCAACTCCCTTATGGGGTTCTGATACAGGCGGCCGTTTTTCACAGAGAGCTCCCTCGGCAGTGTCATCTGCCCCAGCCAGGGCTGGTCAGGCGTATGTAAATTACAGGTATCCCAGTTCTGCATCCAGCCGATCATGATTCTCCTGCCGTCCGGCGTAAGGATCGTCTGGGGCGCATAAAAGTCAATGCCGTAGTCAATGGACTGGTTGTGCTCCTCGGTGAAGCTTTCCGTCTCCTCGTCGTAGGAACCGATCAGGCAGAGGGTGCCGTTTCCGTTATGATACTCGAAGCCGTAGGGCAGCATATCCTGAGGACTGGTGATCAGGACTGCCTTGCCGTCCAGCATAAAGAAATCCGGACACTCCCACATTTTACCGAATCGTTTCTCATTAGCTGCCAGTATCTTTTCATATTTCCAGTGAACACCATCCGGGCTGCTGAAGAGAAGAATGCGTCCGTCTCCCTCCTCCGTGCAGTTTCCCACAACGCAGCGGTAGGAACCGTCCGGCTTCTGCCACAGCTTCGGGTCACGGAAATCGAACTTACTGCCGCCCTCCGGCAGGTCTTCTCTGGTAAGCACGGGGTTGCCCGTGTATTTCTCATAATCAATGCCGTCTCCCACAGCGATGCATTGTGTCTGGATATCCCGGGCATTGCCGTCCGGCTGGGTCTCCTTGGCGACCCCCGTGTACATCAGCAGGTGTCTGCCATCCGGCAATACCACCGCGCTGCCGGAAAAACAGCCGTCCCTGTCATAATCCATATCGGGCGCCAGAGCTGCCGGAAGATACTCCCAGTGCAGCAGATCTTTAGAAACCGCATGGCCCCAATGCATCGGCCCCCAGTGAGAATCATAGGGATGGTACTGATAGAACATATGATATTCCCCTTTATAATAAGAAAAGCCATTGGGATCGTTCATCCACCCCACACGGGTGGACAGATGGAAGTCCGGCTTCTCCTCCCTGCCGATCTTCCGCTCCATGGTCTCCTCATATCTTCTCGCATCACGCAAAGTCTGGCTTATCATATCTATTCCTCCTGCTATTATCTAAACTTAATATAACCTAATATCGGAGCAGATTCCATAGTTTTCTGCTCCGATATTATTTCTTCATCTTATTATTTCGGTTGTGATCAGTTCGCTGTATCCACACCCGCATAGCGATCATACGCATTCTGGTATACCGTCAGGAGCTTCTCCATGCCGCATTTATCTGTCAAATGCTTGATGTAGGCATTCCACTCCTCGTCGGTCGGTCCGCCGTTCTTGATCCATAGACCTTCCTGCTCGGAGACAGCGCTCTCAAAGTTCGCCTTGTACCAGTCGATGTCGTCCAGCTCTCTTCCCGTGAACACACAGTCCACCGGGTAAGTCGCCGTATCGTCCACATAAGGCATCCAGAAATCGTACAGATCAGTCAGACGTTCGATGGCACGATCCTCCATCTTAAAAGTGGTCTGGTAATAATCGCTCAAGATCAACTTCGGTCCCGCTACCTCGCACTCACCTTTTAGCTCACCTGAACCTTTTCCGTACTTTTGCTGGCTCTCATCGTCAGAGATACTCAGCCACACACCATCCTCGTCCTGCTCTGTAAAGTAGGTGCCAATGGGACCATATTGGAGCTGCATCACGATTTCCGGATCATACCACTGATCATAAAATTTCAGCAGGTTTGCCGGGCTCTTGCAGGCCTTTGTAATGTTGAGCTGTCCGCTGTTGGTGCCGCCGCCGGTACGTATCGTCACATTGTGGGTGCCGTCGGGTCCGTCCAGAATGGGCAGGAACACATAATCCTCTGCGTAGTCGCCCATCAACTCTTCAATATACCACCAGGTAGAAACGCCCACATAACCCTGAGAACACTTGGATATCAACTGGGTGTCGGACTGGCTGAACATCTCCAGATCCATCAACCCTTCCGCATACCAGTCATGGAAGTAGGTGACTGCATCCCGATACTGGTCTGTCACACACATAAACTCTACCGTGCCGTCGCCGCGCAGAACCAGATCGTTGCAGACGTCGTTGGGCCAGTTGGTAAACCCAAAGCCCGCATAGAAGATATTCTGTCCCCAGCACCACTGGTCGAAGCCTGTGCTCATAGGGATGGTGCTTCCCGGCGCATTCCCGTAATACTTTGCGCTCATGTCATTGTCCTTAAAGGCTTTCAGCGCAGTGTGAAGCTCATCCAGCGTCGTGGGCACCGCAAGTCCCAGATCGTCCAGCCACGCCTTATTGATCATGGCAAACTGAGGAATCGAGTAAATACTGTAATCTTCCGGCGCGCCGATACCCGCCGTTCCCATGCGCTCACCCGCGGGGAGTCCATAGATATAACCGTCGTCCATGGTGATGGCGCTGCGGATATCCGGATTCTCCTCCAGAATCTTGGTCAGGTTAGGCATATACTCCTCTGTCAGATAAGGAGTCAGGTCAATGAACGTGCCGTCATCCCCGTAACGGGAAATGTCATAGTTGCTGAAGCCAACGCCCATAAAAGCGTCAGGAAGCTCATCGCCCGCGATGCGGATATTAACCTGCTCCGCCAAAGATTCGCTCATGGTCGTCCAGTCAATGCTGATTCCCGCATCCGCCTGAAGCTTAAGCAGAACCTCGTTATTGTCATAGCCAGGGCTCAATGCGCTCTGCGCTCCCATGATCGCGAACTCTGTCTGGGATGTATCAGGATTTGCCACACCTTTCTCATGGTGTCCGTAGTCCTTATTTCCGCAGGCCGTCACAGACAGGGCAAGAGCAGCCATAAGCGTACAGGACACCAGCTTTTTTCTATTATTGCATACTTTCCAGTCTCTCATAATATGATTTCCTTTCTGCGGTCAGCCTTTCACCGCGCCTGCCATAAAGCCTTTTTCAAAATACTTCTGTACGAACGGATAAATGATCAACATCGGCAGCGCCGCTATGATGATGGACGAGAACTTGATCATTTCCGTCATCTTATTCAGCTCCGCGAAACCGCCGGATATGGTACTCGCCTGACTCGCACTGGCGGAACTCTTGATCAGGATATTTCTCAACACAAGAGGCAGGGGAGCCTTATTCGGAGAAGGCAGATAGATCATCGATGTAAACCAGTCGTTCCAGTATGCCACCATGCTGAACACCACCATAACTGCCATAATGGAACGGCTTAACGGCACTACGATCTTAATGAAGGTGGTCCACTTGGATGCACCGTCTATCCCTGCCGCCTCGATCATTGCAGGGGGAATACTGTTCTCAAAGAAATTTCTCATAATGATCATGTTACCCACCGCAACGCCGCCCGGCAGGAACAGAGCCCACATATTGTTGATCAGACCCGTCTGCTTTACCACCAGATAGGTAGGTACCATACCACCGCCGAAGTACATCGTGATGATAAAGAAGATACTGAGCCACTTTCTGCCCGGCAGCCCTTTCACACTCAGGGGATAGGCTGTCAGATACAGCATCACAACAGAGAAGATCGTACCTACAATGGTGTACTTAAAGCTGTTAAACAGACCGATCAGAATGTTAGGATCGGCAAATACCGATTTATAACCATCTAAAGTAAACTGGCTGGGCAGGAGAAACGTCTTGCCCGCATACACATCATAGGGGTCTGATACGGAAGCGATCAGCACATAGTACAGTGGATAAGCCACAATAAACAGGATAATGGCGCAGATCACCACCAGAATGATATCACTGCTTTTTTCGGAAAGTCCTGTCAGCTTTCCCGATTTTGTATTCGCTTTCATCCCGCACCTCCTATACGAAACTCGTGTCTTCTGATATCTTGCCGGCTATCTTGTTCACCACAACAAGCAGAATGATATTGATCACCGTATTAAACAATCCCACCGCCGTAGAATAACTGTACTTGGCGTTTTCGATACCTTGTTGATACACATAAACCGCGATCACATCGCTGGTAGCCTTGTTCAGATCCGTCTGTAACAGCCATACTTTCTCGAATCCTACGTTCATCAGACCGCCCGCGCTCATGATCAGATTCAAAACCATGATCGAGGTAAGCTCCGGGATATCGATGTGGAGGATTCTCTGGAATAAAGATGCACCGTCCACTTTCGCCGCCTCGTAGAGCGAGGTATCTATATTAGATAAAGTAGCCATATAAACGATGATGCCCCAGCCTGCGTCCTGCCAGATGCCGGAGGCGATATATATAGTACGGAACGCTCCCGACTCTGTCAGAAAGTCTATGGAAGTTCCCGCGATCAGGTTGATCAATCCGCCGGAAGGACTTAAGAAAATACGGATCATACCGCAGATGACCATGGTAGAGATAAAGTGCGGTGCATAGAGAACCGTCTGGGTCGCTCTCTTAAAACGCTGGAACCGCATCTGGTTCATCATAAGAGCCAGAATGATCGGAATCGGGAAGCTCCACAGAAGGCTGTAAAAACTCAACAGCACCGTATTCTTGATCATACGCCCGAAGGTCGGCGCGCTGAAGAACCGTCTGAACCACTCCAGTCCGATCCATTCACTCCCCATAAATCCCCGGCTGGCTTTGTAATCCCTGAATGCGATCTGTATGCCGTACATGGGTATGTACTTATATATGATCGTCAATGCTACCGGAACCAAAAGCATCGCATATAGCTGCCAGTTATCCCGTATTCGTTTCTTTAGTGATCCGCCCTCCGGCATTCCCACCGGACCCGCGGCCACCGCCTTGCTTTTACTCATAACCTGTCTCCTTTCCTTCTCTCACACCTTTTTCACTTTCTTTTGGTGAAACGTTATTTTGTTTCTGATTTCACTTTACCCCCCCCCCCTGCCTTCTGTCAATACTTTTGGCCACTATTTTTCGTTAAGTATTATATTTTCTGCTATTTTATACGAATTTATTTATGCACTTTTGTCTGTTTTTCACATTTTCATTTCATGTAACGTTTCATTTTAACAGTCTTTTCCCCTTTACAAAGAGAAGTATTACTATTATAATATCAGTGGATATCACAATCGCTCTGGTTTGTGTTTCATGAAATTTCACGCAATTTCACGAACAATGGAGATACGCTATGAAAAAAGAAAACTCTGCTCCGACCATGAAAGATGTGGCAAAAGAAGCGGGCGTTGCTCTCGGTACGGTGTCCAAAGTGGTAAACGGTCTGCCCGTAGGCGATCCCTACCGGATCCGGGTGGAGAAAGCCATTCAGAAGCTGAACTATCAGGTCAACAGCTACGCCCAAGGCTTAAAAGCAAACAGGACCTATACCGTTGCACTATTGATTCCCAACACCGTAGATCCCTTTTACGCTTCTCTCACCTACCATATCAATATGGCGCTTTTAAAGAGAAAATACCGCATGCTGCTGTGCGCTACCGATTTTGATCCGAAACAGGAACAGGAATACATCTCGATGGCCCAGCAGAATAAGGTGGACGGGATCATCGGCCTGACCTATAACCCTGCTCTTATCGTGGCGGAAAATACGCCTTTTATCGCCATTGACCGCTCTATGGGGCCGGGCATCCCCTGTGTCGCCTGTGACAACTTTGCCGGCGGGCAGCTTGCCGCCGAAAAGCTGGCCGATCTGGGCTGTAAGAACGTGGCCTTTCTGCGAACCGGCTCTGCTCTGATCAACGAACCGAATAAGCGCAAAGCAGGTTTTGAGACCGGCTGCCTGTCCCGCGGTCTTTCCTATGAAATGAAAATACTGGATGATGTGGATTCTTACGAAGAATTTGAGATGTTTCTATCTGAACATATGACCAACGGCAAACTAAACTTTGACGGCATTTTCTGTGTGACAGACAAGCTCGCCTGCCTTGTGTTAAAGATGCTTCACAAGCTGGGCCAGCGTGTCCCGGAAGATGTACAGCTCATCGGCTTTGACGGCATACGCGCCTTTGGCACACTGGACTATCACTGCTCCACCATCGTACAGCCGGTTCCGGAGATCGCGGAAATGTGTGTGGAGCTGCTTTTGCGGGAAAACATGCTTATGAAACCGCCTCTGGTCTGTCTGCCCGTCACCTACGCCTACGGCGGCACCACTTTGGAAACACAGTGATTGGGGCAACGGGAGGAAAAGGATATGCGCATCGGAAATCTTGATGAACAGAATAAAGCAGACGAGTTGGCAAAACTGATCGAAGCAAGCAGCCCCGACCAAATGACCAAATCCCAGAAACGAAAAAACTGGTGGCACTATTATAAATGGTATGTGATCGGCGGCGCCGTTCTCGTCGTCGCCCTCGTCCAAATCATCGGAAACGCAATGGGACTCTTTACCAAATCGCCCGATCTGCAGATTACCTACGTGGGCATCGATTCTCTCCCCGCGGATACCGTGACCGCATTGGAACAGCTCTTTGCCACACTCATCGAGGATTTTAACGGGGACGGTGAAGTGATCGTGCAGGTAAATCAATACACAGGAGATCCTAACGCTGCGGACGCCGAGACAGCCTATTACCAGTACGCCTCGGAGATCACTCTGATGGGCGATATCTCCTCCTGCGAAAGCTATCTTTTTCTGCTGGAGGACCCTCAAGGCTTTCAGCGGGAATATCAGATTCTGGCAGAGCCGGACGGAAGCTGTCCCGGCGATGCGGACTACAGTGTGGACGGCAAAGTCATACGCTGGGCGGACTGCCCTCTCCTTTCCTCCGCCGATCTGGGTTCTTATACCATATTGGCGGCAGGACAGGAAATAAGCGGCAGCAGCCAGGAGCTTCTGTCCGACCTCTGCCTTGGGCATCGCTGTTTCTACAATGACAAGACGACAGACAACCGGGAAGCCTGCGATTCCCTTTGGCAGCTTCTTCTTAGCAGTTTGGAAAATTAACAACCAACAGATTGGAGAAAGATACCTTATGAAATCGAAAAAACTTTTTCTTATTTTGGGGCTCTCATTGACACTGGCGCTGACCGGGTGCGCCGCTTCGCCTTCCAGCCTTGAAGAAAGCGCCGTGACAGTTGAGGATGCCGAATATGTCACCGTCGGCAGCCATCTTACCGTACACAAAACAGACAGCCGCCTGACCCTGGTGGATCACAAGGACGCCTTGGCCTCGGACGGCCTGTATTACGCCGCCTGGGCAGCGGGAAGTCCCGAAGAGTACGAAAACAGCGAGGGCGATACCGTAGATCTCTACGATGCCCAGCTCTATCTGCTTTTGGCAGAATGCAAAACCGCCGAAGCCGCAGAGGATAACCGAAAAAGCTGGCTTGAGGCCGGACGAGTGAACTATGAAGTGACCGATGAAGAGACGATCTCCTGTAATGGGCAGTCCTATACCCTGCTCACCTACCATTTTACCAATGAAGAAAACCCCTACTCGCACGGTGTATCGGCTTTCGGGGTTTTTGAAAACTGCGCCGTGTGCGCAGAGCTGACATGTCAGGAATCATACGGCGAAGATCTGAAAGAAATGCTCACGGATTTTCTGGAGGGATGCAGTTACGAGTAGATGCCCTTAGGCATCTCCCGTCTCCCCCTGCAGTATGGAATCTCCGGCCTTTTTCTTTCTCTCCTGTATCTCCTTTACCACCTCATTGTAAGCTTTTCTGTTCAGCCGATAGAAAAACAGGACAGCCGCCGTCACCACCCAGAGCACGCCCGGAACCGTCGTGAAAGAGTGCTTGATGATGGCAAGCACTGCCGGGTTCTGCTGCTGGTTCGCCACATATCCCGCCTGCCCCAGAATCAGCGCGAGGAGGGAAGTACCGATGGCCATGCCGATTTTGTTTCCCAGCGAGATAAAGGCATACTGAAATCCGTCGTTTCTAAGCCCTGTCTTCCACTCCCCGTACTCCACACAGTCCGGGACGATCGCATAGATTGCCGTGTTGAAACCGGAAAAGAAAAACTGTGCCAGGCAGGAGAACAGGTAAAAGGGAATCGGTGACCTGCCCACGGTAAAGAAGTACATACAAAACATACTGATTCCTGTAAGCAGGGCAAAGATCGAGGCCGAGCGTCCTTTGTTGTTTGTCATCCTAAATACAAGAGGGAAGCACGCCGCACCTATAATGGAAGGAATGATGATGACCAGTGAGTAGGTACTGAACAGCGCGTTATTCCCTTCCACATAGGTAAAGTAGTAAAGTGCATCCGCATTTCTTCCGTACAGCGTCACGCCGAAGAGAAACTGTCCCGCAACGGCGATCATGTACGGTTTATTTTTCGCCACCGAGGTCAACTGTGTCTTCAAGGAAGTCTTTTCCTTTTCCGGGATCTCCACCACTTCCTTTGTCTTCGCAAAACAGAAAATATGGCACGCTGCAAAAATACAGCCGTACAAAACAGCGATGAGCAGGTAGCCTCTCTTGTCGTTTCCATTGCCCAGAGCCGCGATCAGCGGAACGGTTATAATATTGATAATGCCGATGGCGATCATGGCGCTGACCGAACGAAAGGTATTGATCTTCGCTCTCTCCTCTATGTTCTGCGTCATCGCCCCACACAGCGTTCCATACGGGATGTTGACACAGGTGTAGCCAAGCACCAGAATACAGTAAGTCACCGCCATATAGACGATTTTCGCCGTAGACGGCCAGTTCGGATGCGCCCAGAAAGTAAGCATCAGCACAAAAGCTGTCAGCGGCGCCGCGATCAATAGCCATGGGCGGTATCGTCCCCAGCGCGAATGTGTCTTATCCGTCAATCCGCCGATGACCGGATCGTTGATGGCATCCCAGAAACGCGAGAAAAGCATCAACCCAGCCACGGCTCCCATACCGATTCCGAAAACATCGGTATAAAATATCATCAAAAAATTCCCCACAAACATCCAACTGAAATTACACCCTACATCTCCCATGCCATAAGCGATCTTGCTGATAATCGGCACTTTTATATTCGTATCTTTCTGCTCCATAAGAAATCTCCTCTCTCCCGATAACCTGCCCCGTTTAATGCCTTTACTGCTCCTTCGCAATGCGGATCACCGCTTTCACAATGTCAGCTTTATTATTCACGCTGTAATCCATTGCCTTCTGTGCCTCGTCCAGATCAAAGACATCTGTCACGATTCCCTTTAAATTAACCTTTCCGGAAGCTACGGCATCAATAGCCATTGGGTAAATATGGCGGTAACGGAACACGGTCTTGAAAGTAAGTTCCTTATCCAGAGCCAGACTCATCGGCAGGGTCATCTCACCACTCTTGCTGTAGCCCACCAGCACGATCGTCGCGCCTTTTTTCGTCATGTGAATCGTCTGCACGGTCGTGATCTGTGTTCCAGCCGTCTCAACCGCCAGATCACAGCCCTTTCCGCCAGTCAGTTTCCTGACCTCCTCCACCGCATCCGTCTGTGCACCGTTGATCACGCCGTCAGCACCCAGCTCCACTGCCTTCTGCAGACGTTTCTCCATAATATCCACCACATATACCTTGGAGACACCCATAGCCTTTAATGCCATCATTGTCACCAGACCGATACAGCCCGCACCCATGACCACCGCCGTCTGTCCGGCCTGTGCGCCGCCCTGCATGGCCGCGTGGAATCCCACAGCCAGAGGCTCGATCAACGCGCCCTCCATAGTACTCACATTGTCCGGAAGCTTGAAGCACAGATCGGCTTCATGTGCAACATACTCCTGAAATACGCCGTCTATCGGGGGCGTTGCAAAGAACACCACATCCGGGCAGAGATTATAGCGGCCTGTCTTGCAGAACTCACAGTGTCCGCAGGTCTTTCCCGGCTCCAGAGCCACTCTGTCCCCGACTTTCAGATGCGTTACATTTTTTCCAACCTCCACCACCGTTCCGCCCGGCTCGTGCCCCAGAACAAAAGGCGGTTTCACCACATAATCCCCGATCGCACCCGTCTCGTAATAGTGGAGATCGCTGCCGCAAATGCCCACATACTCCAGTTTCACAAGGACTTCGTTATCCTTCGCCTTAGGGATATCCCTCTCCTCAAATCCCATTTTGCCGATGCCCAGCATAACCGCCGTTTTCATTTTCCCTTCCATGACGTTATCCTCCTCTTTTCCTTTTTTATTTATAAAATACTTTATTAAATAGTTTTATTATGTATTTATAATAAGTCTGTGGCTTTTGTTTGTCAATGTTATTCAGCACCATCAAAGTGTTTTCGTTACAATTCGCCAGTTTGAAATATCCGTTTTTATTGAAAAGCCACAAAAAAAGAGATCCCATCTCTGAAATCTCTCAAATCATAACTGCTCTGTACTATCACTGTTACCTTATTCCTTGCTACTCCTCATACCCGGGCGACAAAATCATCGATCACATGAAAGGCCGCCCCCAGTGCCGCTGTCCCTTCCTTGTAATGACAACCCCTGACAAATTCGGCACCCTCCTCAAAGGTATTCCTGCGGGACACCCTGTCCCGGATCTCCTGCATGTGTTCCTCCAGACAGCTTCCCACATAGCCGCCCAGAATAATGTCACAGTCCAAAATCATATGAATATTGTTTACCGCAAGTGACAAATATGTCATATAGTCCTCCCACAGCTTCACGGCATCGGCATCCTTCCGCCGCAGTCTCTCAAAAAAGGCATCCAGGTTGCCGTCTGCAAGATCTGCCAAACGCTTTGCACTGCAGTACGCGTCCAGACACCCCTTCTTCCCGCAATAGCACACCTCTCCCTCCGGGACGACCGTCATATGCCCTACCTCTCCGCAGCGAAAGTGCTTTCCCTGTTCCAGCCTGCCGTCCCCAAAAAGGGCACCGCCCACCGTATTACTCAGGGAGAGATAGAAAAAGCTTTCCGTGCTTTCCAGGCGGCTCCCCTCCGCATAGGCTCCCGCGTTTGCATCGTTGATAAAAAAGCAGGGATACGCAAAGAATCGGCTGACAGAAGCAAANGCNAGAGANCGCANCCCCAGAACATGNGAGTCGGAAACAANCTCTTTCTTTAAATCAATNATNCCCGGAAAAGAAATGCCCANTCCCAGAATCCGCTCCCGCACCGCGCCGCACTCATCCAGAAAACGCTCCAGATTTTCATTCACGCTGCGATAATACTCTTCCGTTTCAAAATAGGGCAGGGAGATCCGCTCATATTTTATGACTTCCCCTGTCAGATTCACAAGTACCAGTCCGATATGATGTCTCGTGATATCCAGTCCCGCCGCCTGCCTGGCGTTTGCGGCAACAGACAGCGCTTTCGCTCTCCTGCCTCCCGTAGATTGCAGCTCCCCGACCTCCTCAACCAAACCCTCCGCCATCAATTCTTTGGTGAGCATTGTCACCGTTGGCAGACTCATTTTTGTCGCATAGGAAATATCAGGGTTTGAGACGGTGCCGTATTTACAGATATATCTGAATATCCGGTTTCTGTTATTTTTTTTCACTTCTATATTGGTTATCTGTTTCTGATTCATAACTCCACCGACACTTTATTAAAGTATTTTTATTAGCATAGCATTTCCGTCTTAAAATGGCAACGCCGCATTTGCACTTGACAAAATTCTCTTTTATACTAAAATAGTTCTAAATAGAACAAAAAGGAGAACATGTCATGCTTCCGGTCAACCCGTGGGAACACCAAAATGCAGTCAAATCACTCTATACAAACTGCGTGGAGGAGGTCTGTACAAAACACGGGATCACCAGAATGGAACTGGATATCCTCCTCTTTTTGGCTAACAATCCCTGTTTTGACACCGCAACCGACATTATCGAAATCCGATATCTGTCGAAATCCCAGGTGTCGGCTTCCATAAAGCTTCTGGAACAGCGCGGTTTCCTTCACAAGGAATACAGCAGTTCCAATCGCAAAACGGCCCATCTGAAAATAAATGCCGCTGCCAATCCTGTGATCTCTGACGGGCAGGCCGCACAGGAAACTTTTCTTGCCATACTGTTAAAGGGATTTTCCGAAGAAGAAATGGATTTTATGAGACAGTATAACGACCGGATTCTATCCAATATCAACGCTCACTTAAAGGAGGAACCTTAATAATGTTTCAATTTATCATTTGTTTTATCGCTGGGATCGGCGCCGGACTCGGCACGGGATTTGCGGGTATGAGCGCCGCCGCAGTCATCAGCCCGATGCTGATCACCTTCTTAGGGCTTCCGGCCTACGAGGCAGTGGGCATCGCCCTGGCAAGCGATGTGCTGGCAAGCGCTATCAGCGCATACACCTATGGAAAAAACAAGAATCTGGATATCCGAAACGGCATCGTGATGATGGCGGCCGTTTTATTGTTTACNCTGGTCGGCAGCTTTGTGGCCAGTCTGGTTCCCAACACCACCATGGGAAGCTTCTCCGTCTTTATGACATTCCTTCTCGGCGTCAAATTTATCGTAAAGCCCGTTATGACCACCAAGGAATCCATGTCGGCAGTCAGCGCAAAGAAACGNATGATCCAGTCGCTCTTAAGCGGCATGATCGTCGGCTTCATCTGCGGCTTTATCGGTGCAGGCGGCGGCATGATGATGCTTCTGCTTCTGACCGGCGTTCTCGGCTATGAGTTAAAGACCGCCGTAGGCACCAGCGTATTTATCATGGCCTTTACTGCTTTCACGGGTTCGGTCAGCCATTTCGTCATCGGCGGCATGCCCGACATCAAATGCCTGCTCTTTTGCGTGGCGTCCACTCTGCTCTGGGCGAGAATCGCCGCGAAGTTCGCAAACAAAGCAAGCGCCGCCACTCTGAACCGGGCAACCGGCGTAGTGCTTGTGGTACTTGGCGCGGCTATTTTAGGGGTGAAGTATATCGGCTGAGGCACATGATAACTGCTTACAAACTNGAATTTGAAATATTCTATTGCACCGTAAACTCTGTCCATTCAATATGNTTGTATTGCATTACATCATTGGCCTTTTTCATGCCAAGTTTCTCATAAAACGGAATAGCATTTTCATTTGCTATCAGATATACAGCGATATCTTTTTCGCCGCCGGCCTTATCATGTGCNGTTTTCATGAGCCGTCTTCCAATACCTTGTCCTTCGTAATCTCTGTCAACCCCTAAATCTGTCACATAGAGCCAATANNCATAATCTGTTAACGCNAATAAAACACCAACAATTAAGCCATTTTCNTTTCTTGCNACAAGGCTTATAGAAACATTATTTACAAGCTTGGATATTCTTTCTGCAAACCGTTCCTTTGGATATTGTGANCCCAAATCCGTTCTTTTTAGGAAATCGGTATATTCCTNTGCGGATATCCGTTCTTCTTTNATCTCTATTTTTTCTCTCATAANATCTTTTCTCCTCAATCCTAANAGGTACGCCTTATACTNTTCATTGCTCCCGNCTCACTTTTACAAAATAAAGCAAGTTGATCACAATCCCGAACACCGTTGCNCAGGGCGCCGCCANNCCGATCATGGTAAGGCTTGCATCCGGCTGAATNCTCATNAAGTANGACATAGGCANNCGTACNATAAAGGTCTGNGCNAGTCCCTGCANCATCACAAACAGGGTTTTGGAATGTCCGTTNTAATACCCGATAAANCTGAACAGGATTGCCGTCACCACCGCCTCCGGCGCAAAGCCTTTCAAATANTGTGCCGCCCGGGCAATCACCGCCGNATCGNTTGAGAAAATNGCCGCCANCANATCCCCNCGGAAGAANGCAAAGGNCNTAATAAAAACACCCACACNNCATCCGATCAGCATNCCTGTGACCATCGCCTTTCGCGCACGNTTCTCCTGTCCCGCTCCCACATTCTGGGCAACGAAAGAGGCCATAGACTGCATGAGTGATCCCGGCACCAACATGACAAAGCTCACGATCTTATTGGCTACGCCGTAGCCGGAGGAGGCATCCAGCCCCAATCTGTTGATAAAAGCGCACAGCGCCAAAAATGACAGTTGTGTCAGTATCTCCTGAAANGCGATCGGCGTTCCCACCTGTACAAATTTTTTGATCTCTGCATGAAAACGAATATCTTCCCNTTTCAAAGTAAAGGGAAGTTCCCGTTTCCTGATGATAATAAGAGACAATACCACACTGACNGCCTGTGCCATNACAGTCGCCAGCGCGGCGCCTGCCACATTCCAGCCGAATCCTGCGACAAACAGCAGATCCCCTATGATATTTACCACACACGCAATCCCTACAAAAACAAGCGGCATATTGGAATCGCCGATCCCCCGGAAAATACTGCTGATCACGTTATAGGCAATGATAAAGAAAATACCGCCGCCGCAAATGCGGACATATAATACCGTCAAATCCAGCGCTTCCTCCGGCGCCTGCATNAGAACCGCAAAGGGTCTCGCAAATGCCAGCATGACCACCGCCAGAATAAAGGACAGCACCACAAACAGACAGATCGCNCCACCCACAACCCGTCCCGCTTTCTCCGGCTTCTTTTCTCCCATATACTGGCCCATGACCACCGTGACGCCCATAGTAAGTCCTGTGATCGTAAAGGTGACCAGATTCACGATATTGCTTCCGGTAGATACTCCCGAAATGCCGGCGGTCGTTCCAAACCGTCCTACCACAAGAATATCCACCGCTCCATACATCGCCTGCAGGACCAGCGCTCCGAAAATCGGGATCATAAATCTCAGCAGTTTAGAAACGATGCTTCCCTGTGTAAAATCATTCTTATTCTCTGCCATATTTTACTATCCTCACACCAATGTCCGCTTTTTGACCACTTGTCTTTCTATCTTTTCATTTTAACACGAATATCCGCAAGAACAAACCCTAATTCAATGGTTCGCTTTCAAGGGACACCTCTTTCAGTGTAGTAATCTGACATAGAGATTATGAACAAACGAGACTTCTCATGGAGTCTCGTTTCATTTATAATAGGAAATAGCAATAAACATCGCTGACAGAAAACAGCAAAGAATGAGGCGGCCATGAATCATTATCAATTAGCAGAAAGTTTAATGAAAAATATAAATCAGGTATTTGTAGGGAAAGATGAAGTGGTGGAGAATCTGCTGATCTCCTTTCTTGCAGGAGGCCATGTGCTCCTGGAGGATGTTCCGGGAGTGGGAAAGACCACTCTGGCGTTGGCTCTTGCCAAAAGCATGGCCTGCAGCTTTGGGCGGATCCAGTTTACACCGGATACCCTGCCCGGCGACGTGACAGGACTCTCCATTTATAATATGAAAAGCGGCGAGTTCACCTATCAGGCAGGCGCTGTCATGAACCAGGTGCTTTTGGCTGATGAGATCAACAGAACCTCCCCAAAAACCCAGGCCAGCCTGTTGGAAGCCATGGCAGAAGGGCAGGTCACTGTGGATGGGATCATTCATCCGCTCCCTCAGCCCTTCTTCGTCATAGCAACACAAAATCCTGTAGAATTTTTAGGTACCTACCCCCTTCCGGAGGCTCAGATGGACCGCTTTATGATGCGCCTCTCTATCGGCTATCCGGAAAGAACGCATGAAATACGGATGGCATCCCAATTTCTGCAGGGACAGACCCTTTCCCGGGTGGAAGCCGTCTGTCAGACAGAAGATATCATTGCCATGCGCAAGGAAGTTTCCAACATTTCAGTTAAGGAATCCATACTTGGATATATTGCCGATTTGGTGGAGTCCACCAGAGAAGAACCGTGCTTTGTTCTGGGGGCGAGTCCCAGGGCTATGCTGGCACTGGTATGCGCCTCCCAGGCAAAGGCTTTTTTACAAAACAGGGATTATGTGAAGCCCGATGATGTAAAGGCTGTCGCCATGCAGGTACTTGGCCACAGGCTGTCCCTGTCATCTGAGGCAAAAATTCGCAAAGAGGATAAAGATAAGATTTTAAAAAGCCTGATACTGAAGATCAGAATTCCTGTCTAAAGTATAGAAAGGGCGGAAACTCCACATGAAAATACGCAACTGGATTTATGGGTACTGTCACTGGCAGCAATCAGTTACTATGGCGGTGCCGTCAGCTATGGTATTTTTTGGGGGATCACCTTCATCCCTGTAATATCCCTGATCTACCTTGCCTTTGTCTACTTCAACCTGAGAATCCTGCAGCAGATAGATAGCAGAAACATGATCTGCGGACANCCTATNCCCTACTTTTTTGTGNTGCAAAATGACAGNTTNTGCGTCTTTGCCAGCATNAGTGTCAACTTATTTTCTTCCTTTTCTTCCGTNGAGGATCTTCCGGGAGATACGGAATATGAACTCCTGCCAGGNGATAAATACGCCTTTGAGACAAAACTGACCTGCAAATATCGTGGAGAATACGAAGTGGGCGTAAAGGAANTCATCATGACCGATTTCTTNCGTCTGTTTCGGATCNGTTATCNGATTCCCGGNACGATCAAGGCATTGGTTCTNCCCAANATCACCCGGGTGTCAANCTTAAAGAGCATTGACAGCTTAGCNGCNCTCCCTCAGAGNACNTCCCTGANNGAACGCACAGAACCTGACATTGTGGTGAGGGATTATGCANCGGGAGACTCCCTGAAACAAATCCACTGGAAAGCCACTGCCAGGGAACAGAAATTAAAAGTAAGGAATCTGACAGGAGAAGAAAAACAGGGNATTTCCCTGTTATGGGATACCCGGCGTTACAGCAAAGAGCCAAAGGATTATCTCCCTATAGAAGATAAGATCCTGGAGACGGCGCTTGCCATAAGTATCTTTCTGGCAGAAAAAAATATCCCCTTTTCCGCATATTACGGTCAAAGAGGCATCACTTCCGCTCATTTGGAGGGGCTTGGGGACTTCGACGGTTTTTACAGGCAGGTATCAGAAATCCAGTTTGACCAGGAGGAAAATTTTCAACAAACCTTACTGGAACTTACAGAAAGCGGGACTCTTTTTGAGAGCAGAGTGATCTTCTGTGTACTGCATCAGTTAAATGAGGATGTTTTAAAACTGGCAGAGCACCTTGACCGGGCCGGAAGCCTGGTGGTTCTCTATGTCATCACCGATGAAAATATAGAGGATTTTTCCAAACAAANCAATGAAAGACTGAAAATTATGGCAATATCCGTGGATGCTTCCCTGGAAGGGAGGCTGTGATGAGACATACTTTTTTACATTTTAATCAGAATACGCTCTGGCGTCTGACAAACCTGGTATTTTTAACCTGCATCGGATTATTTGGCGGAGGCAGTTTTCTGGGAATCGGTTCTCTGAAACCTGTCCATATCCTTGTGGCTCTGGCTGCTGTTTTCATACTGATATTGCTTAGCGNCATGACCTGGCGTAACCGTCTCTTGGGTTTTANAGGGATAATTCTGGTCATGTTCGGCGCCGGAGCCACTGCCGGCATTCAAAAATGTTTCTCCTTTTTAAGGTCTTATTCACACTGGCTCACCGGAAGCGCTGCATGGGATCCGGGACAGTTGNCGGGATATGAGATAATACAGATCATCTTTCTCNCCCTGCTCTGTTACCTTCTCCTGATCATNATGGAAAAGGATTTTCGAATCAAAATGACAGTTTTGTTTCTCCTTCTGTCAACGCTATTGTATTGCCTTTTTGCAGAAAAAGAGCTTTCAAAAATATGCGTCGCCCTTCTCCTGTGCTACGCCGCAGTGATTTATACAGAATGGACACAGACACGCTGGAAAAAAGAAAAAACAAAAGATAATTCTGCCTATATGCTGTGGGNCATGCCCTTTCTTGCAGCATATTTTTTGCTGATGCTTATTCCCTCCGTCCCCGAGACTCCCTATGACTGGCCGCTCTTTCAAAACGTCTATCAGCAGCTTAAAGANTCTTTTCTTAAGCTTTCCTACAATCTTCCCGGAACCGGCGGCGATGATTATGACCTGTCCCTGAGCGGATTTTCCCCGGAAAGTGAATTTGGAAGCAGATCCCTGGAAACCGAGCGTGAGATCATGACGATCCAAAACCGGACAAGACTGTCAACCAATGTTTATCTGACCGGCAAAGTATATGACACCTTTAACGGCAGAGGATGGGAACAGCAAAATCAGGATACTTCCAAAGAACGTTATATGGACACGATCCAGACCCTTTATGCCGTCCGGCGATATGATAAAGATTATCAGACAGACTATCTGTCACAGGCAGAAATCACCATTCATTACCGGTATTTTCGATCGGAGTTTCTGTTTGCACCGCTGAAAACCTATTCGATCCGGCAAAATTCTTCCAATTTAAACTTTCAGGAATCCGGTGACAGCCTTTTCTTTGACAGACGAAAAGGATATGGAACAGAATATGAGGTATCCTTTTATCAGCTAAATGCCGGACAGGAGCTTTTTCATCAATTTTTAAACACTGCCGGATTCCTGGCAGATGATGAGGACGAGCTGCAATCTCTTCTCAGCGACTATAAAAATCAGACAAAGGAAAGCATAACCGCAAATGATATGCAGCGCTATAGGCAGGTGATCTACGACAATTATCTGGAAGATATTGTCCTTTCCGATGAAGTGGAACAATACCTTCTNGAGATTACCGAAGGNGCCCAGACAGACGCAGATAAACTGAGAGCCATTGAAAGGGAACTCTCTGGCTTCACCTATACCCTCACGCCGGAACAACTGCCGGAAACAGTCACAAACTCTGCTGAATTTCTGGACTACTTTTTGCTGGAAAGCAAGGAGGGGTACTGTAACTATTTTGCCACCGCCTTCACTCTCCTTGCAAGAGCTCAAGGGATCCCCGCCCGATTTGTCCAGGGCTTTTGTGTCCCCACTAAGGACAGCCTGGAAACTAAAGTGTACTCTGACATGGCCCATGCCTGGCCGGAGGTGTATCTGGAAGATATTGGCTGGATTCCCTTTGAACCTACCCCTGGTTATTCCCAGACGCGCTATGCTTCCTGGGAAGTAAAAAACAACTCCGCGNAGCTTTCCGACGATTTAAACAGCCATACGCCGGAGGCTGAATTGACAGAAGATAGAATTCCCAATAAATCAAAACANGAAATGGGAGACATACAAGAATCTGTCATCTACTCTGAAAAAAANAATATTGGCAGACTTTTGCTAATAACAAGCCGGATACTCTTATCCATTTTAGGTACTGCCATCCTTCTGGTGCTGTTAAGCCTCCTGCTCGCCCGGNATAAATACCAAAAAATGTCTACGGAAATAAAATTTAGGGCNGAGGTTTCCAGAAATCTGAAAATTTTATCTTTTATGGNAATCAAGAGAAAAGATGTACAAACTCTGTCGGAATTTAAAGAACTGGCACAGCTCTCCATCGGAGAACAGGAGCCCCTGCAGTTTCTGGACTGCTATGAGGACTTCCTGTATGGAGATAAAAAAATCACCCAACACACCTTAGAAGAAGTGCAAAGGCAGCAGCTAAGGCTNCTTCTGATATTAAAGCAAAGGAAAAGGAGGGCTTATTTCTATTACCGGATTTTAATGTCCATCCAGACAAGTTAAAGAGAGGCTCACCAGTCATTTCGGTAAACCCCTCTACGCTCAAAATTCACAATNTTAATCTGATTGTAATTCCTCCATCGCCTTTGCCACGGTTTCCTCGCAGCTTCTCATGGCCTGGATCGTCTTGTCAAAAAGCTCGTCCAGCTCCCAGCCGAGCATCTCTGCNCCCTGNGNNATGACCTCTCTGGAACAGCCCGCCGCAAACTTCTTGTCCTTGAATTTCTTTTTCAGGCTCTTGACNTCCATATCCATCACACTTCTGGANGGACGCATCAGCGCGCAGGACCAGATCAGNCCGGTAAGTTCATCAGCCGCGAAAAGCACCTTCTCCATCTGAAGCTTCGGCTCCTCCTCACTGCAGATGCCGTAGCCGTGGGAGCAGACCGCGTAGATCATATCNTCNCTNACNCCTNCNTCGCGCANAAGCTCCGGTGCTTTCTTACAATGCTCCTCCGGATAGAGCTCAAAATCAATGTCGTGGAGAAGTCCGGTGATCCCCCAGAATTCTTCCTCCTCCGNATAGCCCAGCTCCTTNGCNTACCAGCGCATCACNCCCTCCACCGTCAGCGCGTGCTGGAGATGGAAGGATTCTTTGTTATATTTCTGCAAAAGCTCCCATGCCTGTTCTCTGGAGACACTGCTCTTCTTCGCTGGCTGTCCTGCCTCCTTCTTTCCTGCTTTCGCATGGTCGGAAGGCTTTTTATCTAACGACTTCATCGTGGGAAACAGCAGTACATCGCGGATCGCGGGCGAATCTGTCAATAACATCACCAGCCGGTCGATGCCATAGCCGATACCACCCGTGGGCGGCATACCGATCTCCAGCGCGTTCATGAAATCTTCATCCGTCGTGTTGGCTTCCTCGTCGCCTGCTGCCAGCGCCGCTTCCTGTGCCTTAAAACGTTCCCGCTGATCGATGGGATCATTTAACTCAGAATAGGCGTTGCACATCTCTCTGGCTGTGATAAACAGCTCGAACCGCTCCACATACTCCGGCTTGTCCGGCTTTCTCTTCGTAAGGGGAGAAATCTCCACGGGATGATCCATCACAAAGGTAGGCTGCACCAGATGCTCCTCCACAAATTCCTCGAAAAAGAGATTGATGATATCGCCTTTCGTGTGACGCTCTTCATAGTGCACACCCTTTTCATCCGCCAGCTTCTTCGCCGCTTCGGTGTCAGCCACCTCATCAAAATCAATACCTGTGTATTTCTTAACAGCCTCCACCATGGTAATCCGCTCAAAAGGCTTGCCAAGATCAATCTCCACGCCCTGATAGGGGATCAGCGTCGTGCCACAGACCTCCTTCGCCACATGGCGGAACATATTCTCGGTCAGATCCATCATGCCATTGTAATCGGTGTAAGCCTGATACAGCTCCATCAACGTAAACTCCGGATTATGTCTGGCATCCAGTCCCTCGTTGCGGAACACTCTGCCGATCTCATAGACCCGCTCCATACCGCCTACGATCAGTCTTTTTAAGTATAATTCCAAAGAGATGCGAAGCTTCACATCCTCATCCAACGCATTGTAATGGGTCTCGAAGGGTCTGGCCGCCGCACCGCCCGCATTGGACACTAACATCGGCGTTTCCACCTCCAGAAAGCCCTGCCCGTCCAGATACCTTCTGATGGAACTGATGATCTGGGAACGCATCACGAAGGTCTTTTTAACCTCCTCGTTCATGATCAGATCCGTGTATCTCTGTCGGTAACGAATATCCGTATTTACCAGACCATGATATTTCTCCGGCAGGATCTGGAGACTTTTTGACAGAAGTGTCACTTTCCCTGCATGGACTGAAATCTCGCCTGTTTTGGTCTTAAAGACCTCACCTTCCACACCTACGATGTCACCCACGTCATATTTCTTAAAATCGGCATAAGGCTCCTCGCCGATGCTGTCTCTCGCCACATAGACCTGTATGTCGCCCCGGAGATCCTGCACGTTACAAAAAGATGCCTTACCCATAACGCGCTTACTCATCACACGGCCCGCGATAGACACCTGTTTACCCTCCAGCGTCTCAAAGCCGTCTTTGATCTCCTGACTGTGGTGGGTCACCTCATATTTCGTGATCTGAAAAGGATCCTTCCCCGCCTCCTGCAGGGCTGCCAGTTTCTGCCTTCTGACCTTTAAAAGCTGGTTGATATCCTGCTCCTGTTGTGCATTCTGCTGTCTTTGCTCTTCTGCCATCCTGTTATCCTTTCTCCTATAACCGGGCGCCGCTCACACTTAATTCGATCTCTGAATCTCCAGCACCTTATACTGAATGATACCTGCCTGTGTCTCCACTTCCACAGTATCACCTACCTTGCTGCCGATCAACGCCTTGCCCACGGGGGACTCATTGGAGATCTTTCCCTTTAAGCTGTTCGCCTCGGTAGAACCCACGATCTTGTACTCCAGTTCTTCCTTCATCTCCACATCCAATATTCTCACCTGACAGCCGATATTGATCTTGTCAAGATCTACCTCATCCTCCACCACGACCTC
The DNA here is from genome assembly GCA_014804565.1 of Lachnospiraceae bacterium. Lineage (GTDB taxonomy): Bacteria > Bacillota > Clostridia > Lachnospirales > Lachnospiraceae > UBA3282. The sequence continues at coordinate 121,148 of JAAUZN010000069.1, forward strand.
GGCATTTTTGAGAATCTTTTCCAGTTCCTCGATCCTCGCCTCAATGTCACGCTGCTCGTCCTTGGCCGCATCATACTCCGCGTTCTCGGAGAGGTCACCCTGTTCTCTGGCTTCCTTGATCTTCTGCGCCACTTCCTGACGCTTTACGACCTTCAGTTCGTGCAGCTCCTGCTCATATTTCTGTAATCCTTCATACGTTAAAATATTTTTCTTCTCGTGTTGCATCGTAACTCTCCCTTTCCCTCTATTGTCACAATTCTAATTTATGCCTTATTCATCCCAGCTTTTCACATTTTTCTATCATAACCACTTTTTACGGCAGTGTCAAGGTATTTGAGCGGTGAAACATAAAGAATCTCACCGCCTTTACGTCCACAGGCAAGTGCCTTTGTCCGGTCAGAGCACAGATCCATATAAACGATCCGCTCCCCGTGCCGCATTCGCGGGTGCCTGGTCGAAGGGCAATAATCTAATATAACACCGCCGCATTTTTCCGTGCCGCACCGACATCCCTCCTCCCCATCCCTATAGGGTATCATTCTCGGCGCCAGCCCATACTCGTAACCATAGGCATCCAGACAGTCCGCCGTCTCCTCCCAGATATCTACGCCCTCCACCTCCTCATAAAAGAAAGAAAGCCGGTTGATCCTGGAAAGATAGGGCCAGAGGAGCCTTGCTGTCATTTCCATCTGCCACGCCGTCTCCTCCGATTCATCCAGCAGCACCACTGCCTCCCCCTGTTCATAGAGGCAAACAGCTGCATATCGCGCAAGCAGAACGCTCACCAGATGTTCCACAGTCTCTCTGCGTGGCTCCCATCGCTCTCTGTATTTTTCTGACATATGTGTCATAATCTCAGGATGTAAAAAAGCATCCGCCATCCCCGGTGCCTTCTGCAGCACCTCATCCATCGCTTCCGATAAAACCTCCGGTGTCCACGGCTTCTTCTGATAATAGAAGGACGGAATCGGACATTCCGCCAACAGGAAAGCCTCCTCAGAGCTCTCTCCGGTCAAAGTCCTCCCCTGTAATGCCGCCTTCTGCCACCAGTGTCTCTTCAAGGCGTCGTTTTTATACATTCCTTCCGGTGCCGGATGAAAATAAAGAATGCTCTGTGCATCCATGCCGCCGTGCTCCATCCTTGTCTCTTATTCTGAGACAGTATATGCCGACCTTCTCACAGGGATTCCACCAACCTTTCGATCTCCTCAAAGCGCTCTGCCTGATTGATGCTCTGCCTGAGTCTGGCAGAGCCGGGCATGCCTGCCGTGTACCAGGAGAAATGCTTGCGCATCTCGCGCACACCTGTGTACTCTCCTTTAACCTCCAGCTGAAGGCGCGCATGGCGCAGGATCATTTCCTTTTTTTCCTCCGGGGAAGGCTCCTGCAGCACAGTACCGTCCTCCAGCCAGGCGGCGATCTGTCGAAACAGCCATGGATTGCCCCTGGCGGCGCGGCCGATCATCACACCGTCACAGCCTGTCTCCTGGAGCAGTCTGCGGGCGCTCTCACCGTCTGTTACGTCGCCGTTTCCGATCACAGGAACGGACACAGCTTCCTTGACTCTGGCGATGATCTCCCAGTCTGCCTCCCCGCTGTAATACTGCTCTCTGGTCCTGCCGTGCACCGCCACGGCGGCAGCTCCCGCCTCCTCTGCAATCTTCGCCATCTCCACCGCGTTGACATGGGCCTCGTCGAAGCCCTTTCGTATCTTTACTGTGACAGGCTTTTCGATAGCCTTCACCGTGGCGGCGATGATCTCTCCTGCCAGCTTCGGATTCCGCATCAGGGCGGAGCCCTCTCCGTTATTTACCACCTTGGGAACGGGACAACCCATATTGAGATCCAGTATGGCAAAGGGACGCTCCTCGATGCGCTTCGCCATCTCGCTGACGATCTTCGGATCTGAGCCAAACAGCTGCAGGGAGACCGGTCCCTCCTTCGGATGGATCTCCAGCAGGCTTTCCGTATTTTTATTTCCATACCAGATAGCCTTGGCACTGACCATTTCCATCCCTGCAAGACCCGCTCCCTGTTCGCTGCACAGCAAACGAAATGGCAGGTCAGTCACGCCTGCCATGGGAGCCAGTATCAAATTATTCTGCAAGGTGACCTTGCCGATCGTAAGGGGCTTAAGCAGATGACTCATAGAATTTCCTGAATATCCTCCTGTAAAATAAACACACGGTAATACAGCTGCAACGATTCCAGCATTTCCTGCCGGTTCCTGCGGATCTCCCCCACCAGAAGGCCGCTGCTGATCTCATCGTAGAGCAGATCGTCTTCCTCAGCATCGGTCTCCAAGGAGATACTGCCGTCCTCCTCAAACACGATAGTGAAAACGCCTCCTACCTCCTCCGTGAACAGCACGCAGATCACATGCAATTCATCCTTGATCGATTGGGGTATCTTATCAAAGCGCTCATTAAAATAATATTTCTGCTCATAGGCGTTGGCGCCGCAGAGCACGATCCTCTTGTCGTCCATGCCTTTCCTCCTGCCGTCATGTATAGCCGTACAGTCCCCTGACCGATACCTCGCCCGCATAGACCAGCACGGTCTCTCCATCTTCTTTCTCCACGATGAGTTCTCCCATCCCGTTGATCCCCCGGGAGATCCCGGTGTATTCGCCCGCCGGATCCAGAACGCGCACCCGATTATCCTTGCCTAACAGCAGCGCCTCATAACGCTCCTGCAGACCAGACAGATCCAGCGTTTTCTCAAAGAGATCATAATCCTCCTCAAAATGACGCAAGATTCTGGCCAGCAATGCCGCGCGATCAATCTGCCGTCCATTCTCCATTTTTAAAGAAGTTGCCCTTCCTCGCAGCTCGGGTGTGAAATCCTCCTCACTGTCCTGATTTACATTCACCCCGACGCCTGCCACCAGAAACTGAATCTCATTCATCTCCGGCGTCATACTCATCTCTGTCAGAATGCCGCAGATCTTCTTCCCGTTCACCACCACATCGTTAGGCCATTTGATCCCGGTGGAAAGCCCTGTTTCCTCCCGAACGGCTTCCGCCACGGCAAGAGCCACTACCAGCGTGATCATGGACGCCTTGTCCGGCTCAAATTCGGGTCTCACAACAATGGTAAAATAGATCGACTTTCCCGCCGGGGACTCCCAGGATCTGCCTCTTCTCCCTCTGCCCGCCGTCTGTCTGTCCGCCACCACGATGGTTCCGTGGGGAGCGCCCTCCTCCGCAAACCGCTTGGCATCCGGATTCGTGGAACCGGTAGACTCGAAAAAGTGCAGCGTCCGTCCCGCCCACTTTGTCTGCAGTCTGCTTATGATCTCACTCTCAGAGTAGGCATCCGCCGGGCTCTCCACCAGCCGATACCCCTTGCGGGACACCGACTCGATCGTATAGCCCTCCTCCTTCAGCTGATTGATCACCTTCCAGACCGCCGTGCGGGAAACACCGAAACGCTCACAGAGCTGCTGCCCCGACACATAGTCCTCACTGTTCCTTAACCATGTTAAAATATCTGATTTGTCTGTTCTCATTACCCGCCAACCTATATAAATCCATACGGAGAATGCCGCTTTTCAGGCATTCTCTTGCGCGAAACTTAGATGTTCTTTGCGAAACAGCCCTTGCTGTGAGCAATTAGAACATCTTTTCACGCCAGCCCAGTGTCACCGCCATGACCGCCTTGATGGTGTGCATACGGTTCTCGGCCTCATCAAAGACAATAGACTGAGGCGACTCAAACACCTCATCCGTCACCTCCAGCTCCGCCATTCCATACTTTTCACCGATCTCTTTACCGATACCGGTCTGATGATCATGGAAAGCAGGCAGGCAGTGCATAAATACCGCCTCTTTGCCGGCCAGTGCCATCACCCTAGCATTGACCTGATAGGGCGTCAGATCACGCAGCCTCTCCTCCCAGATCTGTTCCGGTTCTCCCATGGAAACCCACACATCGGTGTAGATCACATCCGCGCCGCCCGCGCCTTCCTCCACATCCTCGGTCAGACGTACAGAGCCGCCGGTCTGAGCCGCGATCTCCTCGCAGGTCTTTACCAGAGACGCCTCCGGAAAATACTTTTTGTTGGTGCATGCCGTAAAATCCATCCCCATCTTGGCACACGCCACCATCAGGGAATTACCCATATTGTAACGGGCGTCACCCATATAGGTGAGCTTAATGCCCTTAAGCTTCCCGAAATGTTCCCGTATCGTCAGAAGATCCGCCAGCATCTGGGTAGGATGAAACTCATTGGTGAGACCGTTCCAGACTGGCACCCCTGCGTACTTGTCCAGCTCCTCCACGATCTCCTGTCCGTAACCCCGGTACTCGATGCCCTCAAACATACGCCCCAACACCCGTGCCGTGTCCGCGATACTCTCCTTCCTCCCGATCTGGGAAGCGACAGGATCCAGATATGTAGTTCCCATTCCCAGATCGTGGGCCGCCACCTCAAAGGCACAGCGCGTTCTGGTGCTGGTCTTTTCAAAGATCAGCGCTACATTTTTTCCCCGCAGGGTATCCACCGGGATCCCTCTCTTTTTCTTATCCTTCAGATCTGCTGCCACATCGATCATGTAAAGAATCTCCTCCGGCGTAAAATCCAGAAGCTTTAAAAAACTGCGTCCTTTCAGATCCATAGTCCTGCCTCCTCTTTCCATGTTTTTCCATTACCGCAAAGTATCAAACAGGACGGTCCACAGAACCGCCCTGCCCTTTATTCACTTATGATCTTTTTCTCCGAATACCGATGCAGATTATCTTACTTCAGAATCTCCTTTGCAGAGGCCGCAAGCCCCGCCAGTCCCTGAATCTCCGAGGGAATGATGATCTTCGTCGCCTGACCGTCCGCCGCTTTCTCAAAAGCCTCCAGACTCTTAAGCTTTAAGACAGCCTCGTCCGCACCCGCTTCGCGGATCATACGCAGACCATCAGCCGTCGCCTGCTGCACTTTGAGGATCGCTTCCGCCTCACCCTCTGCCTCACGGATCATTTTTTCCTTCTGTGCTTCCGCTCTGAGAATCGCAGACTGCTTCTCCGCTTCCGCCTCCAGGATCGCCGACTCCTTCTGACCTTCTGCCACCAGGACAGTGGACTTCTTCTCACCCTCTGCCCGCAGGATCGCCTCACGGCGCTCACGCTCCGCCTTCATCTGCTTCTCCATGGCATCCTGGATCGCTGCCGGCGGAATGATATTCTTTAACTCCACACGATTTACCTTGATACCCCAGGGATCTGTAGCGATATCGAGGGAAGCACGCATCTTGGTATTGATCACTTCTCTGGATGTCAATGTCTGATCCAGCTCCATCTCACCGATGATGTTACGAAGGGTCGTAGCCGTCAGGTTCTCGATCGCCATGATCGGGTTCTCCACCCCGTATGCAAAGAGCTTCGGATCCGTGATCTGGAAAAAGACCACGGTATCGATNCGCATGGTTACATTATCCTTTGTGATCACCGGCTGGGGTGCGAAATCCACCACCTGCTCCTTTAAGATCANTCTCTTAGCCACTTTATCTATAAAAGGAACCTTGATATGCAGTCCCACAGACCAGGTCTGCTGATAAGCGCCCAACCGCTCCACCACGTAGGCGTGCGCCTGCGGCACGATTTTGATGCAGGACATCAAAATAACCACAAGTAAAATCAAAATAACCACTAGAAAAACAATTGCACCCATCCCTTTTCCTCTTTTCTGTCTATTTTTGTTCTTTCTACAAGTCCTTTTTCTCTTCCACGATCAACTTCACGCCATCTATGGCAAACACGATCACCACGGTGCCCACCGGCAGTGTTACCCCGTCCGTCCTCGTCCTGGCAGACCATTCCATACCGCCCACGTTGACCTGTCCGATCCCCTGCAGGTTGTCGATCTCACTGATCACGATCGCCTGCCGGCCTACCAGACTCTCCGCGTTGGTCCGCACCCGGTCCTTGTTAAAATACTTCACCGCAACAGGCCGCGTGAAATACAAAAGCAGAGCCGAGGTCACGAGAAACAATATGATCTGAATCACCACCGGCGCGTGCACAAGAGAGGCGATCGTCGCCATCAGCGCACCCCCGGCAAACCAGACGGTCGTAAGGCCCATTGTCAAAAGCTCTATGACGACCAGCACCACAAGAACGATCAGCCAGATCATCGTCATATTCAAAGTCTGTAGCTCCATCACTTCCACTTTCCTCCCGGCCCATACCAGCCAGACTCGCAAACCNCGCTTTCGCGGCCGTTTGTTTCTCTTCTGCGGTTATTATATTATATTATCCCCAAAGTAGCAAGGGTTATCATTCTCATTGTTCAGTTCAGCCCACGCCCATNCGCAAAACGNNCGTTCCGCGCTCTCCGCTGTTTTACCAGAAGACTTGCCTATCGATCAGCAGGCCGTCATGGTTTCCGGCACGTCTGAAGTGAGTCGCATCTCCCACGTTGGTTTCCCCGTTGATCGCGGCTCTTGCCGCCTCCCAGCAGCTCTCCGGAATATCTCCGGCATATACCCTCGCCACCTTACCGTTGAGCGCGGGTGTAAACTGNCCGGATGCAAAAATAACACCNGATACTGTATTGGGATAAGCTGCGCTTCTGACGCGGTTCATGACTACAGCGCCCACCGCCAGCTTTCCGTTATAGCTCTCTATNCCGGCCTCACAGTAGATCAGCGCCGCCAGAAGTCTGGTATCGTCGCCGCCCACTACCACCGCGCCTCTGTTGGCNGTCANCTTCGCCTGACGTTCTTCCTCTTCTCTCTTTTTGATCNCNATGAGCGTCTCNNCCTNGTCAATATGAAAGTCNATATCCNCGAANTCANACGAGACATAGCCCGTCTCACCTTCATAATCGACGCTGATCCAGTCATCGTCCAGCACTTCTATGATCTCCANNTCCTCATCNCTGGGAATGAAGCCCACAGCATCCGCTTCCNCATCAGGCTCATNCCTCACGCAGAGNGTATCCGTNTCGATCTGGACAATGAGGTTTCCCACNTCATTTGCAAGNGTCTCCGCATCCTCTCCAAANAGCAGATAATCATCNCTGGCCCAGCCAACGAGATCGCCGCTCCTTATTCTTGTCCACCCGTCTTTTCTTTCCAATATCCTGCCGCCGCAGTCTTTGTAGAGCAAGCCCACCTTGTCGGATTCCTCATCAGCCTCCGCACGCACGTTCATTGCCACCTGCACATTGGCCATGACCAAATCCGTCTCTCTCTCGNCGCCATTAGCTTCTGACAGCTCTGTCAGTTCNTGAAGCGCCTTCTCATCCGCCGACTTTCCNGTAGGATCTACNATCTGGGANACCCCCNCGTTCATNGAATCCAGAATATCCTTTCTGTTGGTAGCCTGCGTTTCCAGAGACACACTGCATAAACTTATTCCAAGGATCAAAACGGCGAGCAGAAGTCTATAGCTTCTCCTCATAAATACCCCTCCATCATACCTATACCATATTCCAAAATAGTTACGATTGTTACAAAAATGTTACAATCNGNTTAAGTATGGATTATTTTAGCAAAACACCTATTCTTTGTCAAGTTTATACAATTTGGGCCGAATTTATTTCAATATTTTGTTACTATTTTTCTACAAGATACAAGATATTCCAACATCTTATANTTTCCGGGATTTCTCCACNGTGGCAAGCAGAGCGTCCATCACCGCNCCNCGAAATCCATTCTCCTCCAGCACNTTCACNCCCTCTATGGTAGTACCGCCCGGAGAACAGACCATATCCTTTAACTCACCNGGNTGTCTGCCGGTNTCCAGCGCAAGCTTCGCACTGCCATATACCGCCTGGGCCGCAAACTCATATGCCTGGGTTCTCGGCATACCCGCCGCCACGGCAGCGTCCGCCATCGCCTCAAGAAACATAAACACATAGGCCGGAGAAGAACCGCTCACAGCGCCCACTGCATCCATCAGCCGTTCCTCCACCAGACTCGCCCTGCCGAAGCTCTCCATCAGCCGTAGGCTGTACTGAATCTCCTCCTGTGCCACCGCNTCATTCACACAGACGCCNGTACAGCCGGCCCCCACCAGCGCAGGGGTATTCGGCATACAGCGCACCAGCTTCACATGCCTGCCGAAAGCCTCCTCCAGCCAGGANAGTGTTTTTCCAGCCGCTATGCTGACGATCAGCGTGTCCTGTTTTACTGCATCCCGGATCTGAGCGATCACGCNCTCCAGAAACTGCGGCTTCACCGCCAGAATGAGCACCTGCGTCTCTGCCGCTACCTCCTCATTGGAGGATCTCACCTCTATACCGAACTCCTTCTGTACTTTCTCCAGGGTCTCTTTCGTCCTGGCGCTGCCAAGGATATCCTCCTTCGCCACAATACCCTCATTTAACATACCGCCAATGATCGCCCGTGCCATATTCCCCAGTCCGATAAATCCAATTTTCATTTTTGCTCCGTTCCTTTCTCCCGTTTTCTCCGAAATCCCTTCTTTTAGCNAAAATATCGCCCGTTATTATTTTATTAAACCCNGATTTAATCTNGTTTTCTCTGTCTGTAAGCCTCATATAATAAGACGGAAGAGGCCACTGCCGCATTTAACGATTCTACCTGCCCNTCCATAGGAATCCGGATCAGAGCNTCCGCGCCNGCTGCCGTCTCCTCCCGCAGACCCTTCGCCTCATTTCCTATCAGGAAGGCCGTACTCTTCCGGTAATCCTGTCCGGTATCATAATCGCTGCCCTTTAGATGGGCGGCATACACACTCACACCTTGTTCNNGNAGCTTCNTTATAATAGAAGAAAGATCTTCTGCGTAAAGAAAGGGCACTCGNTAGATAGAGCCCATGGTGGAGCGNATGGTCTTGGGATTATAGATCTCCGCCGTATGGCTGCTCATGATAACGCCATCGGCACCTGCTGCCTCCGCCGTCCGAAANATAGTTCCCAGATTCCCCGGATCCTGAATATCTTCCAGTATAATAAATAACAGCTGCTTCTTTTCNCTCCCCGACAGCATATCCTCGATGCTGTAGGAAAACTGCCGCACCAGGCACAGGATCCCCTGCGGGGTGACCGTGTCCGACATTTTCCCGAACACCTCGTCCGATACGATCTCACAGGGAAGNCCGGAGAGNTTCTCTTCNTACCGGCTATAGACCTCTTTNTTTGCGCTCTCAGCCAGATACACNTGACTGATCCGCTCCGCCGGTGCCTCGCCGAACATCTTCATACCTTCCACNACAAAGAGCCCACGCCTGTCCCGCTCTTTCTTTCTGGCAACAAGGGCCGNCGTCTCCTTGATGGNTTTATTATGTAAACTTGTTATCATCNTTCTCNCCATATACATAGAAAGATTCCCCGCAAATGCAACCATCCGCGGGGAAAATCCATACCTTATATTTCTGCAAACCCACGCCTCTGTGACTATAAAATCTTCGACATCTCAAAGGCATACTCCGGAATCCCTTTCTGCATATTCAGGGCTTCCTCAATATCGAAATCCAAAAAATCGCCGTGCTGATATCCTACCACGCGGTTTGTCTTGCCTTCACACAAAATATCTGCTGCATAACAGCCCATGATAGAAGCATAGTACCGATCCTTACAGGTAGGGGAACCGCCACGCTGCATGTAGCCCAGGATGGTAGCTCTGGTCTCAATACCCGTAGCCGCCTCGATTCTTCTCGCCATGGAGGTAGAATGCCCGATGCCCTCCGCATTGATGATCAAATGATGGGTCTTGCCGCGCTTTCTGCTGGCAATAATATTATTGATNATCTGCTGTTCATTGTAATCGTATTTCTCCGGGATCAGAATATCCTCCGCACCGTTGGAGATGCCGCACCAGAGCGCGATATATCCCGCATTTCTNCCCATAACCTCGATGATACTGCAGCGCTCGTGGGAGGAAGAGGTATCTCTTATCTTNTCNATCGCCTGCATNGCTGTGTTGATCGCCGTATCAAAACCGATGGTATATTCTGTACATGCGATATCCAGATCAATGGTNCCCGGAATGCCTATGGTATTGATCCCATGCCGGGACAATGCCTGTGCGCCGCGGTAGGAGCCGTCNCCNCCGATGACCACCAGNCCGTCGATNCCGTGCTTATGNCAGATATCNGCGCCTNTCTGCTGCCCCTCTTCCGTGCGGAACTCATGACAGCGCGCCGTGCCAAGGATCGTACCGCCACGCTGGATTGTCTCCGCCACGGACCATTTCTCCATGTCTATGATCTCTTCGTTTAAAAGGCCCTGATAGCCTTTTTTGATGCCCTTGACCTTAACGCCGTTAGCGATGCCTTTTCTGACCACTGCACGGATCGCCGCATTCATGCCCGGCGCATCGCCGCCGCTGGTCAACACNCCNATTGTTTTGATCTGCTTCGCCATACCGATAACCATACCTTTCTGCCCTGACAGACGCTTTTTACTCACTTTACCATTATTTTACTCTATCACAAAAGGATTTTCAAGAGCGTCCTACACCACTTTTACATTCCCTTCTCCAAATGCCTCTTCCAGTTTCTTTATCANATNTTCCCTCGCCTCCACGTTCCAGTTGGCNGGCAAAGGATTCATGGCCTTCGGATTTTCCACATAGATCACCACGTTATCCTTTCCCTCCACCTCACGCAGTATGGCAAAGAGTTCCTCTTTCTTCGACTCGTAAGCTTCTTTGGTGGGAAATTTGATCCACAGCTTTCTGGGCACCTGCTCAAAGGGAGTGATCTGTTCGCAGATCAGCTTGCCGTCCTTCTCCTCCTCCAGAGACGCCCGGCCTCTGATAAAGACCTTACTGTCCTCCAGGATNGAATTGCCGTACCGCTCATAATCTCTGGGGAAGACGATCACCTCCACGGATCCCACCAGATCCTCCACCTGCAAAAAGGCCATCACCTTCTCATTTTTAGTGTATTTGATCTTCTTCTCCGTGATCATACCGCCGATGGTAACCTTCGCCCCATCCTCCACNCGGATCTCNTCNNTNTCCTCATTCCAGGTAAAGTCCGCNGTNGTGTTGGTGATATTCTTTTTCCAGAGCTCCTGATATTCCTCCAGCGGGTGTCCGCTGATNTANATNCCCAGCACCTCCTTCTCGAATGCCAGNTTCATCTCCTTGGAATACTCTCCCACATCGGGCAGGCTCACCCGNTAATCCACCTTCTCCTCCTCGGCCGCCAGATCAAAGAGGGATATCTGTCCCGCCATATTATTCTTTCGATCCTGCTGGATACCGTCTATCACCTGAATGTACACGCTGAGAAGCTGCTTGCGCGTGCCGCCCAGACTGTCCATGGCTCCCGCCTTGATAAAATGCTCCACCACACGCTTATTCATGTCACGATCTGTCACGCGTGTCACAAAATCTCCCAGATTCAGATAAGGACCCCTGGCCTCGCGCTCCGCCACCACGGCGTCGATGACAGGCCGGCCCACGCTCTTGATCGCGGAGAGGGCATAGCGGATCTGTCCGTCCGACACGGAGAATCCGTTTTCTCCCACATTGATATCCGGCGGCAGGATCTGGATCCCCATGCTGCGGCTGGTCATGATATACTCCGCCACCTTGCTCGGATTATCGATCACAGAGGTCATCAGAGCCGCCATAAATTCTACGGGATAGTAATATTTCAGGTAGGCCGTCTGATACGCCACCACCGCGTAGCAGGCCGCATGGGATTTGTTGAAGGCATATTTGGCGAAGTCCATCATGGTATCGTAGATGTGATCCGCCACCTTCTCGTCGATACCGTTCGCCACACAGCCGGGCACTCCCTCCTCCGGGTTGCCGTAGGTGAAGTTTTTCCGCTCCTNNTCCATNACNNACTGNTTNTTCTTACTCATGGCACGGCGCACCAGATCGCTCCTGCCCATNGTGTANCCGCCCAGNTCCCGCACNATCTGCATNACCTGCTCCTGATANACGATACAGCCATAGGTGGGCGCCAGGATCGGNTCCAGCTGCGGNCAGTCATAGGTCACCGTGTCGGGATGGTTNTTGCCCTTGATATATTTCGGAATAAAGTCCATAGGCCCCGGACGGTACAGAGAGATGCCGGCGATCACATCCTCCAGGCTCTGCGGCTTTAANTCCTTCATNAAGCTCTTCATGCCGCCNCTNTCCANCTGGAACACGCCNTCCGTCCGCCCCGTCCCCAGAGANGNNAGCACTNCCTTNTCATCGTANTCGATNTTATCTATGTCAATGGNNATCCCCTTNCTCTGNTCCACAAGCCGNACCGCATTCTGGATNACNGTCAGNGTCCGCAGCCCCAANAANTCCATTTTGAGAAGNCCCAGNTCCTCNATGGTNGTCATGGGAAACTGGGTGGTAATGGAACCGTCGGCTCCTCTGGAAAGCGGCACGAATTCATCCGCCGCCTCCGGNCAGATCACCACGCCCGCNGCGTGCATGGANGTNTGNCGNGGCANNCCNTCCAGNCTNTTACACATATCAATGAGATTGTGTACCTGNTCATCNTCCTGATACAGACTCTTAAACTCCGGNTTCATCTCCANCGCCCGATCAATNGAAACGCCCTGATTCTGNTCGTTCGGTATCATCTTGGCNATGCGGTCCACATAGGCGTAGGGCAGATCCATGACTCGCCCCACATCNCGGATGACGCCCTTNGCCGCCATNGTACCNAAGGTGACGATCTGCACNACCTTGTCNGCNCCATATTTTTGACCNACATAGTCAATNACNTCCTGCCGTCTCTCAAANCAGAAGTCCACNTCGATATCCGGCATGGAAACACGCTCNGGATTCAGNAANCGCTCAAANAGCANGCTGTATTTGATNGGATCGATATTCGTTATCTTCAGNCANTAGGANACGATGCTGCCCGCCGCCGAGCCNCGCCCCGGNCCNACGGCAATGCCGTTTTCCCGNCAAAAATTGATATAATCCCACACGATCAGAAAATAGTCCACAAAGCCCATNNTNTTNATNGTNTCAAGCTCNTACTGCAGACGCTCCTGCANNGNGCCGTCNTCCTCGGGATAGCGNTCCTTCATGCCNTCCTGNCAGAGTTTGTTCAGATAGCTCCANGAATCATANCCNTCCGGCGCTTCATAGTGNGGCACCTTNTAATGNCCNAACTCNATCTCCACATGGCATCTGTCGGCGATCCGCTGGGTNTTCTCCACCGCNTNCCANGCNTAAGGNAANAGNCCCTTCATCTCCTCCTCGCTCTTCACATAATACTGCCCGCCCTCGTANCGCATNCGGTCCTCGTCCGCCAGNTTTTTCCCNGTCTGCAGNCAGAGCAGAAGGTCNTGGGGCTGNGCNTCCTCCGCATANGTGTANTGCACNTCATTGGTNGCNACCAGNGGAATATCCAGCTCNTTNCTCATNCGAAGCAGGGCNGAATTGACCGTCTGCTGTGCCGGGATNCCNTGATCCTGCANCTCCAGAAAATAATTGTCCTTCCCNAAGATNTCCTGATATTTTANNGCNACNTTTTTCGCCTCNTCGATCAGGCCCTTCTGGATNTACCGNGGCACNTCCCCCGCCAGACAGGCCGAGAGNGCGATCAGCCCNTCATGNTACTCCTNCAGCAGNTCCATATCCACACGNGGTCTGTANTAATAGCCCTCCGTAAAGCCTTTGCTNACGATCTTCGTNAGNTTGGCATAGCCCACATTGTTTTCTGCCAAAAGCACCAGATGATAATAGCGGTCCTCACCGCCCGTCAATTCTCTGTCAAAGCGGGANTGGGGNGCCACATAGACCTCACAGCCGATGATCGGATTGATTCCCGCCTCCTTCGCCGCCTTATAAAAATCGACCGCGCCGTACATCACGCCATGATCCGTGATGGCGGCACTGTCCATTCCCAGCTCCTTCACATATTTCACATATTCTTTGATCTTATTGGAACCGTCCAGGAGACTGAACTCCGTGTGGACGTGGAGATGTGCAAATGCCATATATGATTCTCCGTTTCTTATGCTGATTTTAAAAAGGTGACTGTTACTCTTCTGTCATCTCTTGCTCAACTGACGGCTGGATATAAGAATTCGATGCAATTTCATTAATAAAGCCGTAGCTTGATTGATACTCCTTCGGGCTTCGCAGAACAAATCTGATACCATGCCATCTCCAACACACAACGCTGCCGCCATCTTCTAAACCAAACGATTCAATGCCTGTCATATCGTCGACATCTCCGGCCGCATATAGCGTTGTTCCTTCCCACCACTCATCACTCTTAACAAAACCCATTTCCTCTAATGACGTTGCTCCTTTGGTAGCCTGCAGATAATATGTTGTTCCCATATATTGAAAACATACCTGCCCAATCGCTTCCCCGATAATGCTATATTCAAACCCGTATGCGCCGAATACCGCTTCCGGCATACTGATATCAATTCCCAGTTCCTCATAAACGGCATCTGCATTCTCTACCACTCTTCCTTCTGCCACTGCCGTTTCCTTTTTCATTCCCAGACAAACACACAGGGCAAACGCCAAAACAAAGGCAGCAATAATAACAGCAAACACAAGCTTCTTTTTCATATGTGATTCTCCGCTTCTTCTAGTACACGGTAAGAACTGCCACGCAATTCTTAGCACAGAGGCCGTCATGCCTGCGTTTATTATACCGTATTTTGCAAAAAAAGAGAACCGCCTATTGAAAGCTGCCATCTGATTATACAGATTCACTTGATAAATACATAGAAAATGGATATAATACAAAAAGGGAATATAATTCCTTTTTTGTATAAGGGAGGTGTCTTATGTATATCCACCGAATTATGGAATCCAAATTAAAATATTTATCAGAACATTTTCCTGTTGTTATGGTATGTGGCGCCCGGCAAGTGGGAAAAACAACACTCCTAAATCAGCTAAGAGCAGAAAACGAACAGATTCAGTACGTTACTCTTGACTACCCCAGAGTCAGGAGTCTTGCCAAAGAGGATCCGGAACTTTTTTTACAACAGTACCAACCACCGCTTATCATTGACGAAATACAATATGCGACAGAATTNCTNCCCTATATCAAAATACNAACAGANCTGGCAAACAAAAACGGNATGTATTATCTGACNGGCTCNCAGATGTTTCATATGATGAAAAACGTAAGTGAATCGCTGGCAGGCAGGGTAGGTATTCTATCTATGTACTCTCTGTCGAGAGCCGAAATAGAAGGTACGGAACCATCGCCATTTCTCCCAAATAAAGTCAGCGCGACAGAATCAGACGATACCGTTACTTCCATTTTTGAAAAAATATATCGTGGTGGAATGCCACGGCTTATAACAGACTCCGAATTACTTCCGGAGGATTATTTCGGCGCATATATGCAGACTTATCTGGAGCGTGATATTCGTGATTTGATCACCATAAAGGACGAAAACAAATTTCTAAAATTTATATCCTGTGCTGCGGCGCGAACTGGGCAGGAAGTGAATCTGTCCGATATGGCAAAAGATATTGAAATTGATCGCAAAACAGCAGACAACTGGTTATCCATCTTAGTATCCTCCGGTCTTGTCTATATGCTGTCTCCATATTCCGGAAATACAATAAAAAGAATCATCAAACGTCCCAAATTGTACTTCATGGACACAGGTCTTGCCTGCTATCTTTCTTTATGGAATAATCCAAGAGCATTAGAACTATCTGCCATGGCAGGTGCAATGTTTGAAAGCTATGTCATATCAGAAATTATTAAAGGCTATGTGAATCATGGAATTGATGTCAGAAGCCGTCTTTTTTATTACCGTGATAATAACGGGCGGGAAATAGACCTGATGATTCTGGAGAATGGAATACTATATCCTATTGAAATTAAAAAAAGTGCCGATCCCGGAAAAAGCGCTTTGAAAAATTTCAGTGTATTAGATCATCTGCCGGAAACGATTGGAGAAGGCGCTATTATCTGCATGACTCCTATGGTGCTACCATTAGACAACAAAAATAAACTGATTCCTGTCCATTGTATCTAACAAAATGGAGGCTGTCGCTTCACGAATTATTATTCGCTAAAGGACAGCCTCGCTATTCTTCATCTTATTCTAAAATATCCATAACAAATATCTTATAAATACTTCTTCAGTGCATCCACCTTGTCAAGCTTCTCCCAGGGCAGATCCAGATCGTTACGTCCGAAGTGTCCGTAAGCCGCTGTCTGCTTGTAGATCGGGCGACGCAGATCCAGCATCTTGATGATGCCTGCGGGTCTTAAGTCAAAGTTCTCGCGAACGATCTCTACCAGCTTGTCATCCTCGATCTTTCCTGTACCGAAGGTATCTACCATGATGGATGTGGGCTGCGCCACACCGATCGCATAGGAAAGCTGAATCTCGCACTTGTCTGCGATACCAGCCGCCACGATATTCTTCGCCACATAGCGCGCCGCATAAGCCGCGGAGCGGTCCACCTTGGTACAGTCCTTTCCGGAGAAAGCGCCGCCGCCGTGACGGGCATAGCCGCCGTATGTATCTACAATGATCTTACGACCTGTCAGACCGGCATCTCCATGAGGGCCGCCGATCACGAAACGTCCCGTAGGATTGATGAAGAACTTCGTCTTGTCGTCGATCAGTTCCTTCGGCAGAATCGGATCAAACACATATTTTTTGATATCCTCGTGGATCTGCTCCTGCGTCACATCATCATCGTGCTGAGTGGATAACACCACTGCCTCCAGGCGTACCGGCTTTCCGTTCTCGTCATACTCNACAGACACCTGGCTCTTGCCGTCGGGTCTTAAATANTTGAGGGTGCCGTCCTTACGAACCTTGGTAAGCTGTAATGCCAGCTTATGTGCCAGATCAATGGGATAGGGCATATACTCNTCTGTCTCNTTGGTNGCATAGCCGAACATCATACCCTGATCNCCNGCTCCCGTATCCAGGTCNTCATTCTGNTCACCCTTCTTCGCNTCCAGNGCNTTNTCCACNCCCATGGCAATGTCNGCNGACTGCTCNTCNATNGCTACNANNACNGCACAGGTATTNCCGTCNAANCCGTACTCNGACTTNGTGTAACCNATCTCCTTNACGGTATCNCGCACGATCTTCTGCATATCTACATATGCNTTCGTGGTGATCTCGCCGGTCACCAGNACAAANCCNGTGCANACNGCNGTCTCACANGCCACACGGCTCATGGGATCCTTNNCCATGCAGGCNTCCAGNATNGCNTCGGAAATGGCATCGCAGACTTTGTCGGGATGNCCNTCNGTNACAGANTCGGANGTAAATAATCTCTTCTCCATTTTTCTCTCTCCTTTGTTTTGTTTTTNANATNCAAAAGTCCCCTTATCTCTNACGAAATAAGCGGACCCGGCATGCAAGCATCAAATCCTCTTATTGTTCGATCTATTTTTCGCTCAGGTTGGCACCTTCCTTGTCAGGGGTTGCCGTGGCTTCATCGATCCTATGTATCTCCACCACTCTGAATAAGAGAAAGATATCACAATATGAAATTTTCCACCCACATTTCCTACCTGTACATAAACATACACCTATNGNANGNATGTGTCAATGGGTNTCANCCAACTTTCAGNTTAAATTTCTGGAGATCCCGCTCTGTGGTCACNAGATCGATCTGGGCNCCCAGNCCCTGAAGCTTTAAGTGNAAATCNTCATACCCNCGCTCNATATANTTGATATCNTCCACGGTGCTGATNCCGTCAGCNGCAAGCGCNGCNATGACAAGAGCNGCNCCGGCNCTCAGATCCGGNGCNGTNATGTTCGCNCCGGTGTACTTGGNCACGCCGTCGATGATCGCNGTNTTGCTCTCCACNTTGATATTNGCTCCCATACAGGTGAGCTCGTCCACATATTTAAANCGATTCTCGAAAATACTCTCTGTCACNATACTGGTNCCCGCAGANAGACCNAGCGCCACNGTGATCTGCGGCTGCATATCTGTNGGGAANCCGGGATAAGGCAGGGTCTTTACATGCGTATGGCCCAAAGGCTTCGCNGCCACCACACGCACGGCATCNTCNGACTCTTCTATCTCACAGCCTATCTCCAGAAGCTTCGCGCTGATGGATTCCAGATGCTTCGGTATCACATTTTTTACCGTCACGTCGCCCTTCGTCACCGCCGCCGCGAACATAAAAGTGCCCGCCTCGATCTGATCCGGAATAATGCCATACTCCGTCCCATGCAGCTTCGACACACCCTTGATACGNATCACGTCGGTACCCGCACCCTTGATATTGGCTCCCATGCTGTTTAAGAAGTTTGCCAGATCAACGACATGGGGCTCCTTCGCCGCATTCTCGATCACAGTCTGGCCCTCTGCCATCACTGCCGCCATCATCACATTCATGGTGGCACCCACAGTCACCACATCCATGTAGATATGGTTCCCTNTCAGCTTCGCNGCCTCNGANATGATCAGGCCATGNTCGATCCTGACACTGGCGCCCAGTGCCCGAAAGCCCTTGATATGCTGGTCAATAGGACGCAATCCTATATTACAGCCGCCCGGNAGAGCCACCTCCGCCTTATTATATTTACCGAGAAGCGCTCCCAAAAGNTANTAGGANGCTCTGATTTTTTTNATATAATCGTCCTTGATCACCAGATCATGGACCTGTGAAGCGTTGATCTTCACCGTATGTCTGTCCACGCGGTTGATCACGACGCCTATACTCTCCATCGCCTGCATCATGACGTTCGTATCTCTGACGTCAGGCAGATTTTCTATCAATACGGTCTCATCCGTCATGATGGCGGCCGCNAGGATCGCCAGCGCCGCNTTTTTTGCACCGCCGATCTCTACCTCACCGACTAACGGATTTCCACCCTTAATCGCATATTGTTCCATTTATGTTTACTTGCCTTTCTCAATCGAAAAAACTCAAACATTACCATACAGTATACCAGATTNTGGNNATTTGTAAAGTCNTAGTTCAGGTAGTCAAAGGGATTCACCTGGGNACCGCCTATCAGAATCTCAAAATGAACGTGCGGTCCCGTACTGACGCCCGTGTTGCCGCTCAAGGCNATCTTCTGTCCCTGNGTGACCGTTTGTCCCTGTTTTACCANCACTTTNCTCAGATGGCCGTAACGGGTCTGTCTGCCGTCCGCATGGTTGATATAGACCACATAGCCGTAGCCGCTTCCCCANCCNGCNTTNGNAACCGTTCCTNNNNAGGANGCCATGACNGCNGTNCCTACCGGTGTCGCCCAGTCTATNCCCTTATGATAGCTGCTGGCGCCTCTGGTNGGCGCTTTNCGTCTGCCGAATCCGGAAGAAAGTCTGCCCCCCGAAATCGGTTTAATATAAGTGGGCGGAATCTTAGTGCCGCGCTCCACGATCTTAGGCACAGCCGCATAGGTGATTTCCTCCTTCAGGATCTCACGGCTTACCTCTTCGTTATTGCGATAGGATACGTCCGCCACCACNTTGCGGTGNCCNGCAGANGGNTCCTGCAGNGTCTGNGTCTGNTTNGTNTACCAGTCGTCATTCTCCACGTANATGATATCCGCCTCGTAATCTTCCTCATAGTACATCTGCTCTGTGCGCTCCACGGAAAGCTCCGGCTCGGGCACAGTTACGATCAGCTCATCTCCCACACGGATCACGGAATTTTCGTTCTCGATCGTCTCGTTCATGGCGATCAGNTCCGCCAGCGGNATCTCATTTTTCTCNGCNATCTGNGAGAGNGTGTCCCCCGCNACCACCTCGTAGATCTGCTCCTTCTCCTGCTCCTTGGTCACCTCTTCAATAGCCGTGGAAAGAGGCGTCAGATCGTATTCCTGCAGATATGACTCCACCACTTCCACTGTGTCACCAAATTCCAAAGAGAGAAGTCCAAGCTCGTAATCAGAAAAATCCTTCTCAGAGGCCGGCTCGATATCTGCAAATATCTCATCAAGCGCCGCATTGATCCCAACGCTTGTCACGACCGCCTCCTCTTCATTTTCCTGCTCCTCCTCAGTATANATCTGAGTCGTCAGCACATTGAGNTCTCTGGAAGAATCCANAACCAGATCCGTATGATATTGATTCCCGGTATCATATTTTTTAATGGAAGCCTGTAAAAGTTCCAGCACTTCCTGGGTACTCGCCAGGTTCACCGTGTACTCATTGATCTTTACCGTGTANGAACGATTTAAGGTCTCCTTGACGCTCCCCTTCAGCGCAGCNAGCATATTGGNNATTATGACACTCTTGTCATCTACAGTNCCCCANAGNANNTCCTCGCCTTCCCANCTCANCTCGCTCTCCGCCAGCACGATCTCCTCGCTGCCGGACGCAAGCTGCTTTCTGGCCGCGATCAGGCANTCNTCCACTTCCTCGATGTCNCCCATCACGCCCACCTGTACCCCGTTTAAGTACACCGTAAAGCTATTGTCTCCGGTGCTCTCCAGGGACTGCCGCTGNGGCAGGAAAAAGGCGGCGATGACACTGACGAACACCGCAACCTTAATATATGCAATTTTTATTTTTTTATAATATCTGCTCAGTATTTTCATGTTATTTTTTTAGAAAAGCTTCACATTCATAAGTCCCAATATCATCGGGATCAGATTNATCAAAATATCCGCTGCCACCCCTATCAGGATCGCTACGCAAAGTCCCACCGGCACTCTGCTCCCCTTAGAAGTCTGCGCCTGCTTACCCAGNTCTTCCGCAAAGGCNGCCTGCACATTACGATAAACCTTCACATTCTCCTTGTGCATAAATTCCTCGGACTGCGAAAAACGCTCCTCCAGCATACTCCTGATCCCTGCAANCTGCTGCTCAACATCTGCACTCTTATCGCCATCCGCTTCCAGGTTCTCCAGCTTTTCCATACACTGCGCAAGGAGTTTACGCATATTTTCTACNTTCTCAGATGTCTTGATATTCACCCTGCGAATCTCCTGCATCANCTCATCGTAGGCCGCAAGCTGCTTCTCCATCTGTTCCATCTTGGCCGCCTCTGCNGCAGAATTTGCGCGAATCATTTCCTGTGCGTTTTTTTTCTGTGCCAGTTTATCTATCAATGTGTCCATGTTAGCATACCCCTTATCTTCCATAATTATCTGCTGTTTTTCTCAAAAAGAACGAAACCATGTCTGCATTTTACCATTTTTCTTTCCCCGTGACAATAAAGAAAAGGCAACCTCCGTCCGAAGTTCTCTCAATCCGGTATTTTATTGTGCACTTTGCACATAATTATGANCCATTTTTTGATATAATTATAAACATTAACCATAACTTTACATTTTGTTCATAGTTTATTCATATTTCAGGAGTATAGTGAATTACAGAAAATTAAATGAGATGTCGTGTATGAATACACACATAGATAAATTTTTTCATAATAGCCCGGGTGCCGCAAGGTACCTGGGCACTCCTCATGTTACGGCACATTTCGAGTCAGCTTATGCGCGCATTAGCAGAGTCANAAAGTAAAGAAGAGGACCTTTCTAGTCCTCTTTCTCCTGTCCGATATGTAAGATCTCTTCATTTAGAGACATCATTCTTGCATCCAACGCCGACACCATCTGGGCACATTCCACAAGCTGTTCTTTAATATGCTCCGGTGCATTGCCCTCAAACTTATAATGGATCTTATGCTCCAGGCTGGCCCAGAAATCCATCGCGACCGTACGGATCTGAATCTCCACCTTCGTATCCGCGATCCGATCCGAGAGGTAGACCGGCACTGTCACCAGCATATGATAGCTCTTATATCCGCTGGCTTTCGGATTCACGATATAATCCTTCACTGACATCACTCGAATGTCTTTCTGGTTACTGATCATCTCCGCAATCTGATAGATATCCGACGCAAAGGAGCAGATCACACGGATACCCGCGATGTCATTGACATACTTTACCATATTATCGATGGTAGATTCCTTGTCATGCTTCTTTAATTTCTTGACAATACTCTCCGGCGTCTTAATACGCCATTTGATATGTTCGATCGGATTATACCGGTGCACATGCTGAAACTCGTCATTCAAAATCTCCAGCTTCGTAGATATCTGTTTCAAGGCGGAATTATAGATCAGCTGTACCTCTTTCCAGCTGTCAATATCGCCGTCTTTATTTCTCTCGATCATTACTTCCATTCCCTAAAAACCTCCGAAAAAAACTTTCCCCTTATGATTTCGCAAATTACAGGGCAGAGCCCCGAAAAACCTACGGTTTCCCGGGGTCGCTTCGCTCGTCAAATGAACGAAGATATATCTGCTCGAGCAAGCTCAGCATTTATATCTTCGTTCGCTTGACTCTGCCCTTTACGCACATTATACCATACCCTTTATCAAAAATGTATATTTTATACAAAATTTTCTAAATTTTTTATATTTTATTGTCTATTTTCACATTTTCTTCCTTTTCCCCAGAAGTCAGACAGGACAATATGACAGGAACTGTCACCACCAACGGGTACATATAGCGGATCAGTACCGTTGGCGAGAGCAGCAGGGTCAGATAATAAACCACCAAAAATACCGCAGGCAGCACCTCCCGATATCTTTTTTTATATAAGACCACTACCACATAGAGATACAGCAGCCACCAGTACAGCGCCGGTGCAAAGAGAAATTTTATCACAGGCCAGTCTTCATATTCGTTGTCCGATACGATCTTTTCCATCAAGGCGCGCAGCCCCGGAAGATAGCTGCGCTCCACGATCTCGCAGCCCGCAGGCATGGTGCGGTTGTCTGTGGAGAGATAGCCAAAACCGGTCTCTGTCCCAATCCCATACACTCTTGCGTGGGTATCGTCCAGTAAAAACCATAAGCCTAAACTGTTATCCAGAAACGCATCTATATAAATACCGGGATATTCCATTCCCAACCGAATCCAGGTCTTGACCAGCCCTTTGGGATCGTCATGGATTATGGCAATATTTTTCACCCGATCCGCCAGATGAGGATCATAAACCGAGAACCCCCGCTCCGACGGCATAAATTTCTCCATCTCCCGGCGCAGAGATTGATCATCCATCAACTCCCCATTCTCTTCATGTACCCAGACGCGCGCCATCTGCTGCAGCGGCACGCTCAGCATTTCTCTGGGGCTGCCGCTCTGCGCATGAGTCAGGGCTTTCAGCAAAACTGCACCCACTGCAAACAGGAGCAGAATCCCCAGCGCCAGACGCAGATATTCTTTTCCCGCCGCCTTGCCGTCCCATAGGGAAGCTTCTTGTTGACTTTCTCGATCAAATTTTACCCTTCTCATGCCCCAGAACAGAACCGGCGCACTGACCACAAAGGCATACACCGCATTGTTGCGAAACAGCAGCATGAGGACGCCCAAAAGAATACAGACCGCCCGCTCCTTCAGTGTCACCTGCATATTCCGATCACAGGTAAGACGGTAAAAGCAGACCGTATAGAGCAGTACCAGCGCCGAAAACAGCACATCCTTCGTGGTGCTTATGGCAAGAACGGAATTGGTCGGAAACAGCCCGTAAAAAAGAAGCAGTAAGATCCGCGTCCACCTCGCCGTCCGCTTTTCGTAAAGATAAGTCAACGCGCCCGCAAAGGCTCCCGCCATCAACAGCATCTGCACAACGGAATGAACCGCCATGCCCGTTGAATAGGAACCCAGCCTGCCGCCCAGACGGAAAAAGGCTCCCAGAAATAAGGTATGCAAAAGCGGGTGATGTGTGCTGTAATCTCCGGCGATCACCTGGTACAGCTGTCCCTCCGCATCGTATGCAAACACAGACGGATAATATGCCAGAAAAACCGGCAGCCAGCAGACAAAGATAAACGCCAGATAAAACAGCCACATCTGCCGGAGCGGACGTGTCTTCCATTCCGTCTGCGCTTCTTCCTGCCCCTCTTTTCCCTCTGCCTGTTTCTCCTGCTCTTCCGGTCTACCCGTTCCCCTGCTCAAAACATATCCCGCACAGCCCACCGCAGGCACAGAAAAACATAGGATCTGCACCAGGAGAAGGAGCAGGTTCTTCACATGAAAAGCCAAAGTGCCATCGCCTTCAAACAACATTCTCTGCAGATCCAGCCTGAGTCCCATCACAAAGGAGGCCCCCACCGGTATGCCCCAGACCAAAGAGTAGATGAGAAGTCTCTTATTTTTTTTCATCTTTTCTACGATTTTCATAGACACAGTATACCATAGAACATTATGCCACAGTGTAAAATATTGAAGAAAGAATTACGAAGTATTTACTTTTTATGCAGGGATTTGTATAGTGTAAAGAGACAGGGAGGATGGATATGTTTCGTCTATGGGCAAAAGAATTTAAAAACAACCGCATGCTGAAGGATACCGTTATTGAAGACAACCGGGATGAGACACGCACCCACAAGGTCTTTGATGCCCTGGATGAAGTCTGCCTGCAATTCGACCTGAGCAAGCCCATCTGGCTGGAAGCCACCGTCTCCGATTTTAAACGCCACAGCAAGACCCGCTTCACCCAGGACAATTTTATAGAAGAAATTGATTTTGATTATCTGGAGATTCATGTCATTGAGGAGGATTAGATTCCAGTATCACATCCGCACATTTAGCTTTC
Source organism: Lachnospiraceae bacterium (assembly GCA_014804565.1). Lineage (GTDB taxonomy): Bacteria > Bacillota > Clostridia > Lachnospirales > Lachnospiraceae > UBA3282. The sequence goes on from JAAUZN010000069.1 coordinate 145,550, forward strand.
GTAATCCTTATTAAATCCCCCGGCGACATGCGCAAAGAACATCCGATTCTCCCACCGCTGACACTGATCTGCTCAAGTCCCGATGCCGACGAGTCAATGACCGTAGGAAACTGTTTCTTCATACCGATTGGCGAACAGCCACCCCTCACATATCCGGTAATAGTCAGAATATCTTTCGTATGGATCATCTCAATAGACTTTTCTCCCACGATCTTCGCCGCTTTTTTCAGATCGACAGATGCAGGAACCGGAACCACAAACACGTAAAAGGAACCGCTTTTACCCTGCATGACCAGCGTTTTATAAGAAATTTCCGCCGGAATGCCCGATACCTCGGCAGCATGAATACCATCAATAAATTCTTTACATTCATAAGTTATCGTTTCATATTCTATTTTATTTTTATCCAAAATACGCATGGCATTTGTTTTTGTCTCTCTGCTCATCCTATTCACTGTCCCTTCTGCCTATTTATGATTTTTCTCTATAAAAAGATACAACACAACAGATCATACATAAAATGATTGACTTTGCACATTCTAGGTGGTAGTATCATATCATGCAATATGTAGTTTTAAAAACTACATATAAAAGTTACCAATTCTATTATTGTTTTTTAAAAAGTTATACAGGAGGTTTTGCTATGCAGATTACCATTCGTGAACCCGGAAGCGCTATCACCCACTTCATCGGCATGATGATGGCACTGGTGGCGGCGACGCCGCTGTTAGTGAAGGCCGCTGTCGGCTCCGATTCTACCGCTTTTATCGCCATGACTGTATTTATCGGAAGCATGGTCGCGCTCTATGGAGCCAGCGCTCTCTACCACAGCGTCACCGTAAAGGATAATATTCTGAAAGTATTTCGCAAGTTGGACCATATGATGATCTTTGTCCTAATCGCAGGTTCCTACACACCTGTCTGTCTCGTCGTTCTGGGCAACAGACTCGGCTACACGCTGCTTGCCACCGTGTGGGGAATCGCTCTCGTCGGCATGATCATCAATGTATGCTGGATCACCTGCCCGAAGTGGTTTTCCTCCCTCATCTATATCGCAATGGGATGGGTATGTCTTGGCGTATTCGGCACTCTGTGGAGCACCCTGTCCCGCGGTGCATTCCTGTGGCTTCTGGCGGGCGGTATCATCTACACCATAGGCGGCGTCATCTACGCCCTCAAGCTGCCGATCTTCAACGCGAAGCACCGGCATTTCGGCTCCCACGAAGTCTTCCATCTGTTTGTGATGGGAGGGAGCATCTGCCATTTTATCTTTATGTATCTATATGTGATCTAACAGTCGCAAGTCACAGGGCAGACCCCCGAAAAACCTATGGTTTTCCGGGGGTCGCTTGACTCTGCCCTTTGCGCATATGCTCAATCATCATACCCATTCGGGTTATTGCTCTGCCATCTCCAGGAATCCGCACACATCTCCTTGATGCCATACTGCGCTTCCCAGCCAAGCTCCCGCTTCGCCTTATCCGCATTGGAATAACAGGTAGCGATATCGCCTGCCCGTCTCTCCTTGATGACATAAGGAATCTTCACGCCGGTAGCTTCCTCAAAGTTCTTCACGATATCCAGCACACTGTAGCCCACGCCCGTTCCCAGATTGTAGATGCAAAGCCCGGCCTTCTCCTCAATCTTCTTCAATGCCTTCACATGACCTACTGCCAGATCCACCACATGAATGTAATCGCGGACGCCCGTGCCGTCCGGCGTATCATAATCGTTACCGAAAACGCCCAGCTCTTTCAGCTTGCCTACCGCCACCTGGGTGATATAGGGCATGAGGTTGTTGGGAATGCCGTTGGGGTTCTCGCCCATAGTGCCGCTCTTGTGCGCGCCGATAGGATTGAAATACCGAAGCAGGATCACGTTCCACTCCGGATCCGCTTTCTGGATATCCATCAGGATCTGCTCCAGCATGGATTTGGTCCAGCCGTAAGGGTTCGTGCACTGTCCCTTCGGACACTCCTCCGTGATCGGAATCATGGCAGGATCGCCGTACACCGTAGCCGAGGAGGAAAAGATGATGTTTTTCACATTGTGCTTTCTCATCACATCCACCAGCGTGAGCGTACCTGCAATATTGTTCTCATAATACTCCCAGGGCTTCTGTACGGATTCACCCACCGCCTTCAGTCCCGCGAAATGAATACAGGAATCGATCTGCTCCTTCGCAAACACCTGCTCCAGCGCCTCCCTGTCCAAAATGTCCGCCTTGTAAAATTTCACTGGCTTCCCTGTGATCTTCTCCACTCTGTCGAGGGATTTCTCACTGGAATTTGCCAGATTATCCACTACCACCACATCGTAGCCCGCATTCTGCAGCTCCACAACTGTGTGGGAACCGATATACCCTGCGCCGCCTGTCACTAAGATTGCCATTTTAACACCCCGCCTTTCTCTTCCCAAACTATTATTTATGTTCTTTAGATGATATCAGTCTACACCGTTTCCTCCCTACTTTTCAATGCGTGAATGTTATACAAAGCTGTCGATATGTTATATGCTTTTCCGAATTGGCACTGCGTTATCACAATATAATCCCGTTCTCCTCACACAATTTTCGCGCACTCTCCACCGAGTCAATCCCAGTCTTGTTTTTGATGGGCGCAAACTCCCTGTTCCTGACCACCTCATAGGGCAGACAGGAATCCAGCTCATGGATCATATCCAGCACAAGCTGCTCGAATTTATAGCCGTTGGGCTCCTCCGGCTTGACCGGCTCTCCCTGCTCATTCAGATAAGGGATCTTTTTCTCCACCACATGGAGCGGCAGCTTTCTCGCCACGATCTCCTCCAGATCCTTCACCCGGAAAAGATAGTTTAAGATCACACCGAAGTGATACGCCGGAGCGCCCTTCTCATTCTTCGCATCCATCAATTCCTGCGTCATATCATAATACTCTACAATGGAAGGCCTGCCGTCCTCTAAGCACATCGCGCCCACCTTTTCATCCGGTGCATTCTTTGCGACTACCTTTGCGCCCACCGCGCTGTCTGTGGCAATGGTCGCTCCCACAAAACACGGATCCGCAATGCGCTGCAGTACATTGTCTACGGCGAACACATTCAGCCATTCCACGCCTGCCTTGCGCATCTTATCCGCCACGCCCCACTTTACCATGGACAAAAACCAACCGCCGTTGCCGTTGGGGGATGTGGACATCTTGTTTTTCGCCTCCATATAAACCTTGCCGTTATAATCCGATGCAGGTGCCATATCCTGCATGAAAAAAGTCACATAGTCTGCATTGTAGCCGAAGTAATCTTTCTCCTCAAAAAAAGCGACTGTTGTGTCATGATTTTTGTCACTTGTCATCACATAAAGAGGAATCCAAGCTTCTGCCTGGTGCACCACATCCAACAGATTCTCAACCAGACGCTGGAAAATAAAGACATCCTTTGTCAGCCCGATATTATAGACACCCTTTGGCGCATCCGAACCAAGTCTCGTGCCCATGCCGCCCGCCAGAAGCACCGCCCCTACCTTGCCGGCTTTGATGGCCTCCAGACCGATTTTCGTGTACTCCTCCTTCTTCTCCTCAATCTCCGCAAGCTCCATCACCTCGATGGGTTCGATCTTCCCCCGCGGATTCAGAGTCTCTTTCTTTTCACAGAGAGCGAGCACCGCAAAATCCGTCTGCTCGATCTGGGCAAGCAGTGCCTCCTGCTCCTCCTTGCTCAGCTCCTCGTAATATTTCAGCACATGAAGCTGTCCGTATTCTTCCAGTTTTTTATATGCCTCCTGATAGTTCATCGCACCCTCCCTGTTCTATTCTATATAGTTATTTTAGATTATATCATGCACCCATTTGCCACGCAATTCTTTCTCAAATCAGTTTACATTATGGCATTTCGTGATATACTTATACGCAGCTGAAATAAAGAGACAAGGAGATTTTATTTATGAAGAAACAGAACCGTTTATCCATCCTGCCTGCTGCCGCACTGCTCACGATTTCTCTCAGTGCCTGCGCCGCGGCGGACACCTCTCCCTCCGGACAGGCCGCGTCAGACGCTTTCCAATCCGGCACGGATGAAGCAGTGAAGGATACTGCGGAGAATACAGATAGAAATGACACAAGTGTCACAGGCAAGGATGCGTCAGACGCTTCAAACGTTGCTGACCGCATTCAGGTCACGATACAGAAAACCCACGAGGAATTCAAAGCCGACGACGGCACGATACTCCTCACCACCGATACGGAGATGCCCGTGGTAACCATCGAAGGTGAGGAGGACATCGCCGCTAAGATCAACCAGAATATTGAAGAATATTATGCCGGCCTTTCCTCTGATGACTTTGAAGTGCTCGTCGACTGGGCCAAACCCGATTACGAAGAACGTCTGGCCAACGGAGAGGCGGAATGGTTTAGCAATTACACCCAGGACATGACCGTGAACGTGACCCGCATGGACGACCAGGTACTCACCTATAAACTGACCGCAAGCGCCTACAACGGTGGTGCTCACGGCAATTACGGTTCCGTGGCCAAAAACTATGATATAGCGACCGGGGAACTGATCCGCTTTGAGGATCTGGCGGAAGATATCTCCCGCTTTCACGCCGCTGCTCTGGATTATATGGTAAATCTGGCAGAAACACCCTCCTATAAGGAGAGACTTTTCGAAGTTACTAAGGCGGATCTGGACAGTGCATTGTTTCAGACGGGAAGCTGGGTCTTTACCGGAAGCGGCATACGGTTTTTCAGCGATCCCTATGTCCTTGGTCCCTACTCTTCCGGCGAGATCGGTTTTACCCTTCCCTACGAAAAGGCTTATGAGATCGGCTTAAAAGATGCCTACCGCTACACAGGAAATTTCATGGAGGAGCGCTACTACACATCCCAATATGATGCAAATATGGAAAATATTCCGACAGAGGGAGAGCCGGAATACTACTTTGATCTGAATGGAGACGGCACAGAAGAAGGCATCGCCTTTTATGGCTTTGTCTACGATACCGAGAGCGAGGACGGTAAGATTTCTCTCTCTATAGACGGTACGGACTGGGGAAACGTGGTTCGTGATCAGATAAACCCTAACGGCGGTTATCTTGAGGAGACCTATCTCCTCTATGACGAGGACCCCTCGGATAATCTGACAGAGATTGCCGTCCTGTTTACAGAATTTTACGATGACGGCTCTGATTCCGGTATCACAGGCCGTAATCACTACACCTACCTGTTCCAATACACGCCGGAAAAAGAATTGAAATTTACCAAGCGGCTCGATGGCTATATCACGAACCCGCTCCCGCCAGATACGCCTTGACAGCCGCCGTTACCCGGCGCGCCTCCTCCGGCGTACAGAACAGTCGGGCGGAAGCCTCTATGGCGATATCGGTAATCTCTTCACCTTTCATATCGAACTCTACAACCGGGGGAGACATTTTTATCTCTCCCTCTTTTATTTCGTTGATCAACTCATTCAAGCTGTGAAAATGCGCCATCAACGCGCCAAAATCCTGTATGCGGTCGATGGTACTGCTGCCGTAGGTCTGCTTTTCCAATTCACACACAGCAATTACCTGCATGGATAGTTTTAACTCTCCTGTTATGTCAGAGGCTTCCATCAACACATCGGGACGCTTCTCCAGCCATGTCAGCAGATAGGACTTGGCGCCGGGGATATCCTTCTTGGCAAAAAGAGTCGCCAGATGCTCCTTGATCTCCGCCGTCTCCCGTTTCTCATCGGTCATGCCCACCTTGCACTCATAGACCTTTAGCCCCTTTACCTTGGCCCAGACATATAGTAAAAACTCCGAGATAAAGCCGTAGACGCGTTTATGATAAGCGTCATATCCGGAAGCATCGATCTGCGCCTCCGCCTTCTCAAAGATACCGAAAAGCCACTCGCAGTATTCGTCAAAGAGCTCCTTTTTACAAACCATCATATTGCCAAAATAAGTGCCCTTGCCGTGCACCAGCTGCGTGAAAGTCTCGTAATAGTCCGGATAAAACTGTCGGATCACTTCCCCCGTGGCCTCCAGGTCATGAATATTGTAATCGCTGGCGTAACCTTCATAATAAGAATAATTCAGCTTTAAAAGCTTGGAGGTGATCAGATCATGATCCTCCAGGATCGTTTCATATTCTCTCTGCGTCAGGATCCGCCCTTCCTCTGTACAGAAATAGCGGCGGTAATGGCAGATACCTACAGGCTCGGAAGTCTTTATATTCTTCCAGACCCAGTATACACCCGTCAATTCTCCGTAATAGCAGTTTTTCTCCGAAATACTGACACCTGTGTCATCTCCTATATAACCCAGATCCGCGGCTCCTGCCCGCCCCACCTGCAGGGGTACATAGATCGGATCCTTTGGAGCCGGAAACGCTTTATGGGTCATCGTAAAAATCGTCACGCTCATCACATTCTCCTTTTCGGAGTCATCACGCACTCTCCCGCTGTCTGTTCAAAATATCCGCCGTGGCCTTACGCACATAGAAGAAGGCCGGAATCAAAAAGATATCCGCAAAGATCCACGCCAAAGGATTGGCAAAACGCACCGCACTGAATCCGAAATGAGGCACCAGCAAAAAGCCTGCGATTCCTCTGGCAAGCATCTCGAAGGCGCCGGCAAAAACCGCCAGTTTGCTGTATCCCATCCCCTGGATCAGGAAGCGGACAATATTCACAAGCGCCAGAGGAAAATAGAACAGCGCATTCACCCGCAAAAAGGAACTCGCGTTGGCAATGATCTGTGCCTCCCCCGCATCCAAAAACAGCAGAAGAAGATTCTTTCCAAACAGATACACGACGGCCATGGCAAACAGCGAATACAGTAAGCCCAGCAGACTGCAGGCCCTTAAGCCTTTGTCCACTCGATTCAAATCGCCCGCGCCCACATTCTGTCCGCCGTAAGTAGCCATAGTAGAGCCCAGAGCGTCAAAAGGACACACCAACAGCATACTCACCTTACCGCCGGCAGTCACCGACGCCACCGCACTGGAATCAATACTGTTTACCGAGCTCTGCAGAATCACGCTGCCGATAGCCGTGATAGAATACTGCAAGCCCATAGGAATTCCCATATTACAGAGTTTCCCCACATGATCTCTGCTCCATCTCCACTCATCCTTTGTCAGTTTGAGGATAGCGAACTTTTTCCGCATATAAAGGAGACAGGCAGCTCCCGCGATCGCCTGGGACACCACAGTAGCCACCGCCGCCCCTTCTACCCCCATAGAGAGCACTACAATACAAAAAACGTCAAGAAAAATATTTAAAATGGCCGCCATCACCAAAAAGACCACCGGTGTTCTGCTATCCCCCAATGAACGCAGAATGGCCGCCGTCATGTTATAGAGAAACACCACAGGTATACCCAAAAAGATAACGATGATATAACTGTAAGAGCCATCAATAATATTGTCTGGCGTCCGCATCACCTGCAGGATCTGACGGCAAAGAAGAGACACTATCGCCGTAACGGCCACCGCAAAGAGCACGGAAAGCCACACACTGTTGGCCACAAATCTTCTGAGCGCCTCCTCATGCTTCGCCCCAAACTCCTGAGCGATGGGAATGGCGAAACCATTGCATATCCCCATACAGAAGCCGATGATCAGAAAGTTTACCGATCCGGTGGCTCCCACCGACGCCAGAGCATTCACTCCCAGATACTGTCCCACGATGATCGCATCCACCATGCTGTAAAATTGCTGAAAGATCAACCCGAATAAAAGGGGCACGGCAAATCCCAGGATCAGCTTCATGGGACTACCCTTTGTCATATCTTTTTCCATAATATTACTCCTCTAATCTTGTTCCCCTAATATCACTATTATGACAGAAGCTTATATATTTATCTTTTTATTTTACAAGCGCCTCCGCCAGCTTACGAAGCTGGGCTTCCGACTCCCCGTTCAACGTAGATTTGATCGTCACCACCGGCTCTAAAATGGTGAGCTCCTTCATGCCCTCCAGCGTCTCTCTCATAATCTTACCGGCCATCGGCGCCCAGCTTCCGTTCTCCACAAGCCCTACCGTGCGCTTCTGATAGCTTTTCGATTTCAGGTGCGCCAGAAAGCTCTCCATGCAGGGGAACACGCCCGCATCGTAGGTTGCCGCCGCCAGTACCATCCTGTCATAGCGAAATGCATCCTCGATCACCTCCGCCATATCTTCTCTGGCAAGATCAGATACCACCACCTTCGGCGCGCCTAGTTCACGAAGCATTTCCGCCAGTTTCTCTGCCGCCGTCTTCGTATTGCCGTGAATGGAGGCATAAGCGATCAAAATTCCCGCATCCTCCGGCGTATAGCTGCTCCAGGTCTGATACTTATCTATATAATAGCCTAGGNTCTCTTTTAAGATCGGCCCGTGAAGGGGACAGATCATCCGGATATCCAGCGCCGCCGCCTTCTTTAAGAGTGCCTGTACCTGCATGCCGTATTTTCCCACAATGTTAAAGTAATACCGTCTCGCCTCACAAGCCCAGTCTTCCTCGGTATCCAGCGCACCGAATTTACCAAAACCGTCTGCGGAGAAAAGAATCTTTTCCGTCTTTTCATAGGTGACCATAACCTCCGGCCAGTGCACCATGGGCGCCATGACGAAAGTGAGCGTGTGAGCACCGAGCGAAAGCTCATCNCCCTCCTTCACTGCNATNCAGCGATCCTGCAGATCNNTATCAAAAAANTGAGGCAGCATGCTCTGTGCTTTGGNCGTCAGCACGATCTGCGCCGCAGGGTATTTCTCTGCAAAGGAAGCGATATTGCCCGCATGATCCGGCTCCAGATGGCTCACCACCAGATAATCCGGCAGTCTGCCGGCAAGCGCCTTCTCCAGATTCGCAAACCANNCCTCCGTCGCACGTTTGTCCACAGTNTCCATGACCGCNANCTTATCGTCNGTGATCAGATACGAATTATANGACACACCNTTCTCCACCACATACTGNCTTTCAAACANATCNATGGTCTTATCGTCCACACCNATNTANTGNANTGCATCCGTAACTGTAATCTTTTCCATGATTCTCCTCTTTTCTGCNCACACTTTGNTATNTATANNGTTTNGTGNCAGGTGCGCTTTGACACAAAACCCATGCANTACCTGAAACAGGCGCATGGGTTTTATCNTTCTGNCTNCGCAAATTCTCCTTCGAGGTTCTACGCTGTGACAATTTCCTAATNAGATAAGAATATNTCTTAGAGGAAAATATANTTGCACACAAACAATACTGCCAGNACATACATAAGNGGTGTNATCTTCTTCGCCTTACCGCACGCNAGATTGATCACCACATAAGAGATAACNCCTACNGCAATNCCATCNGANATACTGTACATCANAGGCATAGCCAGCAGGCACAGATAAGCGGGAATCGCCTCTGTCAGATTGCTGAAATCAATCTGTGTCACTGCCGTGATCATCAGGAAACCGACAAACAGCAGAGCCGGTGCTGTTGCAAAACCCGGAATCGTTATAAAGATTGGTGCCAGGAATACAGATACCAGGAATAACAGACCCGTCACCACAGAGGCAAGGCCTGTCCGTCCGCCCTCAGCCACACCTGCAGAGCTCTCCACGAAGGTGGTTGTGGTGGAAGTACCGAGTATCGCACCTGCACTGGTTGCCACTGCATCTGCCAGAAGCGCCTGTTTGATACGGGGCAGCTTTCCTTCTTTATCCAGCATGTTTGCCTTATTGGCACAACCGATCAGCGTCCCCAATGTATCAAAGATATCCACGAACAGGAACGCAAATACAATTANCACAAAATCCAGAATCCTGATCGAAGAGAAATCAGCCGTAAANCANTTGCCAAANGTCAGNCCGATCGCTCCCAGACTGAAACTGCTCCAGGACGGAAGCAGAGAATAGTANCCCGCCTCAGGTGTCACNGTATAAAGCCCTGTCAGCTGACAAAGGATTCCAAGGATCCAGGTCGCAAAAATGCCGATCAGGATAGAACCCTTTATTCCTTTGATATGTAAAATTGCAATAATAAAAGTACCGATCACAGCCAGCACGGCACAAATACCCGCTGTATGGAAATCCGCCGTAAAGTCTATTACCGTCACCAAAGTGGAATCCGAATTTACGATCAATCCGGCGTTCTGAAAACCTATGAAAGCCACAAACAGGCCGATACCTACCGATACACCTCTTTTTAACTGTATCGGAATCGCATTAAAAATCGCCTCGCGCACGTTCGTTACGGAGAGGACAATAAAAATCAGACCCTCCACAAAAACTGCAAGCAATGCGATCTGCCAGGAATACCCCATAGCGCCACACACTGTGTAAGCAAAATAGGCGTTAAGTCCCAGCCCAGGCGCCAGCGCGAAAGGATAATTCGCCATAAATGCCATCGCGAGCGTACCAATGAACGCAGCGAGTGCCGTCGCCATCAAGATCGCCTGGCTGTCCATACCCGAAGCAGACAGGATAGACGGGTTAACTGCCAAAATGTATGCCATCGTCATAAATGTGGTGACGCCGGCAACCACTTCGGTCTTGATGCTAGTGTTATTCTCCTTGAGTTTAAACCATTTTTCTAACATCACATTTCTCCTTTTCTCATAAGATTTTATTTTCCTTCATAAATGATGACGCTGTCAACGTCGTAGTTCTTCAGGCGCTCCCTGCCCTTTAATCCGGCCAGTTCCATAAGGAAGATCACCTTAACCACTTCGCCGCCCAGCTCTTCGATCATCTGAATGCTTGCCTCAATCGTACCGCCTGTGGCGATCAGATCATCGACCACCACCACCTTCTGTCCCGGTTTGATGGAATCCCGGTGCATTTCTACCACCGCGCTGCCATATTCCAGATCATATTCTTTGGAGATCGTCTCCAAGGGAAGTTTCCCTTTCTTTCTCACCGGAACGAATCCTTTATGTAAGGAGTAGGCGATGGGCACCCCGAAGATAAAGCCCCTCGACTCTGTCCCCACGACGACATCAAAGTCGATTCCCTCAAGCATCTTTTTCATCGAGTCGATTGCCAATTCCAGTCCGTCCGCATCCTGCAGCACGCTGGTCACGTCGCGGAATACGATGCCTTTCTCCGGAAAGTCAGGAATACTACGCACATACTCTTCCATCTTTTTCATTTGCTTTCCCCCACTCCATTTTCAAAAGATCTTCTGCCACATTAACACATCTTTTACTATAACACTCTTCCGCATAAATAACAATCACAAGAAATACAAAATCGCAGATTGACATTCCCCCCGGATTATATTAAGATGTTATCACTTTACGCAAAAATAATACGGAGGCTTTCATGAATCCTACGCATACCAAAGACACTTTTTATCCACAGATCATAAAACTGGTGATCCCGATCGTCATTCAGAATCTTTTGAGTGCCGCTGTGAGCTCCACGGACGTGATCATGTTAAATTATGTGGGACAGTCATCCATCTCCGCGGTATCTCTTGCCGCCAACTATGCCGGCGTCCTCTTTATGATCTATTACGGTCTGGGAACGGGCGCTTCCATGTTGTGNGCACAGTATTGGGGNAAAGGGGATNTGGAGCCGATCCGGGTGATCGAGGGCATTGCTCTGCGCTTTTCTCTGGTTCTCACCCTGTTTTTCTCCGCNGCCGCGTTCTTTGCGCCCAGATTGATGATGCAGCTTTTTACCAATGATCTGGAACTGATCGATATCGGCGCCGGATATCTTCGCGTAATGACAGTCACCTATCTGTGTTGGAGCATCACCGAGGTTTATCTGGCAGTGCTTCGCAGTATCGGNCGGGTNACCGTCTCCATGGTCTTAAATGTGCTGGCATTCACCTTAAATATTTTCTTAAACGCTGTGTTCATCTTCGGTCTGTTCGGCGCGCCGGAGCTGGGTGCCGTGGGTGTAGCAATCGCCACCGCCGCTTCCCGTGTGATCGAACTGCTTGGCTGTATCATTATCTCCGCCTACAGCAAGGACATTAAGCTCAAGCTCTCCTATATGTTTCTTGGCAATAAACTCCTGCTGCAGGACTTTGTCAGGCTTTCAGTGCCTGCCCTGGCCAACGACGTAGCATGGAGCGTAGCTTTCTCCATGTACTCCGTGATTCTGGGGCATCTGGGCTCCGATGCCGTGGCAGCCAATTCCCTGGTGGTTGTCGTCAGGAACTTCGGCACTGTGCTCTGTTTCGGCACCGCCAGCGCGGGAGGCATCCTGCTTGGAAATGTCATGGGTGTGGGCGANATGGAGCGCGCCAAAGAATACGCCTCCAAGCTGATGAAGCTCACTGTCATCACCGGCGCTATCGGCGGCCTGATGGTGCTTATTGCCACTCCATTCGTGCTGCGCTTTGCAAGCTTGAGCGAAACAGCCATGCACTACCTGAAATATATGCTGCTCATCAACACCTACTATATCATGGGNGCNGCCGTCAACACCACGCTGATCGCAGGCGTATTCCGGGCCGGCGGGGACAGTCGTNTCGGTCTGATCTGCGACTTCATAGACATGTGGATCTATGCGGTTCCCCTCGGCTTTCTCGCCGCCTTTGTCTTCAAGCTTCCCGTTCTNTGGGTNTANTTTNTGCTGTGCACCGANGAGTTTGTGAAATGGCCCTGGGTCATACGGCATTACCGCAGCGGCAAATGGCTGAAAAACATTACNAGAGAAGATTTNTTTGNACANTAGAAANNAGATATNTACCTTGTCTTTTTCGCCCCGGCATGGCATAATTACGTCTATATACCAAAAGAGACTGATTATAATACAGAAAGGATGAAGATATGGAAAAAAAGAGAGGTGCATTTTCNAATAAGCTTGGGTTTGTTCTGGCTGCCGCAGGCTCCGCTGTTGGGCTGGGAAATCTTTGGAGATTCCCCTACCTGGCCGCCAAATACGGCGGGGGTATTTTCATTTTGATCTATTTGATCCTCGCTGTCACCCTGGGCTTTACTCTGATGATCACAGAGGTTGCCGTGGGAAGAAACACACGGCTGAGCGCTGTGGGCGCTTTTAAAAAACTGGACAAACGTTTCGGCTTCGTCGGCTATCTCGCCTGTGTGGTTCCGTTTATCATCACTCCCTATTACAGTGTGATCGGGGGATGGGTCATCAAATATCTGATCACCTTTATCAGCGGAAGCGTCTCGGCTGCCGCGGGCGATGAATATTTTACCGAATTCATCACGGAACCTGTACAACCGGTAGTCTGGTTCGCAGTCTTTGTGCTCCTCACCTCCCTGATCGTTATCATCGGTGTGGAGAAGGGCATTGAAAAGGCCAGCTGCACTCTTATGCCCATTCTGGTCGCCCTGACAATCGGTATCGCTATCTTCTGTATTACAAGACCCGGTGCATTGGAAGGCGTAAAATATTACCTGCTTCCGGACTTTAAACATTTTTCCGCCACAACCGTCTTAGCGGCGATGGGGCAGCTGTTCTATTCCATGTCCCTCGCCATGGGAATCATGATCACCTATGGCTCCTATATGAAAAAGGAAGACAGCCTGGAAAAATCGGTACGCCAGATTGAGGTCTTCGATACCGCCATNGCNTTTTTTGCCGGTCTCATGATCGTTCCCTCCGTATTTGTTTTCTCAGGTGGAAATGAGGAAGCGCTGAGCAAGGGGCCCTCTCTGATGTTTATCACGCTTCCCAAGGTATTTGACAGCATGAAATTGGGTGGTCTGATCGGGTCCGTATTTTTCATTCTGGTTCTGTTTGCCGCACTGACCTCCGCCATCTCCCTGATGGAGACCAACGTATCTATCTTAAATGACAAACTGAAATGGGGCCGCAGGAAAACCACGATCATCGTAACCATCTATGTCCTGATCGTAGGCTCAATCGTATCTTTGGGTTTTGGAGCTTTGAGCTTTCTTCAGATCATTGGCATGGGACTNTTGGATTTCTTTGATTTTATCAGTAACAGTGTCCTCATGCCTGTGGTGGCAATCCTGACCTGTATCAGCATCGGGTATTTTATCAAGCCACAGGTCATTTATGATGAAATAGAAATAAACGGCACCTTTAAAATGAAAAAATTCTACACCGTCATGTTGAAATGGATCGCTCCCATATGCCTTGTTCTGATACTGCTTTTCGCTGTTTCAGAGGCTCTGGGATGGATCAAGGTGTGATTGCGGCCCGAAACTCCTTCCTGCTCTGCACATCCATTTTCTGGTAGATGTGGGAAACGTGTTTCTTAACAGTCGTCTCGGCAATGTAAAGCGCCTCTCCGATCTGCCGGTTGGTGTAGCCTCTGTAAAGAAGCCACGCCACCTCCAGTTCCCGTTCGGAGAGGGTGTACGCCTCCATGACCGACAAAAAATGCGCATAGATCTCCTCGCCGGTGAGCGGCTCACCGCCACTCTGGTTCTCGTCCTGCCTCCTGATCTGATCGTTCACACGAATATAAAGCATTAAGACCACCGCCAGCGCGATGCCAAGAAGCAAAGTCCCCAGCACCGCGATCTGCCATTCTCGTCTTCCGCCGAACGCACCCGCCTGATACAAGAGCAAAGTCGTCAGAAGAAGTATATATCCAGTTCCTAAAATACACCGGAGTGCACGTTTCTTCATATCTGCCCTTCCTCTGTTCCTGCAACCGTCTCCTCAAATTTCATTTGCGCCGTTTCGCTCTCTGCATCCGTATCCTCTTCCATGTAATCAATGATCCTGCGTTTCACCTCAAGCTGCATGGGCAAGAGCAGCATTTCAAAGATTACCGCATAAAACATGGTCAGAACCGCCACTGCCAGATTGGGACCTAAGCTCGTCAAATCAGACAGCCTGCGCAGCACGGTGATGATCGATAACAACATACTGATGATACCCGCGTAGATTCCCTGCTTCTGTATCATTTCTACTACATCCAGCGTCCGTCTGAGTTCACTCAGATGGCAGCTATAGTCTTTTTTCAGAAGTTTCCAGGCTCTCTTAAAATCCTGCCACACACCGCTCCGAAGTAACACCGGCACGATAAGTACCAATATGATTATAAGGGACGGACAATCTATCAAAGCTGCAAATGCCGGCGCCCACCCCTCTTCATAACCATAACCATATACCCCCAGCAAAAAAACTCCAAGCAAAATACTTATGATTTCCATAAACATACTTCATTCCTCCTTATCTCTTTTCTATTTTTGCTTCCTTGCTTTCCAAAACCATACCATGTATTTTCCCCAAATACTATACTACTTTTCCTCTATAANGGTAGTATTTTGCGCGATAAGCAGAGNCAGAAGGCGATAATGACAGGATACATGCTTGCATGTAAGACTGTCATTGTCGGCTTATGACGAGCAACNCGAACTTGGAATGCGCAGCATTACAAGTCTGCTTATCTTTAATTACNAAAAAGAAAAGGAGCCCGCCATCAGGCAAGCTCCCTCACTACTTTAATATTTTGTCAAAAACTGTCTCGTCCGTTCCTCTCTCGGATGATCGATCACNTGTCTGGGATCTCCCTGCTCCACGATCACNCCCTCGTCCATAAAGATNATCTGATCCGCCACATCTCTGGCAAANCTCATCTCNTGNGTCACNATGATCATCGTCGTGTGNTGCTCNGCAAGTCCTCTGATCACCTTCAGNACTTCNCCTGTCAGNTCNGGNTCNAGCGCCGANGTCGGNTCNTCGAAGCACAGNATATCCGGCTTGAGCGCCANGGCNCTTGCAATNGCCACTCTCTGCTGCTGCCCGCCGGAAAGCTGGTGGGGATAATGCCCCATGCGCTCCGCAAGCCCCATNTGCTCNAANAGCNATTTCCCGTGGACNTCGATCTCCTCCAGAATCTCNTTTTTCCGCTGCTTAAAATCCGGTCTCTCCTGTGCCAGAAGNTTTTCCGCCAGNGTCACATTNTCNAACGCCGTGTACTGCGGGAACAGATGAAATGCCTGAAACACCATGCCAAAATGCAGGCGCTTGGTGCGCAGACCCTTCTCCTGTCCTTTTACGGGATCGTCCGCGTCAAACAGCGTCTCTCCCCGCACAATGATAGAGCCATGATTAGGTGTCTCTAAAAAATTCAGACAACGAAGCAGCGTCGTCTTGCCGGAACCGGAGGAACCGATGATCGCCAGCGCCTTTCCTTCCTCCAGCTCAAAGCTCACATCATCGAGCACCCGGGTAGGGCCGAAATGTTTCCCGATATTTTTCACCTCTAAAACAGCCATCTTTCTCCCCCGTCTATCTGAAATAATCCAGCCTGCGCTCGATGTAATTAAACAACAGTGTCAAAATGCCCACAAACAACAGATAGAACACACCCGTGTAGAAAAGGGGCCATGTCAGTCCATTACTCTTCATGAAAGAATAGCCCGCGAAGGTGAGCTCGTAAGCCGCGATGATCCGCGCAAGCGACGTATCCTTCACCAGCGTGATGACCTCGTTGGACATGGGCGGCACCACGCGCTTTACCATCTGCAGGAGCGTGACCTTAAAAAAGATCTGGCTCTTGGTCATACCCAGCACCTCGCCCGCCTCTCGCTGACCGGCCGGGACGCCCTCGATACCGCCCCGGAAAATAACGGAAAAATAGCAGGCATAGTTGATGCTGAACGCCACCACCGTGGCTGTGATCCGCCCGGCCTCACTGCCGCTCCAGATATTATGTCCCAGCCAAAGTCCCGGGCCATAAAAAATGATAATGAGCTGCAGCATCAGCGGCGTACCTCTTATGATCCACACCAGAATCTGAAGCAGTCCCCGCAGCAGACGAAAACGGCTCATCTCTCCGAACGCCAGAATCAGCCCAAGCGGCAAGGAAAAAAGCAGTGTTAATATAAAGATCTGAAAGCTGGTCCAAAGACCGTCTAACAGCGCTTGTGTTACACTCCAGAACATATCTTATTCTCCCCTGTGTTCGGCCTTACTTCCCCGGCACCACAATCACCTGTGCATTGTTGCAGTAGGCATTGGTGCACTCCATCGCCTCTGTCACTTCATTCGTCAATGTCATGCCGTTCCACACCACGTCGATATTGTTGGAATCCAGCTCCATGATCTTATTATCCCAGTCGATTACCACAAACTGCGCCTCCACGCCCAGCTTATCCGCTACGATACGTGCCATATCCGCATCAAAACCGATCCACTCACCGGACGCATCCTTGTAATCCATAGGCTCAAACTCCGTGATACCTACGATCAGTGTGCCCTTACCCTGGATATAAGCCACATCACTGTCAGCGGAAGCCGTATACTCACATGCCTTCTGCTCTACCAGAGCCTCCTGCACACCGTAGGTTGTAGCCGTCTCCTGCATGGAGCCGTCCGCATAGGTCTCTGCAAACACCGCGTTGATATAGGAAGCCAGATCAGAGCCCTTACGGCAGCCAACACCGTACTCCTCCGTTGTCAGCTCATCTGTATGTACCAGATCCGGGTAGCTGGTTCCCTCACCGATCATGGCGCCCGCCATCAGAAGGTCGATGATCGCCGCATCCGATGTACCGGAAGCCACCTCCATCAGCGCATCCGCCTGGGAAGCCACCGCATTTGTCTGAAAGCCCTTCTCCTGCGCCACTTCTTCTCCCGCGGATCCGGCCTCCACCGCGTACACCATATCCTTACTGCCCGAACCGCCGCAGCCCGTCAGAGCCGCACACAAGGTCAGGGATGCTGCCAAAATCATTGCAAGTTTCCTTTTCATAATCTTCCTCCTCCAAAATGTTTTCAAATACTTTTGTATTTTATCATAGTAGTATGCTAAAGTAAATGGCAACTATTCAGAGCCATGCAGATTTATATAAAACAGACTGTTCAAGCTTGCTTGATAAAGGCTGTTTAGATAAATCTATATGGCGAGAAGCCATACATGAGCAAAACATACGCCTCGTAGAGGCGATTTTGCGAATGGGCTCTGAATAGTTGATAAAAAATGCTTACTGCCTGTCGTAATATGCCTTGCCATCCTTCGGCTTAAAATATGTCCGCAGATATCCGCTCGTAGAGACGAACACAATCTCGTTGGTGAATTCCAGATAATACACATCGTCTCCGTCTTCTGCTTCCTGTTTATGTAAAACCCCTGGCGATGTGATTACCCGATTCGCTCCCGCCAGATATTCCTCCGCCGTGGTATACTCAAATTCTTCTCCATGCTTCTCAAAATGCTCCTGCAAATATTCTGCCTTGCGGAAATTATAGGCAACCGCAGGCGCTTGCTCTGTAGACTCATCTTGCTCCTGCACTGTGTCAGATACTGCATCGGCCATTTGAGGCTTCTGTATCTCTTCCTCTTCCGGCAAAGCGCTATCCATCGAAACCTCTGGCTCGATATCTGCAGCAGCTGGCTGCTGCACGGATATTTCTTCAACTTGCTCACCGGCAATCTCCAGACTGTCCGCAGCATCTTCTATATCTGCAGCAGGTGGCCGCTCTGCGGATATTTCCTCGATTGGCGCATCATCCACAACTTCCTGTACGGGCTGTCTTTCAGTTACGGCTCCGTTTGGTTCCGGCAGAAGTGTTAAGCGAAATCCGACAATACCGGCTGCCAGCAAAAGAAGAACTGCCGCGACCGCAATCCATACTTTCTTTTTATCGTTTCTTCCCGCATCATACGCCCTGACTACCTGTCCCGGCGTCTTCACACTCTCATAATCGTTCCCTGTCGGTTTCTTTCCTGAAGAGACCGGCCGCATACCCACTCCGGCTTTCCCGCCTGCCCGGTTCTCCATCCGGCACTTTTCACAGCGCTTCGGTATATGTAGATTCTTACTCTGATAAAAGGTAATCTCATCCTGTGTCAGAGTGAATTCCGTCCCACATTGTTTGCATATTCTCTTCATTATTTCATCCTCATTTCCGTGCACATCCGTCACAAATATTATGGAAGAAAAGAGTACCCGTTACAGGTACTCTCTCACATCTTTCACCAGAGTCTCCTCCGCGTCAATGACTTCTTTGGCAATCTTCTTCGCCTTTTCATCTGCCGCCTGATATTGATGCAGGTAGCGATAAAGAGTCTTGACGCCCATGTTACAGCCATCCGTGATCAGATCCGCCACCACTCTGTCTGAATCCTCTCCACCCAGCTTCACATTGGTCTTCATCCACGACATCACCTTCGCCATAGGTGCAGGTTCCTTGCCTTCGTCGTGACATTCCCTCAAATATTCATGGGTTCTGTCGCCCAGCATGCAGTGCGTATCCTTGCTCTTCTTAAGCAGATTTTCCAGCTTACTGTCCTGCACATGCTCCATCACATCATCCAGTGAAGAGATTCCCATTTTAATCCCTGCATTGCACTCCCGCAGCAGTTTAATTGTATCGTCTTCCATATGCGGCCTCCTTTTGTTGATCGATCGTGTCATCCGTTTTCTGCAAGCAAGAACTGTCCGAAGCTGACAGTCCTTTCTCGCACATTAGTATGCCGCAAATCAACAAAATTATCACCGCCTAATATTTAATCTCTTTGCCTTCTAATCTCCACTGCCTAAACTCTGCGGAAGCCGACAAAAGCAGATCGGAAGAAGAATTGAGCGCTGTCTCCACGGAATCCTGAATCACGCCAATGATAAAACCTACCGCTACGACCTGCATGGAAATGGCATCCGAAATACCGAAGAGCGAGCATGCAAGTGGAATCAGAAGCAGAGAACCACCGGCCACACCGGATGCACCACAGGCAGAAAGCGCCGCCAGAAGACTTAAAATAATTGCCGTAGGAATATCCACATTGATACCCATCGTGAAGGCAGTCGCCATGGTCATGACCGTGATGGTGATCGCCGCACCGTCCATGTTGATCGTTGCGCCCAGTGGAATCGTCACAGAATAAGTATCCTTGTCCAGTCCCATCTCCTCGCATATTCTCATATTGACAGGGATGTTTGCCGCCGAGCTTCTGGTAAAGAACGCCGTGATGGCACTCTCTTTCAAACACTTAAAGATCAGCGGATAAGGATTCTTTCTGATACACCAGTACACTAAGATCGGATTGGTCACAAAGTAGATAAAAAGCATACAGCCTACCAGAAGAATGAGCAGTTTCCCGTATACCGTAAAGGCTTCCAGTCCGCTGGTCGTCACACTGGTATATACCAGTCCCAGGATGCCGAAGGGTGCAAAATTGATGATCACCACAACCACCTTGGAGATGGCCTCCGAGATATCACCCAGAGTCTTCTTCGTCGCATCGCCCGCCGCACGGAAGGCCACGCCCAGAAGCACCGCCCATGCCAGAATACCCACATAGTTCGCATTTACCAGAGAAGCCACCGGATTCTGTACCACATTCAACAATAGGTTGCTCAATACCTCCACAATACCGCTGGGTGCAGCAGCCGCATCCGAAGCCGCATCTACAAGCACCATCTCCACAGGGAAGGCCATACTGGCAAATACCGCGATCACCGCAGCCAGCACCGTACTGAACATATACAGAATGATAACGGTGCGAATCACACCGCCATGCGATTGACCCGCATTACTCAGCGCGCTCATGACCAGGAAGAACACCAGAAGCGGCGCAATCCCTTTGAGTGCGCCCACAAATACATCTCCCAATACACCGATACCGGACGCACCGGGTACTGCCAGAGCCAGGATCACACCGATCACCAGACCCACTACAATTCTCTTGACAAGGCTTATGCCCGTCCATTTTTCCCACACATTTTTCATGATTTCCTCCACGCCGAAACATATTCCGACCGTTCTCAACCGTATTTTTCCACAAATTGACAAGTTACTTTACTATACTACTACGAGAAAGTGCACTGCGTCAAGTTATCCGCTTTTTCTACATTGACAGAAGCATATTCGAAAACTCTGTTCTGCTGCCCACAAAGACATTCATATCGATATATTGCTCCTCTCCGACGTATGCATCAAATCTTGCCCGATCCGTATACTGCCAGTAAAGCCAACGTCCCTTCATGCCGATATCGGGCGTATAATAGACATTTCTGATCCACAGATTAAACTCATCGAAGGCGCCTTCGATAAAATCGTGGTATGCCGAATAGGTCGTGTAAATAATCGGTTTCGTGTGATATTCCTCCTCCAGCTTGTGAAGGAGAACGCCCAGCTCCTTTGTGATCGCTTTGCGGTCCAGCTCATTTTTCCTGTTTTCCTTATCGCCGTAATATTCCACATCGACAACCGGAATCAGTTTTCCGTCCAGACTGCCGACTGTAGAGATATAATTCTGCGCCTGCGTTTCACCGGCACTGTCAAAGCTGAAAAAATGGTATGCTCCATAGCACAAATCCGTCTGTGCAATATTCTCCCAGTTGGTATGGAATTTCTCATCCACATGGCTGTTCCCTTCTGTCGCTTTGATATAGGCAAAGTCGATACTTTCGTCCGCCATCTTTTCCCAGTCAATATCGCCCTGATAATGTGAGACGTCAACGCCACGAATCTCATACTTATTCGCAAATAGCAGATTGATCCGGATTTTTTTATCTATAATCAAAAGAACCAGAATGAAGAAGATCAGCAGCAATACGGCCGCAATCATTTTTTTCTTATTTCTCATGACGCTCCTCGCAAAAAACCCCGCCATTTGGCGGGGTTCTTGTTTTTCTGTATTTATTCCGCAGTTGCTTCCTCTGTGTACTTCACTGCCAGCTCATTGATCGTGCCGTCAGAGAGCATCTTCTCGACAGAAGCGTTGATCTTATCAAGCAGCTCCGTGTTGCCTTTCTGGACTGCGATAGCGTACTCCTCAGACTCAAATGCGGAGGCATCCTCCACAATCTTTAAGCCCTCGTTGTCGCCCACATACTTCTGTGCCGTAGCGGAGTCGATCACAACCACATCACACTTGCCGTTCACCAGCTCCAGCACAGCCTCCGTGCCCTTCTTGAAAGCCTCATAGGAATAGCCCATCTCCTGCACGCACACCTCGCCGGTATAGCCCTGCACCACGCAGATCTTCTTATCCGCCATATCTGTCGCCTTGGTGATATCGGAATCCTCCCTCACGATCATAACCTGCGTTGCGGTATAGTAGGTCGTGGAGAAATCCACTGTCTCTCTTCTCTCATCGGTAGCTGTCATACCCGCGATGACCGCATCGATCTGCCCGTTCTGAAGCGCTACCAGAAGAGAGTCAAACTCCATACTCTCCATAGCAACGGTCATACCATTCTCCTCAGCGATCTGCTTTGCGATCGCCATGTCGATACCGTCAAACTCGCCGATCACACCGTTTGATGTGATGAACTCAAAGGGCGGGAACTCGGGATTCGTACCGAAGGTAAGTGTATCTCCCTTCTTAGAACCACCGCCACAGGCTGTCAGCACGCCCGCCAGCATAATCATGGCAAGCGCCAGTGTCAAAACTTTTGTTGCTTTTTTCATAATCTTTTCCTCCTCTATAATATCCTTGTATAGACTCGCAAACCCGCGCTTTCGCGCTTCCTGTCCGATTACATCGGACGTTTGCTCGTTATTATGCCGCACCAAAAACAAATGTCTGCTTCGCAGCCGCTTGTTTTTGTTNTGCGGCTATAATACCTTGCTCAGGAAATTCCTGGTCCGCTCGTTCTGCGGATTCCCGAAAATCTCCTCCGGCGTCCCGCTCTCCATGACCACACCCTGATCTATGAAAAGCACTCTGGAAGCCACCTCTCTGGCAAATCCCATCTCATGTGTGACNATCACCATGGTCATGCCGGATCTTGCCAGATCTTTCATTACATCCAGCACCTCGCCCACCATCTCCGGATCCAGCGCCGAGGTCGGCTCGTCAAAAAGCATGATCTCCGGATCCATGGCCAGCGCTCTCGCAATAGCCACACGCTGCTTCTGTCCGCCCGAAAGCTGTGCCGGATAGGCATCCGCCTTCTCGCCCAGATTGACNCGCTCCAAAAGCTCCTGACCTCGCTTTACCGCCTCTTCCTTGTTCAGCTTTTTAAGGAGTACCGGCGCCAGCGTAATATTTTCCATAATGGTCAGATGGGGAAATAAATTAAACTGCTGAAACACCATGCCCATCTTCTGCCTCACCCGGTTCACATTCACCTTCGGAGCCGTGATCAACTCATCGTCCACATAGATTTCTCCCTCAGTGGCAGTCTCCAACAGATTGAGGCATCTCAAAAAGGTGCTCTTGCCGGAACCCGAAGGCCCGATCACCACCACCACTTCACCCTGGGTGATGTGCTCATCGATGCCGTCAAGCACCGTCAAATTATCAAATTTTTTATGTAAGTTCTTTACTTTAATCATNATTATCTCCGATCAGCGGGCATCCGCCCTGCGCAGTCTCACTTCCACTCTGCCCAGCGCCAGTGTCAATATCTTGATCAGCACATAATAAATAACCGCGGTTCCGATCAGTGGCATAAACGCGATAAAAGTCGCGCTCTTGATAAAGTCACCCGCCTTCTGGATATCCATAAGGCCCACATAGCCGACGATGGCAGTCTCCTTGATCAGCACAATAAATTCATTACACAATGCAGGGAAAATATTTTTTACTGCCTGCGGGATAACGATCCGGCTCATGGTCTGAAAAGCGGAGAGTCCCAGAGACCGGCCGGCCTCCGTCTGTCCCTTATCTATGGAAAGAATACCCGCACGGATGATCTCTGACACATACGCGCCGGAATTCACGCCGAAAGCGATGGCCGCGATGATCCATTTNTCNAGCTGCACCGANGCAAAGATNACGAAATAGATGATCATNAGCTGGGTCACCGAAGGNGTTCCCCGGATCACATCNGTATATACNCCGCCGAAAAANCGCANNANCTTCTTTTTNGACANATTACACATGGCNATCAGCATNCCGATCAAAATACCNATGACAATAGCCAGAAGCGACACCTTGATNGTCACACCGATACCGCTCACAAGCAGCTTATACCNNTCTTCTCTGATAAAACACTTATAAAACAGATCACTGAAATTTGATGCCCACTCTGCCATCTATCTTTCGCCCTTTCTAAACGCTTAGCTCGCACTCGCTCTATCATACCACAACACAATCCGAAAGAAAAGCATAAATATACAAAATATACATTTTTTAATCATATCACTCGCCAAGCTTTTCTCTCCACTCGGCGATGATCTTCTCGCACGCCTCCGTATCGATATCCTCCACGGCATTTTTCAGTTCNTCAAANAGNTTCTGCTGAGAATCATCATAGGAATAGTGATTCATCTCCTGGATTGCCTCTTCCATAGCATCCATATCCAGATTCTCCATAGCTTCTTCCATCTGTGCGAAAAGCGACTCCATCTCACCTTGATCAGCCGCCGCCCGATCGCCCTGTTCTTCCTCCNTCTTTNGTGAAATAGGGAGCCAGAATACCCTTATAGAACATGTACTCCTCCAACATACCCGGCGTNATCTTATGAATCANGGCCGCATTTTCCGCATTACCGGCCGCTTCCATCTGCTCTGCCGTCTGCGCCAGATCCAGTGCACCGATTTGTCTGGAGGCGCTCTTTAACGCGTGCACCTCAACGGTATAATCTCTCCATTTCTCATTCTTTTCATATTCCTGTATCAAGGCGCACTTCTTGTCGATCACTCGATAGTATTCTTTCAGNACCGACCAGAAAAGCTCCTCATTCCCCAGAAACTCCATAGCCTTATGCACATCAAGCCCTTCAATGACAATATTCGTGCTCGCCTGTCCCGTGCCCCCCTCTTTGGAGGCCTGACGGACAACTCCATTGGGCTTTTTCTTATGCTTCTCAATCTTTTCCGGCGGCAGCCATTTNCGCAGNTTGGAAACAATAACTCTCATCTCNATGGGNTTCGTCACAAAATCATTCATGCCCTCGCTGATAAACATCTCCGCCGTTCCCTCTACCGCNTTGGCTGTCAGAGCGATGATCGGCACCTGNCCNTTNTCCCCNAGCAGACGTCTGATCACTCTGGTNGTCTCCACACCGTCCATNTCCGGCATCATATGATCCATAAANATAATGTCATANCGCTTATCGTTCACTTTCGTAACCGCTTCTTTACCGCTCAATGCCGTATCCAGCTTCATCTGCAGCGGATTCAACAGCCCCTTCACNACCGTCAGATTGATGGCGTTATCGTCCACCACCAGAATCTCCGCCGTAGGAGCCGTAAAATCAAAATCCTCAGGTTCCGTCAAGGTAAACGCCGCATTGTCTTCTCTCCCATTAAAAATATTGGCCAGCCCCAGAATATAAAGAGGCTTCTTAACCACTCGAAGATTCGGAAGGTCATAGGACCGCACCGACCGATAATTCGTCAAAACCACGCCGCAAACATCCGGATGCAGTTTCAGAAAATACTGTACCCCCTCGGTAAACATAGGCTGTTCTACAAAAAGATACTCTATATGTTCTTCCACTATGCGGTTCAGGAGCTCTTCCGATTCCAATCTCTCATAGGAAACGCCGAGTTTATCCATATCCCCCGCCAGCTCATTCGCGATATAATCGTTCTTGATCAGCCCCATCGCCGATACCTTTTTCTCCAACTTTTCGACAGAATGTGCGCTGTTTGTTACCTTCTGGGGAATGACAAAAGAGAACGTACTGCCCTTACCATATTCGCTGGACACATGAATCTTTCCCTCCATCAGGGACACCAACTGCTTACAGATAGCCAATCCTAAACCTGTACCCTCAACATTCCGGTTTCGCTTGCTGTCAAGCTGTTGGAATGACTGAAAAAGTTTGCTCATATCGCTCTCTTTGATGCCGCTTCCCGTATCGGTGATCGCGACACTGAGTTCTATCATATCCTCCGCTATCTGGTGAAAATCAATTTTCACATTAACATTTCCTTCTTTGGTAAACTTGACGGCATTGTTTGCAATATTCACCATAACCTGCTTGATTCGAATATTATCCCCGTAAAGTTCCATTGGCAGATTCGGATTGACATCTACCGTCAGTTCCAGATCTTTGCTGCCGATGCGCGTCATAATAATATTCGATACATCGTTGATCATGGACATGGGCTCATATTCCACATCACTGATATCCATCATTCCTGACTCAATTTTGGAAAAGTCCAGAATATCATTGATAATCGTCAAAAGCGTCTGTCCCGAGGATTTGATCTGTCCGACATACTCCTTGGCCGTAGGAGACAGATCCTCCCGGAGTACCATCTCCGCCATACCAATCACCGCATTCATGGGCGTGCGGATCTCGTGACTCATATTCGCCAGAAAATCAGATTTCATGTTAGAGCTTTTCTTCAGCTCCATATTTTTCAGACTTATCTCATACTTACTGTAAGCAACATCGGACAGGATATTGGCGATGGTATAAAGAGCATTTGACACTTTCTTGATAGACTGCTCATCTACGATCCGGATATCCTGTGCGGCACGAATCAACCCCTCCGGATCCGTACCGATCTCCTCCGCCACCCTCCGCAGTTTTTTCTCCTCAAGCGGTTTGGTCGTTACCTGACCGCATATAAAGCACCCCACCATACGTCCGTGTGCCATGACCGGAGAAACGAAGCGCAGCAGTCCCGTATGGCAATGATAGATACAGGAGACACCGGCTTTTCCGGCCTTTTCCGCACCCATTCTGTCACACTTCTCGCATCGTTTCCCTCCTATTTCCGTATTTCTGACATGATTCATGCAAAAATCCGAAAATCCGGAAGGCCTGGTCAGAATATTACCCCTCGCATCCGTAATCATAGACGCAATACCCGCTATATCCGAAAAAGCATCTTGTATCTTCTGCAAGGATTCCACGTCTATCAGGTCGGTTAAATTAAGTTCATCTTCAATGATCGCCATAGTTCCCTCCCTCTGCAAAAGCGTCGCTCTGTCAGCCTAAAACACCTTTGATGGTAGAAGACAGCTTTCCCATATCGATGGGCTTCGTGAGATACCCCTGTGGTTTCATCGTAAGCACTTCCATGATCTTCTGTCTGTCCGTCACTCCCGTAAGGAACACAACCGGCAAATTACTGGTATTCGGATTTTGCCGGATCTTTGCCAAAACGGCTGCGCCGTTCTCCACTGGCATCTCATAATCCAGAAGCACCATATCCGTCCTTTTCGTCTCCAGGAACTTGAGCGCGATCTTTCCGCTGATAGCCGTCGCCACGTCATAGCGCTCCACCAGATAACCCTTTAAGAGCTTCAATACGCTGCTGTCGTCGTCCACGATAAGAATGTGCTTCTTTCTCGCCGCCTCTTTTTCCCGCTCCTTCTCTTTCTCTTCCTCTTTCGCAAGCTGGGCAAGAAGCTCCTCCGCTACGCGCATGACATCCTCGGTCTTCAGTACGCTCTCCGTCACCGTCACGGAACGTTTCTCCTGTCCGCCTTCCGGCCTCTTCTCCTTCAAAAGCTTGAGAATGCCCTCTTCCAGGTTCTGGCTGGATATGGGTCTGTGGAACATTTTCACCTCCAACATAGGCGCAATACGCTCAAACTCGCTGCAGTCATCATCGTCTCCAACGATCACGATGGGAATCCTCTCCTTGGCGATCTTATTCTCAACGTTGACAAATCGTTTCAGATCATCCGGATGTTCCCCGTGCAGACAGTAAATCAACGCATCCGGATGTATGTATTTTACATGATTGATAATGTCATCATAACGCTCCGAGGTGCTGAAACACTCGAAACTCATATCCATGTAAGTGAAAAACTCATTGATGACCATCTTGTTGTTTCCCATAAGCAAAACTTTGTATTTCATACTCTGTTCTCCTTCATCTCGTATTTACCCGTGGTATTCCCGCGTATAAGTATATCAGATTTCCGCTTTCCTTGCACCGTTATTTTTACCGACTCTCCATGCTGAGGAGTTTTTCCTTTACGGCAAGGCCGCCGGCAAAGCCCCTCAGACTTCCATCCGCTCCGATCACCCGATGACAGGGGATCATAATAGAAATGGGATTATGACCCACCGCACCGCCGACAGCTCGCGCTGCCATTCTGGATACGCCTCTCTGCTTCGCCATTTCCCGGGCGATCTCCCCATAGGTCATTGTCTTGCCATAGGGAATCGTGAGCAGGATCTCCCAGACGGCCTTCCGAAAGGGTGTGCCCTCCGGCGCAAGCGGCGGCAGGAAATCCGGCTCCTTTCCACTAAAATAAAGCGCAAGCCACCTATCGGCCTGCGCAAAAACCGGCAGTTCCTTTTCCTCACAACCTTCGCAAAGTGTCACATCAAAATATTTCTGATCATCAAACCATAGCCCCATCAAAGCCTCCCCATCGCTTACCAATGTGAGCCGGCCCACTGGTGCATCATAATAATGAATGTATTTCATGTTCCCTCCGTTTTGCATAGAANCCGGNGCATCNCTCTGCCGCCTCCCNTATCACCTGCCACGCCTCCACCAGCCGCTCCAGCGAATATCCTGCATTGGCAGGACTGGTAGAAGGCAGGGAGACAGCTCCCCGCCCGTTTANAGGAAAAANATATTTCTGATACAGCTGCTGTGCCTTACCGCCATTGGTNTAGATTGCCCGAATATCCGCCTGCGATAGGATATGTGACAGATCATTGGGCGTCACATTGCGGATGCTGGCATCCGAGGANCCTGTGATNTCACAGCTTGCGATCACATCCCAGANCGCCACATGATGNGANAGCAGCATCTCCCGCTTCTGCTCNACATTCTCCGGCACCGCACAGGCAAACACCTGCGCCAGCACNCGCCAGAAGCGGTTCTGNTTATGCCCATANAAAAACTGCTGTTCTCTGGATTTCACCGATGGAAAGCTGCCCAGGATCAAAATTCTGGACNGGCTGTCNTATACCGGGGGTATCGTGTGCTGCAGCATGGTTGTNCTCCTTTTNCTCCTCTATATTCCCATTATANCAGCACTGTCAANNTNCAGGCNGANATNACAGNTCGTTGATCGTATCGGTNATCGCCATATTCTTAATNTTCTTTGANGGNGNATAGACNGCNGCNATACAGGATAACGCTATCAATACCAATATTATGACCATCGCAGAAACCGGGAATGTCCACGGATTNCCGAAATGTGATGTTACCATTTTNTCAAAAAANGCCTTATTAAGGGCAATCCCGGCCGCGCTGCCGAGCAAGCAGCCGAGCACTGCATAAGTCATGGCCTCTACGGCAATCATTTTGGTAAGCTGTCCCGTCTCNATGCCGATCGCGCGCATTGCTCCATACTGTCTCATTTTAGCCGAAACACTCATTGAAATATTGTTCATGATATTAAACACGGTAATCATAGCTATAATAGCNAAAAANCCATATACNANAATNCTAANCANCCAATAGGTGCTCCTGTTTTGACGGTTGCTNTCCCGATAATCGACTAAAGNATTTTCACCCGCNAANTTGCGNAGAAANNTGATNTCATTTTCCGTNGCATCNTTTGCAAGCTTAACAGATAAAANNGTNTAATCGCNTTTNCCNGTNAGACGGNTGAATGTNTCTTCNGANCAAACAACAGTNGCTTTNCCNTCTGACCATATCCCGGTTGACAGTTCGCCCGCNATNTCAAGTTCCTCANTGCCAATCTGTATTTTATCGCCTTTTCTCAATGTNCTCGTTTTATTATGAATGGTNAAAGCATAGTGACTGTCNCCCAATATNTTTGACAGATCTCCGTCAAGCAGAGCGTTCTTTTCCGACCAATCAAGCATATATTCATCGTACGAGATCANATCCACTTCATCTGTTCTGTCAGATACTACAGACGTGTGAAGATTGAACATACTGCCATAGACATCTTTTATACCCTTCCGGCCGTATATTTCATGATACAGCCCTCTGTCTATGGAGCACTCTCCGTCTGCGCTCGTTATGGAGACATCAGGAGTGTAGGAACGAAGAGAAGGAAGGGCGTATTCTACAAATCCAAGCATTGCGGAAAACCCTAAAAACATGATAATGCTGACCGCGAACGAAAGCGTCATGAGTACGAGATTTTTCCTTGAGGCCACTGCATGATGAATCCCCAGTGCAGTTTCAATCCTCCCAAAANACGTACGCGCACCGTGCCGAATATGATTCACAGTATCCGCGTTCCCCGAAACTGCCGCAACAGGCGAAATCTGTGCCGCCCGTTTTGCGGGCGACCGTGCCGCTATCAGCACCGTTACAATCCCAATAACAATTCCGCATATCGGCCCGATCGCGCTGACCGCAAACAATGGCATATTTGCGAACTCACCGCCAATGCCGAAGCGCAAAAAGGCACATAGCGNCCAGGTTATGAGCACGGAAACCACTATGCCGATCGGAATAGCCGTTTTGCACCAGTTCAGCGCTTCAAGACGCACAAAATTCGCAATCTGCGCCTTACTCGCACCAATACACCTTAACATTCCGAAAAATTGTGTNCNTTGTGCNACATTACTGTTCATGCTGCTTGAGATCATAAGAACGCCTGAGGTCAGCACGAGCAAGACCAGAACCGCCGCAATACCATATAGCCCACCCATATAAGANTTNCCGCTAAATCCNTCAAGNCCCATAATNGCAGTATTTTCNGCTATNTTCTNNTCTGNAAGTCCATACTGTTCCTTTATTTGTGCAATCGCCTTGGACACATTGATGNGCCTNTTAAATCGAATNTANTATTCAGGNTAAGAATCTTNACTGCCCGTNAGACTACGTACCTGTTCAAAGCCCTCTTTATTCATAAAAGCGACAATGGCGTCATAAAACACCGCCGACTCATCATACTTAAAGCCCGATACCGTGTAGTTCATATCGCCGACGGGCGTGTTGATCGTAATAGTTTCACCTATGCTTATCCCAAGAACATCCCTTGCATTTGCTGTAAGCATTACCTCTTGCGCATTTTGTGGAAAACTGCCCTCGGTTTCAGAGNCTTGTATGTCAGAAATAAATATTTCTTCAGCTCCACAAAATGCCATTTTCTTTCCGCCTATATAATAGTCCTTATCTATTTTGTAATTGATAGCGTCATACCATGACGNGACGGCAATGTCCGGCTCATCACATATGCGTCTGGCGGTCTCCTCATTTACTTCACGAAGCTTTATATGCCAATTGCCATGCTTACTGATCATATTCAATTTCTCTGCCCGGATACCCATATCCGCCATAGAGAACACTCCACTCACAAGAAACACTGAAAGCACAATACAGATGATCGTCATTCTATGCTGCCTTTTTCGCACTTTTGCAGAAATGGGGATCAGGCTGAGATAACTTTTCATAACGCAGTTCTTCATTCCGCACACCTCCCCAGATCCGTAAGCACACCGTCCGATACCGACAACACCCTGTCTGCAGTCTGGGCAATACTGCGGTTATGCGTGATCATGATGATGGTCTGCTCATATTTTCTGGAGGCCTCTTTCAGCAGGGCGATCACCTCACTGCTGTTTGCTGTGTCCAGATTCCCTGTCGGCTCATCCGCAAGGATCAACGCCGGTCTCGTGATAAGCGCACGCCCGATTGCCACCCTCTGCTGCTGTCCGCCGGATAACTGACTCGGCAGATGGTTACGACGATCCTGCAAATTAAGCGTTCTCAAAAGCTCCTCCAGATAATTCCGGTCAGGCTTCTGATAATCAAGCAGCACAGGAAAGATGATATTCTGCTCCACAGTCAATTCCGGAACCAGATTAAATGCCTGAAAAATAAACCCAATATTCCTCCTGCGGAAAATGGTGAGTTTCCTTTCCGGCATNGAAAAAATATCCTTGCCGTCGATCAAAACCTTCCCCGAGGTGGGCATATCCAACGCCCCGATCATATTCANCAGCGTACTCTTGCCGGAGCCGGATTCTCCGACGATCGCTACATACTCGCCTTTCGGGACAGAAAAGCTGACGTTCTTGAGAGCCTGCACAGCAGCTTCTCCACTGCCATATGTCTTACAGATTTTAGAAACCTCCAATAAATTCATAGTATAAGCACCTCTTTCTGTTTTTCTCTGTACGTTAAGAGAATAGCACGCAAATACTACGATCAGGCTTCNGTCAAACTACAATTTTGTAAGAAATTCAGAACAAAGATTGTCCCTTCCCCTAACCGGCTGTCAACCTCTATCGTCCCGTTATGGGCTTCTATCACGGTCTTTGCAAGCGGCAGTCCAAGTCCTATCCCCTGACTGTCCTTTGAATATCTGCTCCGGTAAAACCGTTTAAAAATATGATGCAGATCCTCGGGATGAATACCGCTTCCATCATCTTTAACCGTAATACGAACCGCAGCCGCGGACTCTCTCCATTCTATCCAGACATGATTCCCTCTCTCCGTATGATCAAGGGCATTTTTAACGATATTGCCGACCGCTTCCACGATCCAGCTCCGGTCGCACAAAAAAGAGACGTCTTCATNGCCCGACAGAAGGATTTCCTTCTCCTCCTGCCCCGCACGAAAGGAAAAGCCGGCTTTTACATCCGCCATCATATCAGAAACATTTTCCCTGTTCTTTTCTATCAGNATACTTCCGGCGTCAAATTTTGTGATCTTCAANAGATTCTGCACCAGTGTTTCAATCCGNTCAAGCTCTTGCTCGGACATGTCGGTAAACTCTTTGATCGCTGCTAAATCATTTGTCTCCGCTTCCGTCTGCAAAATNCCGTTGTAGATATTCAGTGCCGCAAGCGGTGTCTTGAGCTGGTGGGAAATATCCGATATAGTATTTTGCAGAAATTTTCTCGCACTTATTTCTTTCTTAGCCTGTGCGTTCAAAATGGCCGCAAGGGAATTTACTTCATGAAACAGCCGGTACAGTTCCCCTTCCTCATCACAGGCAATCCGGGCTTCCCTGTCGCCGGAAAGAAATCTCTGAATTTGCGCCACCGCATCTTCCAGCATCCTGTCCTGCTCTTTGAAATAATGATAACAGACTGCCAGAACCGCAGCGCCCATACAGAGCAGATAGGGCATCACATAAAAAATAGACTCTTCCGCTACCGCAAGCGTTACAGTCAACAAAAGAAAAGCAAGTATNCAGAGTAAAATCTGCAAGAACAACATTTTTATTTTCCGGTTTGCCAATACTCTCATGTTCTCCATTTATACCCCCTGCCTCGAACAGTCACGATCTTTTCCGGCTTTCCGGGATCGTCCTCAATCTTCATACGCAGTCTCCGAATGTACACGGTAAGCGTCTTATTGTCGATAAAGTTTCCTTCACAATCCCATAATCGTCCCAAAATCTGTTCTGCGGAGAGCACTACATTCGGATTCTCCATAAACAGGCATAAAAGCTTGTATTCNCCAGATGTTAATTCCAGCGGCTCCCCGTTCTTATAGCCTTCTCCCTTCAACATCTGTATCGTTATCCCATTGGAGGACAATTCAGTATCCGGCTGGCTGAAATTGTCGCTCCTACGCAGCAGTGCGTTGATCCTCGACAAAAATACNGCCAGCTTGAAAGGTTTTGTGATATAATCATCGGCACCGATATCAAGTCCCATAATGATATCCGTCTCCTCATCGGCGGCCGTGAGAAACATGATCGGTACTCGGGAGACAGCACGTATCTTTTTGCAAAAGTCGAATCCGGAGCCGTCAGGCAGCGCCACATCCAGAATCACCAGATCATATTTCCCGCTTTCCCACAGGCGATCCGCCTCCAGACTTGTGCGTGCAACGCTGATCTCATATCCTTCCTTCCGCATCGCATAGGTAAGTCCGTTTATCAGGCTCAAATCATCTTCCACAAAAAAGATATGTTTCATCCTCTTGCCTCATCCTTTCGTTTAAAAGGGCATGACAAACGCCATGCCCTTATATGATATATTCCTTTTACTGATCTTCCGTATATCTGTACCTTCTCAGAATGCGTCCAAAACCCAGACAGATCACTATGCCGAGAATGCCCAGAAGAAACATCATCATGGCNGCACCAGCTCCCTTACCGCTGCCAAACAGCCTGACAAGCATCCCCTCGGCATACGCTGAAGCCATGAGCGGCTCGCAGACCTGATCCACCATCAACCCGCCCAAAAATAAACCCACGGGAATGGTGAAAAACTGTAAGGTGTTTCTGCAGGAATACACGCGTCCCTGCATTTCCACCGGAATCGTCGTCCGCAANATGACATCNAGATTNGCNCTCATNANNGGCACCANCACCCAGCCGATCACCTGTCCTACACACCAGAAAATCGGCTTCTGCGTAAAGGCCAGTAAAAAATTCTCTGTGCCCAGCGAAAAGAGCATGGTCAGATAAATGACCCTAACCCGATTTTTCGGTGCCGGCAATACCGTCACGACCAGACTGCCCACCAGCATCGCGATTCCCGCACAGGAGCTGACGACACCCAATACCGCTTCTCCTCCGCTTTCCCTGGGTAATATCAACGCCGGAAGCACCGCATCAAAGGCGGACGCCACAAGATTAACCCCAGCCAGAAACAGAATGAGCACCAGGATCAGGTCGTTGTCCCGCAAATAAGAAAGTCCCGCTTTTACGGTGGACAAAAAGGACTCTCTTTCCTCTTCGGTTTTCGCTTCCAGCATAGACATTTTTACCCCAAACAGCAGTGCCAAAAAAGCAATTGCAAATGTCGTTAAATCCACATAAATGACAAGGTTCATTCCCGCAAAGGAATAAATTGCCGTTGCAAATATCGGATTTAAGATCGTGACAAGTGAGTTGGAAAACGAACGCATACCGCTGGTTTTCTGAAAGTATTTCTTAGGCGTGATCATGGTCATCGCCACATCGCCCGCCGGCTGCTGCACAGTGTTCATCAGACCATTTATGGCATTTAAAATATAGATATGAACAGGCCGCAGCAGATCCGCCCGTATAAGCACCAAAACAAGCACCGTACTGCAGGCCGCCAGCGTATCGCAGACAAGCATTACCTTTTTCTTATTCCACCTGTCGCTTAGCGCGCCCGCAAAAATACTCATCACCACATAGGGCGCATAGCTGCAGATCGCCAGGAGTGCCGTCTGCAGGGCGGACCCTGTCTTTTCATAAAGCCACAGCGTGAGCGCAAAGCTCGTCATGGCACTCCCCAGCTGTGACAGTGACTGGGTACTCCACAGAATCAGAAAGGTTTTTAAATCTTTTATTATATTTTTCATTTTATACTTTGCTCCTTTGATTTTTATTTGAAAATCAGGTTGCAAAGTTTGAGGACACAGTCATTTCTGACTTCCTCCATGCAATGTCCTCAAGCCTTGCATGGAGCGTTTGCAATGCACAACATTTTTCTGTTTCTCCTTTGTCTATATTAGTGTAACTGTTCAGAGCCATGCAGATTTTTTTCGATCATCTCTATCAGCGATACATCCGCGGGCAGCCACTGCACATCATACAGTTCATTCGCTGTAAGCCATCTGGCTGCCTCCGCCTCCTTAAGCACTAATTCACCGCTCTTCACCTGTGCCCAGAAACAGTCCATAGAGAGATGAAATGCAGGATAATCATACTCAATCGTGGTGAGCAAGTCTCCCACTTCAATATCCGTATCCAGTTCTTCTCTGATCTCTCTGCGAAGCGCTTGCTCCGGCAATTCTCCGGCCTCGATCTTTCCGCCCGGAAATTCCCATTGTCCCTTAAATTCTCCATAGCCCTTGGCTGTGGCAAAAATTCTGGAAGGGGCTTCCATGTTGTCACAGATGATGGCCGCTACGACTCGTATTGTTTTCATTGATGGGTTACAACTCATATTCCTCATAATCTTCTACA
Organism: Lachnospiraceae bacterium; assembly: GCA_014804565.1. GTDB lineage: Bacteria > Bacillota > Clostridia > Lachnospirales > Lachnospiraceae > UBA3282. The sequence continues at coordinate 181,033 of JAAUZN010000069.1, forward strand.
TCAACAACCTCCGGCTCGGATTCCGGCATTTTTGCACCGCACGCGGAACAGAATGCGGAGCCGCTGGGAGCCTCTGCTCCACACTTCGGACATTTTACCACGCCCTTAATCTCCGCGATCTTTTTCTGGCACTCCTCAATCTTATCCTGTGACAACCTCACAGCATCCACGTCTTCTGTAAAAGACTCTGCCGGAGAATTGCCAAATTCTTCCACGTAGCGCTTTCCGATCTGCTCGTAGATCTCACGAAGCTTCCTCTGCTCCTCCGAAATCTGGGAACGCAGCTTGGCGATATCCGCTACTTCCTTGCCTTTTTGTGCGGTAGCACGACCCGCATCGGTAATTTTTTTACTCATATCATCCAGAAAACTCATATCGTGACCTCCCATACATATGTTTTTTCAAAATTCTAATGGTTTCTGTGGGTTTTGTCAATGTCAGCAGAAATATACATTGAACCAGTCATGCTTCTTATGTTATAGTTTGGTATACATACTCATAATACACATTAAAACTATAGAAGATTTGCCCTCAAGCAGATGGAGGTAAAAGAAAAATGGTTTTATTGGTCATTGATACGCAAAAGGGAATTACAGACGAACGACTGTATGAATTCGAAAGGTTCAGAAATAATGTCCGGCAACTGATCGCGGAAGCAAGACAAAACAACGTGGAAGTTGTGTACGTCAGACACGATGATGGCCCCGGCACCGGCTTCTCCGTAGGAGACGATGAGTTTGCGATATTTGACGAATTTGCGCCGAGAGAATCAGAACGCATTTTTGACAAGACGGTAAACAGCGCACTGCACAGTTCTACCGGATTAGCTGCATACTTATCGGAGAAAAACGAGACCAAAATCATGGTGGTCGGATTACAGACAAACTTTTGTATCGATGCTACCATAAAGAGCGCTTTTGATCTGGGCTTTGAAATTTTTGTCCCCGATCATGCCAACTCCACTTTCGATAATGACTACATGACAAAAGATGTGTGTTACCATTACTACAATGATTTCCTATGGCCCCAAAGGTTTGCACAGTGTATCTCCATGCAGGAGGCCCTGGCAGTCATTCACGAGACACACCACTGAAAAACTACTGTCTCATCTTCCCCCGAATATCGGCAAGGCGCTCCAACGCCTTCTGCAGCGTAGCATCCTGCTTAGCGAAATGGAAACGAATATACCGGTTTTCCGGCTCCTTAAAGAAGCTGGAACCGGGCACCGCTCCCACACCCACCTTCCGCGCCAGTTCTTCGCAGAAAAGCAGATCGCTCTCATATCCAAATTCACTGATATCTACCAGCACATAATAGGCACCCTGTGGGTCTGTAAACCGCAGTCCGATCTCCTGTAATCCCTCTGTAAACAGCTTCTTCATATGGGTATAATGGTCCCGCAGGCCCTCATAATAAGAGTCGGGGAACTGCAGGCCCACCACAGCCGCCTCCATCAGCGGCGCTGCTGCCCCCACTGTCAAGAAATCATGGACTTTCTTCACTCTGTCGGTGATCTCCGGGGACGCCATGACGAATCCCAGCCGCCAACCTGTAATGGAATAGGTCTTGGAGAGGGAATTGCAGATGATGGTTCTCTCCCGCATGCCCGGCAGCATGGCAATACAGGTATGTTCATAGGGCCGATACACGATATGCTCATACACCTCATCCGTTATGACATATATGTCATATTTTATGGCAAGTTCTGCAATGGCCTTCAATTCCTCCACCGTAAAAACCTTGCCGCAGGGGTTAGAAGGATTACACAGGATCAGCGCTTTCACACCCGGCTGCTTCACCGCCGCTTCCAGCTCGTCCCCGTCAAAGGTAAAAGCAGGTGGTTTTAACGGCACATAGATCGGTTCCGCCCCGGACAGAATGGTGTCCGCGCCGTAATTTTCATAGAAGGGAGAAAATATGACAACCCTGTCACCCGGATTGCACACCGACATCATGGCCGCCATCATCGCTTCTGTACTTCCACAGGTCACCACGATCTCACTGTCAGGATCCACCTTCATGCCGTAAAAGTGCTCCTGCTTCTTCGCCAACGCCTCCCTGAAATTCTGCGCGCCCCAGGTCAGCGCATATTGATGCGGACCAATCCCCGCGATCTCAGCCAGCCTGTCCGTGATCTCCTTAGGTGGATCAAAATCCGGGAAACCCTGTGATAGATTGACCGCCTCATATTGGTTGGACACCCTCGTCATTCTTCGTATTACGGAATCTGTAAATCCCGCGGTTCTCTCGCTCAAGCGCTTCATGCTTATCTCCTCATTTCACTTGCTTGCCATAAAAACTTATCTTGACGCATTCAGGCGTTTCTTGTATGCCTGTTTCCGCTCATACATCATCACATCCGCCCGTTTCATCGTGCTGTACAGGCCGCCGCCATCCTCACCCTCCCGGTAGATCGCATAACCAACAGCAATACTGACTGTCACCACAAACCCTCTGTCGTTCATTTCTTGCACGTCCTGCTCTAATACCTGCAGCCTTTGGTCAATCTCCTCCTGGGAAGTATAGGGCGCCCAGGCGCAAAATTCATCCCCGCCGATTCGGTAGCATTTCCCCTCCTGCACAAAAATCTTCTTTAAGGCATCCGCTGCCATCTTAATATACTGATCTCCATAGTCATGGCCATAGGTATCATTGCATTTCTTTAAATCATTCAGATCAAACATATAAACAACCGTTGGCAAAATCTTTTCCTCCCCGGTTGCTTTGTCCTGCATCACGCGCTTTTCCAAATCCTCCCGAAAAGCCATGCGGTTGGAAAGTCCTGTCAGCTCATCCGTAAAAGCAAGTTTACGATAAAGCTCGCTCTCCCTTGCCTGCTCCATCAGTCTGCGGCTTCTTCTCACATTTACAATACCCATCACTACAATGTAAATCAAAAAGCCCATGCTGCCCAATGGCGTGCTCTTATTGCTGAAACGATAAATTGCCAGCTCCAATACTGTGCTTGCCAGAATCACTAACACACAGACGCTGTTGATCTTGATCTGGCTGGTCAGCTCGTTCGCCCGAATTTCATGGATCGTCATGATCACTATCACTATCACAAACAGCAGCAGGTAAACATGTGTCAGCAACAGGGTTTCCCGCAGATCATAGAGCCCCATAACCTGCAGTATGAGCCGCAGGACAATGACAGCACAGTTAATATAGCAGCAAAAGTTCCACAGTCTGCTTTCTTTATCATGGTACATTTGACGCAGGAACAATACAAATGGAATCGGCATGATCATCAGCATTAAATGGGATATAAAAACGATCCCTATACTGCCCGGAAAAATCCAATCCGGTATCTGTGTCTCGATAATAGACCAGATCCCCAGCATCATGGCAAAGATGGCAAACTGCATAATGGTCTCTGCCTCTTGCCCTTTCTTCACCACAAAAAGGCCGTACAGCAGCATGACAATACCCGCCAAGGCGATCATGCAGGACAAGACCAGTTCCGCAAGCCGTTCCGCTAAAATTTTGCGTTCTATCTCCCGATAAGTGCCGTAGAAAAAGGTCCCCTTCGGTTTGCTGTCACGGTAGACCGGTGTCACCTGGAAGACGATCTCCTTACCGGCATCCTCCGCTGTCAATGAGATGACATTCCAGCAGAAGCCCGTCGTTTTCACTGCCCTGTCTTTTGCTCCCCTTAGGGCATACACCTGGTTCCCGTCTATGAATACCTCCAGATACATATGTACGGTATTATAGACGATCACTTTCTCATTCGTATTTTCCATCGGTAGAACCCGGCTATAATAATAGGTATCGCCCTCCTGTGTTTTCTCCATCTGGTCATCCCATAGAACGATCCCGGTATCTTCTGCTCTGGTCTCTATCTCACTGTGGAAGGAGACGGCCGCAAAAACCGCATATAGTATTCCTATTATCAATACCGCAAAATAAATCCCTGCAACACGTTTTTCCAAGTGTATCCCCCTACTTTATCCTTTCAAACACATACTCCGTCTCAGACGACAAATCATCTCTGTAAAGATATCCCAGCCTGTCAAATGCCTTCATATCTTCCGGATCTTCAATGCAGTTTTCCGCCATAAACCGCACCATCTCACCTCTTGCCATCTTTGCATAAGTTCCCTTGGTGATGATCCTGCCGTCAGACATCTCTCCAAATGTAACTGTAATATAAGTATCCTCCGTCTGCTGTATGAATACGGGCATTCCCTGTATGTCAAGTGAATCCGTATCCACATTCATTTTCTTAGTCGGTGAAAGAATGATCTTCATTACACTTCACCCAGCATCTTCTCCGGATCATCCGCCGCTTTCACCTTATCGTTAGCCTTGATAATGATTCCCTTCTCATCGATCAAATATGTGGTGCGTACAACTCCCATAGAGACCTTGCCGTAATTTTTCTTTTCCTTCCACACATCGTATGCCTCGATGACCTTCCTCTCCGGATCCGCCAGTAAGGTAAACGCCAGCCCGTATTTCTCTTCAAATTTTTTATGGGAAGCAACCGTGTCTTTACTTATCCCAATTACAACGGCTCCTTTTTCCTGAAACTGCGGATATCTCTCCGAAAAACCACAGGCCTGTTTGGTACATCCCGGCGTATTGTCCTTGGGATAAAAATACAAAATCACTTTTTTGCCTTTGTATTCTTCCAAGGTGTGCATGATGCCATTCTGATCCGGCAGTTCAAATGCCGGTGCTGCTGTTCCTACTTCTAACATGTCTGCCTCCTGCTCATTATCTGACAAAATAAACATANTCCTCTTTTCTCGGCGCGGCTTCCTTGGGAGGTTCTGCNNCNTATCCAAGAATCACATGNCCGATTCCTTCGTAATCNCCNTNAATACCCANATCCTTCANAATTTCCTTTCCTTCCGGCGACTCGAATTCCTCCTTCGCCCTGTGAATCCAACAGCTGCCCACCCCGAGATCAGCGGCGGCATTCATAAGATTACCCATCACAAGACTGCCATCATAAACATAGGTACCTATCGCCTTGTTGCCCAGAACGATCAAAAGTTCCGGTGCCCCATAAAAAGGATCAAAACCNTCCCCCTGTCCCATGATTTTTGCATTCATTACGGAAAGCTTGTCCCGCAGTTCCTTATTGGTAACCGCGATAATAATGGGAGCCTGCTTTCCCATCCCTGTGGGTGCATAAGTTCCGGCCTTGATGATCGCCTGCAGTTTTTCCTCCTCGATCAGTTCCGGTTTATAAGCGCGGCAACTCCTTCTTGTTTCTAATACTTTTAATGTTTCTGCCATTTTCGATTCCTCCCTGCTTTATGCTTTTTATTATTGGTATTTGTCAAGCCCCCAAAGGAGATATATTTATATCATATCATATTAACGGTTCTCATTGACAATTTTTTTAGCCCATGCCCGCATATTATTAATTATAATGCAAAACAATAATCTCCCGCTTTAATCTTCCCTTTTCTCCGTAAAACATAATCAAAAAGCAAAGATAAGCAAATGGGCATAACAAAATGTAATAACGCCACCGAGATAATAGATCTTGCGTTGATTCCCATATCGGTAAAGGTAAAAATCTGTCCCACGAACCCACAGGTACCCATCCCTGCCCCCGCAGATGTATTCGTCGTTTTTAAGATGCAGGTGGCAATAGGCGCTATGATGATCGAAGATAACGTTGGCGGTAAAAGGATCCAGGGATTTTTCAAAATATTGGGGAACTGAAACATGGAAGAGCCGAGTCCCATTGCCATAACCCCGCCCATCTTACAATCCCTGTAGCCCGTGGCCGCAAACCCAACCATCTGCGCACAGCAGCCAACTGCTGCCGCACCTGCAGAAATACCGGACAGATTCAGCATGATACATAACGCCGTACTGGAAAGCGGTGACGTCAGAACAAGCCCCACGATCACCGACACAATGATTCCCATGAAAAAGGGCTGCAGCTCCGTGGCCTTCATAATGATCATACCGATGCCGCTCATCAACAATTTTACAACGGGTCCTATAAAAGTTGCCGTAATTCCTCCCGCCAGAAGCGTAACTCCCGGCGTAACAAGAATATCGACATTTGTCTCCTTTGATACTGCTTTGCCAAACTCAGCCCCTATGATTGCAGAGACAAGCGCCGCTGCTTCCCCGCCGATACTGGCCCCCTGCGCCCCTGTTACCGCGCATGTAAACATGACAAGCGGCGGTGCCTTTAACGCCCATGCAACCGCTATGCCAATCGCCGCTCCAACCTGTTTCATGGCGAAACTTCCTAATTCGATAAAGTAAGTAAAAACTTTATATTCCCCAAAAAGATTCTCTCCCTGCTCCCCAATCGTTTTAAATATCAATCCAATCAATAAGGAAGCAAACACCGCCTGCGCCATTTGAGATAATGCATCAATCCCGTATCGTTTTGGTGAAATAACAATATCCTTTCTCTTTAAAAATTCTCTCACTCTCATCACTCCTCCTTCTGCCTGCTCTGCGCACAAAATATTGATTTTATACTTCCTATATAGTGGCTCAAATGCAGGTCTTTTCTTGCATTATACGTTTCTCTATTCTATACTNATATAGAAAAAAGAATGGCAAAACATAAATTTTGAACCATATAGAAGGAACAGATATTATGAATTATGATTTTTTACCACTGATCACACATTCCTTTACTTACGGAACAGAACAGATCATGCCTGAATTTATTGTCAGCAATAAAGCCAGAGAGACCCTGATCTATCCCGAATCTTTCTGTCTGCTGAAAACATCCTATGACTACTACATGGAAGGCAACAATCAGGAATTTTATGAAATCCGATATGTATTAGACGGGGAAGGATACCTGAAATATAACGGACGAAGCTATCTTCTCAGAAAAGGGGACGGCTGCCTGATCGACTGCCGCCAAAAATATTATTACCAGACCGGCAGCTACAATTGGACCAGTACCTGCCTTACTTTTAATGGCGTACCCGCTGTTCCTCTGGTTCAATCGTACCTGCAATCCGGCAATGTCAAATTTACCGACGCCATGTTTTCAAACTTTGAACCATTACAGACACACATACTGCAATGTACGCAAAAGGTATCCTTATATATGGAATACGAAGTTTCCTGTACGTTTTATATGCTTCTGACAAATCTCTTGATCGCTCAGAGCAAAACCCGCAACACCTCTGAGGTCATTGAGAAAATAGTTTCCTACATACAGGCCAATTACATGAAAAACCTTACCACAGACGAGCTTTCTCATCTTTTTGGCATCAGCCGCACACATATGACTCGATGCTTTAAAGCGTATACCGGATTTGCCCCGCACGAATATATCACGCAGCTCCGTATTTATAACGCCAAATATCTTCTGAAGGCAACGGACCTATCCATCGATGAAATCAGCCGCCAGACAGGATTTTCTGATTCTGTCTATTTCATTCAGGTTTTCAAAAAAATAGAGGGCATAACGCCCTCCAAATTCAGAAAAATCCTATAAAGGTTTCTTTGCTAAATACAAAATATACGTTTCATTCGCCACAAGCCTATTTCCGGCCTCCAAGACCACTTCTCTGAGTCCATCGAAAAATTTACTCTTGTAAGGCTCCGGAATCACAATATGATCGCAGTGCGTCCCGCAATATGCCACATATTCGTCCGCCGTAAATTCCCGTTTCCCGTAAAACTCATGTTTTTCAAAATCTGTGTACCCATAGTTCACTGCGTTTGCGTACTGAAAGGAACCATGCGTATATGCAGTCTCCGGTTTGAAATATTGGTCGTACACCTGCTGAATCTTGTTGTACAGTTCTTCATCAGGCGTTTTGAAATCTCCATGCAGCAGAAGCATTGCCAGAATACCGCCCGGTTTCAGCAGCTCAAAGGTCTTCCCAAAAGCGATCTCTTCCGGAATCCATTGAATCGTTGCCGCCGAATAAATCAGATCAAATTTCTGTGCGCCAAAATCATGCGTAATAAAATCATCATTTACAATATGAAAATTCGGATGTTGACCGTATTTGCGCTTCATCATCTCATACAAATGCTCGCCAAGTTCAATGGCATTGTAATCGCATCCCGTGTTCAAGATCGGCTCTGTTGCCTGCCCTGTACCGGGNCCAAGCTCTAANACAGACTTCTCGGGAGAAAGCCCGGCATAGGTAATCAGTTTTGCAAACAACTCCTCGCAATATCGGGATCTGTATTTGTCAAACTGCTCAGGTATGGTATCAAACACCTTCCTAAATTCCATACTGCCGCCTCCTCGCTCCATTTTCATCAAGCACCATTTCGTCCTTATTTCTCTAACAGATTAACACTTTTCTCATATGCCAACCTAGGATAAGAGTCTTCCATCACATAAATGGTNCCNCAATGCNTAAAGCCANTCTTNTCAAGTAACTTCTGCATAACCCGGTTGTCCCCATGGGTATCNACCCGGAGATGCCCGCATTTTTCAAAGGCCCAGTCGATGCAAAATTCTCCNACGCCTTTCACGCTTCNGTCNCCTGCCAGCCGATGGATTACCCCNTANGCNCTGTCATCCCGCCAGCCGCCGTCNTCTATCNCNCGGTANGTCGGTTCAATATCTTCGCCGTATTGAAAGAAAAATGTACCGACGATNNTNNCNTCACAAATACACACATAGCTGTTTTGAGCAGACAATATCCGCATGAATCAATGCTTCCGGCGGCCAGTTTGTGGGGCCCCACTGGTTCGGGTTGCCGTGCTCTGCCATAAAATGTCTGGCATATTCATAGATTTCCATGATGCGTTGAATGTCTTTTTCTGTTGCGTGACGTATTTTTATTTCCCTCTTAATTTTCATATTTATCTATAGTTTTTCACAGCGTATCACATTTTCTTCTTGTATTATCTGATATTCTGTATGTTCTTTCAATTTTACGCGTTGACTTCTCATATACCTTTTTACCCATTCAGAATATCCATCTATTGTCTCTGCTGGTGTGATATTCTCTAAACACATACCCGCGTCAGTAAGCAAAATGTTTCCAATAGGTATTTGATTTTTTCTGCATATTTCAACTTCTACGGTTTCTCCGGCGACACATAACAAAACAATTTCCCCTACTACTCCTGTTGATGCATAGCCATTCACTATCTCCATTTTTATTAGACCAAGTGTTTCTAACTCATTTAGAATCGAAAACTGCAATCCCAATTCATCAAGTTTTCTTTTATTATTTGTGATCGGCACGACAACCCCTAGCCTTTTATCTGTAATTACTCCATTTTTGTCCAATGATACTATAAGCATTTGCATACTACATATTTTCCTAAATGCCTGCGCATAAGTCGGTGTTATCTCAGATAAAATTCTTATCATGTTAGATGGTGTTGATCCCGGGTTTTCAAACTCCTTTCCCAAGATTTTACCCCAAACCGCTTGAACATCTTCATCTGAGACAAAGCCTGCAGAGTCCATAAATCGTTCAAGCCACTCGCTGTTCACTCCTGATTTTTCTGTAAAATCCGTATCCTCTTTAGCCGTATCAAGCGCTATTTCCGCGATATTTTTTTGATTTTTTAATTTCTTTATGGTATTTTTTGCATTTAAAACTGCAATTAGTTTCGATTCGCTCGGTAAATCTGACTTTTCAATATCTGAAATATACATATCCAAAGCTTTTTTTGTCAATCCTACATACGGAAATAACATATTCACAATATTTGAAGTTTTGTCCAATGTAGCCTCATTTTTCGCCAGATCTAATGCCGCTTCGCCAGCTTTTTCTATAATTCCCATTTTGTATACCCTTTCTTATCTGTAGTAATTTTACTCCAACCCAAACACTCCCTGCCTGATTCTCATTATGTAATAGCCATATTCTGTAGTATCGCTGACAGAATCCGTATCATCGTCAGACCACCTCTTTCGCACAGTTACATAGGTTTCAAATTTCTATTGAGCCTGTCCACCATCCAGGCAACCCGCTTTTCCCGCCCGGCATCTGTCTTTGCATCAAAATACGCCCGCGCGTAGGTTTTCTTTACGGATGGTGACATAGCCTGAAAATTCGTATAGGCAGGCTCATATTCTTTCAGCAATGCAGATACGCTGGCAATATGTTCCTCTGTAATCTCCATGGACTTCGGCGCATCCCACTGGCCGTTCTTCTTGGCCTCCTCGATTTTCTTTCTTCCGAAATCGGTCATAATTCCCCGTTCTTCAAGACTTTTGACCAAGCCCTTGTTTTTCTCTGACCACTTGCTGTTCTCCCTGCGCTGAGAGAAATATTTCTTATAAGTTTTATCATCAAGGCTCTGCATCTGTCCGTCAATCCATCCAAAACAGAGCGCCTCCCCCGCCTTGATCGTCTTCGGCCCTCCAGCTTTTCCAAACAAAAGCCAGACCCCTTCACTTGACAGGCAATTATCATTAAGCCATTTCCTGAATTCTTCTCTGTTGGCAAATTCCATGATATCGCTCACTATATACCCCTCCAGTTTCCTTATTTGATAAAGGTACTCTGCTGCAGATTTGCAGATTGATTTGCTCATATCTCAGATGCTGTAATCCTTGGCAATGCCAACAAGAATTACGTAGTAATTCTTGCGACGCAGACTGCTGAGTCTGCGTCTATTATATCATATTTTTCAATCCATACACTACCTTAACCACTTCCCAAATTGTATCAACTATGCCTATCTCCAAAAATTGAAAGAGAAAAAGCTATTGCACTTCCGAATCGGCTGTGCTATGATAACTTCAATCTTCACACAGCAGCTGCCCGTGCAGCGTATAAGGATTGCTGTGGCATTATGATTTACAGGAGAGAAAAAAATGCTTCGGATATATGAGCTGTTAGAGAATAGGGACGACGATAGGTAGCGCTTGTAGCTGTGGAAACATAGGTACAAGCGCTGAATGTGTTGTGCCTATGCGGAGAGCAGCCGAAGCCTGAAAGATAACTTCCCACACCGGCGGATGCGTATTGCAGACTGCCATGACAGGGGTATCGGACAGATAGACCAGTACCGCATTGGTAAGTGATTCCAGATGCGAGACTGGTCTTTTTATGTGTTTAGAAAAGGATGCCAAAATTAACATGACAATGAAAAGGGGGGTGATCCTATGGGACATTGTGACGATGTCCGTATGGATGCCAGAAACTGAAGGGTATGTAACTGTAAGAGATATTCAGAGCTTTAAATAGAAAGGATGAAAAATCATGACAGAAAATATAAATGAAATTACCAAAGAAGTCTCCGGTTTTTCCTTGGAGGAGATCGGACAGCAGGCAGGAAAAGAAATTCTTCTCCACGGCAGCGTCTACAAACTGCGGCGCATGAGCGGCTTTGCCTTTGTGCTGTTGCGCACCGGCAGGCATGTAATCCAGTGTGTGTACAGCCCAGAGTTCTCCCGGTTTGACATGGAGGATCTGGTGGAGGAAAGCTGTGTCCGGGTCCGGGCGCTGGTGGCCGCCGAGGAGCGCTCCCGGCTGGGCTGGGAACTGCGTCTGCTGGAACTGAAAGTGCTATCCATTCCGGCAGAGCCCATGCCCATTGTCATCAACCAGAAAAAGGTAGAGACATCTATGGAGAAGCAGCTGGACTACCGGATGCTGACTCTGCGCAATGAAAAACAGAGGGCTATCTTCAAAATACAGGAGGGAATCTGCGAGGGTTTCCGCCGCTTCCTGCAAGCGCAGAATTTTACTGAGATTCATTCCCCAAAACTGGTGGAAGCGGGAGCAGAGGGCGGCGCTAATATCTTTTCGCTGGACTATTTTGGCAAACAGGCATATCTCGCCCAGAGTCCTCAATTCTATAAGCAGATGATGGTGGGAGTATTTGAGCGAGTCTACGAGGTCGGGCCTGTGTTCCGGGCTGAGAAGCACGACACCTCCCGGCATTTGAATGAATACACGGGAGTGGACTTCGAGATGGGCTATATCAATAGCTTTGAGGAAATTATGGAGATGGAAGAGCGAATGATACAGGCGGCTCTGAGTCATCTGGAGACAGCCTGCGCCCAAGAGCTACAGTTGCTGGAGGTATCCATGCCCCGCTTTGCCAAAGAAGTCTCACAATCTCTGCGGATAACACTGCCGCCCCAACGGGAGTATCTTCCTATGGGACGCATCCCCCGGATTCGCTTTGCCCAGGCCAAGGCTCTGGTAGCCGAACATTACCACCGTCCCATGTCGGAAAAGGAGGACTTTGAACCGGAAGAGGAAAACTTATTGTGTCAGTATATCCGGGAGCATTATGGAAGTGCCTTTGTATTTGTGACCCATTACCCATCGGCAAAGCGTCCATTCTATGCCATGGATGATCCGGAAAATCCGGTGGAAACCCTGAGCTTTGACTTGCTTTTCCGGGGATTGGAGATCACTACCGGAGGCCAGCGAATCCATAGTTACCGGGAACAGTTGGGAAAACTGCAGCAACGGGACATGAATGCGGAGGCGTTTGCCAGTTACCTGATGATGCACCGTCACGGTATGCCGCCCCACGGTGGTCTGGGCCTTGGTCTGGAACGCTTCACCGCCCGGTTACTCGCCCGTGAGAACGTGCGGGAGACTTGCTTGTTTCCCAGAGATATTCATCGGCTGACACCCTAATTGATGCTCAAGACTCAAAAAACGACCTCGGGATGAGAGTTTTCTCCCATTCCGAGGTTGCTACATTGTTTAAGAAGTCACTGATATAAGTAAAATCACATCCTGCATTCGATGCTGTTAAAAAGTCCTTTTCTTCATCGCCGACAAATAGTATCTCTGCTTCCCGAATGTCAAATATATCTGCTATGTAGCATATTCCGCCTTTATTTGGTTTTCTCACACCACATACTTGTGATGATACATATAAATCAAAATACGGAAGAATTTTTTCTATTGAAGGTTTAAATATATAGTCTGGCATTCCATTTGGCAAGTCTGTTAAACAGGCTATTTTAAATCCTAAATTTCGGCACTTCTTTAATAATTCTATGGAATACCCATATATATTTGCCTTTAAGTCCAAGCCTTCAAAAAAAATTTCTATTACTTTGTTTACATCTGGTTTTTCTTCCCAGTTTGATATGACGTCATTAAAAATAGTCTCTGGCTTTATCTCATGCTCTCTCTTACTGATACGAGGGTTATATGATTTTAGTTTATTCACAGATTCCTGCAAGTCATTTTCTGACAAGTTTAATCTCAGTACTTCATTCACTTTTTCAAATCCGCAAGTATAATAATCGCTCCAATTTAATGGCATCCCTACATACTCCATTAAAGTTCCGCCTAAATCAAACACAATTGACTTTGACATCTTAACCTCCACACCTTTCGGTTTGTTAGTGCAATTATAATTTATATTTAATAGGTACACAATTCTGAAAAGAGAGTTCCCATTCTATAGCTTTCTCGCCTTAATACAGAATGAAAGAGGCAGCATTTTGGCTTTTCTGGTTTTCGGATCAACCTCCCCTGCTGCATTTAGGGATTCCTCATCAGCTTCTTCTATAAGCTGCTCGATTGCAAAACCCGCTTTCGCCAAAGCATTAACATATGTCGATATCTTTCTGTTACACAAGACGATTTCACTGTCATGCACAGGCATTTTAAAATAAGCCTCATCATAATAACTTTTCGTCATGACCAACTTATCATCCTCAAAAACGTCTTTCCGTTCATCACAGGACCACGCCACACAATAATTTAATGTGTGATGCCAACTGAATATAAAGATGCCGTCTTTCTTTAAATAAGACGCAATTTTATCAATGGTTCCCTGCAAATCTGTGGTCCAGCCAATGCCATATATAGAATACACATAATCAAAATACTCTTTGGGCACGTCAAGCTCATCTTCCATCTTTGCGCATATGAGCTTTGCCGAGTATCCGCTTTCGCTCAAAAGCCTGGATGCACTATCAAGCTGCTTTTGTGACAGGTCAACGCCCCATAACTCCCCTGCTCCTTTTTCCGCATGATATTTCAAAGAATGTCCGCTGCCACAGCATATCTCCAATAATTTTTTATCTGCGACATCACCGAACAGGTGCAGATCATCCTCTGTCGGGAAGCGTACTCCATACTCCGGAAGCGCCGTTGTGCCAAACCACAGATCAGCATGTTCATTCCAATATGTTTTATTGTTCTCAATGATCTCATCAGGTTTTATAATGCAACTACCTCCCCCTGTGCTTCTCTTTCTTTTTCTGTTGTTTCAGTTCTATAACCCAAAGGATGTCGATGTTAGAACTCCGGTAATTCTATAAATATCACCTGCTCACCATTGGCTATACCGCCATATACTTTATCATTAAACATTGCTATCTCCAAATAATGCTCTATTACATATTTAGCCGTATAGGGCATTTCTAGCATCTGTAACTCTGAAATATCAAACCATTTCAAAACACCTTCATTGGAAACAAACTCAGAATTTATACATTCACATAATTCGGCAAAGAAATAATAATTTTGTCTAATTTCGCCATTTGTTCTTCTTAATGTTACATAACGCATTTCTACATTTTTTAATTCTTTTTCTGTAATTCCGATTTCCTCTTCTAATTCTCGCAGCACACAGGCTTTTGCATTATTTAGCTCATTTTCTTCAAAATGACCGCCTGCTGAAGCTGTCCATACATTATTTACAACACGACCTCCTTGTCGATAAAGTAATAGTATTTTATTTTCATACATAATATAAATAGAAGTCATATTTCTTAATTTACCATTCATTAAGAACACCCCTTCAAATACTGCATCATGTATTTTCCCTAAGTTCTAGATATACAACTCATTCTCTTTTCTTACTGAACAGACTTTTTTCATTGTCAGTGCGGCAACCGAAACCATAGCACTATTTACTTTACGGGCTGATTGAGGACATTTTACTACACAACGCATACACGAAATACATTTTTTGCTGTCTGCCGTTTTTATATTTTCCTTACTTATTGCCTGTGCCGGACAGCTTTCAGCGCACAGCCCACAGTTCGTACACTTATTGTCAGCTTTTGGTACTAACCCTGCTCCGCCTGCTTTCTTATATGGATAGTTCCCCGGAATTTGCAGTGTGGTAGTTTCAGACACACCGCTGTTTATTTTTTCTAAGATTTTTTCAGCAAAATCTTGTAACTCTTTTTTGTCTTTGATGTCAGGTCTCCCTGCTGCATACTGGTGCATGATGGAATGTTCCGCGATAGCAGCAACCGCAGCAATTACACTGAATCCGCTTTTTTCTGCAATATCCTTTAATTCGATCAAAGTATCCTCATATGCCCGATTTCCATATACACAGACAATGACACACTGCGCCTGATTACCACGAATTTTAGAAATTCTCTCGGTTGCAAGAGATGGAACACGTCCGCCATAAGAGGGAACCGCAATAACTGCAAGATCATCTTTTTTCAGACGAAGGGCAGCATAATTGGTTTCTGCATTAGTCAGATCAATTTCACTGACCGACATTCCCCATGCTTTTGTTATGATATCTGCAACTTGTTTCGTTCCTCCGGTCGGGCTGAAAACAATCTGTGAAACATCCATATGTAGGCCTCCTATAATTTTTAGACTTACACCATTATAGCAGACAGGCATTGTAATATCTATCAAATTTAAAACTGATAGCGCAGCACTCAACTTTCCAAAAGAGAAGAATAAAATTTCCACGTCATAAATACGGTCACAGCCAATCTTCTCATTGACATCATTTTTGTAAGCAGCCTCACGCTACACTTTTCAAAGCTCAAAAAAACTCCCTCATGCTACGTATTTTAAAATATATATGGGATACCAGATTTCATTAAAATGATACCGCCCTTTGACAGTTCACTATTTGATAATCGATAAGAATCCAATCCATCTTCATTCAATGCCTTGGTTATTTTTCTTTTTATTTCTTGATATGCTTCATAACGTCCTTTTACACCCTTTGTCCGCAACTCGCATTTCATAGTCTTCCATACTTCTTTACCTTTTCCTAATAATGCTTTACTATTATAAAAATATTTTTTGCATCTTGCTATATACTCTACTTCGTCCAATTCAGGCACCTCAATTTTACTGTGATTCAAAAAATGAAGTATACTGTTAAAAACAACATCTTGATTAAATCCTGGCCCAACCGTAATTTCCTGAATTGGCCAACCGCCCTCACACTCAATATCCAAATATGGCTTCAGTACATTAGCATCATTGCGATAATCAATCTGAAGTCTCTCTCTTAATTGCGCCCAATCAAAAACAAGACGGTATTCCTCCTCTGCACTGAACTCGTACCTTTTCACATAAGGTGTCATCTCTGTCCAAATATATTCTGCATTAGCCTTAATATCGCTTAAAGTTACCGATTTATTATTCTCCTCTATCGCTTTCCATATATCCCCTTTCACCTGTTTATAATCAACAGAAGTCATTGCTGTCTTTGTGCAATAATGAACCTTTCTTGGTAAAATCGATAAATCCGATACTCTTTCTCTTTTACCATCTTCAGAATATCCTCTATATCTTTCTTTGCCAGAAAATTCCATTGCCAAGCTGACTCCGGATTCCCCCGCATACATAGACCATTGACTAAGCAAATCTTTAGCCGTTGAAAAAGAAATTGAATAGCTTGTAACTTCCTGATTTAGTTTCCATTCCAAACGTTCCTGGTTCAATAACTCCTGTTTGCTTTTTGTATTAATTATATCCCTCAGTTCCTTAAGTCCGTTGAAATACTCCTCTGCATCGTTCATATAAATCAGATTCGTTGCAAAGATATTGGCATCCTGCAAAATGTGTTTCATCGTTTCTACATTTGTATAATAATATAACATATTCATTTATTCTACCCTAGCAACTTCTCCTCTATAAACTTATAATCAAAAATCACCTGATTCTTTTTTGCATCAAATTTACTAACAGGTATATTTCTGTCAGGAAAATATTCATTAATTGATTCAACCGCATAAGCCGGTCCAGTCGTATAGAACCATATCCTATCGCCATTCTCCTGTTCTTTCTTTTTCATCGCATAAATAACATTAATACGCTCTTCAAAGCGATTTGATCCATCATCAAGCAAATCCATATCAAATAAGAACTGTATCTCCTCATCCTGGTAGACCTGATCCAACACTGTGTCAAAATTCTGCTTATTTGCGTGCAGAACTTCTATTTCATACTGCGCGCACATCGTATGGACCGCCTCTTTCATTCTATCATCCTGATTCATTCTATTGTCATAACAAATAAGATGAGTTGTATAAATGCCCATATCATGAAACCTTTCAATCGCACTCTTCATGACCATAGGTCTATCTTCTAATATTGCAATATTCATCGTTACAACCATGCTCCTTTCTCATCATACAACCAAACCGACTTATGAAACTAACAAACTACATTTTTTCACTACCTATCTTCCTTTCTGATTTTAAAAATCTCATCATATTTTCCCTTTAAAATGGGTATGTCCATATAAAAATATTTTATACCATCCTTTCCCTTCTTAACATCAACCTTAACACAGAATTCTTCCCTTAGCGTTCGTGAAACAGTTCCCCTTAATTGCTCTAGAACTGCCATTACACTATCGTGATCCACGGTCTTATGAATTTCCTCTTTTACCAATTCAATCTCATTACATAAAAGTATGCTAAGCAGACCATATACATATCTTGATATGCTCCACAAAGAAATACCTTTATTCCTACGAGGCGGAAAACACAATTCTTCGTTAATATGTTCGACATCTATCTCTTCTTGACCACATTTATTTGCAATTCGCAAGCATCCATTTTCTGATTTCGTTAGATAGACATTTATTACTCCTTCTTCACTATCAGTTTCTCCCCTCGCCTCTATCCCTGTTCGTTGCGGTCCAGCTGCATTCATTATTAGTGCCAAAAGTAATAAAAACACCTCATCATAACTATTAGAAAATGTATACGAGAGTATCTCATCTTTTTCATCCAGCTTGCTTTCTCCTTCATCTATCAAGCCACTTTCCGGAAAAGTTGTATATATTTTTATATATATGTCATTATCACCAATCCGCTTTTGATTGACAATGAATAGTGGCATATTTTCATAGAGCACATTAAGAGCCTCTCCACATGTATGAAAACCAACATTTAGTTTTCGACAATAATATCCCCTTTTTAGGCTCTGTCTATAAACCTGACTGACCTGTAAGTCAGATAATAATGTAAGCACAAAAGATCGAAAGCATCCTTCCGCATCCTCATCCATCTGCACATACTCGCATTGCGCAGCTCTAATTGATGCTGCCGTATGCGAATGTGCCTTTTCCATATTATACATCAATCGCTCCTTGTCTGCCAATATCAATTCGACAAGGTAGTCCATATCTTCAATCCCGAATACCGAGTTATTAAGAAGATAACTCATGCAGAACAGATTGCGCAACATCTGCCAATCTTTTGGATAGTCCAATTCATAAAACTGCGCATATATCAATAACTTTCTTTCATCCTTTCTTATGCTTCCAGCTTCTCCTATCTCCCAAATCAAATAAGCATTTTCTCTATCAATAAAATAACCGTCTGTCTGCGCATCTCGGTTCTCTCGATAGTCTTTCAAGCGCCCCGCGACTTCAATCTCTACCTCATCAATAATCTCTGGTCTCGCTCCACTATCGGCAATCTCTAAATACTCTTTTTCCTCCTGCAGTTTCATCTGCAGTCTTTTAACATCTTGTCCATATTCATCTAATAAGCTGTTATACCTTTTTCTAATATCATCTTTCCATTCTTCGCATTCCAACGGGCACTCTAAAATAATTTTAACGTTCCTAGCTCGTAGTATTTTTTCCATCAAACATACGATACGAAAGCAAACAACCTCTATTTCACCCTTTTTGGTAGATTCCTTCTTATGCGTATTGCAAAGGCTCATCAATTGCGCACCTGCGAGCATGGATATCATGCCGTCTACATTAATCTCTTTTTCCATAAATTCCAAATCTTCCAATATAGATCTAAAATCCCGGTATTGAGCCTTCTGCAACTCCTTTTCTACTATTTTTTGCAAATTTTTAACAAATGGCATATCTCGCTGTTTTTTATATCTATCTGCCACCTTATTCAGATGTTCCCTAAAACTCTCCTGCGGTTTCAAAAGTATGAGATTATCCTTATCCCGCTCAGGAACGTCCTCCTTTCCCATACGAAAACTTCTTTCTACAAAACGCCTGATGTCATCATCACAAGGTGCTTTTTTACTATTCATTTTCTCGGCGAAAACCGAATAGTAATGAAATTCTGCTCCATACCATCTCTCTTCGCACAGAAATTCCATGACATCATCACCCCACTGCAAATTTCTGCATATTTTTTCTATTCCATCGAAGTAAGCTCTGGTATTTTCTAAAATCAGATTACTCAATATCTTCTCCGGCAGGCTCAAAAAATCTTTTTTCTGGCATAACTCATGACTGAACCAAGCGCTCTTGCTAGTATCAGAATTGACCCCCAAAAGCTTCTTTGTCTGGTGGAGATATTGGTTATATAACTTGCCTTTTGCATTTTCATCATACTCTGCCGCGAAAGCTGTTATTTTTTTTACATTTTCATTACGGATGAAATAATTACTCTTCATCTCCGTCAACTGCTTCATCAAAAGTAAAAATAAATCCAATTTCTGTTCTTTGCTAAAATCTTTGCGCACAATTTCTTCTATTAGTTTTCGAAACAATGCTTGAGATTCCCTTAAATAAGGCTTACTGCTATGGCTAATAATCGTCTTAACTTTTCTGTTATCTAAAAGGCCCTCCGCTAATAACAATTGCACATCAAAAGCAGACTCTTTTAGCGTTTTGTCAAAAACGAGAAAGGGCCTGGAAATAATTTTCAGATAAGAAAGCAAATACTCAAAAGCCTCTGCTTGGCTAATTTCTTTCGATCTCTCATAATAATCTTCAAGTAGCAGTTTAAGAAAACAAGTAATAGCATTTTCTTTTCGATTTCCATGTATTGAAGACAACATCGTCATTGCCAGAACATGACTGCAGAACATTCTACGAAATGCTTTTTCCTTAGGCACAATTTTTTGTACTTTGCCAGCTTGCTGTTCATCCTGTTTGTCCTTTAAAGATTTTATTTCGAATTTTTCAATTTGGTCTTTCCAATAACAAGACATTTGTCTTGTTGCCGATGTCCGATATAAAAGTTCTGCTTCTCTCTCAAGCTGACACAATGTACATGAATCACCATGACTTCTCATAGAGGATACATGCAACGTACGGTATGCAAAATAATTATCATCCAGTTGATATTCTTTTTTATTTTTGCTGTCCCAACACTCAATGTACTGAAGGCGGCTCTGCTTAGAGTTTCTATCAAGCAGGAGAAATATTTTTTCAAAAATATGAATATCAATATTGTCCTCTTTCTGCTTATATTTTTCTACAATGCTGGACACCAAACTCTTGGAACGATAAAAAGTACGTCCAGTAATAATGCTGTCATCAATGTAATAAACTTTAATCGCAGCTCTGCTCTGGTTATTAACCAACAAATTAATAAATGCTGTTAAGTTCGAGTACTTGGCAAGTATATTGCTCCTAAATTCCTTATCAACATCTACTCTAATGATAAGAGCAGCTTCCTGAAATATGACTCGATTAACACATTCCAAAAAACCAGCATTACTAAAATGGGCCGGGCAAAACAACACATGATAATCATTCTGATTAATAACTACCTTTCTTTGTATCTGCTGTAGCCACAGTATGATACTATATTTATTACTCACAAAAAATTCATCTGTCTTAAAATAATAAAGATAATGATTCTCTCCTCTTCTAATATGCCTATATATCAAGCTATCTTTCAATACGGACAGTTCTTTTTCTTCCTGTCGGATTGCCTTATAAGTAAAATGGCTTTTTTCATCAGCATTTTCATATAGGGCAAATGACTGATTGGGTATGGTTGATGCTGCATTTACCTCTACTAACGGAACCTCATCCAATGAATTTGGTGGAAAGCATAATTCGCACCCTAAGGCTTCAAAATATTTTAGTTTTACCAAAATAAAATATTGAGGCGCTGGAATAATATCTAGTTCAATGTTCTTTAATACCTTTTCATGTTCTTCTATTTCCCAGTATTCATTCTTCTCCTCAGAACCTACAAGTACCAAAGCATAATTAGCAATAAATCTTTCTCTAGAAAATCCGACGTTATTCTCACAAAACAGGCTAATCAGCTTCTCATGCGTTTTTAAAGTGGAATTAACGGGCACAATACACACAATATATCTATTTTGAAAATGCTTTCTCTGTTCTTCTTCTGATTTGAATGCAGTGCTATATCTTATCCTATCCGTATGTTTAAAATCCCTATGTTCTGCCTCTCTCTCCAATATCGCATAATCAATATCTTTATTAGGATAAATCCTCTCTAGTATATTTATTAACTCAACTATCAAAGTTTCCGAATATAAAGCATAACTATAAAACGTAATACATTCTGCTCTATTTAAATTTTTCTCCATATACATGTGCTTTGCCAATAAATATGCAAATCTTGATACAAATAAACGATTACTAAAAAGCAACTCTGCCTCATAAAAATTATTAATGTGTATCGTTGAACCAAGGCGCATATGTGTACCAGATATTTTGCATCCAAACATTCTTTCTTGAATATCTGTGTTCAACACCTGCAATATGTATTGTTCAAATATAGTTTCTTTCTTTCCATTTCTGTCTATTGCATATAAAATATCATATGGCGGGACATCCTCATAATCCGTTTCCGCACTTAAATATTCATTCTTACCAACTGGTAGCCAATTCACTACGTCCCATCCGCCACCTGCATAGCTATTCTTCCTATTTACCCACAAAGTCTTCTGAGAATTCCCCGGAATGATAAAACTACTTTCAATTGGCTTATCTGTATATAACGCAATAACAAATTCCTTTTGTTGAAACAAATAATTCAATTCTTGCATTGCAAAATAGACTTTCATAGTATTCTGAAAGTTTCTTTCAAAAGCTTTGCTGCAATCATAAAAAACATAATCTGATATATATTCCAAACTACCAGCCATTAATAAAGCTTTAGCAATATATTCTGCAGATTCTTCCAACAGATTTTTTGCAGAAATATAAATAATTCTACGCTTACCGTTAGAAGTAAAACGCTTTGTAAGCAACTTTCGCGAAAGCGCATAAATCATTTTCTCTTTTTCATCCTGTCGGCTATAATGAATATCATCAGCATCTATGCTTGCAGAGGCACATTGATACTCATTTATAAAAGAGCTAATATTCTTCTCTAGGTGAATACCATCATCAATACCTACTTCTGCTCTTGTTATTACATATGGTGATTTTTTCAACGGAAACAATACTGTATACCCTGTACCAGGCATACAATCTATATTCGGATTTTTTGTTTTGTATTCATGGAATTTATAGTTTTCGCCCTGCCCAAGTTTGTGTTGACGGTGACTATAAAAAGTAAAAGTTCCATTATTCTCTGCAATAATATGTTTAAATATCCTTAATCCAATATGTTTTCCTATATGTGATGATCTTTTATAAAATTCTGCAAATGCATTCTGTATTTCTTCTTTGTGCTGTACATCGTCTCTTTCTATGAGAAAATCTATTGGTTGTAGATTTTTAAATATCTCTTTGCTATCATTCTCCAGATGCGATCGAAAAGTATCAGCCATATTTCCCGACCTATTGATTCCCGCGTAATCTGTAATCAATATCTCTAAATGTGGGACCTTTTCTAGACCATCTCCATACCTTTTGAGAAGATACATTGAAGATGCTTCGTGAAAACGTATCGTAACAGTTCCACACCCCGCTTCGGAGTGATGCATCGCATTTTCAACTAACTGTTCACATCCTGCAGCATATTCTTGTACTTTCAAATAATATTTCCTAAGACTGCCAAAATCATTTAAACCATTTTCCACAATCGCTGCAAGTGAATAACAAAAAAGAAAAAACGAGAAAGTATTCCCAGAGCACAGCAAATCTATCACCTGATTCACATCTATTTTCTTCGAATGTGCAATCTGTTTTCTCAGCAAACTTATACAGCCTTGAATTGCAGGAAAAGAACTGACATTTGAGTTTTTCTTTTCATACATTTCCATTAATTCTTTGGGCGAAATAATATTACTTAACAAATCAAATAAATCATGATCTCCCTTTGTAAAAAAATACAAAGGCATAAAATCAGTCAATCCTCCCACATTATTTATTTGAAGTCTTTGTCCCTTATATTCTTTCTCACTACTATCTATAAAGTATGTAGTATTATATAAGTCCTCATGTTTCCATCCTAAATCATATAAATAATGTGATGATTTAAAAAATAATGATTTACTACCAAAAAGTACAGTTATTATATCCTCATTTTCGAAATATCTCTTTAAAAGACAATCATATTGCAAATCTACTATATCCGATAGAGCGTTTTCGTCTACCCACAGACAATAAATAACTTTATAATTTTTAATATTATCATTTAATAATTCTGGCTTTCTAATTGCTAAAAATTTATTCTTAGATTGAATGATTTTAGTTATTTTTGCAAAGTTATTTTTTTCATTACAATCTTTCCACAATAAACTCGTAATCCCTATTACATCTAATGCATTCAACTTTTTATTATTGACCACCTTAGTAATGAAATTACTTGCCAGAGCGAATCCACCATATTCTTCCTTAATAGTAATATTGAAAATAATTGCCTCTTTTATCTTTTGCTGCTTATTCTCCATTTTTTCTTCCACCTTTATTTCATAATTAACACAACATCTTTTATAATAAAGATGTTGCTTTACTATATATTTTATAATTTAAACGACGTCCTCTTCACATCACACTCGAACAATCCCCCTTCTGAAAAAAGTTTCTCTGGAATCAAGTTTACGGATTACCTTCAGAAAGTTTCTCTAATAATCCCACTATTCATATGGCTATAACGTACTCATCCAACATCAACATATGTTGATAAAATATTAGCACAGCTACAATATGTAGTCAATAAAACTCGGCACTCAGCTTATAAAAATTACCATATTTCTATAAGACGCAAAAAAAGACCAACCGATCACTCCGTTGGTCCATACCTCACCTCCTCATACGCCCTATGCAGCTCCCGCATCTCCTCATCATCCTTCAATCCGGCACCTTCCTCGATCTCAGCAGGCGATTCATAAGGTGCCGGTCTGTCTTTTCTGTGCTTTCGTATCATCTTCCGGTATCTGCGCTTTATCTTATCCGCATTGCTGTCTGTATGACGGTGTCCCTTCTCCAGCATTTCTTCCCTGTCGGTTCTTCCTTTGTCTTTAATCTCCTCTATGATATCTCCATTCTCGTCGCAGCTGTTTCGGAAATCCTGAAACAGCCGTCTGATTGCCCGAAAAATCCCATAAGCAAACGCCAGAACACAGACGCCACCCATCGCCTGAAACAGGATATTCACAAATGCCGGCAGCTCCGGCGCAGGTTCGCCATCGTATAGCATCTCCCAGATTTCCATTCCGCCTGGGTCATTATGTTCCATTTCGTTCAAAGCTTCCATTGGTACCAGCTCCAGACCATCCAGCCATCCCCCGATGTCCATATACTGTCTGTGTGTTGCCAGAAGCATAGAGGGAAAGATACCGATCAAAAGCAGTACCAAAAAAAGTAAAAGCATGGCAGAGCTCACCCCATACAGACGTCTTGTAGGAATGCCCTTGATCCGCTTGTTGGTTTCCAGATACCCCTTTGTCGCACGAAAATAGGTGGCAATCAATGCTAGGAAAAGATAGACGATTGCGCTGCCAAATGCCATATCGCACAATGCCTTTCTATTCAAAAGCACTCCCAATCCATAGATCACCACGAAATACCACAGAAATGGCAGCAATGGCGTATCTAAGAATTCCTCCTCTTTTGCCGCAAGCGGGTCTTCGTCTTTTCTTCGGGAAGACTCCTTTACTCTGCCCTGCATTCTCTTTAGGGCCATGAAAAATATCTCCGCAGACATTCCGATACAATAACATACCGCATAAGTGTCAAAAGCATGCAATAACACGGCAATCCCCCATACAGCCGCCAGCAGCGCCGCACAGATTCCCAGGTAAACAGCCAGATATTTCACACGCTTCGCCGCCCAATCAGTAATAATCACAGGAATCAAAATCAGCAGACATTTGCCATATAATACGCCTGCCCCTGCCGGATCCGACAGCCCGGTCACCGTATAAAAAAGTGGAATAAACAGCGCGAAAAAAAGTGTGGCATGCACATATCCTATGATTTTCAGGCCTCGGTTTACGCTCATCCCCTCGCCACCTCCTTGATCAATAGCTGTACATTGTTCTTCCTTTTTATGGCGTCTATGCGTTCTTCTTGAGCCGTCCTTTCACTCCTGTACACCGGCACCACAACCAGCGTCTGATACGCTCCGGCGCAATCGCTGATACAGTCCATAAGCTGTTGATTGAGATTTTTTGCGATAAAGATAAGAAGGGTATCCTGGGCAAGTGGGTTTTTAGAGAACAAACCGCTAAACAGCTCTCTCACCATCTGTCCAAAATCCTGATTTCCCTTTTCCGGATCGTATTCCGCCAACATCCGCTCCAATCCGGTCAACTCACTTTTGCGATTCGTCGGCATCATGATCTGTCCGTCTCCATTGTAGGCAAACCCGACCTCAATATTCTGCCGCAAAAGCTTTCTGACCAGAGATGCCGCCATGGCTATGCTCTCTTCTAGCAGTTCCTCTCTCTTTATGATGCCCGCATCCTCCACATCGAGAAAGATCATCGCTTTCTGAGACTGTACGGAGTCATAGGTATTGACCATCAGAGAGCCGGTCTTGGCGCTTGCCTTCCAGTTGATCGACTTCATAGGATCGTCGGTCGTATAGCTTCTTATCGTGCGAAAAGCAAAGGGATCCTCGTAGAGCCGCTTCGCGCATTGCAGTGTTCCCAGCAGCTGCTCGCATACCATTGCAACTTCTGACACATCTGTCATTTTCGGATACACATAGATTTCCGCATCGGTCTCTATCCCTTTGCTATAACGCATTTCATAAAGAAGGGTATGGGTTGAAATCTCCGCATCACTTATCATGTACCTGCCGCGTTTGGTGCATTTCACAGGGATTTCCCGGGTAATCTTCTGTCTGCCCAGAATGGCAAAGATATCTCTTTTATAGATATGATCGCTGACAACGGTATTGTATGTATTGGAAAAATCGAGTTCTCTCTTAGTACGAAATCGCACTTCCATCACGGGGAGAGGCACAGCCTTTCTGTTCTCAATGACCTCGTAAAATTTCGTCTCCTGTCCAGCATAAACGTAAGCGGACGCAAACCACAGCTTCACCACAATCTCTTTATCCCACTGCCATTTATAATAGAACATCCATAGTACGCCTACGAGCAGAACCCCAAGCAATAAAAATAGTATCATCTCTTTGACCAGTCCTCTGTCGGTAGTTCCACACTGTTTAATAGATTCGTTACAAGGGCCGCCTTTTGCGCCTCATCAAATTCACCGATCAATCTGTGGCACAATACACAGTGTGCAACCTCCTTGATATCCTCAGGCACCACAAACTCCCGCTCCTGCACGAGCGCATAGCCCTGTGCCATCCGCAGAAACGCAAGGGTTCCTCTCGGACTTACCCCCACATTGTTTTTTCTGGTTTCCTGTACCAAAGCAACCATATACTCACGCAGATCCGCATGTACATATACCTGACGACAGGCATCCTGCAATGCCCTAATATCCTCCGCACTGCACACCGGCTCAATCTCGGCAAGCGGCTCCGCGTTGATAAAGCGGTCAATCATCTGACGTTCTTCACTCGTGGTCAGGCTTCCCATATGTATCTTCGCAATAAAGCGGTCAAGCTGCGCTTCGGGAAGTGGAAAGCAGCCGATCGTCTCCACAGGATTCTGCGTGGCGATCACGAAGAAAGGAACCTCCAACATCCGCGTCTCTCCGTCCACGGTCACCTGCCCTTCCGCCATACATTCCAGAAGGCTTGACTGCGTTCTCGGGGTAGCTCTGTTGATTTCATCCGCCAGCAGAATGTTGGTAAACACAGGGCCTTGCTTAAAGGTAAACGCCGCCTTCTCCTGGTTAAAAAATGACAATCCTGTCACATCACTCGGAAGCAGATCCGGTGTAAACTGTACCCTGTCAAACTTACAGCCCATTGACTTTGCAAGCGCCTTGGCAAGCACCGTCTTTCCCGTTCCCGGCACGTCCTCCAGGAGCACATGACCTCCCGCTGCTACAGCAGCAAGCAACAGCCTTGTCACTTCCTTTTTCCCGATCATTACCTTCGCCACGTTTTCTTCAATTCTTGACAGAATATTTTCTGATAACATGCTGTTCATCTCCCTCGTCCTACTTTATTAGATAGTATAGCATAAAACAGGATGATTTCCCCAACGAGTTATGGTATACTTTCTTTAACTGATATTTTTCTATACTTAAAAAAAAGAGAATGGAGGACATGAGATTATGGCACATCAGAACTTACCTGCATCGGAAGCATTGACAAAGCTGAAAGAGGGAAATGCGCGCTATCTGGATGCGACCAGCAACCCCGGAGACATATCTGCTGCATTACGGAAAAAGACATGTGAAGAGGGGCAGACTCCCTACGCGATCGTTATCACCTGCTCAGACTCCAGAGTTATCCCGGAGAGCATTTTTACGGCAGGCATCGGCGAGCTGTTCACCATCCGCGTAGCAGGCAACGTCATGGATCATCACCAGCTGGGGAGCGTGGAATATGCCGCAGATCATCTCGGCACTAATCTGGTAGTTGTCCTGGGACATACCCACTGCGGCGCAGTAGGCGCGACCATCACCAGCAATCCTTCCGGCTTCGTAAAATACATAACCGATGAAATCCGCCTGGCGATCGGCGATGAAAAAGACGAGTTAAAAGCTTGCCGCTTAAATGTAGAAAGAAGCGTCTCCGTTATCAAGGAGCAGCTGCACTTAACAGATGACAGTGACTTAAAAGTATGCGGTGCGATCTATCATATCGACAGCGGCCGTGTGGAATTTATGGATTAGTAATTTGACTAGCGAAAGGCCCCGGAGAACTGTAGGTTTTTCGGGGTTCTTCCTTGTGACTTGCAAATGCGGGAGGTCCTTTTTATGATGTCAAAGATAGCTGTTTTCTTTCCGGGTATAGGATACCATTGTGATAAACCCCTTCTATATTATAGTCGGAATATCGCTTGTGAACTGGGATATCAGAATTATCGAAATGTGAGTTATACCTATCAGGCTGGAAATATCCGCGGCAATGAAGATAAAATGAAAGAAGCCTATGAAGCGCTGTTTTTACAGACCGAAGCTGAACTTACAGATATTGTCTGGTCTGAATATGATGATGTGCTTTTTATTTCCAAAAGCATCGGTACGATCATTGCCGCATCATATGCAGAGAAATATGGATTAAAAAGTGCACGGCATATCCTGTATACGCCTCTGGCACAGACTTATCTTTTTGCGCCAAATCATGCGATCGGTTTTATCGGGACAGCAGATCCATGGAGCGATACAGATGAGATCATCCGGCTCTCCAATGCAAATTATATTCCGCTGACGGTATATGATGAATGCAATCATTCCCTCGAATGCAATGATACATTGAAGAATCTTGAAATTATAAACGATGTCATGCAAAAGACAATGGATTTCTGCAAAGGAACTCATTGAAAACCTGAAGCTTGCGTCCGGACAAAAGAGAACTAATAATGTCGGGACAACAAATGACCTCTATTTATGTACAAATCTATTTTTTAACTTAGCAACATTCAAATTTATGAGAAAATCACATTTTTCCAAAGCTGTTCCGTGTGACAGGGCAGCTTCAATATCATCCCATTCTATCACTTGCTGTTCGTCGTACTCATAGATCCAACAATCCTCATAATAGCCTTCTCAATTTTCGAGAATAGATTTCTCATAGTTCATACTTGATTCCGACATTTCTTCTGTAAAACCATGAGGGCAAGTTCCATCCCAAAACACCCCGTCTTTAATCTGCCTCAATGGACTTCCGGCTCAAATAGAATTATGTGGTTTTTTGTCGGCAACTACACTTCTCACTCCTACTATACTGCCAGAATCAATTTGAGTATCTTTTAAAATTCTCACCATCTCGCCTATCCAAACATGATCTCCAATATATACACTTTGGGGAGGATTAATACGATTTCCATCGTCACAGCTATATATTAAATGCGAGTCTGAATTTCGTATGCCCGCAAGAAACGATATCATACAATTATCTCCGATAAAAGTTTCTTGTGTTTTTATTTTTGGAAAAATTGTAAACGGGTGTAATTCATGTATAATCCTGTAAATCAATAAGATTTAACGCTCCATCTTTATGCAGGAGCATTTCCTTTATCTCTTCAAAATATCCCTCTGGTGTCACAATAATTGCATCAACCTGTGGAAATGGTTCATAAATCGGAATCATTTTTATCCCCGGTAAAAGCGCCTCCGAATTTTGGTCTGTCGCAAAAACAATCTTAATATCCGTCAATGCAAGCTCGTCACAGAGCCATTTCCCCCTATTCCCCGCTCCATAAATACCAATACTTCTAATTCCCTTTTCCTCTAGAATCTGCGGAAAAATATCATTTTTGCATTTCCTTTTCAGTCTTTTAGACTCCGGATGTTCTTCCATCAACTTTTTCAGCATGCCTAACTGTTCTCTTTTTAATACCTCATAGTTATTATATGGTGATGAATCCTTTTCATATTGGAGCATTCTCATAATCGCAACTATCGGAACTATTCTCTGCACCGGAAATATAATGGAATCATCCCTGTAATCACTCAATGCCTTTTCATAAACTTTTTCTCCGATAATACCAAATCTGCTTATAAATGCACTTTTATTTTGCTCATCTTGAAACAGTTCCTCTAAAATCTCCTCCCCGCTTTTTGCTGAATTATCATGACTCATTTTAAATTGAGGATCACCCAGATTACTAAAATCAATTTCTCTTTTTACGGATACAGTATTTAAACATGACTTTTTCAATGCATTTATTTTTTCAGCCAAAGCTAATGTTTCATCACTAAACTGCTCGCCATGCGCAAACGGAAAATCCAAAAGTTCCGGACATATTCGCATGATAATAATGGCATAAATCAAATCTGAGCCCACATTGTTTTCAAATGTCGGCCTGATTTGCAACAACCTGCCATCAGAGAGTGGATTTATTTGATACTGATTAATGCACGAGGTTTGAAACCCTTCAAGCCCGTAGTGGGTACGGCTCCATGTTTTTTTATAAAAATTCACTAAAGTTACATGCCTGCTTAATAAATTGTCCCTATCCTCTTTCCCCCCAATTGAATCTATAACTTCCTTATAGGAAGCAATATCAAATTCTCTTGCGCCAAAGCATGCTGATGTCGCATAAGATAACCATGTATCAATATCTCTGACTTTCCCTCTTACCGGTTCTCCAAATCTTCCTCCGACATAAAATACGGGATCCAAATGATAACAATTGACAAACTGTGCCTGTTTATGAAATGCAAGCCTCGAATGCCATGCAAGATTAAAGCTTTGCTTCCCTGTCAGTTTTCCCAAATTAAATCCTTCAATTTTTTTATTTAAAGCTATTCCATAATAGCTGCAAATTTTATTTGCTATATCATAATCTTCTCCGTTATGCTTTCTTTGTCCTAGAGTCGTCGGCACAATCGAAAACACACGAACATTTTCCCTTTCAAAATCTATTTTGGCAGCTCTTGCTAACGCAAATACTACCCGGCTATCAAACCCGCCCGTCAAATCAAAGGTAACCGGATATCCTGATTGAACTAACGAATCAATCAAAAACATCCAGTCCTTTATCCATTTATCTATTATTGATAATGACTCCTCACTGTCGATTGTATGTGAAAATATCTCTTTAGAAAACTTTCTGATTGTAAGTTTCCCCTCTTTAATGGATATGATGGAATACAGCGGTACGATTTTAATTTCGTTTGCCAAAGTGTTTCTTGCCGATAAACTTGCCATCTGAACATTCATATAATGCTTTGCATAATTTTCATCTAATGTAATCTGATGCTCCTTTGTAACCTCATCACAAAGCATCCAAAAAGAATTACTGAAAGCCCAATAATCATCATTCTTGTATAAGTAAATACAAATAGAGCCATTCTCGTCTCCTGATACTTCTATTTCTGTATCTGTTTTATGTAAATAAATATAAGAGCCATATCCTTTTTCGATATTTAATTCTTCATTTTCTAAATCACAATTTTTATAGCATCTATCTTCAACAATACAATAACCATATATATGTGATTTTGTAATCCGGCAAACATTCTCACTTGTAATAACAAAAAAGGATGAGCTTGCCTTCACACACACATCTTCATTTTCAGATTTTAGCAATTTCTCAAAAGCTGTTCTCATAACATCTTCCCCCTACGTCAGCATGATCCGCCCCGTGTGAACAATATTGAGCTTCTCCCGGTGGTACATAAAATACAAAGTGAGCAGATTCTCACCAAGATATCCGATATAGCGGTCGTTCCGCTCCCATCCGCGGGGGCTGCTCAGCTCTTCCGTCCGTTCCAGAATAGGA
>JAAUZN010000070.1 GCA_014804565.1 Lachnospiraceae bacterium
GAGAGAATTGAAAAAACGCGGAGTTGAGAAATTAAAGGTTGTATATTCGGAAGAGGAACCCATAAAACATGAGGGTGCGGAGCGCGGAGATGTTCCGGGAAGCGTGGCGTTTGTGCCGTCTGTGGCAGGCTTGATCATTGCCGGGGAAGTGGTAAAGGACCTGTGCGGGATAGAAAGGGAGTGATAGGGATATGGAGCAGATTACAAGAGAACAGAAGGATAAATTAGAACATTTAAAGAGATATTTAAAAGAGCTTCATTCTGTGGCAGTAGCTTTTTCCGGTGGTGTTGACTCTACGTTCTTATTAAAGGCTGCCGCGGATACCTTAGGAGATAAAGTCATTGCGGTGACAGCAAGCTCCTGTTCTTTCCCGAAAAGGGAATTCGACGAGGCGACAGCGTTTTGCGAGAAGGAAGGGATCAGGCAGTTTATATGCGAGACTGAGGAATTAAAGATAGAAGGGTTTGCGCAAAATCCCAAGAACCGCTGCTATCTCTGTAAAAAAGAAATTTTTAAGAAAATCCGGGAGATAGCAGAGGAAAACGGAATGGAACATATTGCCGAGGGATCGAATCTGGATGATAACGGAGATTATCGGCCGGGGTTTCTGGCGGTGGCGGAACTGGGCATCAAGAGTCCGTTGCGGGAATGTGATTTGACGAAAGCGGATATCCGGGCATTGTCAAGATATCTGGGACTGTCCACCTGGGAGAAACCGTCCTTTGCCTGTCTTGCATCCCGGTTTGTCTATGGGGAGACCATCACGGAAGAAAAATTGAATATGGTAGATCGGGCGGAACAGCTTCTGCTGGATATGGGATTCCGGCAGGTTCGGGTGCGTATTCACGGTATGATGGCAAGGATCGAAACCGAACCGGGGGAGTTTGGCATGCTTATGGCGGAGGAAAACAGAAGCAAGATCATAGAAAAATTCAAGGAATACGGATTTACTTATATCACGATGGATCTGATGGGGTATCGAACAGGGAGTATGAATGAAACCTTGTGATGGGAAGGAAAGAGAGGAAAACGAAATGGTGTATCTTGTTGTGTTGGCAAAAGTCTGATACAATAAGATAAAATAAGGAGGTTTTCCCATGGCAAATGAACAGTTGACTCAGATCGTTAATTTACTGCCGATCATCAGGCAGATTTGCAATCACGATGTATATATAACAGTATTGGACAAGGATGGGGTCGTACAGGGGTATTCTCTTCCGGAGGGTGCGTCCCCTATATTGAGTGTGGGTGAGAGATTTGTAGACCCGAGCGGTGCGCTAGATGAAGCGATCAGAACCGGAAAGACGAAGCATAATCTATTGCCGGAAGAAGTTATGGGTGAGGCGTTTGAAGGAGACTTAATACCGNTCAGGGATGGCGGGACAGTCGTNGGATGTGTGAGCTGTACATACTCTGTTGATTTGAAGAAGCGGATGGCNGGGATAGCGACTCAATTTCAAGACTCGGTTAAATCTGTTGACGAATCTATTCAGACGGTCGTTGGCGGAATTGAGAATTTGTTTCATAAGCTGACGGAAATGGACAGGATGGCAAATGGTGTCGAGGGTGATGTACACGATGCAGTTGAGGTGGTAAATAATGTCAGCAAGAATGCCTCCCGTTCCAATATGCTTGCATTGAATGCGTCTATTGAGGCGGCGCGCAGTGGTGAGGCCGGCAGAGGATTTGCCGTAGTTGCCAATGAGATGGGGCAGCTGGCAAAGGACAGCGGCGATTCTGCAACTGCGATCAAGAATACTTTAAATACCATTACCGAGCATCTTGTCTCCATTATCGCTTCNATAAAAGAAGCGAATGATGTAGCAAAAAGNAATATGGGAAATGTCAANCGGATCCAGAAGATACTGGAACAGACGATTGTTCTCGCCGGCAAATTGGAAGANGATATCAATAAACAGTGAGAAGAGGTAGCTTTTTATGTATGAGGCAAATGAAAAGCGNTATGATACCATGCAGTATAACAGATGCGGAAGAAGCGGACTGAAGCTCCCGGCGGTCTCTCTGGGCTTATGGCATAATTTTGGTTCCAATGCAGATTTTAATAATATGCAGGCCATGTGCTATACGGCATTTGATAACGGCATTACGCATTTTGATCTGGCGAATAATTACGGGCCTGTCTATGGTGCAGCGGAGGAGAATTTCGGCCGTATTTTGAAGGAAGGGCTCGGAAAATACCGGGATGAGATTATCGTATCGACGAAGGCCGGTTACGATATGTGGCCCGGTCCCTACGGCGACTGGGGCAGTAAGAAATATCTGGTGGCGAGTCTGGATCAGAGCCTGAAGCGGATGGGTCTTGAATATGTGGACATTTTCTATCATCACAGACCCGATCCGGAAACGCCGATCGAGGAGACGGCACGGGCGTTAGACGGAATCGTAAGGAGTGGCAAGGCGCTCTATGTGGGGATCTCCAATTATAACAAAGAGCAGACCATTGCAATAGCTTCTCTTTTTCAGGAGATGGGAACGCCTTTTATCATCAACCAGAGAAAATATTCTATGTTTGACAGAACCATNGAGAAGGATGGTTTAAAAAATTATGCTGCTTCTCACGGCATTGGCGTCATCACTTTTTGTCCATTAGCGCAGGGGCTTCTCACAGATCGGTATATAGACGGNATTCCGGAGGACAGCCGCATCCGCACCGACGGGCGGTTTTTGCAGGAGGATGCGGTCAATGAGGAGACGATTCAGAAAGTCAGAAGTCTTTCTGTCATCGCGAAGGAACGGGGACAGAGTCTGGCNCAGATGGCGCTGGCGTGGATNCTTCGGGACGGNGATATCACAAGTGTTTTGATCGGTGCNTCAAAACCGGCGCAGATCCTTGANAATATAGGAATGCTTTCCAATCTGACGTTTACGGAGGAGGAGNGGAAGAGGATTGATGCGGTTTTAGAGTAGGGTTAACGCAATTATTAGGGCAATTATTATCGCAATCATTGTATGTAGCGCGATAGTAATTGCTCTTTTTGCTTAGAAGGGCATTGGGAAAGTGATTATTATTGTCTGAATGATATTTGGAGGGAAAATGAACGACAGAATAAAAGTGATAGGAATTGGCCTGTCATTAATAGTATCATTGNTGGTTATTGTGTCAATAATAGTAAAATTTGTAGATAATATGAGAATCAGGAATATACTTTTCAGCATTTTATGTATTGCTCTGGTTCTGAGTATGTNTGTGCTGCTAAAAGCACCCAAAGTAGTTCGCTGGACAGTTGGCTCTTTGTGGGGAATAATTATTTTTATAGGGATGATAGNGTCAATTGTANCTGCTGTGAGAGACACTTCAAAAACAAGAGAGATAGTAACAACTTTTCAGGGGAATAATTCTTTTACATGGTTTTATTCAGATGATATCGGAGCGAAAGGGTACGATGATATAAATAGTATTTTGGAGGATGAGATAGANAATAGAAAGAAAACGCAATATCTTGGTGATGACGATCTGGAAGAAATTTATCGTATACAGGAGGGAGAAAAAATATTTGTATATTTAAAACAAAGAGAAGTAAAAATTGTTGAATATGAATTTTTTANGCAGGATGATTTATATTATTGCTCTGGAAGTAAGGGTTTGTCTTATGGCGAAGGAAGCAGTGACAGCTACACCGCAGAGGAGACAATNANAAAAGACATTGCAAATACTATGTGGCGTGGAGTCGGATCTGACGANGTNGGNGCGCCGGCATGGGGCGTATCTACGGATGAGAATATTTTTTNGATGACGATTAATTCGGAGAATGTGAAAGATGTCATTCAGATAAGTGAAATAGATGGAAAGAAATACTATTTTTGGATTACAACGAATGTTGA
Source organism: Lachnospiraceae bacterium (assembly GCA_014804565.1). Lineage (GTDB taxonomy): Bacteria > Bacillota > Clostridia > Lachnospirales > Lachnospiraceae > UBA3282. The sequence continues at coordinate 3,845 of JAAUZN010000070.1, forward strand.
GGGTATCGAAACCCTTGATGATGTGAGAGCGGCGGAAATAGAAATGAATAGTTTACAATGAAAAAGAGGATAATTGCCCGGAATCCTCAATAAAAGCATATACTGAAAATATAAGTATCTTGTTGACATTACAACATATGCGTAATACAATGTATTACAAGGAGGCATAAGCGATGACAATATCAGTAAGATTGAGCGATGAGGATAGCAGTCTGATCAAACAGTATGCGGACTTAAAGAAAATGAATGTGTCCGAATTGATTCGGCAGACCATACTTGAGAAGATTGAAGATGAATATGATCTGTCAGCTTATAAAAAAGCGATGGAAGATTACAATAGAAATCCGGTGACATATTCCCATGAAGAAGTGAAAAAGATGTTGGGGTTGAGTGATCATGTATAAAGTGGAATATGCGTCTCTGGCTATTAAACAGCTTAAAAAATTGGATAAGCATATCAGTGCTCTTATTATTGGATGGATTGAAAAAAATCTTGTTGATTGTGAAGATCCGAGGCAATACGGAAAAGGGCTGGTGGCAAACAGAAGTGGAGAATGGCGGTATCGGATAGGAGATTATAGAATATTGGCAGATATTCAGGATGATAAATTGGTTATTTTGATTATTACGGTGGGTCATAGGAGAGAAGTTTATGATAGTTAATGTAAGGCATCCCAAGCAGGATGCCTTTTTAACGCAAGCCTAGTACGACTTCACTTCTTTCCAAAGTTCGTTGTAGAATTCATCCCCATCCTCGCCAAGATATACATAGGTTTCCAGATTGTCATATTGGGACAGATCCGGGAAAGCGATCTCTGAGTTTTTGATTTCCTCATCCTCGATCAATTCTCTTGCGGCAGTGTTTGGTGTGGAATAGGTAATATAGTCGAAGTTTTGGAGCGCGATGTCGGGGCGGCACATGAAATCAATAAATTTCTCCGCGTTTGCTTTGTTGGGCGCATTTTTTAAGATCACCCAGGAATCGATCCATACGTTGGTGCCTTCCTCAGGAACTACATACACCAGATCGGAGTTTTCGCGCTGTGTGTAGATGGCTTCTCCGGAATAGATGACGCCGATGGCGGCTTCGCCGCCGATCATCTTATCTCTGACCTGGTCTACCACATAGGCCTGTACCAGTAGCTTTTGCTGGATCAAGGCGTTCTTGGCGATCTCCAATTCAGCAGGATCCAGAGTATTCATAGAAAATCCGTTTAGCTTTTCAGCCACCATAAAAGAGTCCCGCACGGAGTCCTGCATCAGGATATTATCTGCATATTTTTCATCCCAGAGCTGTTCCCAGCGTGTGATGGGTTCCTCTACCATAGTTTTATTATAGAGAATACCCACAGTGCCCCAACAGTAGGGGACAGAATATTTATTGTCGGGATCAAAACCTCTGGACTGTTCATAATACTGTGCGCCGATATTGTTCCTGGCATTCGGCATCTTATCATAGTCAATTTCCGATAGCATGCCGTTTTGGATCATTCGGCTGATCATGTAGTCGGAAGGGCAGGCGATATCATAGGCCACGGCGCCGGATTCCACCTTGGGATACATGCTCTCGTTCGTCTCAAACTCATCGTAGATCACCCGGATGCCGCTTTCTTCCTCAAACATACGGATCGTTTCAGGGTCGATGTATTCTCCCCAGTTATAGACGATGACTTGCCCGTTTACGCCCCTGTCAGAGGAGCCGCAGCCGGTCAGGATGACCGTGGTCACAAGCGATAGCAGGAGAGCTGCTTTTTTTATTGTGAAAAGTGTGTTTTGTTTCATAGTTTTTCCTTTTTATTTCCTGAATCGTCGCTGCGGAGCGGCGATTTTTTGTCCGGTGACAGATTGATCAAAATAAGCAACAGCAGAACCGTCATAAAAATGAGCGTTGAGAGTGCGTACATCTCCGGTTTGATTCCCTTCTTGATCTCAGTGTATATCTTCGTGGACAGGGTATCCACGCCCACGCCTTTCGTAAAGTGGGTGATGATGAAATCGTCCAGAGACATCGTGAATGCCATGAGAAACCCGGAAAGGATGCCGGGAAGCAGGTCGGGAAATACCACCTTGAAAAAGGCATTCAGATGGGAGGAGCCAAGATCCAGCGCAGCTTCATAGACGCTGGGATTCAGCTGCTTCATGCGCGGCATCACGCTCAGGATCACATAGGGAATATTGAAGGTAATATGTGACAGTAATATGGTGCCAAAACCGAATTTAATGCCCAGGCTTATGTAGAGCAGCATGAGAGAGATCCCGGTGACGATATCCGCGTTCAACATGGGAATATTGGTAACGCCCATAAGGATTGTCTTTGTCCTGCGTTTCATGCCCGTCATGGCAATGCACGCCACTGTGCCGATGATCGTGGCGGCGAGAGCGGACAAAAGCGCGATGAGCAGCGTATTGAAAAGGGACCGTAAAATCTCTTCATTCTGGAACAGCGCTGTATACCATTGCAGGGTAAAGCCGCCCCATTTCGCACGGGTCTTGCTCCGGTTAAAGGACAACACCATAAGAGTGCCTATGGGCGCATACAGGAAAAGAACGATCAGAGCTATGTAGATTTTTTTGGCAATGGATGTCATAGCATGTTACCCTCCCCTTCTTTATCGAAAATAGCGGACAGCACCATATTGACCAGAATAAATATCATAAGCACCATGGACAGGCCGCTGCCAAGATGCCAGTTGGAGGTCCTTGTAAATTCCTGGTCGATCACATCGCCGATCAGAAGAAGTTTGCCGCCGCCAAGGAGCGAACTGATCACAAAGGTGGTGAGGGCGGGAATAAATACCATGGTGATACCGCTGATGATACCGGGCACAGAGAGCGGCAGTATGATGCGGATAAAGGTATAGACATTTCCCGCGCCCAGATCGTGGGCGGCGTTGATCACATTCTGGTCGATCTTGGATAAGGCGTTATACAGGGGCAGGACCATAAAGGGCAGGAAATTATATACCATGCCGAGAATGATCGCAGCCGGAGTGTTGATGATCTTTAGGGCCGGCAGATGGAAGAAGGCAAGAGCCTGATTGATCACACCGTTTTTTTCAAGCAGCGTCTGCCATGCCAGGGTACGCAGCAGAAAATTCATCCACATGGGCAGGATAAAGATCAAAATGATAAAATTATGTCTCTTGGCATTTCCCTGGGCAAGGATCAATGCCAGAGGATAGGCCAGCAGGAAGCAGACCAGCGTGCTGATCAGAGACAGCAGGAGAGAGAGGCGCAGCGCTTTCGCGTGCCCTGCCGTGGTGATCGCTATGATGTTGTCAAGAGTGAAGGCTCCTGTCTTGTCGGTCAGTCCGTAATAAAAGATCATACCCAGAGGGATGATGATAAAGATGGCGGACCAGACCAGATAAGGCGCAGAGAGCCATTTGTTTTTCTCAGATGTCAATTGCAACCGCCTCCTCATCTTCAGATTCCGGCTTGTTCATGATCTGGATATTGAAGGGATCTACTTTGATCCCGACTTCTTTTCCAACCGGGAAGAGGGTGGTAGAGTGCACAAGCCACTCAAAACCGCCTGCCTGTACCTCCATTTCATAGTGAACGCCCTTGAAGATCAGATGGGTCACGACGCCCTGTATGATGCCCTCTGAGGGTTCCACCAGAATCACATCTTCCGGACGGATGACCACATCCACCGGTTTGTTATTGCCAAAGCCTGTATCCACACAGGCGAAGCGGGTACCAAGAATGTTGACCAGCCTGTCTTCGATCATAGTGGCGGGAATGATGTTGCTGTCCCCGATAAAGTCTGCCACAAAAGCATTTTCGGGTTCATTGTAGATAGACTCAGGCGTACCGATCTGCTGGATATAGCCCTGATTCATGACCACAATGGTGTCGGACATGGTGAGGGCTTCCTCCTGGTCGTGGGTGACGTAGACGAAAGTAATACCCAGCTCATTTTTCATACGGATCAGTTCATATTGCATCTCCTGACGCAGTTTTAAGTCGAGCGCGCCCAGAGGCTCGTCCAAGAGAAGAACCTTTGGCTCATTGACGATGGCGCGGGCAATGGCAATACGCTGCTGCTGGCCGCCGCTCAAGGAGTCGGGCATACGGTTTTCATAGCCATCCAGATTAACCAGTTTGAGCGCGTAGCGGATCTTGTCGTCTATGTAGCTTTTGGATTTCTTTTTTATTTTCAAACCAAAGGCAATATTCTCGGCGATGGTCATGTGGGTAAAGAGCGCATACTTCTGGAAGACGGTGTTTAACTGCCTTTTGTTAGGCGGGACATGGGTGATATCCTTTCCGTCAAAGATCACGCTTCCTTTGTCGGGATTTGCAAATCCGCCTAAAATGCGCAGAGTCGTGGTCTTACCGCAGCCGCTGGGCCCCAGCAGAGTGACAAATTCATTTTCGTGTATGCTTAAATTTAATTCGTCCAAAACCATCTGCCCGTCAAAGGATTTGGAGATATCGATCAGTTGAATCAGTTCTTTTGCCATGGAAGTAATCCCTCCGATTTATTCGTATGTAGTCTTTTAAAAATTTGGCGGTGTGCTGATCCACAGAAAGACAGCGCCGCTTTTGTTTCCTGCTTTGATATAGTGTTCGGAATCCGGACGGTAATAGAAGGCGTCTCCCTTTTTTGCCCGGATGCTTCGGTTGCCGATGATGACGGTTACGGAACCGGAAAGTACATAACCGAATTCCTCCCCTTCATGGGGCTGATCGGGATAGGTGGAGCCGCCGGCATCCAGTGTGACGCGAATCGGCTCCATCATGTTTTTCTGGGCGTTGGGAATGATCCATTCAATCTTATTGCGGAGTTCGGTGTCCACCTTCTCAAAAAAATCGTCCGGACGAAAGACGATCTGTTCGTCGCCCGCATCGTTAAAGAAATCTTTGAGGCTGGTGCCCAGACACTGCAGGATATCGATCAGTGTGGCAATGGAGGGCGAGGTTAAGTCGTTCTCCACCTGGCTGATAAACCCTTTGGAGAGCTCGCAGCGGTCCGCCAGCTCCTCCTGTGTCAGTCCCTTTTTATTGCGAAGTTCCTTTATTTTATTGCCGATGCCGGTTTTACCGGAGTTGCCGTCCATAGATTCCTCCTATTAAACTAAAAGTTTACCAAAACTAAACTTACATATTGAATCTCATTATACAAGAAACTTTCAGTATGTCAATGGGAATTTAAAATATTTATGGCAGTTAAATGTCCGATGCGTTTTATAATATTTCAATCGGACCACCGATCACTTCCCGTTCCACGTACAGTATACGGTCGGGTCTTGCCTGCATACTCCATTTTACTAAAGTCAGCTGTCCGCGTTCCACCTCAATACATGTAATGCAGCTGGGATGCACACAGCTTCCCGTGTTGTAATAATAGGCAGGTTCCTCGGGCATGACCGGACGATGGGTGTGTCCGGTGATCAGAATATAATGATTTTCCTCTGCAAAACGGCGCAGCTTTTCCTCGCATTTTTCTTTTACTTTATAATTTTTTGCCGCGCTTGTAGGGTCTAAGAAGCCGAGATTTTCAAGTGGATTCCAGAAATACCGCACCAGAAAGCGAGCTACACGCCAGAAGGTGGAATTGAGCAGACTGGCTTGATGTCCGTGGGTCAGATACAGTGACCTTTCGGGAAAGGCTTCCGAGCGCAGGATGAGCGCCTCGTGATAAGCCGGATTTTTCTTCCGGATGATATCGTGATTACCGTAGATCAGATGCAGCCTGTTACGCGAATCGAAACAGGAAAGCAGATCATAGACATCACTGTGTATTTCGATAATATTACGCAGGTTCCTGTTTTCCCATAGCTCTTCGCCGTCGCCAAGTTCAATATAGGTAAAGCCGTTTCGATAATAATGCTCCAGCGCAGCGAAGTATAGGTGCCGATTCTTTAAAAAATTGTCGGAGGACGTACCCACACCTCGGTGGCAGTCACTCACCAGGACATATCTGGAGCACATATTGAAGGGGAGGACGGGAGCCTGTGCAAAGGCATGTTCCAGACGGCTGGAGGTACTCATGATACATCCTCCTTACGCGTACGGCATGGGCAATAATATCTTGGCGGGCGGCAGCCGTTTTTCTTATGACAGCGTCTGTGAAATCTGCGCAGTCGAAGCAGCATTCTGAAGGCAACAGGAAGATGGTAGTAGAGGAAAAGGATACGATCTTCTGTGCAGAGGAATGGTCTTGTAACCCAAATATACAGTTTGCAGAATATCTGGTTGAGGAACTGGGACAGACGGCGCCAAAAGCGTGTCAGAAGATTGAAATTATCCTCCCGGCAGGTTCGGAACAGGAGAGATAGACAACATCCCTGTATGGAGATATCTTCCATAGAATATCCTGCATGGCAGAGTCCATCACGGAAAGCGTTGCGCATTTGTATAGTGGGGAAACAGATGGAAGCTTCCATACACAGATCAGAAGGTTCTGTGAAAAGGCCGGGCAAAAACATAGTCAGCCACCAATGACGTTCGGAAAGCAGGGCGCATACCGTTTCCGTTTTGTCGCACAGCCGTAAGGTGCAGGGAAGCATCTCGGAGTCTTCGGCGGCAGTGAAAAAAGCTGTCTTGTATTCTTCTTCCGACAGAAGACGGTCGGCGTGATAAATGCCGATCTCCGCGCCGGTATTGATACCGTATTGTCCTTTCCAGAGTTCGATCAGCCATGTTTTGCCGTGATAATCAAAATAGATCGGAAGGGCATCGAGAACCATCTGAAAACGGGGCGCCATATAATCGTAGAGCCATGTGTAGCCGGCGTCTTTCTGCCATGCATCCAGAGTGGAAGAGAAGAAACCATAGCGGCAGTGATAACCGTAACCGAAGGGTTCGGCGAGTTGTGCCAGTTTTGAACATTTCTGACATTTATCCATGCAATTGATCCGGCGGATGATCTTTTTTCTGCGGACACAGGA
>JAAUZN010000071.1 GCA_014804565.1 Lachnospiraceae bacterium
CCAACTTTTTCCCTATAACCCTCTCATTCCGAATCCATTCTGCCACCTTAACAAAATCCTCTTTTACATCCAACGTTGTGGTTAAATGAACAGGGTGCCTGTTTTCCTCGTTCATACGGTGAATGTATCTATTGTACAAAACATCTGCATTCCCCCGCAATACGAGCGTTAAAACATCGTATTGATTTTCTTGAGCGATGGAATGTAATTTTTTCAACTCGTCTTCATGAAAATTTGCCTCAAGAATAACATTATTGTCTGATACTGCAATCTGTGAAAATAAATGGCACATAATCTCTATGGTTGCATTTGAAAGAATTTTATTTTCTTCACGATTATGGAACCCAACATGATCACCTAAAATTTCTTTTATGGTATCTTTTTGAAATACAGCGGCACAATATCTTTCAGACAATATTTTTGAAAACGTCGATTTCCCTGCTGCTATATCACCCGTAATCAACAATAACTTTTTCATTGATAATTTCGCCCTCTTCCTCTACAAGCACAAGTTAGGAAAACCTTTTTATCATTCTTAAATTTCCAATAATTCCTTTTGAAACATTTCGATATGCTTCAAAATATGCCCAATATTTCCTTCTCCTGCATATTGTGTTACATCAAAGAAGTCATGATCCAGTGTAGACCAATATAACTCGTTCTCTTCTCCAATGACATCTATTTCCCTATTCAACTTTCCAACATATACTTCGAGATAGCAATTTTCAAAATAATATGTAAAATCCATCAGATGAGAGAGCATGACATCATCTGAGGTTATTGCCGTTTCTTCTTCAAGTTCTCTATATGCTGCATCTAATCCATTTTCATGTTCTTCTATCTTTCCACCGACAAAATTCGATAATCCCTTATATGGATTTTTTCTTCTTTTACACATCAATATCTTATCCGCATGCTCATTAAATATTGCTATTATGTTATATCCNTGCATCTTTGACGCCTCTTCTCCTTCTTCCTGTATTCGTCTGCCATGTCATCATCTCCTCCATGCAACGACATCTTTCATCTCCTTNCGCGGTCTCTCCTTCGGGAACTCATTGGGATACCCGAACGCAACTGCCGCAATCAGCTGTCCGTGCTCATTGAGCCACTCACACAGCTCTGCATATGCAAAATAAATATCACAGATNCAAAGGCTGCCTATCCCTTTTTCCGTGGCCGCAAGAAGCATGTTTTGTATGGACGCGCTTATGGATTGAATATTGCAGATCTCATAAACGTGTTCCTCCGGCGTCAACTCCGCCGTAAGACTTTTCCCCAAGGAATTAACGACAAAAACAATAACCGGTGCATCTTCCATAATATCAACCGTGTATTTTGCCGCAGCGATGTGCTGTTTGCTTTGAGGCAGCAAGGCGTTTTCGTTTTCCTCTCTCTCGATTCCCCGGCGAAAGACCTTTAACATCTCTTCTTTGGCATTTCCCTGTATCACAATGTATTTCCAGGGCTGCCGNTTCTTAGAAGAAGGCGCTTTNATNCCGCTTTGAATGATATCTGTAATATCCTCTNCTGCTANAGGTGTCGGTAAGAATTTTCTTATGCTCCGTCTGTCATAAATTGCAGAAATCATTTTTCTCCTCCGAAATTTTTAANCCNANTCTAAAAATCTGCTCGCCAGTTTATGTACCTTTTTAATTTCTTTAGATGATAAATCCCATGAGTTNAGTTCTTCTGAAATCAATTCAGGATATTTTTTGCTAATATCTCTCAGAGCATTTCCAANCGATTTTCGCACATATTCGCTTTTGTCTTCTCTTTGAGCAGATAATAACTGTATTGCAATTTGGGGATTATCCCTAAAATAAGGACGACTTGTCCATACCCTGAGTCCCTCTGAAACAGCCCTGCGAACATTAGCNCAATCACTATTTAACCATTCTTTAATCAAGGGTAAAGCAGCCTCATATCCGATGATCTTGCAATGGTTATCAAANGCCATAGCTAAGATTTCCTGCACTTTCCAGCTATCATGCCGGCTTACTGTATTTTTCAAAAAAGACAATGCAGAAACGTTGTGATGCGCAGAATATCCTAAAAGAAAAACGCCCACTTCCTGAATTTGAAAATTGTCCGACTGATAAAGCTCAATCCCCATGTTAAAACAATCATCAAGCGAATGTGATTTGTAATATTTTTTTGCTTCCTCTTTTACAAGTTTAAGACTATCCTTTTCAGGAATCAGCTGTGCTAAATACTGCATATATTCATTCATTTGCCATCTCACCTTACATTCTAAGTTCTGATCTATTCGCCTGTAAACCGAAAGTTATCAAATCGTTATCTCTATCTGATTCCCTTCAATTCCCACAATACAGCTCTCATAATATCCATCNCCGGTTGTTCTNGGNCCGGATAANACCTCGTANCCNTCNTTTTTGAGTATCTGTGTCAATTCATCCACTTTTTCCTTTGAGCCGACGCTGAATGCTATGTGAATAAGCCCCGTNCTTCTAATTCCCTTTTCTGCATCCTGCATATCAGGATGNCACATCAGNTCAATTCTTGCGCCGTCCTCAAAGGTCAAAAAATAAGAGCGAAAGTTTGTGGTCTTATTATGATAGCCGTCGTTCGATTTCGCATGAAAGTATTTAACAAAAAAATCCCTTGCCTTCTCAAGGTCATTTACATACATTGCTATATGTTCCACTCTCATTACTTAACTCCTTCGCTTCACACTAACTCTTTCCGCATGACTTCATATACCAATACGACACCGTTTTCAACATCCCATTTTTCATGTTTTTGCGTTANATAGCCTCTTTTNTCNTACATNTGNCATGCCGGAAGNGANGCATCNAANTNAGCATCNNNATAATCTACTGCAATTTTNTCTTCTAACGTCTGCATAATGAANCTGCCATANCCCTGNCCTTGAAATNGNGGGCTGACATANACTCTNGTTATATGATTTTCTTTGTAGNTTCCCGTCCCGACCAGTTGACCGTTATCAACCAGCATGCCAACCAGTCCGCTTTCNATATCCTTCAGAATATTTTCTCTGCTGTGCAGCTCGCAGAAAAAGTCTACCACTTCTTTTGGATAGTATTTCGGGTATATTGTGGTTATCGTATCTCTTACTAACTGATAGATTTCTTCGATATTCTCATTTTTTGCATGAAGGTATTCCATATTATGACCTCTGTACATTCCAATCAATTCTTTCCATTCCACTGTCACAGCAATAACAACGCCTGCTCGTAATCCTTCACATAATACTTTATATTTTTCCTGCCCTTTTGCACAATGGTATGCCCCTCTTTTTCAAGCATTTCTTTATGTGCTTCCACACCGCCGGGATATTTGGGATTCAATTCTCCATTCGCTTTCAGGGTTCTCCAGTAGGGTGTTTCATCCGTAATGGTCTGAAATTTGGGCATATCCTTGCTGTCATGCAGCATAGCGTTAAAATCTTTTTTATCTTCGTTTGCCATGACCTAATACCNCNTTATCCAAACCATATCCTAAGAAGNNTNTCTATGCNATGANNCGATTTTGCGAATGGGCTCTGAATAGTTACATTATAATATACCATGCCCGTCACANGTTGACAATCCGATTCCTTGTTGTATAACTATACATCNTAAATGTATATTATTCAATATATTTTTCCTTTTATGCACAAAAATCAAGAATATTCAAAAAAATATGCATAAATTTACACTTGCAATCTGTGCAATCTTGTTGTATATTGTTTTAAGANCAAACGTGGCCTGCTATTTCTCTTTGCGGGCGATATGCGTATAGAAGATAACAGCCATAGCAATTTCAATACTTATCAAATGGAGGAAACTGACATGAAAGAAAAAGTAGTTCTTGCGTATTCGGGCGGACTTGATACCACAGTTATCATCCCCTGGCTGAAAGAAAATTTTGACTATGAGGTAATCTGCGTGTGCGGCAACTGCGGCCANGCGGANGANCTGGACGGTCTGGAGGAGCGCGCTCTCTCAAGCGGTGCATCCAAGCTCTACATAGAAGATCTGACCGATGAATTCTGCGACGATTTCATCATTCCCTGCGTNCAGGCNCACGCGGTCTACGAGAATAAATATCTGCTGGGTACTTCCATGGCAAGGCCCGTCATCGCGAAAAAACTGGTAGAGATTGCCCGCAAGGAGGGCGCTACCGCTATCTGCCACGGCGCAACAGGCAAAGGCAACGACCAGATCCGTTTCGAACTGGGTATCAAGGCNCTNGCNCCNGACTTAAAGATCATNGCTGCATGGAGAAACGAGAAATGGACNNTAAANTCNCGTGANGANGANATCGAATACTGCCGTCAGCANGGCATCAATCTTCCTTTCTCCGCAGATTCCAGCTACAGCCGTGACCGCAATCTGTGGCACATCAGCCACGAGGGTCTGGAGCTGGAGGATCCNGCCAANGAGCCTAACTNNGAGCATCTGCTGGTACTTGGCACCACACCCGAGAAGGCTCCCGANGAAGGNGAATANGTNACCATGACCTTTGANAAGGGTATCCCCACCTCCGTCAACGGCAANAAGATGAAGGTAGCGGATATCATCGCTNCCCTGAATGAGCTGGGCGGCAAGCACGGCATCGGNATNGTGGATATCGTGGAGAACCGCGTAGTGGGCATGAAATCCCGCGGCGTCTACGAGACNCCCGGCGGCACGATCCTCTACGANGCACACCAGCAGNTGGAGGAGNTGATCNTNGACCGCGACACCTACGCNCTGAANGCNGATCTTGGCAATAAATTCGCACAGGTCGTATATGAGGGNAAGTGGTTCACNCCGCTTCGCGANGCNNTGCAGGCNTTCATNGAATCCACCCAGCGGTATGTGANCGGNGAAGTGAANTTTAAGCTGTATAANGGAAATATCATCAAGGCAGGCACTACCTCACCTTACACTCTCTACAATGAGAGCATTGCCTCCTTCACCACAGGAGATCTCTACGATCACCACGATGCGGAGGGCTTCATCAATCTCTTCGGTTTATCCTGTAAGGTTCGCGCCATGAAAATGCAGGAGCAGGGTGAAAGGTTACTCTAAAGACTATGAATTCATTTGATATCATCATCTTATATNTCGCTGCTGTCAANGTGNTCAGCTTCCTGATGATGGGCATAGATAAGCGAAAGGCCGTNAAACGGGCCTTTCGCATTCCTGAATCNACANTATTTGTANTGGCCATCATAGGCGGCAGCATCGGCTCTATCATAGGCATGCATCTGTTTCGCCACAAGACAAGACACTGGTATTTCCTCTANGGAATGCCGGTGATTTTGGCTTTACAGATCATTTTNATCCTNGCNGTNCTCTTCTCGCCNATNGAATTAAACTTNTGGTGANCCGATNGAGCGAGAAAAGCTNCGCTCNATCNCGAGGCTGTTATCACAGCCTCGGCANATACTAAANAANTTAAATCAGAGAGTNACGATCACGCCGCCGTCGTTNGCATACATNCTGCTGACNCCNGCGGTATCCATGATCAGAANATCGCGGTANGANGCCCTCTTTTCCATCAGNCTGCGCATATACTGCGCCCGCTCCGGGCAGTTGCAGTGAGTGATCATCAGCATTCTTTCCTCAGGTTTTTTCACATCTTCCACGATGCAGTCCGCCATCCTGGCAAGGGCTTTGTTCACACCGATGGCCTGCCCTTTCTGCTCGATCACGCCCCTGTTTCCCACCATCACAGGCTTGATATTCAAGGTGGATGCTACCAGCGCTTTCACGCCGCTCAAACGCCCGTTTTTCCGAAGGGTCTCCAGATTATCCAGCACAAAATAGGTGCGCATCTCCCTCTTAAAGGTCTCCACCTCTTTCACGGTCTCCTCGAAAGTAAGTCCCGCCTCCTTGCAGACAGCGATCTTCTCTGCCAACTGCGTCTCCCCGCAGCTCGCGGACTCCGAATCCACCACATGGATCTTCTTATCGCCGTAGGTTTCCACATAAAGCTTTCTGCCAAGCTCTGCACTGTTATAACTGCCGCTCAGATGGGAGGAAAGAGTCACCACATAGACTTCCTCCGCCTCATCATGATAGGCCTCCTTGTATTTTTCGGGGGAGGGACAGGAGGATTTCGGACAGAGCGGATAATCCGCCACTTTTTTTAAGAACGTCTTCTGATCAAAATTCTCATCGTCCTCTATCACATAATCTCCCACTTCCAATCCCAGCGGGACGATTTGAAATCTGCTGTCTCTTTTATATTTTTCGGGCAGCTCGCAGCAGCTGTCCACCACAATCTTATAACTCATAAAGCCTCCGCAACCTTTTCACATAGTTTTCATTACTACTTATACTATCATAGAATAACCAATTATGCAAATTAGAAATACACATTGCAAACAGGAAGCAATTATTTTACAATCAAAGATACCAATCAGATTTTCGCAATCAGGAGGAATGATCATGTTTGATGTAACAAAATTAGAATGGACAAGGGAACCCGAAAGTTATGATATTAAAGAGAATAAGATAGAGATCATTACGAAGCCGCATACAGATTTATGGCAGCGGACATATTATCACTTCAGGAATGACAATGCTCCTGTCTTACAGATGAAGACATCCGAAAAGTTTTTCTCTTTCATCGTAAAGACCGAGTTTGAAAGCAAGCATCGTTTTGACCAATGCGGCGTCGTTATGTATCTCAACAGCGATAATTGGCTGAAAGGTTCTATTGAATATGAAAATGAGGATTTCCAGCATTTGGGCAGTGTTGCGACGAATCACGGATATTCCGATTGGGCAACCACAGCGATCGATGCATCCGTTAAGTCTATGTGGTATCGCCTGAGCCGCAGGGAAGACGATTTTTGCATTGAGTGTAGTGAAGATGGCGTTCATTTTTCGCAGATGAGAATATGTCATATGTGGGATGCCACCGATGAGATCCGTTTTGGTATCTATGCCTGCAGCCCGGAAGATTCCTCATTTAAAGCAACTTTCACCAATATGGAGATAACAGAGTGCAAATGGCTGGCACATGACGGACAACAGCCGGATAAAGAGGAAAAATAGGACATATGATCGCACTTAAAATAACCAACATCAAACAATTTATGAGCAGGCTTCTGACCGGAGAGGATTTCGACTCCTTTTTGCTGGAGGAAGCATCCATCAGCACCTACAATACTTTCACGATAGACGGCCGCCAGAACAGAGAGTTCTATACATCGGAGGAATGGGAAGATAAGGAGATCAGACCCTATGAATTTACAGCCTGGAAAACGATCCGGCCTGTGTGCTTCGATCTGATCAAGGGAAAGCGCACACCCACGGCCTTTCAATTCGTGCTGCATCTGATCCCCGGCCACACAGCCGCCATTCTGGAAAAAGGAGATACCGCTGTCACCGCCGATCAGGTGAAGGCCTTTGTGCTCAATATCAAATATGACGGCGCTGCCCTCACACTCATAACCGGCACCGCTTTCCACACCTTTCTCATGGATAAGACACCGGACGCGCTCTGGGATCACGCCGTCAAACATTTCTTAGAAAAACGCCAGATAGACTATGAAGAATTATGATGCTACCACCAGACATCCGGATAGTAGTGCATCGCATAATCCACCACCGCCATCACCATGGCGAATAGAAGCATCATAGCCAGCATTAGAATAGCCGGAAAATCGTATACAAATTTATATTGTCTGGTGTTGCTTCTGTGATTTTCTATCAGGATCTCGATCCCAAGCAGGACGAATACCACCGGCCACAGCATAAAGATCATTTCGTAATGCAAAGAGGGCACCACGATATGTACTAAAAACAGAACGCCAAACAGGATCAATGTCAATCCGAAGGTTACGGAGCCTACCCGGCGGGTGCGCAGCTCCCCGCCTTCTCTCTCCTGCATGAATATATCACCCTTTTCCTGTGCTTCCATAGGTCTAGTCCTCCTTCTGTTGTGTCTGATTCACCTGCTCTGTCTGCACGATCTCTTCAATCTGCTTCACCTGCCCCCGGGACGCATCCTCCACCAGATTGCTTTCCTTCTTTCCCCGCAGCAGCACCACGCCGAACCAGATGATGGCTATGGCGATCACGACTCTGGGCACATCGTCTCTCATCGTGTAGTAGATAGCCTTAATAACCGGATTATCCCAGCCGATATAATCCCGGATCATCCCGAAGCCCACATTCCACAGCATACAGATACCCAGAATAATGAGCACTACCGCCGCCAGATTCCGGTTTCTACGATCCAGCCTGAAACGATCTCTGTCTATATCGCCGAACCCCAGAAGATATTCATCCTCCAGCGCCGCAAATGCCTCATCATCCATCCCGCCAATGTTATTGGCATGGAAAAAACTGTATATGTAGATCGTTAAGGGCAGCACTACCAGCACATCAAGCCCCGTAATATTCATCAGTGCAACCGACAGCATAAAACCGAACATAAAGCTGAGTCCCATCCTCATAAGGCCCAGATACATATGGCCTGCCCCCGGAAAGAGGGAAAATAGGAACAACCAAAATCTGCTTTTCTTTTTCTTCATCATCATTCAACCTCCCAATTTTCTATATTCTGCAATTTATCCTTTACATCCTGAAAATACTGCTTTCTCGCGTCCGCTCTCGCCTGGTCTTCCCGGTATCGCTCCCAGGTCTTGTCGATATCCTGCTGCCTTTCGATAGCGTCCTGTTCCCACTCGTCCACGCCGCCTGCCTCTTTCTCCGGCAGCAGACTGCTCAAAATGCTGTTCCGCGGACTATCAACCTTCTCCGCGCCGTCCGCAGGCACCAGGAAAAGCACTGTCAGGGCCGCTGCCATTCCCACCAGGACCTTGGCTCGGTAGGAAAAAAGCTGCCGCTTTTTCGCCGTCCGTCTCTGCCTGTCAAGCTGAAGAAACACATTCTCCTTCAGATGCCCCGGCGCATGGATCAGCTCCCGCTCTTCCACCTGTTCGATCAGCCGTGTCAGCTCCTCATCGGTAATGCTTTCCATTATATTATGTATCATGCGCCCTTCTCCTTTTCATACATCCTGCGTAACATGCTCCTTGCCCGGTAAATCTGCGTCTGCACNGTCTTTTTGCCGACNCCGCGTCTCTTCGCGATCTCGCCCGCATCCAGCTCGTCATAGTAGTAAGCCTTGGCGATCTCGTCGTAGGGCGGTTTCAGGGAAAGACATCTGGCGAGCAAGATATCCCGCACCTCTTTTTCCAGGCAGATACTCTCCGGCGTCTGCTGCACCACAGCATCGTTTCCGCCATCCTCTCTGCTCCGGCTTCCGACTGTCTTTTGCCTNTCCGGCGCTCTGGCACCCGTAAGCCCCAGATCCGCCGTGGGGATGCTTCTCCTTCCCGCGCTCTGCAGATAATCCANGCACTTATTGGTGGCNATCCGGCANATCCACGCCTTCTCATGCTTTCCGTCAAATCCCGCCAGATGCTGGTATGCCGACAAAAAGGTGTCCTGTGTCAGATCCTCGGAGGCAAAATAGTCTGTCGTCATCTTATAGCATATAGAAAAAACAAGATGTTGGTAAGAATCAATCAACGCTGATAATTGTTCTTCCCGTCCGATATCTTTCTGCCCCCTCTCCTCTGTCTTATATCTATTATAACGAAACCGATCTGACATCGTCTTCACTTTTCAAAGAATTTGTCACAAAAGTTATTTTTTCGTCCCAGGCTGAAAGATAAGACTCGCCAGATAGCCAAAGATCAATGCCGCCGANCATCCCACCGCACCGGTCTTAAAGCCGCCCTGAAACAGGCCGATNAAGCCGCTCTCATCCACGGCCTCCTTCACACCCTTCATCAGGATATTGCCATAACCCAGAAGCGGCACGCTGGCTCCGGCTCCGGCATACTCCATAAAAGGCTCATACCATCCGAAAAAGCTGATCACTGCNCCCAGCACCACCAAAAGCACCATGATACGGCCCGGCATCAGCTTCGTCCGCTCCATCAGGATCTGTACCAGCGCACAGATCAAACCGCCTACCCAAAATGCGTTTAAATAATCCATATCACACCTCTTTTCCGTGAAAAGAAAACAGAGAATATCTATCTTCTTATCTTTTTGATATTCTCTGTACTTTCTCACAAATTATGCAATTTTTAAAAATGATATTTTACTGCTGCAGCATATCGGCGATCCGCTCTACGATCTCCCGGATTTCCAGCCCTTCGCACGCCACCGTAATGTCGGCATATCTCTCATAGAGAGGAAGCCGCTCTGCATACANGCNNTCCANATCCTGTCCTTCCCGCAGCGTCACGCCCCGCTCATCCAGATCGCCGAGCCTTTCCCTGATTCCGGCAAGCGGAAGCGAAAGATAGATAACNGTGCCGATCNGTTTATAATGNTCCATNGCCTTCGGCCCGTAGACAGCGCTTCCTCCGGTGGCNATNACNGTCCNGNNNGNCTCGATNGATTCNCCNACNGACTCCTCCACCTTCCAGAACCCCTCCACGCCNCGCTCGGATATGATCTCATGGAGCAGCTTTCCCTCCCTGCTCTGGATCACAAGATCCGCATCCAGAAAAGCATATCCCAGCTTTTTTGCCAATACCACGCCTACAGTGCTCTTTCCCGCGCCGGGCATGCCGATTAAAATAATATTTTTCATTTCAAATATGCCAAAACCTCCACCTCGCACAGCACATCCTTCGGCAGCTGCTTCACCGCCACACAACTGCGTGCTGGCTTCTCGGTAAAATACTTCTCATACACCGCATTGAAGGCTGCAAAGTCCGCCATCTCCGCTAAAAAGCAGGTAGTCTTCACCACCTTGGTATAATCCGTTCCCGCCTCCGCAAGAATCGCCCCTACGTTCTTTATCGCCTGCTCCGCCTGCTCGGTCACATCCTTACCTGTAATCTCTCCCGTGGCGGGATCGATCGGGATCTGCCCCGATGCGAACAGAAAATCTCCCGCGATGATTCCCTGCGAATAAGGCCCGATGGCCGCCGGCGCTTTATCTGTGGACACTTTAGTTAACATAACTTTTTTCCTCCTTCACTTATCTACTCTCCGAATCTTGCCACCACATAATATCCTCTGGCTGTCTCCTTCACTTCGGTCACGATGCCCTCCCGCTCCAGCATCCTCTCCCGAAAGGGAAAGTTGCCGGACATGGCAAGAGACGGATCTATCGTATAATAATAGTTGCTTGGGAGAACACCCTCTGTCACTGTGATCCGGTCTCCCTCTTTTAGCAGACCGGGCCGCTCCATCTTAAATTCCATCTCCCGCATAGATCCTACCCCATTTCACAGCCCTGCAGGCAATTTTCGGTTTTATCAAAGATTTGACATTAGGATTATAACATTATTTTTGATCACAAACAATCCTGTACCACCTTCCGGATCATAACATTCCATTTCATTCACATGGTACAAAACGCACTTTTTTCGGCATACTTTGCATTTTTGGTTTACATAATTCTAAGAACGTAAAAAGAGAGCAGAGACTCGCCTGAATCTCTGCTCTCCTACCTTACACTTTTATTGTACTCTGTTTATCCATTATAATGTTCCAGCACCACCCCATGGGCGATTCCCGGAATCGACTGTCCTTCGTTGTAGCTGGTCTTAGAAAGAAGCGCCCCCGTCGGCACAAAGAGCACCCGGTTCCACACGCCCTCCTCCAGTTTTTTCAGGATGTAGGCTGACAGCACTACCGCGCTGCACCCACAGCCGGAGCCGCCCGCATCCGTATGCTGCTTTTCACTCTCATAGATCTCGATACCACAGTCCATATGCTGTCTGCTGATATCGATCTGCTGCTCTTCGAGCAGGTCAAACAGAAGCTTCTGCCCTACCATTCCCAGATCGCCTGTGATGATCTTATCGTAATCCTCCGGCTTTCTTCCGAAATCCTCCAGATTCTGCCGGATCGTATCCGCCGCCGCAGGGGCCATGCACGCGCCCATATTCATGGAATCCTTCACGCCGTAATCTACGATCTTACCGACGGTGGCTCCCTCCATCACAGCCCGCACCTTTTGTCCTGCCTCCGCAGACAGAATAAAAGCGCCGCTCCCCGTCACCGTCCAGGTCGCCGACTTGGGCCGCTGGTTTCCGTAAGCCAGAGGAAACCGGAACTCCTTCTCCGCGCTGGCAAAATGACTGGAAGTGATACAGGCAGCCTTCTCGACAAACCCGGCGGCGATCATCGCACCGCCCATGGTCAAGGACAGGCCGCAGGTGGAGCAGGCGCCGTAAAGTCCCACATGGGGAAGCTGATATCCCGCCATGCCGAAGCTGCTGGCAATGGACTGCCCCAGCAGATCTCCCGCGAAGACGATCTGCATATCGGTCTTTTTCAGCCCAGCCTTGGAAAGAGCGATCTCCAGCGCCTCCTTCTGCAGGCTACTCTCCGCTTCTTCCCAGTTTGCCGCTCCGAATTTATCGTCATAACCGATCTTGTCAAACAGCTCACCCATGGGACCCTCTGCTTCCTTGTTTCCCACGATGGAGCCGCTTCCAATGATATATGGCTTCTTTTCAAACCGAATACTCTGCTTTCCTAACATACTATCCTCCATTCCAAAGTGTTCTCGTTCTTTCCTACAGGATAGTATTTGACTTTTTTAACAGAATATTCAATTTTCCTTATCCCAAGGCCGCTTTGATATCCTCTCTCATGTCCAGCACAGCGGCTCTCGATGCCTCGGCGTAATTCTCTTCTCCGTATTTCGCATAAGCTTCCTGCTGATAAGCCGCGATGATGCCTCTGGAAGAATTGATGATCGCCCCCAAGCCATCCTCGTTAAAAAAGTGCTTGAGATCCTTGCCCTTACCGCCCTGAGCGCCATATCCGGGCACCAGTATATAGGACTTGGGCATGATCCGCCGCAGCACTTTACCCATCTCCGGATAGGTCGCACCCACAACAGCGCCGATATAGCTGTACTCTTCTCCCATGTGCTCCGCCGCCCAGGCTGCCACCTTCTCGCCCACGATCTCATAGAGGGGGCGGGCTCCGGAAATATCCACCGCATTCTCAGGCAGTACCAGTCGATCCTGAAATTCTCCGCTGCTGGGGTTAGAGGTCTTGACCAGAATAAAGAGCCCCTTCTTCTCCTGCTTGCACACTTCCATAAAGGGCTTCACACCGTCAGAACCAAGATACGGATTCACTGTGGCGAAATCCTCATCAAAACCGCGGCACATGGTATCACCGACCTGTACCTGTCCCAAATGTCCCACCGCATAGGCCTCGGAGGTGGAGCCGATATCACCGCGCTTGACGTCTCCGATCACCACGAGTCCCTTCTCCTTACAGTAAGCCACCGTCTTTTGGAACGCTTTCATTCCTTCCACGCCGAACTGCTCATACATGGCGATCTGCGGCTTCACAGCCGGCACCAGGTCGCAGACAGCGTCCACGATCCCCTTATTGTAGAGCCAGATTGCCTCCGCCGCGCCCTTCATGGTTTCTCCGTACTCCGCAAAAGCCTGTTTTTTGATATAACCCGGCACAAATTTCATGGTCGGATCCAATCCGACCACGATAGGCGCCTCCAGTTTTTTGATTTTATCTACTAATGTATTGATCAAAGCTCCTTGCCCTCCAAATCCGCTAACACATACTGGTTATCAATATAGAGCGGGATCTGATCTCTTTTCACCCACTCATAGCTTCCGTAGTCCTCCGTCAAAACGATATGGGACTCCTCATTCTCCGGGATGGAACAGATATAGGCAATGCCTATGCAATGGGTCTCGCCGAGAAGCTGGGACCAGGTATATTCGATTTTCTCGATCTTGGCGTTCACCGAGAGAAGCTCCGTGATCGCACTTCTCATCGTGTCATCCGGTGAATCCCCGTGAGGCACCTCCGCATCAATAAACTCCCAAATATAAGGCTCCGGAATGCGGTCATCCACCCACCTTTTTAAGAGAAGATAAGTATCTCCCTTTTTGATAATGCCCTTTACACGCACATAAGTATTCTTCATAATACACTCTCCCTTCCTTTTTTAGCGAGTTTGTAAAAACTCATATTCCCGTTTGGCGATCTCATCATCCGGATAGCTGCGTAGATAACTATTCATCAGAGCCGCTGCTGTCTTATATTCACCCATGTATTCATAGACAACGATCTCGTTAAATTTCAAGGTCTGCATCATGCCGTTATTCTCAATATTCATCGCAGTCTGAAAGGCGTCAAGCGCGGTCTCATACTCTCCCATCTGCATACGGCAAAGCCCCAGTTGATTATAAATCTCAGCCTTGGTCTGGTCATACTCCACATAGCCCGCATAAATGCTGGCTGCATAGTTATAATCGCCCAGCGCCTCGTAGGTTCTGCCCAGATACAGAGCCGCGCCATAGTCCGTGGTCGTCTTCAGTCTCTCCAAAAAATTGCGGGCGTTCTCGTAATCTCCCATATAATAGCAGATCCGGCCCATATCATAATCCGAGATCGACTTCTCATTCTCCGTCATGGCGTTTTGCAGATAGATCTGCCCCGCCTCTTTATAGCCATACTCCTCCAGCACCATATAGATCCGGATCATCTGGTCATAATTCTTCGGATCCAGAGTGACCGCTGTATCAAAATCCGTCTGCGCGCCCTCAAAGTCCCCCTCCGAAAGCTTGACACAGCCCCGAAGATAAAAAGCGTTCGTCTCCTCCGGGTGCAGTCCCAAGATCGCATCGTAGACGCCCACTGCCTCTTCCTTCTGTCCGTTCTTAAAGTATGCCGTAGCCAGATAATAATTGATATCAAAATCCAGATTTTCCACTCTGGCGCTTCCCAGCTTAAGCGCCTTCTCCAGATAGGCTATGGCAGATTCATAATCCGTGTTTCCCAGATAGGCCAGTCCCATACCGCGATAGAGGAGTCTTGCATCCTCCCCGTTTTCTTCCGCCGTCTGAAACAGGGTGAGCGCCTTCTCGTAGTCAAGCTCCGCAACGGCATCCATACCCTGCTTGGTATAGCTGGGCTGTCCATCCGCGCCACAGCCTGCCAGAAACAGAGAAAGACAGACCACAGCTGCCGCTTTGCCTATTCTATTCCGGTCTTTTGTCTTTTGCTCTCTCACATTCTTCTCCAGGTAATTTCCTTGACATCTTTTTTATCTTATCATACTGTCAGACACAAGCCAACACTAAAATATCGGTTCAGTTCAGCTCACGCCCATTCGCAAAACGCGCTGTCAGATCAGGTTTCCGCACACCAGATCCTTCATGATCCCGAAAAACTCACGCACCAGATTGTTGGGCTGAAAATAGATGTTGGAGCGGGCCGATATGCCACAGGCGCTCTCAAAGCCCGCGTGTCTGGCTAACATCACGCCCCGGAACACATGAAAATTGTTGGTGACGATTCCCACCTCATAATCTGTCCCGCCGATCAGTGCCGCGCTATAAGCGATATTTTCGGAGGTGTCCGTGGACTTGTCCTCCATCAAAATTCTTTCCGGCGCAATGCCTTTCTCCACCAGATAGTCATACATCCCCTGCGCCTCAGTGCAGGGTTCGTTTGCACCCTGTCCGCCGGACACCACGCAGAGCGTGTCCTCGTTGGCCGTCAAATATTCATATGCCGCATCCAGCCGGAATTTAAGCACCACGCTTGGCCCTGCCGGTTTCATCTGGGCTCCCAGAACTATGATATAATCCAGATCCGGCCTTCCCTGATCCCTGTAATGAACGAATATACAGCCCTCTACTATCACAAAGGCCAGAACGCCGCCGATCAGAAGTCCGGTGATCGTCTGCCGCAGCCGCAACGGGAATTGACTCCATAAGTCAAATCGTATCATCAGCGCAAGACCGATGAAAAATATACCCCCAAGACCCCAGATCAGATAAAAACGGCTCCCGGAGCGGATCCGAAACACGATAAAGCAATATGTAAAGCATAGAAGCGCCGCCAGAATACATAAGCCGATCATGATCTTCTTCCTCATGTAAGCATCCCCTCAAACACATCCTCCGGCACCGGTTTGCAATACCGGTAGCCCTGAGCAACATAAGCGCCGATCTCCATCATCAGTTCCGTATCCTGCTGTGTCTCCACACCCTCGCAAACCACCTGTGCGTCCAGATCCTTTGCCAGATTTACGATATTTTTCATGATCTGTACCTGTCTCTCCCGGTTCTCATTATTCAATAAGAAGGAGCGATCCAGCTTGATCACCGATGCGGGGATCTGTTCAAATACGCCCAGAGAAGAATAGCCGGAGCCAAAGTCATCGATAGAAAGATGCACGCCGTTTCCTCTGAGAATCTCCACATTCTCTTTTACCTTCTGCTGCTGCATCTCTTCCACCACCAGGGTTTCCGTGATCTCCACCTCGATCAGTTCCTTGGGAACCTGATACTTCACCATCAAAGACTCAAACCGCTCAGGGAAACCATCCTCCACAAAGTGCGTCCTGGAGAAATTGCAGGACACAGGAACCACAGAAAGCCCCTGATCGAGCCGCCTGCGCAGCATTTTACAGACGCTCTCCATCACGAAGAAATCAATCTCCGTGATCTTGCCCGTCCGCTCATAGTAGGGCACAAAGAAACCGGGAGCCCGGATGGCGCCGCCAGCCGTGGGATCTTTGAAACGCACCAGCGCCTCCGCTCCCACTACCTTCTCATTGCGGATATCCACCTTCGCCTGATAGTATGCCACGAAATCCTTTTGAAAATCCACTGAATCTAAAAGCTTCTCCCGCTCATGCTGCTCTCTGAGCTGCTCGCGGAGCTTGTCATCGTAAACCTGAAGGACATTGATATAGCTGTCCCGCAGAGGATCCACCGCCTGCATCGCATAGGACAGTGCAAGCTGAATATCCGTATGGCCCTTCTCCACAGCACAGATTCCCAGCGCCTGCACCATGTGAACACCCTCCTGCTCGTAAATATGATCGGAGATCCGGTGCGTCATAGCCATCATGCGGTCTGTCAGCGCCGCCATATCCTCATAATGCACAAAGAGCACGAAATGACTGCCGTAACTTCTGGCAAAGAGTTCTGTCTCATTGTCAACCTCCGACTCGATCACCTCGATGATGCGCCCTAAGATCTTCTGCCCTGCATCCCAGCCATAAATGGCATTATAGCTCTTAAACTGACAGATGTCCGTATACACAATGGCATAGTTCTTATCGACATCGGCGCGCAGCTTCTGAGAGGCTATGTATTGTAAATAGTTGAGGTTCCAGATATCAAATTCCGTATCCTTGTACATCAGCTTCTGGAGACGCCTGCTGCTCTTCAACATCCGATACAGCACCAGAATGACCAAGGCCGCAACGACCAGCAGGATCACAATGATGGCGACGCTGTGATTCCGGATGAAGGCATCCACGCTCACCTTTGCATAGAAATTGTCCTGCAGCATATAGTCGTTCACCGTCTTATCGGATATCTCCGTAAGCTCTTTATTCAGGATGTCAACCAAAAGCGATTCTTCATCCATCAGTACCATCATGCAAATACCATGCACATCACTTAAGACCGTATGGATCTCCAACTGTCCAAACCCCAGCTGGGAACCCAGAAGATACTCCGCCAGATAACCGTCGCAGAGAGCCGCCTGCGCCTTGCCTTCCCGCACCGCCTCCAGACAGTCCCTCTGAGTCTCATAGACCAGAAGCTCCATATTCTCCCCTGCATAAGGCACCTGGCCCGTGCCCGTCACGTGCTCCTTCGCCACCGCCAAAGATCCGATCGACTCTGTCCGCTCTCCGCGCTTCATAATGACGACTCTGGGCACCTGCACATACTCCTTGGTGAGAGTGTATCCTGTCAGCCTTGTCGTTCCTTCCGTCTCGCCGCAGTAACTCATGATATCGATACGGCCTTCCGAAAGTGCCCGCTTCGCCTCCTCAATATCTGTCATTTTAACATAGTCAAAGGTAAGTCCCGTACGCGCAGCCACCTCGTCCAGAGCCTGTCTGGAAAGGCCGCAGTATACGCCGTCCTCATCCTCATAAGAGAAGGGATAGCAGTCAACCGGATAACCAACTGTCAGTGCTTTTTGCTGTGCAATATAAGTCTTTTCTTCACTGGTCAGAAGGATGGTCTGATCCATACGGCTGTCATAATACTTGACCATCAGTTCATTTTCCAGCTCCGGGCGGTTCATCTTAAGATCCCCGATTCCCTGATTTAATTCCCGCAGCAGGTCATCATTGCCCTGATAGGTAATATAGTAGATGGGCTTCGGAGCAAAGCGTCCGATCACACGCTGTCCCTCCTTGATCTCCGTGAGGGAATGTACCATGGCGTCGATCTCCCCGTTCGACAGCGCCTCCTGCAGCGCCGCCGCACTCTCATACTCCTGAAGCCTGGGAGCCGTGATCCCATGCCCCGTCAGATACTCTAAAAATTCCTGTTTTCTGACATAGGTGGACACAACACCGTAGGAAATGTCCGCCATAGCCTCAAAATCCTCGTGAGCGATCGGGCTGTCACCCGGCACCGCGATCGCACCGAAGGTATAGCCGCTTGCCAGATCGGCGTAATCGTAAATTTCTGCTCTCTCCCTGGAATACTGTGCAGAACCCACCAGATCCACTTTCTTATCCGCCAGCATTTGCAGGGCGTCGTCCCAACTGTCGCAGGTGACATATTGCACCGACCAGTTTACATAATTACATAAATTGTCCAGATATTCCACATTCATTCCGGAAAAACTGCCATCATCCTGCACCTCATGGTAGCCCTCCATCGGGAAAAAGGCGACCCGCACCGGACGCTTTTCCGCGCCCTGCGCCACAGCCTGCTCCGTATGTCCGAAAGAAAATAACAAAAGCAGCGCCGCGATCAGCGCCCCTGCTGCCATCCTTGCCGCCCCATATGGTCTTTTTTCCGGTTTACCCTTCATAGACGATCCTTCTTTCCATTTTTTTATATTGTATCACATTCTCAGATATCAATGTACTAAAACTAAAGATAACGCCCTAAAAATTTTTTAATTTTTCCGTAATATTCCTCCGGATCTTTATCCTGTGCCTGCGCGTGTCCGGCACCCTCCACAATAAAGAGCTCTTTCTCACAGGCGGCAGCCTCGTACAGCTCATAGGACATGCCCACATCGATCATCCGGTCTTCATCCCCGTGGATAAAAAGCGTCGGGATGCCGCTTGCCGCCACCGCACGAAGGGGAGACGCATCCTTCAGGTTATAGCCGCCCCGCAGACGCAGCATCACACAGGCGGAATCCACAAAAGGACCGGCGGGCAGATGAAACCACTCCGTGATCTTATCTCCAAACATCTCGTAGGCTTCCGTGTACGCGCTGTCGGAGACCACCGCCTTAATGTGCTCGGACACCTGCGCATCTCCCGCCATGATAAGCGCCGTAGCGGCTCCCATAGACTGGCCGTGGAGTACGATATCGGCCTCCGGACACTGTTCTAAAATTTGATCGATCCAGAGCGTGCAGTCATAGTGGTCTGTCCACCCCATACCGATGAAGTCTCCCTCACTCTCGCCCTGGCAGCGCAGATCCGGCACAAGCACAGAGTATCCCTGCCCATGATACCAGCAGGCAAACTGGTACATTTCCTCCTTCCAGCCGGTATAGCCGTGAAGGAGAAGCACCCACCGCTCACTGTCCGGGTCATCCGCCGGAAACTCCACCGCAGTCAGCCGGTAGCCGTCCGGCGTTTCTGTTTGTATTTTTGTTCGTTCGGCCGTCTCAACCCATTCTTCCGTTTCTCGCAGCAGCTGACTTCTGTTTTCCTGAATATCTGCTGTCTGTACCTGCTCGCTGTAACACTTGCGCGTGATATCCTCGAATGCATTGAGCTTATCCATAAAGGAAGGGACCAGACAGGCGCTCACCAGACAATATACGAATACGACATAGACCGCAAAGAGCACTGCCAGGATCACCATCGCGATCCAGATCCTCTTCTTCCTCAGCATCCTGCTTCCTCCATTCTCAATACAGTTCTACCGGGATCATGCTGTAAGCCATGTCCCCGCTCTCCTGACAGCAGACCGCCGTACAATACCCGTCGATCTCCCGATATTCTTTCATGTGATAATATTTCGCGTCAAAGCTGTGTCTTACCCTGGCTCGTCCGGACTCCTCCATGTGCACTGCAAAATCCTGCAAAGACAG
>JAAUZN010000072.1 GCA_014804565.1 Lachnospiraceae bacterium
AAACTCACATGATCCATCGCAATTCCATACTGCACATCTTCCATCTGCATCTTTGCACTCATTTCCGCTCTTGTTGCTATTTCAGCAGAATTATCTATATTACCAAAAATTTTTTCAAAATATGGCTTTACGGAAGACATAGACAATACATCCTGTGCCATATTACCCAATCCGGCAGAAAGATTTCCACATAAATTACCACCGCCTGTCAGAGCCCCCTGTAAAATAATTCCTCGGACAGACAATACGCCAATCAAAATGACATGCAGCATTTGACAGACAATGTTGACACAACCCATTCCTGCACTGACAAATCCTTTTACATAAGCCAAACGAAATTTGGGCTTTTCTATTTGATCGCTGGCTTGTTTTGCGTCTCGGACAAACCGCCTCTCCTGATCAAAAAAGCGGAGAACATCATAACCGGTCAACAGCTCTTTTAGCTGACTCACTGCTGTTGCCTGTTTCTGCGTACAGACAGTGCCCAACTCTTCCATCTTCTTGTGAAAAAGCTTTGGAACAGACAGCATGATCACTGTTGTTACAATGGATGCTGCCAACAGCGACCAATGAAGTGTAAACAGTGCAATTATACTGAATATTACTGTAACCGCCGAACGAATACAATCAAAAAAGGGATTCCAGGCCAGATTCTCTATTTGGCTAATATCATTCGTAAATTGAGATAGGTATTCTCCAACAGATTGTTCATGAAAACTCCGGTAGCTTTTTTTCAACAAGATCTCTGCTATATCCTGACGGATCGCATTGTTCATGATACGGATCACACGACACCGGAAAAAAGTTTCCACACCCGTGAATCCATAGATAAGAAACCAGACCCCCACAAGAATCAGCGTCCAGAACACAAACCGATCCATATTTCGGTCAATAATACCTTGAAACGACTGCATCATCAGCATATTTGCCTCTACTTGAAGTCCACACAATACCACCAGACAGAGAATGACTACTGCGTTTTCTTTCCAATATTTTTTAAAATAGCAAAACATAGGAACCACCTTATCGTTTTTCATAACTTCCAAAATGAATATAATTCGCTCCGGTCTGTACAACATTCCGGGAACTATACTGCTCTTTCCACTTTTCCTTCTGAAGCAGCGGCGTATCATAGTTTCCGACACAGATATAATTCATTCCGGTCTGCATAAAACATCTGGCAAGATATAGAAACGGAACAAATGCTGCAGGTTCGGCAAGTTCATAAGCTTTTACTTCTCCGCTCTCCAACTCTAATTCCATAGATCGCAGAATCTGTCGTTCCTCTAATGCTTTCAATAATTCTTCCACTGTTTTGCAAGGCATTTTCAACTGCTTTGCCGCTGCCTCTGCCACAAAGTAACTGCGTTTTCGGCAATGAAGACATTCCAGCAGTTCCAGACAGCCCGGCCTTGCGAGAAGTTCAAACAGATGGCGATATTCACTTTTGGGCGCAAGCCATGCGGCATATCCATCTTTGGGTTCCGGCCAGAGCGTGACAAAGGATAAATCCTCCGCATGAATATCCAATAGGATACCGCCTGAGGTCTTGATCTGACTGAGCATTAATCGGTTCCGGCCATCACCTGTGTCAGGGTGACAGGTCTCCAGATATCCCATCTCCGGTATGCCAAGCCCATCATCAAGCTGATGTTTGACAGATGCCCAGACCAAACGGCAAAGCTTGTCCAGCCGCTCCTTTACCGGAAAAGAACACAAATAACGGCCTACCACCCCTTCCACATCCAGCCGCTCACTCCCGTCCCGTCCAAAAAGAGCATCGATCGTAACTCCTAATTTATCAGCAATAGCCGGCAGCAATGCTACATCCGGCGCACCTCCACATTCCCAACGGCTTACTGCCTGACCGCTGATTCCTACCGCTTCTCCAAGCTCCTCTTGCGTCAACCCTGCTGCTTTCCGAAATTTTGAAATCTGTATACCGATTAAATGGTCATTCATTTTTAGTCCCTCCATCTCAACGATTACTTGTATCATATCCCAAAGATAACTTGAATACAATGCAGGTGTATTTGCGCCAATCCAACTAATGTTTGATATTTTTCGACGTAAATGGACAGAAAAAGCGATAGCCATTCCGGCTACCGCCCTGATATCCATTCACTTCGCAAACTCCCCAAGTACCGGAAACCTCCGCTTAACCCCGGCACACAACGCCGCTCCCGCACATCCCCCGGCAAAATTCAAGATCAGATCGTCCACATCCACACTTCTGCCAATAAACAGCTGCCCCGCCTCGATCAAGGCTGTAATTAGAAAGCATAAAAACAGCACACGCCCGACCGACTGATTTTTCTTCCACAACAGAACTATTCCGAAGCCCCACGGCATGAACATCACAATGTTACCCACGATATTGACAAGAAATATATCCGGCATAAAGTGGACGAAGAAAGTGCTGATCGTCCGAAATGGGACCAGATTGATCCTTTCACCGGAAGTTACTCTGTGGCGCATACTCTCTATCATGGCATAGGGTGTGCTGTAAGTGCCCTCAAAGGCCAGCGCCAATAATGCCACAGTAAACAGTACAAAAACCGTCAGTACAGTTTCCCTCTTATCCCAATGCCGCCAGGGACGGCGCAATAATAGATAGATAGGTGACACGATCAAAACGATCGCGCTGAATTTACAAATATAGGCAGCCATTTTTCTTTCCTTTATTACAATGATACTTATATTTTATCATATTTGCAAATATAAAAGCGACAGCCATTCTGACATGACCCCGCCTATGTACAGCATCCTCGATTAGAGAATTTTTCCAAAAATAAGCTTGCGGAACTAAAAATTTTCGAAGAATTTATAATGTGGAAGAAGAGCACGAAATGAAGCATGATTTCCCATTTCCTGTTGCAATACCTGTATGATTTTTTCTCGTAATTGTATCTATATCAAAAATGCACAACACCACATTTTGTATTTATTCCTAAAGCACTCTTGAAAACGTTCTATATCTTGATCTGTCTCAGGATTACCTATGACTTTTCGCTCTCTCTTTTCTACCTCTTTCATACGAAAAACCCTTTGCTTCATTTCCCCGTTTATGGTATTTTCAAAATATATTTAATACTTCTTAAACGAACAACTATAATTCTATTATCTCTAAGCATTTTCTAATAAAACCGCAAGGTTTTCTCTTACGAAAGGTATCTAATGTTATGTCCAAAAAATCTAAATCCCGCATTAATATCAACTGGCACGAGGCCGCCACTTGCGCATTCCAGATCGAACTTCACGACTACTCCGACTCCTTGGAATACCTGACGGAATATGTCCTTGGTAAAAACAGCTATCGAATCGACCTGCTCATTATAAAAAAACTGACAGTCATAGATATTCCTAAAAATATAGCGCAGATATTCCGAACCTTTAACCTGTTGGAAATAAAGGGAATCGGCTCCTCTGCCAATATCGACTCCTACTATAAGACCATCGGCTATGCCGGCTTGTTCATCGATCAGACCGGCAGACGAAACCAGTATTCCAGCCTCGACATCAGTCTGACTCTCTTAAGCAGCCACTATCCCCGAAAGCTCATGAAGCATCTTCTGCGCGAAAGAAATTTACAGGTTGCCAAACCCTTCCCCGGAGTGTATTATATCAATAAAGAAACATTTACTACACAGATTATCGTTACAAAGGAACTATCTTCCAAAGACAACCTATATCTGCGCTGCCTCACAAATCGTCTTGAAGATTCCCGTCTAGCAAACCGCCTCGCCAAAGATTACGGACTGCATCAAGAAGATGAGCTTTACACCAGATATATGCAACAGATCACTACTGCCAATCTAAAATGGAAAGGAGATAATTCACCTATGGTCTGCGAAGGAATCTTAAATCTATGCGGCACAAATTCTGCGGAGATTATTGAACGTACCAGAAAAGAAGATGCCGAATATTATCAACCGAAACTTAAACAGCAAGCTTCACAAATTGACTACCTAAAATCCCTGTTAAAGAAGAACAATATCCCTTTTCAACTGGATGCTGATTCTGATAACAGCTAATGATGCAAGTTATGGGGGTATTTTTTTACTTTTTATCATCTTTTACCCCCACAACTCCGTTTTTTCTTCCATTCTCACCCAACCTCCTGCCTCAAATGCAGCAGGATCCTCTTCTCCATGCGGCTCACCTGTACCTGGCTGATCCCCAGAGCTTTGGCCACCTCCACCTGGGTCTTTTCCTGAAAATAGCGCATATGGATGAGCTGTCTCTCCGTCTCCGGGAGCGTCGACAAAAGCTGCTCCAGCAGCATATGATTTAGGATTTTTTCCTTCTCTGCATCCTCGTTGGCATGGCTTAACCCAGCCGTGCAGCCGCCAGCGCTATCCACTACCTGATCCACCAGATAAATCTCATTGCCGTCAGACTGGTAGACCGATTTATAGATGGACTCCACCTCCACATTGGCGTCCAGCGCCATCACGATATCTTCCACCGACAGCGCTGTCTCCGCCGACAGTTCCTGCAGGGTAGCCTCCCTGCCGTAGAACTGTGACAGGTGCTCAGCCGCCTGCTTGATCTTCCAGCCATTCTCTTTCAGGGTGCGGCTCACCTTCACCATGCCGTCATCCCGCAGAAACCGCTTGATTTCCCCCTGTATCATAGGTACTGCGTAAGTAGAGAACCGCACATCGAATTGCAGATCAAACTTGTCGATCGCCTTGATCAGGCCGATACAGCCAATCTGAAACAGATCCTCCGGATCGTACCCTCTACCGATAAATCGCTTGACAATATGGCGTACCAGTCCCAGATTTTCCTCTATCAGTATCTCTCTCGCCTCTTTATCTCCTGCCTGTGATCGTTCGATAAGTACGGCAGTCTCCTCCATAGGCTATTCCTCGCTGACGATCCAGCTGCCCAGACCTATCTTTTTATACATGCGCACCAGCGTCCCCTGCCCCGGCTCGGAAANNACCTCCAGGTCGTCCATAAANGCTTCCATAAAAGCAAACCCCATNCCNGAACGCTCCCACTCNGGNCTGGTGGTGAAGAGGGGCTGCATCGCNCNGTCCACATCCTCTATCCCNACGCCCCGGTCTATGANNTCCACNTCCAGTACNTCTCCCTTCAGCTCGCANTTCATCAAAACACGCTCTGTGATACATCCACGGTTCCCGTAGCCGTGAATGATCGCGTTGGTCACNGCCTCGGACACCGCCGTCTTTACATCAGACAGCTCCTCAAGAGTAGGATTTAACGGCGCGATAAACGCCGCCACCGCCATTCTGGCNAAGGATTCATTGTCTGACACCGCCGCAAACTCCANNCGCATTTCNTTTGTGATCNGTGTATAATCTTTCTTGTCTATAACCTCGATCATATCTTCCTCCTTTTCTTGCCTCTCATTTTAATTCTCAATCAGCTCGACAAAGTCCTCCAGCCCCGACAACAGAAACAGCCGCCGGATCCTGCTGCCTGCATTGACCGCGTATACTTTCCCGCCNAAACAGGAGACCTTCCGGTAGCGGCCCAGAATGACGCCCACGCCCGAGCTGTCCATAAAGGTCGTCCNCTCAAAATCAAACACCACGTTTCCCACNTTTTTCGACATGATATAACGGTCCGCTCTTTTACTTATGTCAACCGACTTGTGATGATCTATCTCCGTTGGCATCCTTATCATCAGATAGTTGTCAATTACTTTGAAATCCTCTTCCATATTATGTAAACCTCCTTTTCGCCAAACTAAAAAGGACATGACTTTTTCGTCACATCCTCTTTCGTATCCCGTAAATTCTATTTATCTTCCGTCTTCTATATCAGGTATCCGGCGTTACTCCTCAGTGCCTTCCATCTCCGCCAGAAATCCCTCCGACTTGTCAGCCTTCTCCGTATTGGGGAACANCTCGATCACTTGCAGATAAGTCTCCTTNGCCTTATCTTCCTGTCCCATACGGTAGTAGGAATTGGCCANATCAAAAAGCGCCTGCCCGTTCGTGGGATCATACTGATAAGCCTTTTTCANATTCGGGATCGCATCCGCGTAATTCCCCGCCCAGAACGCCGCATGGCCATCCTCATCATAGGCCGCCGCAATCTGCGGTCCTACCAATTCTGAAAGCGTATGGTAAAGGTTCTCAAAAGCCTCGGACCTTTCCTCTTCCTCTCCGCTTTCNCCTTCTTCCGCTATCGCGCTCTCAATCTCCTCCAGATAATCCGCCACCACAGTGACATCCTCCGGATCCGTCAAATAAGCGCCCGCCGCCTTCATCAGGCTCTCTACGGAACGCAGCGTACCGTCCGTCCCCATGTAGGCTGTCAGATCCTGCTGCAGGGTGCTGTTTTGTGCCTCCAGCTCGGAGAGCTGTTGCTGCAATTCATCGATGGTAGCACTCTTAACATCCGACTGCTCGCTGACTTTTTTGAGTTCCTCGTCGATGTTCGCCTTAGCCGACTGTATCCTGGCAGGCAGAATCAAAAAAAAGGCGATGGCAATACCGATGGCCAGACCAAGTCCCAGATTCAGCAGAGAAGTAACACCTCTGCCCTCTTTCATATTGACGGGCTGGATGATCGTCTCATTGCCGCTCTGATACTTAATGATCTCCTCCGATTTTTTCTGCTTTTTCGAGGCATTCTTGACACCCTCCTCCGGAAGAAGCATCTCATCTACTTCCTTCAGATAACGCAGAGTCGCCGTATTGTTCGCATCGATCTCCAGACATTTAGTGAGTTCTCTTTTCGCCCGCTCCCATTCCTCGCTGTTGATATACAAAAGCGCCAGAAGCTGATGCGCTCTGATAAATTTCGGGTTTAAAGAAAGCACCTTTTTTAACTGGATCACTGCCAGATCAAGACTGTCCTGATTGCAGTAGGTAAGCGCCTGATTATACTTCTTGATGGTCTGATTGATCGTATCCAGACGGTTCTGATTGGTCTGGATCATGTTGATATAATCGTCCGCAATATTCTTCTTCGGACGCAGATTTTTACTGATGACCCACTCACTTAAGGCAGCCACCACCTCGCCGGTCTCAAAGTACACCAACCCCAAGAGATTCCGGGCTTCTACATTATTTTTATCAAATTTAAGACTCTGCCGTAAGCTCGTGATCGCACCCGTCAGATCCCTGACGCCGGCCCGTTCCAGTCCATCGTTATAAAAACGATTCGAAATATATATAATCCTTTTATAAAGGGTTACATCGGCACCGCAGTTCGTGCAAAAATCGTGCTCGGACAGTGTACAGCCACACCGATAACAAATCATCTATGCCAATCCTCTATTCTATTCTCCTGCTTTCTTCGATTCCTTGACGATCTTGACCATCAGGTCTGCCATATCCGTCAGATCCTGATTGTAGATCGCCTCCTCCGCGTCCTCCACTTCCAGACTGGGGTGAAATTTTTTCAGTTCCTCTTCAAAATTGATCATCTTTAAGGCTCCTTAAAAGGGCTTTCACTTCGCCCACCAGATATAATGAACCGACAATATACACCTCATCCCTCTCCTCTTTCTGTCCAAGCANCGTCTTAAGCGCCGNNTCAAGCGTATCGTANGCNTTTNTGGGGATTTCGGTATATTGNCCAAACGTATCCACAAGTTGTCTAAGCGGCAATGCACGTTCGTTCTGCAGGGCTGTCAGGAAAATCTCATCAAAAAGAGCTGTCCCGGCAAGCAGCGCCGCCGCTTCCTGGTATTGCTTGTCCCGCACCGTGGAATAGAGAAGCATCCGTCTGCCCGCGCAGGAGCGNTGCTCNACCGTCTCTAAAAAGGCACGGATCCCATCCACGTTATGAGCGCCGTCCACATACACCGACGGCCGTATCTCCTCCATTCTGCCCTCCCAGAAGGTTTCCCGGATTCCGTCCTGTAAAACCGGAAGGGTGATCCGCTCCTCCTGCAAAAGTGTCAGTGCACTCGCAGCAAGCGATGCATTTTCCACCTGATAGAGTGCAGAGGTAGACACAGTAAAACCAATATAATCATAATAGTGTAAATGAAGAGAAAAATCAATCGTTTTATTTTTAATCTTTATTTCTTTTATCGCAGTTTTCTTCAAAGGAAACGTTTTGGCGCCGATTTCCCGTGCACAGGCCTCTATGACCCCGCTCACCTGCTGCTGCCTGTCCGGATAGACGACAGGCACGCCTTTTCGCAGGATCCCTGCCTTTTCCGCCGCAATCTCAGGCAGAGTCTCACCCAGATATTCCATGTGGTCATAGCCGATCGAGGTCAAAATGCACAGTTCCTTTTCTTCCACCACATTGGTGGCATCAAGCCGTCCGCCAAGTCCGGTCTCTAAAACCACATACTCCACCCCGTGCTTTTCAAAGAGCACCATCGCCATAAAAAAGAGATATTCAAAAAAAATCGGGCGATAAGCCGCCTCCGCAAGCTCTTGCGGCAGACAAGCCAGTGCCTCCTTCACTACCCGGAAAGCCCAGAGGAACTCCTCCTCCGTTACCACATCTCCGTCGATGACAAACCGCTCCCGCATGGTCAGCAGATGGGGCGAGGTGAATCTGCCGCAGGAAATACCTGCCTTTTTCAGGACAGAACACAAATAAGCACAAACAGAACCCTTTCCGTTTGTGCCTGCCACATGCACCACCTTACTCTTCCGGGCCGGATATCCCAGATGCTCCCAGAAGCGCTCGGTATTTTCCCTGCTGTATTTTGAGGTAAATTTAGGGGTGGCGTTGATATACTCTTCCGCCGCCCCATAAGTATCAAAAATTTCTTTCATGTTTTGCCGCATCAACTGTGTACAATGACCGTTCCCTCGATCACGCCCTTATCCGCCGAATATCTCATAAAACAGGTATTCCGGTCAAGCGTCATCTGCTCGGCGTTGATACCGATCACCACATTCCGGTAAATATTGCCATCCACCTTGATGAAGGACTCNCTGCCNTCCTCCATTGTGGTCTCCAGCGCCTCCCTTTCCTGACCGACCTTATCCAGCTCTGCGAAATACTCATCCTTTAAATGGTTCCACTCTAANAGACTGTTCTCCGTAGCCCTGGAGGTANTCGCTCCGCGCATACGCTTTTCACGCAAGGCCTCCGTCATGGTATCCACCAGCTTGGAGAGNTTCTCCTTAATATCTGCCTCCCGGCGTCTCGCCTCCAGCAGCTTGTCAAAGGACTCCGGGTCATAGCCGCAATGCAGAATTGTCTTCAACTCCACATCATTACCCGCTGTCATGACCTCAATGCTCTTGAGAGCATGCGTGTAACCGCCGATGATGGCGCCTCTCTTACCAGTGGTGATCACCTTATCCTTGGCATTCACCTTAGCATTCAAGATGACATTGGACTGTACCAGGCCACCCGCATCCACCGTGGTATTCTCTATAAATTCGGCATATACATTTCCTCTGGCAGAAATCTTACCGCCGCCCTGAATACCGCGCGATAACATCACATCACCTCCGGCAAACAGCGTCGCCGGACCCGTAGTGCCGTGGACCTCTATGTTTCTTCCGGCGCGGATGACGATACCGCCCTCCACATTGCCGTTGATGATAATGTCGCCAAAAAACTCTATCTTACCGATGATCGCATCCACATCCCCCATGATCTCATGGACATTCTGAATATCGATCTTACCGTCCTTGACTTCAATCTTGCCATCGCTCTGGGCATAATAAATACCGTTTTCCCTGGTGATTCCTTTTCCCCTCATGGGAGGCAGGTCTCTGACAGGAGACGCCTTCATCTCGCCGCCCATCACAGTATAGCCATCCTCACCCTGTACCGCATAGTGATAGATCGCCACCTTATCGCCCTTATGTACATTCTGCAGGGCGCTCATGCTGGAGTAATCCACCGATCCGTCCTCATTGACCTTGGGCCCGCTGTGCTCCTCCGGCGCAAAAAGATACTCAAAATAGCCATCCGTTCCGGGTTTGATCTCTGCCCCCTTAGCCACAAGGATCTCTCTGTTATAGACCTTTTTCTTGATCATAGCCGAGAGATTAGAACTATGGAAACCCTTGATCACGCCGCTCTGTTCCAGATATCTCTCCAATTCCCGTTTCGTATAAGTCTGACCCTTATCGGGAGGCGTAAGGTAGAGCCACGCTGCCATCTCATCATCATCCACCCGCAAATAAGTGCCTTCCGCCAGATTCGTTTCAATGACAGGCGGCTCATCTTCTCCGGTTTCCGCTGCTGCCAGCTTCGCCTCAAGCTCTTCCGCTAACGCTGCCGATGACTGCTGCGGTGCCGGTGCCGCAGTCTGGGCGGCTGTTTGCGCCGGCTGGGCGCCTGTTACCTTCGCTTTGGCCATAGCCGCTTTCAGTTTATCGAGCTGTTCCGATGATAAGTTTACTTCCGCCACGTGACTCACCTCCTTTCCTTCCGCATCTTATGCCTATTTATGACACCTATGTCATATACTATCACAGTATTTCTCTTATTTATAACTTTACACCAAATTGTCTTACTTTTCCAGTAGAAAGATAGATTTTTTTATCTTTCTTCTATATAAATTCTATTCAGGTTCTATCCAAGCTGTGCAAGCCGCTCTTCCACCTGCTCCTTCATCTGTGTATACTTCGCGAGTTTCTCCCGTTCCTCAGCGATTTTTGCCTCCGGAGCCTTGGCGATGAATTTCTCGTTGCCGAGCATTCCCTGCACTCTGGCAAGCTCTCCCTCCAACCGCTTCTGCTCCTTCTTAAGGCGCTCGATCTCCTGGGCGATGTCCACCAGCTCCTCGAAAGGAATATACACCGTGGCATTCGGGATCACCACAGACACGGCACTGTCATCAATGCCGCTCCTGTCCGCCTGCACGGTCACCTGAGAAGCTGCCGCCAGAGCCGTGAAGAACTGTCTGCCCTCCTCAAAGATCNGCCGAACGCCCTCATCTTCGCTGACCACGTACACCGCCGCCTTTCTACCCGGTGCCACATTCATCTCCGTTCTCACGTTACGAATCCCGCGNACTGCCGCCTTCAGCAGTTCAATGGCATTCTCCTCCCGAATATACCGTTTGTTGGTTCCAAAGGTGGGCCAGCTGGAGATCATAATGGATTCTTCCTTATTTTGCAGGGTGCAGAAAATCTCCTCCGTGATAAAGGGCATATAAGGATGAAGAAGCTTCATGGAGCCGATCAGCACATTCTGCAATGTCCACAGCGCCGCGCGCTTTGCTTCCTCCTCACCCTCTTCCGTGCTGTAAAGACGGGGCTTCACCATCTCGATGTACCAATCGCAGAACTCATCCCAGATAAAATCATAGACCTTCTGCACTGCAATACCCAGCTCGAAGTTGTCCATATTGACAGTCATATCCTGCACCAAAGTATTAAATCTGGAAAGAATCCATTTATCACCCGGACGCAGGCTGTCTTTGATCTCCTCATAGGGGATCTCCCACCCGCGCTTCCCGGTTCTTTCTTCCTCCTGCTCCATGTTCATCATAATGAAACGGGACGCATTCCAGATCTTGTTCGCAAAGTTACGGCTGGCCTCCACTCTCTCATAGTAGAAACGCATATCGTTTCCGGGCGCATTGCCTGTGATCAGTGTGAGCCGCAGCGCGTCCGCGCCATACTTGTCAATGATCTCCAAAGGATCAATACCGTTGCCTAAGGATTTACTCATCTTCCGCCCCTGAGAATCCCGCACCAGACCGTGGAAGAGCACTGTCTTAAATGGCTTCTCCCCCATCTGCTCGTAACCCGAAAAGATCATGCGGATGACCCAGAAAAAGATGATGTCATAGCCCGTCACCAGCACATCCGTGGGATAGAAGTAATCCAGATCCTCCGTTTTATCGGGCCACCCCAGCGTGGAGAAAGGCCACAGTGCCGAGGAAAACCAGGTGTCCAGCGTATCAGGGTCCTGCGTAAAATGTGTCTCCCCGCATTTCGGGCATACATGCGGCTCTTCCTTCGCCACAACAATCTCCCCGCACTTATCACAATAGTAGGCCGGGATACGGTGTCCCCACCAGAGCTGGCGGCTGATACACCAGTCCCGGATATTGTCCGTCCAGTTATAATAAATCTTCTCCATACGTTCGGGAACCAGCTTGATCTCACCCTTCTTCACCGCCTCCACAGCAGGTTTGATCAGCTCGTCCATCTTCACGAACCACTGCTGCTTGATCATGGGCTCAATGGTTGTCCCGCAGCGGTCATGGGTGCCCACATTGTGAGAGTAATCCTCAATGCGCACCAGAAGACCCTCCTGCTCAAGCTCCGCTACGATCCGTTTCCTTGCCTCGTAACGGTCCAGTCCTTCGTACTTGCCGCCGTTTGCGTTGATGGTGGCATCGTCGTTCATAATGTTGATCTCAGGCAGGTTATGCCGCTTTCCCACCTCGAAATCGTTAGGGTCGTGAGCGGGCGTGATCTTCACAACGCCGGTCCCGAACTCCATATCCACATATTCATCCTCCACCACAGGAATCGCTTTATTCACAATGGGGAGCCACACCTGTCTTCCTTTCAGGTAGGTATACCTTTCGTCGTCAGGATTCACCGCCACCGCGGTATCTCCCAGCATGGTCTCNGGACGGGTGGTCGCAAACTCCAGAAACTCCGTCTTGCTNGGCTGTCCGTTCTCATCCACCAGCGGATANTTGATGTGCCAGAAATGNCCTGCCTGCTCCTCNTANTCNACCTCCGCNTCGGANATNGANGTNTTGCAGACCGGNCACCAGTTGATGATNCGGCTGCCCTTNTANATCCANCCNTTCTCGTGCATCTTGCAGAACACTTCNGTNACTGCCCGGTTGCACCCCTCATCCATNGTAAANCGCTCNCTGTCCCAATCGCAGGAGGAGCCCAGCTTCTTGAGCTGAGAAACGATCCGTCCGCCATACTCCTTCTTCCAGTCCCAGGCGCGCTCTAAAAAGCCCTCTCTGCCGAGATCATTTTTGTCGATGCCCTCCTCCTTCAGCTTTTCGATGATCTTCACCTCTGTGGCGATGGAGGCATGGTCCGTTCCCGGCTGCCAAAGCGCATTGTAGCCCTGCATCCTCTTATATCGGATCAGAATATCCTGCATGGTATTGTCCAGAGCATGCCCCATGTGCAGCTGTCCCGTGATATTCGGCGGCGGAATTACAATGGTGAACGGCGTTTTCGTCCGATCCACCTCCGCGTGGAAATATTTCTTATCCAACCATTTCTGATACAACCGATCCTCTATTCCCTTGGGATCGTATGTCTTTGCCAACTCTCTGCTCATGTGTTGTCTCCTCCTTTTTCTGACTTTGCTTATGCGCAAAAACACCCCTTGCCAGTCTCCTGACAAAGGGCGCAAACACGCGGTACCACCTTCATTTATCACTCAGCGATCCCGGAACCTTCCGGCATCTATCCGCTAACGGGGATAAGGCGGGAGCGCTTACTGCCGTTTTCCGAATCTTCCGAAAAACACTTCTGCACCCCGGCTCCAGAGCCACTTCCACAATCCCTGTCCGAAGGAATCTCTCAGCTTCCGATCCCTCTCTCTGGCGGTGGTNCNTGTGTACTCTTCTCTGTCCTTGCCATTATTTATATATAATNTATCTGTACGGAGAATGCATTTTTGCATTCTCCTGTGTGAGACTTAGCACTTCTTAGCGAAGCAGCCTCTGCTGCTGAGCTTTAGAAGTCCTTCTCACACCACTATAGTAAATT
This sequence comes from Lachnospiraceae bacterium, assembly GCA_014804565.1. Lineage (GTDB taxonomy): Bacteria > Bacillota > Clostridia > Lachnospirales > Lachnospiraceae > UBA3282. The sequence goes on from JAAUZN010000072.1 coordinate 13,620, forward strand.
CCCGGTCTTTTGTCAATTCTCATTTGCCCTCAGGACACCTTTTCTTCCTTGAGTACCTGCAGGAACACCTCCACCAGATTGGGATCAAACTGGGTGCCGGCACAGCGGCGCAGTTCCTCTTCTGCCGCCTCCCCGCTCATGGCCTTGTGATAAGGTCTGTCGTGCACCATCACATCGTGGGAGTCCACCACCGTGATAATGCGGGATAAGAGAGGAATCTCCTCACCCACGAGGCCGCCCGGATACCCTCCGCCGTCCCATCTTTCATGGTGATGCAGAATATACTGTCCGATGGGCTGCAGCTCCTTGGAGGCAGAAGCGATGCGATATCCCTTCTCCGTGTGGGATTTCATGATCTCCCACTCCGCATCCGTAAGCTTNCCCGGCTTTAGAAGGATTGAATGCGGGATCGCGATCTTACCGATATCATGGAGCACCGCCAGAAGCGCAAGTTTTCCCAGATCTCCATCGGTGAGCCGAAGCGCTCTCCCCAGNCGGATNGCCATCTCCCTGGTACGCTCCACNTGCTCCTCCGTCTCNTAATCGCTCTCCGTGAGNGTCTGNGTCAGAGAATCGAGGAGGGAACTCTTCTGGGAAGACTGGTTCATCAGCTTCTTGGTCCGCATGCTCTCNGANGCCTCNCGCAGGGCATCNTCCATACTCATGGANGCNTCCCNGATCACNGCGATNCCATACTCGATATCCGTGTTGATGCCGGTNTCATTGCNCTCCTGATACTGNTCCCTGATATTNTCAAANAGACGCTGTGCATACTCCTGCTCTGTCTGTACAAGCGCCGCCACCATATCNCCGTCCGCCANTCTGGCAAGNACNGCTGTCTGCGGCAGNTTATCCCGCAGAAGATCCGCCGCCTGNCNGAGAAGCTNGTTTCCNTTTTTCCAGCCNAAAACATCGTTGACCAANCCNATNCCGTTGGCATTACAGANCACTATCGTCACNGGATACACATCTNTTGTCANAAGCTTGTCCATCTCACNGTAAAAGCTGTTTTTGGAATACAGCTGGGTCAGCATATCCCNCTCTGTCTCCATNTTTCTCATAATNAGAAGATGACCGATGATCCGCNCNTTCTCATCCTTTAAACAGGTAAAANTNCAGTNNTACATNCGCGCGCCCACNGTNCCNGGATTTTCCCATTCAAACCCCTGATCCGTGTTTGTGTTCCGCAGNTCCACAAANGCTCCGATCTGCAAAAAGTCNAGCAGACTAAGCCTTGTCTCCTGATTATTCAGNACAGGGAACAGGTCGCGCATATCTTTGTTCGTATCCGCCACATGTCCCTCATAATCAAAGAGGATCATGGGCGTGCCCATATATTCCAGGATCATTTTACGGGTGGTATTGAGCATCCCCTTGGAGGAATAGTCAAAGGTATTTCTGTAAACCAACGGGCAGACCGCCCCGTAGACCAACACCGACACATCCATGGATATCTGCAGCCGGCCGGTCATATAAAGAATCGTGAGAAGGCCTATCCCACAGAGCGCCAAAAAGGTATTCATGTACCTGCCCCTGTAGATTTTCGGAATGCTGAAGGTTTTATAGAGCAGCAAAAAGAACATAACAGCCACCAGNAGATATACAAGAACCAGATGCAGATAGAAGCCCGGTTCCATCTCATACATGTACTGTATGGCATATACAGAATCCGCGTGATATTGATAACGCAGAATCAGTTCATGAAATACATTGATGATCAAAACCACCGAATCCACAAAGATCATAAAACCGGCAGACAACAAAAGCACTTTTCTGGTGCGGGCCTTGACGATCCTGATCTGCGTAAATTTCACCATATAATAAAGCATGGACAAGATCAGGAGATCCAGACACACAAAATATGCACTTGTGGAGAGGGATGCGGNAAAATAAGTCTTTGCCCCGATCCGCAAAAGATAAGTGAGATTGACGGCACAGGCACCCATAAACATGATACCCGTCACCAGCGCCATATGATTTTTTCTTTTAAAAGTGACTATCGCGCTGCCAAAAGCACAAAGCGCCGCCAAGCCGCACAATATGTAATACCAGATCATAAATCGTTCCTCTGCCTATTTATCCTATTTTCTAATGGTAACATATTTCAGCCCCTGTCTGCACCATCTCACACCCCATAAATAGCCACAAACTTCATTCTTTCATTTTGTCTATATTTGTCATCTGGCATGGTTGAAAATTCTTAAATTGGCACTTTTAAAAGAGCCATGCAGTCATTATGATAGGGATAACATCAAGAAAGGCGGAACAGAAATATGAAAAATGAGAAATTGTTAAAGATTGTGTTTACAGGTATCTTCGCCGCATTATCCTATGTGGTGTTCACCTTTTTGCAGATCAAGCTTCCCCTGCCGGGCGGTGACGCCGTCTCAATCCATCTGGGCAATGCCGTCTGTGTTCTGGGCGCCCTGCTTCTGNGCGGCGTATACGGCGGTCTGGGAGGCGCTNTAGGCATGACCATTGGCGATCTCTTCGATCCCNTCTATGTAGTCTACGCCCCCAAAACCTTTTTCCTGAAATTCTGCATCGGTCTGATCACCGGACTGATCGCACACAAGATCGCTCATATCAGCACCGAGACCGATAACCGAAAGGTCTTTCGGTGGAGCCTTATCGCCACTGTCGGCGGTCTGTTGTTCAATGTGATCTTTGACCCGCTGATCGGCTACTTCTATAAACTGCTGATCCTTGGAAAGCCCGCGGCGGAGCTGACGGTGGCCTGGAATATATCCATCACCGCCCTCAATGCAGTGACTTCCACGATCGTATCCGTGATGGTGTACATGGCAGTGCGGCCCGCGCTGAAAAAATCGGGGTTGTTTTTTACTATAAAATAAGATTACTTCGTTAAAAGAGCCAGTCCTTGAAATTTTCCGGATCGGCTCTTTATCATTTTGTTTCCAATGGAACTACTGCCAACGTCTTGCCCAAAGGAGCCAGCACCTTCAAGATCGTGTCTAACTGCGGGCTGGTGCTGCCTTTTTCCATTCTTGCGATGACAGGCTGCTTTACTCCNCTTAATTCTTCCANCTTTTTTTGACTTATCCCCTTTTCCTGTCTTGCCTTTATCAGTTCCCCGATAATAGACACTCTCAGATTACTCTCTGCTATTTCCTCAGGTGTGAATAATTCTTTCCTCACATCTTCCCAACTACTGCCGATTGCGCTATTATTCATTATCAATACCTCTTTCTTTCAAATCTGCCAGCTCTCTTTTTGCTTTTTCGATCTCTCTGGCAGGTGTTTTCCTTATCTTTCTTACTGGCAAGCCCTTTCATATACTCTATTACTGGCTCTTTGCCGCTTTTATCTCTGTAAAAATGAATCTTGTACAAGGTTATGATGCCTCCTATAAAACAAATTATACTATAAAGTTATTAGAGAGTCAATAACTTTATAGTTATTGACTCTCTAATTTAAAGAAATGCAAATATTTGATTTACATAATATCCGTTCCTACCCTACGACCTGATTATCCTCCGGGATCACGATTGCCGCCACGATATAGAGTATCACCCCCATACCGACGCTGGCCAGAGAACACAGTGCCCAGATCAGACGCACCAGCGTGGGATCCACGTTCAGATACTCGCCGATACCCCCGCATACGCCGCACATCATCCTGTTATCGGCAGATCTCGTTAATTTTTTCATGTTGTTATCCATTCTTTTTTCCTCCTGTTTATCTATTTTCCAAATGTCACAAAACAATTAGTGCTCATCCTCAAAACTGATCGTTACACTTCCCATATCACACTCTATATCAAAGCGGCTGTCTTTTCCGGAATTCCACGATCTTGATGCAGCGAATCCGCCGTGGTCATGGTGCCCCACATGCACCTCCCCCATAGCGACCTCCACTTCATAGCTGTGATCATCCTCCGATCCTGTCAGTTCCATAGCCGCATTCCCCATACCGCAGTCCAGGGACAGATCTCCCAAAATTGTTCCATTGACTAAGGCCGTTCCCATGCCTATGGACAGAGCCAGCTTATCACTCGAGACAATATCTTCTATCACAAGTTCTCCGGCTCCCACTGTTACCTCCGCTGTCTGAATACCCAGAGCGCCTACAAACAGCTTCCCTGCGCCAACCACAATATCTGCCTTGTCCGCCGACACTTCCATTATCTCACATTCTCCCGCTCCGACTGCTATATCCATTTCCCGCGCGCTTAACGGCGTTGTTGCCACCAACAAGCCCGCTCCGAAATCAATTTCCATCTCCCGGAAAGTATAATCCACCGGAATGCTCACATGAATCTCATCGTTATTATGACTCTTCGTCTTCCCTGCATTTCTCAAACACAGGGTGCTGCCATCCGCCAGCCAGTAATACCGCAGGTCGTCTCCCGTTACATAGACGCGTATCTGATCGTCCCCGGACTCTTCCAGAGACAAAGAGCAGTCCGCCAGCTCGATGTCCAGTTCTGTAAAGGCGTCTGCATTCATGGAAATGCCGTTTTCCTGCCCTTCCGAAATGGCAAGATACCGTTCCTTCTCCCAGTCCCTGCCAATCTCTCCGTTATTGTGAAAGAAACCAAGATGCCAGTTGCCGTCATCACTCTTTTGATATCCGAAAGGAATACCCCCTATGCCGTTCATCTCCCGGATCTGCCTGAAACCGCCTAACAATCCACTCACACCGCAGATGACGACACCCACAAGAAACAGGATCAACGCTGTCATCAGACAGCCCTTGGTAAATTTTTTCATGCCTGTGCACCTCCTCTGTGAAATATTCTATTGCACAAACTTACGATTCCCCGTACCAGTGCGGGAATGGCCATTCCAACAATGATCACCGTCAGCCAGATAAAGACCAGACCCAGCGCCACCATGATCAGACCGCCGCCCATCAGACACAAACCGCCAAGGGGTGCGCCAAGTATGGCCGCGATACCGATCACAAACAAGGCCGCTCCTACTACTGTCAATACTACCCCCACTACCAGAAACGCGACAAAAATGCCAAGCGCTCCACCCAGCAATCCCACAAAGCCACCGAAGATCCCGCCCAGGACGCCGATCCAGACCGGCGACAGCAGTACCGCCAACAGGACGATGAGGGCTATTTTACCGCCTGACAGGGGCTCCTTCGCTTCCCGGCTTCCGGAATTCGGCTGTGTCCCATAACCGTTGCTGCCGGTATTTCCCTGCGGCCCGTAGGGATCTCCCTGCCTCTTTTGACTGTCTCCCTGATCTGCATTCTGCATCTGTTCAGTTGACATAACTTGATTCTTGCTTTTCTGTTCGTAGCTGTAAAATCCGGATTCCGTAAATTCTCCTGCATTTTGGTCATCCGTCAGGCCCGCCTTGATGGACTTGGCAATCTCTTCCGGAGACCCCAGCGAAGCTATAGTGCTCTCCTCATTCCCCTCGCCTGCATCATCAAAATAATCATTGTAATATTGCAGCGCTTCCTCTCTCTCCGCAAGCGGTACATCCTGTAAAAGTGATGCCAGCCTGCTCATAAATTCTGCTCTATTCATGCCTTATTCCTCCCTCAAAGATACTGTTTAATTTGGCAGAATACCGATACCATTCGCTGATATAAAGATTCAGCTGTGCCCTTCCTTTCTCCGTGATCCTGTAATAGCGCCTGTTGCGCCCCGCACATTCCATGTCATAGATCTGCAGACATTCATCCTTCTGCAGTCTGCGCAGAACCGGATACAGGGTGGATTCGGATATCTCTATGACCAGCCTCACTTCCTGTGTGATCTTATAGCCATAGGTGCCTTCCGTCTCATGGGACACCACCGCCAGCACAATGGCGTCGAGCAGCGCCGCTCCTGTGTTAAAAACCATGCAATATACTCCTTTCCTCCTTCTCACATATCTCATAAGGATGTCTCCATATTTTGAACTATAATATTATTNANNTNTACAATATTATATGCNGTATAATATTGTNTNTNCACATACTATACGNCATATAATATTNTTTGTCAACANNTATTTTCTTNNTTTTNTAAANTATAAANANCACTCAGTATTCCTGAGTGCNTNTAAAGTCTCTCTATNCTNCCNCATTGCNTTCCGCCTCNTCCAGNTGCTATACTANATCGAGCAATATATACTCTTATCTAAAGGAGCTTTCNTAATTACTATGACNTCAGAAAACAAGATNNGNTTNCAACACGGNNTGCGGGACGGCTGNCCCATCGCGCTGGGCTATTTTGCCGTAGCCTTCACGNTGGGCATCGCTGCCAGAAANGCCGGNCTCTCCGCCCTGCAGGCTCTCATNGCCAGCGCTTTAAATAANGCCTCCGCCGGAGAATACGCGGGCTTTTCTCTCATCGCNGCGGGGAGNACTTATCTGGAAACCGCNATAATGACTCTNGTGGTCAACGCNAGATATNTGCTCATGTCCTGNGCTCTGAGTCAAAANTTAAAACCGGAAACGCCGCTGCGTCACCGGATGGCNATNGCCTATGATGTGACAGACGAGATNTTCGGTATCTGTGTGGCACAGCCGGGTCACTTAAATCCCTGGTANGCTTACGGCGCCATCGCCGTGGCNATCCCNGGNTGGGCCCTGGGTACNTATTTTGGNGTTATCATGGGAAATGTGCTGCCGANCAGAGTGGTCAGTGCATTGAGTGTNGGNCTNTACGGNATGTTTCTNGCCATCATCATTCCACCCGGTCGAAAAAACCGGGTGATCGCGGGTCTGGTGGCCGCCGGATTTGCATCGAGCTTTCTCGTGAGCTGTCTGCGTCTGTTTGAGAATATATCTACCGGCGCAAAAACCATTTCACTTACCATCGCGCTGGCACTGATCGCGGCAGTTCTGTTCCCGGTCAGCACAGAGGAACCGGAGAACCGGGAAGAACAGGAGGAAAACCGAAATGGAGCATAATATCTGGATCTATCTTTTGGTGATGGCAGGCGTTTCCTACCTGATCCGCATGGCGCCTCTGGCGTTGATCCGCCGGGAGATCACAAACAAGCTTCTGCGTTCCTTCCTGTTTTATGTTCCCTACGCCACGCTGGCAGTCATGACGTTCCCTGCCATCATGGAAGCTACGCAAAAACCTCTTGCGGGATTATGCGCCCTTATTGCGGGCATAATACTGGCCTGGCGGGGCCGCAGCCTCTTCCAGGTGGCTGTGCTTTGCTGTGTCGTGGCATTCCTGGTAGAACTGCTGCCGATCTAGCGATTGAGAGCCGGCTAAAATAAATTCACCTTACCCACCACGCCGTCATTGATCACATAATAGGCCGTGAAATCCTCCGGCTTCACATAAATCTGCATATTCTCAATGGGATCCTTATATCCTTTTGCCGTGTAATGGGATTTGACTCGTTCAGTCACCGCATCCATATTCACCTCGTACTCACGATATTGCAGGATCACTTCCATATTCACCTTGGTATCCTTTTCAACCTCTGCAGCCAATTTGATCTCTTCCATCTTCTTTTCTCCCTTCATTTGCATATTTCTTACACCCTTATCTTCTGATCCATGTACTCTTGGAGAACAGGATCAGAATCGGAAAGATTTCCAGACGTCCCGCCAGCATATCAACGATGAGCATGGCCTTGGACAATACGCTGTAATCTCCGAAATTACATGTCGGCCCTACGCTCTCTAAGCCCGGCCCGATATTGTTAAAGCAGGACAGCACCGCCGAGAAATTAGTCATCGGCGAAAACCCGTCAATGGAAACCACGATAAAACTGAACAAAATGATAAACACATACGCCGCCAGATAAGCGTTGGTATTGTCCAGCACTCTCTCCGTCACCATCTGCCCGTTCACGCGCACCACCTGCACCTTCTGAGGATGCAGGATCTGCCGCACATTGCGCCGCAGACTTTTGATGAGCAGCAGCGCCCTTCCGCACTTAAAACCGCCGCCTGTACTGCCCGCACAGGCGCCCACGATCATCAGGCTAAGTAAGATCGCTTTGGAAAAGCTGGGCCACAAGTCAAAATCTGTGGTCGCAAATCCTGTGGTGGTGACAATACTTGCCACCTGAAAGGCCGCATGGCGGAAGGTCTCTCCCAGCGTCTGATAAAATCCCCGCACATTCCAGGCGATCAGCAGGATGCTCCCCAGTATTGTCCCGATATAAAAACGAAGTTCCTCATCCCGAAATACATTTTTCACCTGGCGAATCGCCAGCATAAAGTAACAGCTGAAGTTCACGCCGAAAAGCAGCATAAATACCGTACAGACATTTTGCAGGTAAGGGCTGTATCCCGCCATGCTGTCATTCTTGATACCGAAGCCGCCGGTACCCGCTGTTCCAAGAGCCGTACACACCGCATCAAACAAAGGCATCCTGCCGATCAGCAGAAATAAAACATTCAGGATCGTCAATAAAACATAGATAAAGTACAGGATCTTNGCCGAATCCCTCATCTTAGGCACCAGCTTCTCCACCTTGGGACCCGGGCTCTCCGCCCGAAGCAGGTGCATGGTATAGCCATCGCTCTTATCCCGTCCTCTGCCGATCGCCAGCACGAAGACCAGCACTCCCATGCCGCCCAGCCAGTGGGTAAAGCTGCGCCAGTAGAGATTCCCTCTGGAGAGCGTCTCCACCTCCGGCAGAATAGATGCACCGGTAGTGGTAAAGCCGGAGACCGTCTCAAACACGGCATCGATAAAATGAGGAATCTCTCCCGAAAAGTAAAAGGGAAGACACCCCAAAAGGCTCATCACGATCCAGCTTGCTCCCACGCAGACCAGACCCTCCCTCGCATAGAAGCCTTTTCTGGCTTTTCTGCACAATATGGTTAAAAAGAGGGCCACCAGCAACGAAATGACCATGCCGGTCAAAAAGCCGAATATGGTATCCTTCTCCCCATAATATACACTGATGAGCAGGGCCGGAAGCATAAATACCACTTCCACAAAAAGAATCCTGCCAATAAATTTTCCCATCATCCGATAATTCATAATATCCTCCTTCGGCTCCGCTNTGCGCTCTGTTCCTGCTCGCCTCAGGATGCAAAAATGTCGTTGAGCTGATAGATGATCTCGTCTCTGCCGGTAACAATGATCACGCTGTCTCCCTTAGAATAGAAGGAATCACCGTTGGGAATCTCAAAATTATAATGTCTGTTGATCCCGGCCACACGGACATTTTTCTTTAATTTCAATTTTTTCAGCGGCTCATTGCAATGCTTGGTATTCTCATCCACAATGAACTCTATGGCCTCCGCCTGCCCGTCCGCGATCACATTGACCGCCTGGGCGGCGCCGGTCTGGTTTCGAATCGCCCTCACATACCGCACGATATCATTACAGCAGAGTTCCTTGGGACTGATGGTACTGCCCACGGGCAGCGTATCTAAAATACTATTGTTGGAGAGATGTCCCAGCTTCGTGATGATCTGCGGCACATTGGCATTGCTGCCGATGAGGGAAATGAACAGATTCAGTTCGTCCACTCCGGTCAATGTCACAAGCGCATCACACTCTCCGATTCCTTCCCGCTCCAACAGAAACTCACTGCTCGCGTCGCCGTGCACCACTGTCACCTCCGGAAGCTGATTCGCCAGAGAAAGGCATCTCTCATGATCCTGCTCTATGATCTCCACCATAATACCGTCCTGCTGGAGAAGCTGTGCCAGGTAGTAGCTGAGCCGTCCACCGCCGCACAGAAGGGCACGTTTCGCCTTGTGTGTGATGATCCCCATATTTTTGAGGAATATGGTCAACTCTCTGGTGGACGCCGTTACGAAAATCCGATCTCCCGCCTGCAGCACAAAATTACCATCCGGTATGACAGCCTTGCCGTTTCTCAAAACCGCGCAGACCAAAATCTTACACTTGACCACGCTTGGCAGATCAAACAGGCTCACATTACAGAGTTTTGAATCCTCCTGGATCCGCAGCTCTACGATTTCCACTCTGCCCTTGGCAAAGGTATCTCTCTTCAAAAAACCGGGATACTTGATCAGTCTCTCCATCTCGATAGCCGCCTGCCGCTCAGGATTGACTACCATGGACAATCCAAACAGATGCCGCATCTGATAGATCTGATCCTTGTATTCCGGATTCCGGATCCTGGCTATAGTGTGCAGCTTGGGATTCATGCCGTGAGCGATCGTGCAGCAGAGCAGATTGACTTCATCCGCCCCCGTCATAACGATCAAAAGCTCCGCCTCCTGCACGCCGGCCCGTGAGAGTGTTGCCATGGATGCGCAATTTCCCTGTACTGCCATAACATCATATCGCTCCTCACTCAGCTCCAGGACCTCCGCCTTAGAGTCGATCAGCGTGATATCATGTCCCTCCGCCACCAGCTGCCTCGTCAGCGTAGAGCCTACCTTCCCGTCTCCCGCTATTATGATCTTCACGAAATTATCCTCCGTTGTAAAATACTCTTTAAACCTATAAAACAGTATACCATGCTTGCCGAAAAAGGCAACTTTTGTATTACGAGTATGCGGAAACTGAAAAACAGTGCCGGTTTCTCTGACGAAACTGACACTGTTTTTCTTTCCCCAATACATNCGAACCTTTTTACCGAATGCCGATNTCCTCATCGGACTCTGTAGTCTGGCTGTTTTCTTTGATATAGTCCACGATCTCGGTAAGATTCGTAAACGCAAGTCCCACATAGCTGTCCGCACAGCCGTAGTAGAGGGCNATCTTACCGCTCTCGGAATCGTGAATGGTAGCGCANGGGAAGCATACATTNGGCACAAAGCCTCTCTCCTCATACCACTCTTCCGGCGTGAGCAGGAAGTTCTCGCAGCGATACAACACCTTGGAGGGATTGTCGATATCCAGGATCGCGCCGCCGATAGAGTAGACAAATCCGTTACAGGTGCCGGTCACGCCATGGTAGAACAAAAGCCAGCCCTCAGTGGTCTCAATGGGCGCCGCTCCGCCGCCGATCTTGACAGCCTCCCACCACTTGCTGCTTCTGCCCATCACATGTCTGTGCTTGCCCCAATATACCATATCCGGGCTCTCGCTTAAGAAAATGTCTCCAAAAGGCGTATGGCCGGAATCGGAGGGACGGCTTAAGAGACAAAAGTTTCCGTTGATCTTTCTGGGGAAGAGCACCGCATTCCTGTTAAAGGGAATAAAGGGGTTCTCCAGTCTCGTAAAGGTCTTGAAATCCGTGGTCTTAGCCATGCCGATGGACGCGCCGTAAAAGTCCTGACACCAGATGATATAGTAGGTGTCCTCCACCTTTACCAGACGGGGATCGTAAGCGTATACCGGCATAAAATCGTTGCCCTGCTCATCCTTAAAGGGAATCTTCTCCTTGTCAAACTCCCAGTGGATGGCATCCTTGCTGTGGCCCAGNTAAATATAAGGAATCCCGTTGGTCTGCTCGCCCCGGAATACGCCGATGAACTCGTCCTCNTAAGGCATCACGGCNCTGTTGAAGATCCTCGCCACACCCTCTAAGGGATTTCTGCCGATGATGGGATTCTCGCTGTATCTCCAGATCGGCGCGCCCTTGAGATCCGCCGGCTTTTCCTGCCAGGGCACATTCTTTACCACCGGGCTGATCATTTTTACTTCGCTCATTTTATTTTCCTCCATTATACTTTAAAATGTTTCCATTACTGTTTCTTTAAGAACTCCAAATTTTTTGTGATAAAATCGCATCTCTGCGCCACGCACTCCACAGAGCGGTAAGGATCCTGCGGTGTGTTAAACACATAATCCGTCAGCTTGTCGATGGTTGTCGTCGCCACATGCATTCTGGTATCGCTGGCAGCATAGTAAATGTATACATCGCCGTTNTCTCTTGCGATAGCGCCGTTGGTGAACACCACGTTGGACACATCCCCCACNCGCTCCCAGTTTCTGGGGCCGATCAACATGCCGGANGGCTCCGCGATCACCTTGGAGGGATCCTTTAAGTCCGTGGCAAANGCATAAATCACGTAACGCAGTCCTGCTGCGGTATTCCGCACACCNTGNGCAATGTGGATCCAGCCGTCCTTNGTCCGAATNGGCGGAGCGCCCGCGCCGTTCTTCGCCTCTGTGATGGTGTGGTATCTGCGGATNGAGGTCATCTTCTCCTCNTCAACCACCGCATGGGTGATATCNTCGCAAAGGCCGAAGCCGATACCGCCGCCCGATCCGGTCTCAATGAAATCATCCATGGGTCTGGTATAGAANGCATACTTGCCGTCTACAAACTCCGGATGCAGCACCACGTTTCTCTGCTGNGGNGAACGCTTNGTCACCAGATTAGGCAGTCTCTCCCAGTTCTTNANATCCTTCGTTCTCACGATGCCCGCTGCCGCCACAGCCGCAGANAGATCGTTTACACTGGTATCCTTGCTCTCGGAACAGAACACGCCGTANATATAGCCATCCTCATGCTTGGTGAGACGCATATCNTAAACNTTNGTCTCCTCCGGGCAGGTGTCCGGCAGAAGGATCGGATAATCCCAGAATCGGAAACCGTCGATCCCATTGTCACTCTCCGCCACGCCAAAGAAGGACTTTCTGTCATTTCCCTCGATCCGGGCCACCAGATAGTACTTTCCGTTCAACTCAATGGCTCCCGAATTCATCACCGCGTTGACACCCAGCCGCTCCATGAAATAAGGATTGGTCTCGGGGTTTAAGTCATATCTCCAATGCAGCGGAATATGCTCTCTCGTGAGTACGGGATACTGGTATCTGTCATAGATCCCGTTGTAATCATCGGACTTGACATTCTTCCGCTCCACCAGCTTGTTATATTTTTCCAGTTCCACATAGTATTTTTCGTGTAACATTGTCGCCCTCCCTCTGTTTTTCNTTTCAACAAGTTATTAACTTATCCGGTCAACTTCTATAACGCCACACCTCTTTTGATAACCTCCAAGCACATCCGTCCATTGTGATAAGGACATTTCCAGGGCTCTACGATGGGCTTGTCGCTCACCGCTNTCCCCTCCTTATCTACGTCCCAGAACCACTCGGAACCCGACCTTTTGTCGATGACATGATCTCTGATAAAGGTCCACTGCGCCCTGGCAGCCTCCAGATATTCCTCGTGCTCCGGCGCCAGCTGATAGCCGTTTAAAAATCCCACCAGCGCTTCCGCCTGCACCCACCAGATCCGGTTTTCGTCCACCACGCCCTTCTCGCATTCATTTGCAAAGGACTTCCCGTCAAAGGCTGTTTTATATGTTTGACCGGTTAAGTCAAGGACGATCGGCAGCATTTTTTCCTCATAACTCTTCTCTCCCAGTATATCNGTCCCCCGCCGGATCAGCCATGCCGTCTCGATATCATGACCGTAGGAGTGCAGATCCAGGATAGAGTTCATCTCTCTGTCAAAGAATACCTCCTGCCTGTGCAGCGCAGGATTATAGATCTTTTCCGCGATGGTATCGAGGATCCACATCAGGCGCTTTTTCACCGCCTCGTCGCCGTCCACCCGGTACAGCTCCGTGTATGCCTCGAACACATGCAGCAGCGTGTTCATGGTCTTGTCAGCGATCACACCGTTCTCGGAGAGCTTATCGTTCTCGATCTCACGGAACTCTCTGTCAAAAGCCTCCTTATACCCGATCTCGTCCATGCAGCGCTCCTCGATGATATGGAAAAGCTCTTTCGCCAGCTTCAGAGCGCTCTCATCCTTCGACGCATCATAATAGGAAGAAAGAGCATAGATAGAAAACGCCTGATTGTAGGTGTGCTTCGTCGTATCCTCCGGCGTNCCNTCNGCGCGCACCGACCAGTAGACGCCCCCCTGTTCCTGATCCACACAGTATTTCTGCATAAACTCATAACCGTGTCTCGCCTCCTCTAAAAGAGACTCGTCTCCTAACTGCAGATATGCATTGGCAAAAAACCATGTGATCCGGCTGTTTAAAATACAGCCCTTCACCGCATTCTCATCCACCCGCAGGTCATGATCCATGTACCCGTAGTAACCACCGTTTTTATCATCCCGCATTTTTTTCCAAAAGGGAATGATACCGTCTGTCAGATGTTTCCTGATCTCTTCCACCATCATCCTTCACCGCCTCTTTCTTCCTTGTTGTCCGATCATTTTCCGCAGTTACGATTTCACTCGTTCTTTAGCTTTGTTTAGCTTAAAAAACGAGTGAAATTTAAGTAACTTTGATTAAATTATAAACTAAGTAAGGCGAATGTCAACAGGTTTTTGTAAAACTGTCATCTTTACTTAAATAAAATTTATTTTTTGTTCAACTTTACTATATCGCTCTTGTGATCATCCTTTGACAGCGCCTGAGGTAAGTCCGCTGTAAATCTGCTTCTGACAGGTAATAAATACGATCAGAGCCGGCAAAAGCGAAATGATAACGCCCGCGCAGATCAGATTATACTTGCTTCCCAAAGGACCCACAAAGGTGTAAAGAGAGGTCGCCACCGTCGGATACTTCTTCTTATCCTGCAGATACAGATTCGCACAGTAATACTCATTATAGGTGCCCACCCCTTTCAAAATACAAGAAGTAACGATCGCAGGCTTTAACAGCGGCAGCAGAATCTTGTAAAAGATCGTGAAATAAGAAGCACCATCCATAATTGCCGATTCATCCAGAGAATAGCTGATATTCTCAAAGAACTGAATATAAATATAAATCGCTATAACGTCCGTTCCACACATCATTACGATATAGCCGAACAGAGAATTGATGAAGCCCAGGCTGTACATGATCTGATAAACCGCAATCTGCATCGCCACACCGGGAAGCAGCGTTGCAAACAAAAACAGATTACGGATCAGGTTATTACCCGGAAATTTAAAGCGATTCAACACATAAGCAAGCTGGGTTCCGACCAGAACCGATACCACCAGAACACTCACCAGTATGATCAGAGAGTTCACAAAACCTTTGCCCATGTTTGCTCTGGTAAATGCATCTATAAAGTTCTGAAAATTCAGCCAGCTCTCAGGCAGTTCCATAACATTTGTCTGGGCATACTCTGTCTCAGTCTTAAACGCAGTGATCACGCAGGACACGATCGGAAGAACTGCAACAAAGGCAAAGAATACCAGCGAAAAATATTTCAAAAATACCAATAAATATTTTGCAATTTTCTGCAAAGTTGTCATTTATCTCACCGCCTTTCTCTGCGCCATCCTTGCAAGTTTCTTATCACGTCTTGCCGTTGCGTTTAAATCCTCGTCCTCTGCATTCCTGAAAACATATTTAAAGAACAGCTTCTGTAAGATCGTTGCCGCAAATATGATCATCAACAAAACGACCGCCATCGCGGATGCAAGACCCACTTTCTGCTGCGTATGCGCAATCTCATGCATAACGATGAAATAAGTACCTGTGCCGTTCGCACCATCCGTAATAACATACGGAGGCTCAAATGCGCTCAGAGAACCTGTAATAGACAANATAATATTCAACGTAATGATCGTTTTAATGCTCGGTAAAATAATATAGATGAACTGCTGGAATTTATTTGCACCGTCCAGCATGGCTGCCTCATATAATTCGGAATCNACNGACATGATCGCTCCGATAAAAAGTACCATATTCTGTCCGAAGTACCGCCATACGCTGGTTCCCACGAGAGATATATTGTTGATCCGCTGATCTCTCAACCAATAAGGAAGATTATCCAACTGAAAACCACACCACTGGAGTACCGTATCAAACACGAAGCCTCTGGTATAGAAAAATTTAAAGATAAAACCGATCGCGATACCATTGATCAAAAAAGGAAAGAACATAAATCCCTTAAAAATATCTCCACCCTTCACTTTAAAGCTCAAAATGGTCGCAAGATAAAGCGCCAATACGAGCTGTACGATAGAGCCGCCCATATAGTACANGCTCAGTTTCAATGCACCGAAACAGTCGCTTCTGGAAAAAACTCTGGAATAATTTTTCAGGCCGACAAATCTTCTCGCCCCAATATATTTCATATCATAAAAACTGAATCCAAACATCTTGGCAAACGGCAGATATGTAAAAACGAATAAAAGCACTAACGGTATGATCATAAAAGCAACCATAACAAATACTTTCTGCCCGTCTCTGCTGCCCACCCATTCTCCAAATGTTTTTTTCTTATGTGCTACGGATTGTTGTGCTGCCATAAGCTACCTCCTTTTGATAATTTGAGCCGGGAAGAAACCTNGCCCCCGGCTCAAATAATTATCTTTTACTGCTGCTTTCTCAGTTTTTTCTTAGTAGTTTACCTCAATCCCAAGATAATCCTGTGCATCATTCCAACTCTGTGTCCAATCTCCCATGATATCATCCAGGGTCTCAGCACCGGTCGCTGCCGCCTCAACAATTCTCTGAACCTTATCGTTACCGCCTGCATTGAAGGAAAGCTCAGATTCGCTGTTCACATCATTTAAGAATGTTTCTTCGCCTGATAAAGCCGGCTTGTCAGCCAGTACGGTACATCCGTCAAACGCTTTATACATATCCGGNTTCTCACCGTCGAGCGCAACNGTGTAACCACCCTCGTTGTAGCACCAGCCGGATTTTTCAGTCATCCATTTGATGAATACCATAGCTGCCGTCTTGTTGTCATCAGAGGAATTAACGTTGATTGCATAGTTGTAATCACCGCCTGCAAGCACNTACTGTGTACCGCCTACAGTCATAGGGAAAGGCATATAGCCGATATCTTCACCGTGATCTCCAGCGTCAACCATCTGTGCGAAAGCCCAGGAGCCGAGTACCATGGTACCGATCTCACCGTTGTTGATCATTGCTTTACAGCCTTCCCAGTCAGTTGTTGTATAGTCATCCTCGATCAGCCCTCTTGCAACTGCATCATAGAGAATTCTATAAAGATTGTAGATACCTGTGTCATCGCCCGGATCGTCGAACGGATTCGCTGTATGCACGAACTTCTGGTTCATATAAGTATCGTCACCATTAGATACAATACCGATGTAAGCGTCCCATGCACCCATGGTCCAGCCAGCCGCATAGTTTGTGTACAGCGGGATAGCGTCTGTGTTGTCCTTGATCTTCTGTAAGCAGTCAAGGAACTCGGTCGGTGTGGTCGGAAGGTCTGTGATGCCCGCCTGCTCAAAAACAGCCTTGTTATAAAGAACACCCTGTGCGTTTGCCATATAAGGAACACCGTAGCTTGTTCCGCCAAACTCCCATGCATCAGCAAAGTTGATCTCCTTGCTCATGTTATCCAGTGTGTCAAGAGGCTGGAAATAGGAGCCCAGATCAGATTTGTCCACTGCAGGGATAAACATAATGTCTCCCCAATCGCCGGTGGAAAGACGAAGCAGAGCGTCTTCCGCATAATCAGTAACACCTTCTGTCGTAACTTCGATGTTCGGATATACTGTGTTGAAGTCTGCGATCATTGCTGCGATCGTACCGTCTTCCTCACGGTCTGTCTTATGATGGATCCACTTGATGGACGCTGTCAAATTCGTGTAATCCGTACCCACGTTGATCTGAGAATAAGTAGGAACCGCNGAATCTGTCGCTGCCGGCGCTNCTNCCTCATCATCGGATGCTTCGTCTGCAGGTGCCGNAGCCGCTGCTTCATCATTTCCCGCAGTCTCCGCTGCCGGTGCTGCTCCCTCATCGCTGCTGCCGCCGCAGGCTGTCAGAGAGAAGGTCATAGCAGCTGCCAAAGTAAGCGCTAATACTCTTTTCAATTTCATAATGTAGTTATCCTCCTTTTTCGTTTGGTTCGCTCAGTAACCTTTTTGCTAATTTGTTAGCTTTATTTTAAGTATACTCACCTTAATTTTTTAGTCATCAATTATTTTTGCTATNCATACTATATTATTGCCTTTTTTTGTTTCTTTTTCCCATTTTCACAATTCTATATTTTTATTTTTAGTCATTTTGGCAATAGATAATTGGTTTTTATTCATTATAAACTAAATATGCAAAGAAGTTGCAGGCTAAAANTTAGCTTAAATTAAACTTAATAATTTANCCTACACAAAAGAGCACCTAAATGATCCTTATAAGAAAGGAGGATTCGCATGGACTTTGTCACGCAGTACACGCAGACGCTTACCGTAAAATCAGCTTCTTCAGAACACATACTGCCGCCGGCATATTTTGCAGGCATCTTTTATGACCTGCTTGACAGCACACTCGACCGACTTCCTACCGTCTTAAGCGGCGGCCGTATCGAGATCAGCGATCCCCTTTCTCTCTCTTACCAGCCCTTAGACTGCCGGCTGCTTCTTTATATAGAAGAAGGCGGCGGCCTGCTGCATCTGCAGGGCAAAGAACATATGCTGACACCCGGCACACTGCTCTACCTGGACCGTCGCTCGGCATCCTTTACTCTGACAATCGATCAGTTTCCCAGTCGCCTTATCGTTTTTTCGCTAGNGGGGGGGCTTTTTACCGTTTACGAATCTCTGGTTTCCTTTCAGAATATGATGACTATATCAGTCAATGACTCTTCTCCTGTCTTAAGAAGCTTGAAACAGCTTCTCGCNGGTAACAGCGACGCGATTTTAGAAAATAAACTCTCTGATGCCGCCCTGATCACGAATCTGCTGACGGAACTTTTTATAGACGGGTATGACTTGAAAAATGATGTCAGGAAATGCGCTCCTTATCTGAAAGAACTGAAACACTATCTGGATCATGCTTTCACGCAGCCCCTCAGACTGGACGATCTGGAGAAGCGTTTTCATATGAGTAAATATCGAATCTGCCGTGAATATGCCGCGGCTTTCGGCATGCCGCCGCTCAGATATCTCAACCGCAAAAGGCTGGATGCCGCCGAAAACCTCCTTCTCTCCACGGAAAAGAAAGTACATGAGATTGCNNTGGAGANGGGCTACGAAAANACNAATCATTTCATCAATCTCTTNAAAAANGAATACGGCCAGACACCNCAGGCATACAGAAAGGCGCATCAGTCATGATGCGCCTTAACACTTTCCTTATAAATGATCCTGCCGCTCACAATGGTCTCGCCCCGCTTGTAGGGTTCACCCGAGATCTTTCGGATCATGATCGCTATGGTCTGCCTTGCCATCTCCGGCATATCCACCTCATAGGTGGTGATCCGTANATCACAAAGCCCCGGCGGCTGATANTTNTCATANNCNACCACGGAGATNTCCTCCGGCACCCGGTANCCTTCCTGCTCCANNCGGTTNACNAGCATNGCTGCCGCNACATCATTGTTACAGACAAAGGCTGTCGGCATCTGTTTGGGAAGTTTATGAGCAAAATCTCCGTCCGATCGTCCCGTCTCCGGATCTCTGTCGTCTATCACCCAGTCTTTTCTGACCTCCATGCCATGCTCGCAGAGAGATCTCACATACCCAAAATACCGATCCGTGATGGAATCTGTAAAGAGGACATTTCCCAGAAACCCGATCTCCCNATGTCCCATATCAAAAAGATAATTCGTCATCCGGTACATCCCGAAATAGCTGTTGGACACCACCGCGTCATATGCGCCGTTCTGATCCATAAAATCGAGCAGAAGAAACGGCACATTCATCCGGCTTGTCAGTTCCTCCAGATACTCTTTTTTCAGCTTTCCGATAAGAATCATACCCTCTGTCTTTCTCTCATGCAGAAGCTTGGGCATAACAAGCTGATCCTCATCCTCCGCCCGCAGCACCTCCAGCATCGTAAAGCATCCCCGCTGTACCGCAGCTGTTGCCACCGCCTGGTAGAGGTTCCAGTAGAAGGATTTATACTTGTCCAGAAAACGATCCGAGACGACCACACCGAAGGTATAGCTCTCATTGGCCTCAGCCCGCTCTTTATATCTGGCGGAAGCCGTCTTATAGCCCATCTCCTCCGCCTTTTTCTTGATCTTGGCACGAAGCTCCTCGCTGACGCCCTTCTGATCCGACAGCGCCTTGGATACCGTCACCGTACTGACTCCCATTATCTGGGCGATATCCGCCATTTTCACTGCTTTCGCCATAGTATTCCCTCTTCCCGCTGCTTACAAATCTCACTTACCGTCAGTTTATTTTTAAGCAATTTACTTAAATTATAAAGCTTTTTTCAGTATTGTCAAGAAGAAGCGCTAAACTGAGCCATGTAAAGACGGTAGTAGACCCCCTTCTTCGCCATCAGTTCCGCGGCGTTTCCCTCCTCGATGATCCTGCCGTCATCCACCACAAAAATGCGGTCAGCCTTCTGGATGGTGGAGAGTCTGTGTGCAATGACAAAGGAAGTCCTGCCCGCCAGCAGATGCTCAATTCCCTCCTGGACCAGAAGCTCCGTCTTCGTGTCAATGCTGGAGGTGGCCTCGTCCAAAATCAATATCTTCGGATCGGAGACCATGGTCCTCGCAAAAGCCAGGAGCTGTCTCTGACCGATGGAGAGACCGCCGCCGCGCTCCGTCANTTCCGTATCNTACCCTTTCTCCAGCTTNATAATAAAGTCATGGGCATTGACNGCCTTGGCNGCNGCCACGATCTCCTCCTCCGTCGCGTCAAGTTTTCCNTACCTGATATTTTCCCGGATNGTGCCGGAAAAGAGAAANTTATCCTGNGTCATGATTCCCATCTGTCTGCGCAGGCTCTCGATNGACACCTTCCTGACATCGTGNCNGTCCACCGNCACAACGCCCTCCTGCACATCATAGAAACGNCTGATGAGATTGACNATGGTGGACTTGCCGGCCCCNGTAGGNCCCACCAGCGCGATNGTCTCTCCCTCCCTGATCCGAAANCTCACATCATCCAATACCCTGACTTTGTCGTCATAGGAAAANGTCACATGNTCGAAGGTCACCTCACCACGNATCGGCNGCATTTCCGTCACACCCGCATCNTCCGTGATNGCNGGNGGNGTATCCAAAATNTCAAAAATNCGCTCCGCGCCCGCAATNTTTGTNACAAGCTGGTTATAAAAGTTGCTCAGATTGTGAATCGGCTGCCAGAACATATTGAGGTATGTCCCAAAGGCGATAAANGTTCCCACACTCACATCTTCCATCCCCAGCACAACGATTCCCGTAAAGTACAAGAGAATACAGCCNATCCCCCATGAGAGGTCTATCACCGATCCGAANGCATCNCTCATGCGCACCGCGTGGTTGAANCTCTCCCGATGTTCTTTGAGAAGTTCGTCAAAGGTNCCCTCTGTCTCCTCCTGNGCATGAAAGCTCTGGATGATCCGCATACCCGCCATGTCCTCNTGAATAAAGGCATTCAAATTCGCGGANTTCTTGCGGAAAAGCTGCCAGCGCGGGTGNGCCTTGATCTGGATAAAAAGGATTCCNGCCGTCATAAAGGGAATGGTCATCATTGAGGCAAGCGCAAGCTTTGGATTCTTCGCGACCATAATGGTCACCACCGCAAAGACTGTCAGCGCATCCGGGATCAACGTGGTCACAAANTTGGANAGCACATCCTTTAGTGAATTGATATCCCCNATGATGCGGGAGAGAATCTTTCCCGTGGGNCGNCTGTCAAAAAAGGCAAAATCCAGCTTTTGAATATGTGTNTAAAGNTCCTGTCTGATGGTGAGCAGTATCTGGTTGCAGACCTTCGCCATAATATACATCCGCAGCTTCACCGTGACCACCAGAAACAGGTTGATGGCAAGTGCGAAAAGGAGNAGCCGATANAGCCCGTGCAGATTGCCNTGACTGATGTAGTCATCCATTGCTGATTCTATGATCAGCGGATTCACCAGACTCACCGCGANGCCGTAGCCCATGATGAGGAGCACCAGAATGATCTGCCACCTGTAGGCAAGCAGATAGGAGAAGAGGCGTTTTAACGTCTGCGCCTTACTCCGCTCTGTGCTGACCTCGTCGTCCTTATACGAATTGAAGGACATTGTTCTCACCTCCCTTATNTTCCCCGTACTGGGACAGATAAGTCTCATAGTAGAGTCCCCGCNTTGCGAGGAGCGTCTCGTGCGTGCCCCGCTCNGCNATCGCTCCNTCTGCAAGGACCAGAATCTCATCCGCATTANGCACNGCGCTGATCCTGTGCGCNATNATGATCTTCGTNGTATTTTCAAGTGTCTTCAGGGTCTGCTGNATCAGGTGCTCCGTCTCCATGTCGAGCGCGGAAGTGGAGTCATCCATCACCAGNATCGGATCCTTTTTNGCAAGCGCTCTGGCAATGCTGATCCGCTGCTTTTGTCCNCCGGAAAGCCCCACGCCNCGCTCGCCGATGACNGTGTCATACCGGTTNTCCATGCGNTCGATAAANCCNCTCGCCTGNGCCTGCGTGGAAGCNCGNCTGACCGTNTTGAAATCTATGTATGCCTTTTTCCCCAGCTTGATATTCTCCTGAATGGTNTCNGAGAAGAGGAANACATCCTGCATCACATAGCTGATGCTNGTGCGNAGCTGCNNCAGGGAAAGNTTTCTGATATCCACGTCNTCCAGATAGACCGCGCCNTCCGTGGCGTCATACATCCGCTGTAANAGCTGCACGATGGAAGTCTTGCCCGCTCCGGTCGCTCCCATGATCCCTAAAGTCTTGCCNGCCTCCACCGTAAAGGAGATATCATGGAGTATCTCATACTGATCCGCCTTGTGAAAGGAAACATGGTCAAAACATACTTTTCCGCGTACCTTTTCAAGNTTGACCGGTTNAGTCACTTCCGTGACGGTGGGCTTNTCCTCNTAGAGNTTCCGAACCTTTTTGTTGGATGCCACTGCNGCAGANAAGCTGTTCGTCAGCCACCCCAACATCTCCATAGGCCATACAATNCTGCCGGAATACTCCACAAAGGCCGTCAACTGACCCAATGTCATTCCNCCNTCTATGACAAGTTTNCCGCCGACCAATACGGTNAATAGNGGAAGTACCCTGGTCACAACGGTNAAGCAGGGGTAGTATCTTACAAAGACTTTAGACTGCTCCATATTCAGTTCATAGTACCTCTTATTGTGTGAAAGGAATTTGCCGATCTCAAATTTTTCTCTGGCAAACGCTTTGACCGTGCGCACACCCGCCAGATTCTCCTCCGCTACTGTATTTAAAGCCGCGTTCTCTTCGCTGATCTCCTCGTAGACCTGCCCCAGCTTCCGCTCCATAATGACTGCAAAGGAGCCGCACAGGATCATGGCAGCGGTAGGAATAATGGCCATCCGCCAGTTGAGCAGATACATACTGGTCAGCGTGATGGCCGTATGGTAGATCACTTCGATCAGCAACATCCCGACATAGCCCAACGCATCCCAGATACGGTCAACATCTTCCTTGACGCGGGCCATCAGCTCACCCGTGTTTGTTCTGTCAAAGAAATCCGCCGACAGTCCCTGCACGTGATGAAACAGATCCCGCCGCATATCTCCCGAGATCTTGGCGCCGTTCTTGTCAAAGGTGTATTCCTTCGTATACTGAAAGATGCACCTTCCCAGACCGATTCCCAGAAATCCCAGTAACAGAGCCGGCAGTTTCCCCATATTGCCGCCCACTATGACATCGTCCACCACCCGCGCCATCAGTCTGGGCGAGAGCATATCAAGTGTGACTGCGATCAAAAGGGACAGCACGGCTCCCAGATAAGAAAGCCGATACTCCCATAAATAACTCGATATCTTTTTCATAATATTTCCCCCGTATCTCCGCAAAACATGAAAAGGGCTGTGGTAAAATTACCACAGCCCTTAAATACTCTAAAAGCACAACACATCTATTTATCGACTAAACGAGTCAACATCCTTCGTTCCAGCCGATATCTGTATATGCGGAGGTAATTTCACGTAACATATTTCTGTTTGATCGTCTGCCGTTTCCGGCCATTTTATAAAACCGATTGATAAACATGAGACTACCTCCTTTCCTTGATTTTCCTTAATATGATTAAGTATGATACTTTTGCTATCTTAATACACGGGGTAAGGTTTGTCAACAGCTCATTTTCAATTATTCACATCATTTCGCTCCCAGATTTCAAGGCCATGCTCCTCCTGCCCTTCCACCTGGCGGTAATGCAGCTCCAGAAAATCCCGCAATGTCTCATCTACAGGCATATGAATTCTGAGACAGTATATTCTGTCATAGGAGAGCAGCTCCTCCTCTGTCAAGCTGCTGTAATCTGCATAAAATCGGGTTTCCTGCGGGCTGAGCACCACGCTCCCCACAATGTTTGCCGGCGGTTCATAGCCTCTCTTCTCAAAATAATAATGAATAAAGCCATCCAGCATACAAAAACGATTGGAAGCCGTAAACAGCGCGGATTCCTCCCAGATCCCCTCCTCCTGCACCAGATAATCAGCCGCCTCCCGGTAAGGCTCAAAGGGTTTTCTGATCGCCACATACTGATTTCTGTAAGCTGACAGAAAACCAAACACAAGAAGCAGAACTACACCGGCCCGCACCACCCAGGCGCCCAGCCGAAAGATTCTTCTTCCTTTCAACCGTTCACCTTCTGCCGCATGATCCGCTGCGTCCAAAAGGAAACTGAGTCCCAGCGCAGTGATCAGCAGAATGTGCGGCTGTATCACCGTAAAGTACCTCTCCACATAAAGCCCGCCTGAAGGATACAGATACCGGCTGTACACAAAAACAAGACCGATCATCCATGACACCGCCGCCACACAAAAAGCTCTGAGCAGACTTACCGTCTTCTCCTCTGAAGAGGGTTTTCCAAGCCGTGTGACCGCAAAAACCAAAAGCCCTGCTCCCGTCAACAGGCACAGATACCACAGCAGACGGTTCCCGTCCAGATAAAACAGGACCGTCCACGCCATATTCTTAAATCCGGGCGGCTGGCTCCAATAATCCTCCAGACCGCTGTTTTTGTAATACAGGGATGCAAACAGCCATGGGAAATACAAAAGACATCCCGGCACCCAGCAGATCAGCTGTTTCCAGGATATTTTCCGGCCGATCACCAGCGCCAGATCCACCAGCCCGTAAAATGCGAGCAGAATGAAAGCAAACCAGTGTGTCCAGAAAAAGAGTGCCAGCGACACGCTCCACAAAACGATATCTTTCTTACTGCCCCGCAAAAATTTCATCACAAAGCTGTACAGTACAAGGGCTGAAAGGAGAAAGGCCAGCCCGTAGCACCGAATCTCCCAGGCCGCCTGCCATATCAGAACTCCCGAGGATACTCCCAGGCAAAGAGCCAGAAAGCCCGCTCTTTTCCCCTTCAGACGGGCAGCGGTCACTGCCAGGACCACAATGCCCGCGATACAGAACAGAATAGAGGGAATCAGCAAAAACTGTTCCCCGTAGGGCATGACTCTGTACACTACATACAAAATCAACGGATAGAGCGGCAGATTGTTTTCCACATATAAATAGGTATTCAGTACCTCGGACAGGCTGAGACCATTCCGAATAAAGCCGACGGATGCAATTTCATCTGCCCAGAAAGACTGACAGTTCCCGTTCAGGAATGCAAAAATACCCATCCACAAAAGCAAAAGCACTCCCGGAATCCAATAGCGTTTCTCCAGTTTATTCCACATGCAGTCTCCTATCTTTCCATCTTCCAGAAATATGCACTGTAGGGAGGCAGCTCGCTTCCGCCGCCAAAATCGTGAAGCTTGCCGGTGATCAGATCCACCGCCGTACCGCAGCCGGCATCAAAATGCGCGGTGTAGCTTTCTGCATCCGCATTGACCGCCACAAGAACCCTCTCATCGTCGCACTTGCGCTCGAAGATACACTGTTTATTTGTGAGCACCACAGACCTGAAATCGCCGTAGTTCAAAGCCTTGGAGTTTTTCTTTGCCTCAGCGAGATGGCTGATCCAGTCGCCCAGTTCATTCCATTCCGGAGCCTCGAAGCAGGCCCTCAGCGCCGGGTCCCCCTCGCTCTTATTCGCCTTGGCTCCCCACTCGCTGCCGTAGTACACGCAGGGAATGCCCGGCATGCCGAAGCACAGCGCATAGATCAGGGGCAGATGCTTCTCATTGGTCAGATTGCTGGCGATACGGGTCACATCATGGTTATCCACAAAGGACAACATATGCTTGCCCCGGTAGAGACACCAGTTATCCGGTCCGAACTGCCTGATCAGCGAATGGTTAATCTCAAACATATTCATACTGTTAAAGCTGGAGAAGAGTCCCTTATAGCACTCATAGTTTGTAGCGGAGTGCAGCATCTGGTCATTGACCATCTGATTATAATCGCCGCGCAGCATCTCGCCCAGCAGATAGAAATCAGGCTTGAGGCCGTCTGTGAACGCCCGGAGCCTTCTCACAAAATCGTGATCCAGGCAGTAAGCCACATCCAGACGCAGACCGTCAATATCAAACTCTTCCACCCAGCCCTTCACACTGTCCAGAATGTGGTTGATCACATCCCCATGGCGCAGATTGATCTTCACCAGATCATAGTTGCCCTCCCAGCCCTCATACCAGAGGCCGTCGTTATAATTAGAATTACCACCCAGATTGATATTAAACCAGCTTAAATAAGGAGAATTCTCCCGGTTCTTCAACACATCCTGAAAAGCCCAGAAACCTCTGCCCACATGATTGAACACACCGTCCAGCACTACCTTGATCCCATTGTCGTGGAGATTCTTACATACCTCCTTAAAATCCTCATTGGTACCCAGTCTGCAGTCGATGGTGTGATAATCCCTCGTATTGTACCCGTGAGTGTCCGACTCAAACACCGGGGAAAAATAAATCGCATCTATTCCCAGCTTCTTCATATGAGGGATCCAATCATTCACCTTTAAGATCCGATGCTCCAGCCTGCCATCATTCTCAAAGGGCGCGCCGCAGAACCCCAACGGATATATCTGATAAAATACGCTCTCAAATGCCCACATAACTTCCTCCATTCCGAGACGGCTCCGAAGCAGACAGCCGCTCCTCCGGTACAGCCTCTATATCTTGTAGTTTACCAAGCATCAGTATACCACTATTTGCCGTTCTGCGTCAAACCGCTTCTCCAAATCCCCCTTCGATATAAATTGACCAAACAGGTTTCTTTTGTAATAAACTAAAATCCGTTTATCGACTTTTCCACAATTTTTCCTTCCATTTTTTTGAAAAAGGACTCAGAAATGCCGAGAAATCCTCAATTTCCACAAAGTTATCCACATTGACAACATCGTCACTTCCAGTCGTATTCCGTCGCACTTTAAGACAAGCTGTCTGTCATTTTCGGTTTTTTCTAACATCTTTTTGTCAGGGCATGTCGATTTACCAAAATAAAATTGACCGATCCTGTAACCTTCTGTCNNNGNCCGGTCAATNCNNNTTTNCCCCTTGACGCTTAAAGTCAATCCACATAGCTTGTTCTCTTTTCNGATTTGCCGTCTGTTTTTCTGTTGACTTGTNNAGATAGCNTGAAAAANCACATATTTTAGAGCCANTCNTCCCANAANCGTTCCACNTTTCGACCTATTTGGTCAACTGTNACGATNNNNCGATCCNTCCANTCTCTCGGAAANANTCTNTGATANGANGGACTTAAGAATCGCTCNTCCAACAGCGCCACGATCCCGAAATCATCCACNGTNCGGATCACNCGGCCCGCCGCCTGCAGCACCTTATTCATGCCCGGATACCGATAGGCATAGTCAAAGCCGTTCTCACCCCAGCCGTCAAAATATTTCTTCAGGATCTCCCTCTCGTTACAGACCTGGGGCAGCCCCGTCCCTACTATGACCGCTCCGATCAGACTGTCATTCTTTAAGTCGATCCCCTCGCCAAAGATACCTCCCATCACGCAAAATCCCAGAAGGCTCCGCTCCTCCTCCATCTCGATCTCCATCTGAATGACACTTTGCAGATCGCAGTCCTCATTTCCCCGGAAGCGGTTTAAGAAGTCTTCTCTCGCCTCCTCGTTCATATAGTTTTCCTGCAGAATGCACTCCACAGTCTCCTCCGCATTAAAATATGTCTGATAAATCTCATAGACCCGCTGCAAAAAAGAATGAGATGGGAAGAATACCATGTAGTTTCCCTGTCTTTTTTCTATAATATTGTGAATATAGGATGCGATCCGATAATACTCCGCATCGCTCCTGCGAGTATACCTGCTGGTCACATCGCTGCCTATGTAAAGCCCCAGCTTATCCGGGCGAAACACCGACCGGGCATAGACCTCATAGTCTCCCTCCTCCGCCCCCAGAAGCGTCTTATAATACTGGATCGGCAAAAGAGTCGCCGAGAACAGGATGGTGCTTCGTCCCCTCTGCATGCAATTTTTCAGATTACCAGCCGGATTGACACAGAAAAGCTTCACAATAAAGCTGCCATCCTCCTGCAATTCCGAATAGGTCACATAGTTTTCGTCCGCCAGCTCGTACATCTCCAGAAAATGGGAAACTTCAAAATAAAAGGACAGGATATCACTCCGCACAGGACTGTCCTCATGATCCTCCAGATAATCCTCGATCGCCGAGCCCAGCCGCATCAGCGCCCGAACGAACGAGTCAATCTGCTCCTCCACGCGACATCCCTCGCAATCTCTTTTTAAGACCAGCAGTTCCCTGTTACACTTGTCCAGATTTTTAGCGATCCGCTCGTCGTAAGCCTTCACAAGTCTTTTGACCTCCAGGAAGGTTTCCTTGCACAGCACGGCGCTGTACATATCCCTGCCACGCTCTACCAGATTATGCGCCTCATCCACCAGAAAAATATACTCGCCCTGCACTCCCTCCATAAAAAAGCGCCGCAGATACACATGGGGATCAAAGAGATAGTTATAATCACAAATGACCGCATCGGTAAACAGACTCATATCCAGACACAGCTCAAAAGGGCATACCTGATGCTTCCCGGCATACTCCTCTATCTGCTCTCTGGTGTAATTGTCCACATGAGTCAACAGATCATACATTGCCTCATTGATGCGGTCATAATGCCCTTTCGCATAGGGACAATTCACCGGATTGCACTCCGTCTCCTCCATAAAACAGATTTTGTCCTTAGCAGTCAATATGACACTCTTCAGCTTGAGCCCCTTCTCCCGGAGCAGGGTAATGGTATCGTCCGCCACGGTTCTGGTGATGGTCTTCGCCGTCAGATAAAAAATCTTCTCGCATAGTCCCTCCCCCATAGCCTTCACCGCGGGAAAGACAGTGGAGATCGTCTTGCCGACGCCGGTAGGCGCCTCTATAAACAGTTTCCGTTTGTGATAAATCGTCTGATAGACATAGGTCACCAGATCCTTCTGCCCCTCCCGATAGGGAAAGGGAAACGCCATCTCTTTGATCGAAGCCGTTCTGACCTGCTGCCACTGAAAGCTGTAATCCGCCCACTTTCGGTATTGACTCATCAAGTCAGCAAACCATTCCTCCAACTCTGCACGG
The DNA here is from genome assembly GCA_014804565.1 of Lachnospiraceae bacterium. GTDB lineage: Bacteria > Bacillota > Clostridia > Lachnospirales > Lachnospiraceae > UBA3282. The sequence goes on from JAAUZN010000072.1 coordinate 42,742, forward strand.
GTGTATTCCTCGTAAAAATACCGTATCTCCTCCGTCTCCATATGACAATAGGTCATGCGCACTCGAATGCTGTCAAGCTTCTCCTTCTCCAGATAAATAGCCGCGTAGCATTTTGCCTGCGCCAGATGTACCGCCACCGGCCCTTTCATCTTTTTCAGGTCATGGAAGGTTCCCTTGATCTCATCTATGGTGACCCCTGCCGCCTCCGTGATGATGCCGTCGGCACGACCCTCCACCACGATCTCGTATTCTCCCGCATCATAAACATGCCGCAGGGACACCTCCGCCCGGTATTCCGGACCCATACGCCGTTGGATCATGCGGTGGATCCGCCCGCCCTCCTGCATGGCATTTTCTCCGGATACCGCTTTTCGATTGTCAATATCGCCGGAGCGCAGAATAAATTCTACCAGGCTTCGGACGGAAATTCTGATTTCCATATCGTTCCTCATTTCTTTGCTGCATAGAAAGACTCCCCATGTAAGATAATTTTACGTTATCTCACATGGGGAGTCAATGCACCTGATCCGGCAATCCTTTATACTGCTACCGCCCACTTCCTGAGATGTCTCTCAAAGTCAGCGTCGTAGCCATTATACGCAACGGTTAAAATCTGATTGAAATTAAGCCCTAACACGCCAATGATGGATTTCGCATCCACGATAAAGCTATTGTAGGAGATATCCACATCACATTCGCACCTGGTTGCTGCGGCCACAAAGTCTTTTACCTCATCCGGCCTAAGTTTGATCTTGTGTTGCATCATTATCACCTTCCTTTTCCATCCTTATGTATGCAAAAGGCACACATAGAAAAACGTTTTCAAGCTCCTCATTTGAGTAGATTATACACTATTATCTTTGTTTGTAAAGGGGCATTTTTGTTTCTAATATAGTACAATTTTCCCATGCTTCAACAACTTTACATAATTAGTTTGGGTTTCAAATTATTTTTTGTGTATTTTGCCTATTATCTACGATTTTACCAAATATTACCGATTCTATTTTATCCCTTTTGCTCAAATTCCACCATATAATCTTGGTAACGATAAGCACACATCTGTCTCTGTAACGCCTTGTTTTCCCGGGACTTGATCCCGATCGTTTTATGAAACNCCCGGAATAATTCCTGATAGCACTCCTCTTTCTCCGACCAGCTAAGCTCCTGCAGGGCAAAGTCCTCTCCCGCCGACACCAGATACCATGTCTCTCTGGCGGGATGCACACCGAAAAGCTTTCGGTTTTCGTCATAGATCATAAAGTTTTCTATGCTCAGTCTGTCCGCAAAGTGAGGCATGATAAANGGCACCACATTATTTTTCGGTCCGATTTTAGAAAAGAGAACGTTCTGCCCTGACTGCCCGCCCGCCGCAAGCTCCTGAAAACGGAGAAACTCCGTCTCCAGATGGGCCTCATTGGCCGTAAAGCGTGCCAGTTCAAAACATCTTGCCACATANGGATTTCTCAGATTTTCCATCACACGCCTGCCGCTGCCAGCTGTGAGAGCATCCACTACCGTCTTATAGACCGCCTCTCCTTTGTCCATGTGACAGGATGCNGCCGCGCGGCACAGAGCATGATACACACTTTCCCCCAAACGCNTTTTAAGTGTTTCCGCTACTTTATCAGTTTTTACCGGATCAGGAGAAATATGCATATAATGAGCAAATAATCGTAAATTTTCTTCCTCGCCGATCTGAATATGCACATGTTCATGCCCTTCCCGCAGGGCATAAGCCTCATAAATTCCTGTGAATATTCCTTCCAGAGAATCCTCGCAGATTAAATATTTTTCTTCCATATTATATTACCCCGCGTCAAACAGGGACATCTGCCGATAGCTCGTGCCATCCGTCATAAATGGCAGCTTCTCTCCCCTGCCCATCTGGTTCTGATAGGTCAGATTCCGCACAATGTACCCCTCCTCCAGCTTGGTCGGGTACATCATCCTGCCGTTACAGGTGATAAAGTAGAGCGCCCGCTTCAACACCACACCGATCTTCTTCAGATCATCAAAGGTAAGACTGCCAAACCGNCTGGCAGCTATGATCCGTCTGGCACTCTTGACTCCCACCCCGGGAATCCGCAGGAGCATCCGGTAATCCGCGCGGTTGATNTCCACCGGAAACTGTTCCAGATGNCGCACCGCCCAGTCNGCCTTGGGATCGATGGCTGTGTTAAAATTAGGGCGATCCTCCGTCANCAGNTCNTCCACCTTAAAATCATAAAACCGCAGCAGCCANTCCGCCTGATACAGCCTGTGCTCTCTGAGAAGGGGCGGCCCTCCCACCGGCGCCGGCAGATCCCTATCCTCATTTACATTCACGAAGGCTGAATAGTATACCCGTTTGAGGGAGAATTTATCATAAAGATTTTCCGCCACCGACATGATCTGATAATCGCTCTCCGGNAGCGCGCCNATCACCATCTGGGTGGACTGNCCCGCCTCACAGAAATGTGGCGCATGCTTATATAAGGTAAGCTCGTTCTTATTGGCAGTGATGCCGTTTTGAATCTGCCGCATGGGCATAAGAATATTCTTGCGGTGCTTGTTCGGCGCGATNGCCCGAAGTCCCTCCGCCGTGGCCATCTCCAGATTCACACTCATGCGGTCCGCAAGATACCCCGCACGCTGGATCAAAAGCGGGTCAGCTCCCGGGATCGCCTTCACATGGATATATCCCTGAAACCGGTGTACCGTACGCAGCCGGTGTACTGTCTCACAGATCAGCTCCATGGTGTAATTCGGACTATAGAGAATCCCGGAGCTTAAAAACAGTCCTTCTATATAATTACGCCGGTAAAATTCCATAGTCAGCTCACACACCTCATCCGGCGTAAAGGATGCTCTTGGCACATCGTTAGAACAGCGGTTGATACAATANCGGCAGTCATAGATACACTCGTTGGTAAACAGAATCTTCAACAGGGAGATGCATCTGCCGTCCGCNGCAAAGCTGTGACACAGCCCTGCCGCCACGGTATTGCCGATACCCNGCCCGTCGTTTTTCCGCGAAGAGCCGCTGGANCTGCAGGATACATCATATTTCGCTGCAGCCCCCAGTATTTTTAATTTTTCCATGACCGACATCTGCGGTGCGATCCGAAGTTCCATGGCAATTTTCCTCTGACTAGAACATTTGTTCGTATTGCTATCTTACCACAGACTTCTTCAGAGCGCAACAGTTTTTAGAACATTTGTTCTATNTNANNCTNATGCNAGNCCNCANTTTTTATANGAAAAGCTAAACAATGCCGTAAAAATAACTATATTTGCTACAACGATACAGATATTGTCTGCCACAGGACGCAGGACATTTATCTGACCAAGCATGATGCTGACCTGTTGGGAAAAAATAAATTTTGCTATTTTTGCGATCGTATCGTTAAACATTGACAGCATCGGCATAAAGGAAAAAATCATCATNACAGGCACCGTGACGGAAGTCGCCATCATCTGCGTTTTNCTCCAGGTNCCTATCGCCGCCCCCATCAACAGCGAGGCCAGNATGCCGACCGCCATGATACCCATAAAGGCNATGNCTTCCCGCAGCGCAAAACCGCCCGCAGCGCAGATGACNGCAGCNCCCANCATGCAGGCAGACCATATGTAACTGCCCACCCCTATTAAATACTCATAGGGTTTTACATTGGACATCATAAGCACTCGAAGTGTATTCTTCTCCTTCTCTTCCGCTATGACAGCGGCGATGCTGGTCAAAGGCGCCATCCCTATGTACATCGTGGCAAATAAGTTCACAAAAAAATTCTCCGGCATCCCTTCTATCGTGATCGCACGACTCATGACCAGCGCAAGAAGCGGAAACATGATAAACTGAATCAGTACCGTTTTGTTTTGGAGGGTATCCTTTAATTGTTTTTTGAAGATTGCCATAATGTTTCGCATATCAGTCCAGCCCCTTTCCTGTCAATTCCAGAAAAACAGTTTCAAGCGTCGGTTCCGTAGAGTGGATTGTCTGAATCCATTCTTTTTCTAAATATTCTTTGATCCGCAGAGCAGAGGTGCCGTCATTTTCCATCAGAACCCTTTCTCCGCCCTTCAATGTCACCTGAAGCTTATTCAAATGGTTATATTTTCTGCAGATATCTGCCGGGACACCATATTCTATGATATTCCCCTCACTTAACAGCGCGATATGGTCACACAGACTCTCCGCTTCATACATATTATGGGTTGTCAGAAAAATCGTTGTCCCCTTTTTCTTTTCTTCCCTCAGAATCGCGTGTATCTCCCTGGTTGTACTGGGGTCAAGCCCGGAGGTCGGCTCATCCAGAAAAAGGATCCTTGGATGATTCATCAATGCCCTTGCCAAAGACAGTCTGTTTTTCATCCCTTTTGACAGTTTAGCGACTGCTGTGTGCCGGGCCTCGTACAAATCTATGCTTTTCAAAATATCCGCGATCCTGCTATGGGAAACCTGATAGATATCCGCATAGAAGGATAAGTTGTTGTATACCGACAAACGGTCATACAGTCCGAAGTTATCCATCATGATTCCGATCTGCCCGTGTTCCGAGGCACTTAGCTCTCTCGTATCTTTTCCCAGAAGCTCGGCATACCCACCGCCCTGCTTAAGCTGTCCTGTCAGGAGCTTTACAAGTGTGGTCTTGCCCGCTCCGGAAGGTCCGAGCAGACCCCAGATCTCTCCCTCCTGTATGGCAAAAGTAACATTCTTTAACACCTGCCTTCCCGCAAACTTGACAGTAAGATCTTTTGCGATAACAGCATCACTCATTTTATCTTTTCCTCCATTTCTTTTAATCTCTGCAGCGCCTCATCCATTCGATCATTCTCCGCCTTCTCTCTGACCATCATCACAAAATAGCTTCCCAGAAATGACAGGATAAAACAGACAAAGAACATCGCCCAGGGCTGCCACATGTCTGCCGGAAACCAGTCAAACGCTATCACAAAAGCCGCAATGATAATGACGATCACTGTCAGCATACAAACTGTCCTCATCCAGATTGGCATCTTCTTTATGACAATATCCGTAAAGAAGAGAAAGCGCACCCCTACAAGCAAAACGGATACCCCAAAAAACTGAAAGACAATCTGTGCGGGGATGCCTTGATTCCCAAGTGCAAACATTGCCGAAAATTCCTCTGCGGAGTTTCCGAAGACAAGACAAAAAACATTCAGCGTCAGCATGGCAAACCCAAATACGATCAAGACCTGTGCCAGATAATCAAAAACGTTTCGCTTTTCCTCCATCTATATCACCCCTAATCTTTTCTTTAAATTCTCAGCATATTGTCTGGATGCCATGATCTGTTCTCCGTTCGACATCGTGATACGGATCTTTCTGTCAATATCCGCTTTCAGAGACTGAACATTTCGCAGCTGGATCAGAAACGATCTGCTCACACGGAAGAAACCATATTCCTCGAGCTGCTGCTCAAATTCATATAATCGAAGTTCCGATTCATATACATCATCAGCCGTGTAGATAAAGCATTTTCTATCCACACTTTCTATATAGATAATCTGCGCAGTATCCAGTAAATGGATTTCATGATCCTTTTTTGCCGTCACCTGGTGGTTCATGATCCGCAATGCCGCTATCACTTTTTCCACATCAGGCGTTAATTGTCTGCAGGTAACGGAAATTTCCAGATCTGCCGCCGTTTCATCCACATGAATCTCTATCTTCAAGCTGCCACCGCCTTTCCGCATTTATTATACCCCACACAGATTTTCTTTCAATAAAGCCAAACACAGGATGCCGTTTTCCCGACATGAACTGCCATTTCCGATGAGATATGATATAATCGTCATAGGATCAACAGCTCATGAAAGTTTTCAGGGAGGATAAAATGGAACTGAGAATAGAACCTGCCTATGATAATGCACAGGCGGTAGAAACTTTATTTTCCGAATATACAGATATGCTGATCGAGGGCGACAGCACCTTCCGGGAATATCTGAATCTGCAAAACTATGACGAAGAAGTAAAGCATCTGGAGCAAAAATACGGTCTTCCTCATGGCAGATTATATTTAGCATATTGGGAGGATGCCCTTGCCGGATGTATCGGCCTGCGAAAAATCGATGAAGAAAACTGCGAGATGAAACGTCTCTATGTCAGGCCGCAGTTCAGAGGGCAGCATATCGGCAGCATACTGGTGCAAAAAATCATCGAAGATGCCAGAGAGATCGGTTATTCCCATATGCTCTTAGATACACTGCCCTTTCTGGAAAGCGCCATACATATGTATCAGACATTTGGTTTTTATGAAATTGAGAGCTACAATAACAGCCCTATGGAAACCTCTATTTATATGCAATTAGACTTATAATGTTCACAGGAAATTATACCTATGGATCACATCAGAAAAGCAACCACAGCGGATGTATCAAGAATCGCGGAAATACTGGTCTTTACAAAAAAAGAGCGGCAGTTGGAGCCGGGGACGACGGAGTATATTGTAAAGATGGAAAGGAGGCACCCATAGATGATTCATATTGCCATATGCGACGATGACCGNCCGNTGACCGGNNTNGTNGAACAGCTTCTGCNCAAAANNGCCNCNGAACAGGGCNTTGANATNANNTGNGAGGTNTTNTTTGACGGNNNCTCTCTGNTAAAGGCTGNCACCGAACAGCNAATGNGTTTNGATCTGNTCTATCTGGACATTGAAATGGGNGATNTGAACGGCATCCACACCGCNCTGGCNNTGCGGNAAAANGAACTCCCNNCACTGATCGTATNCNTNTCNNGNCATGAGGANTANTTNAAGGAGNTNTTCTGNACNGAGCCNTTCCGNTTTCTNTCAAAGCCCATAGATGAGACANCNTTTNGCTCCGTTTTNCTTNCNGCCTGCGAGCGNATCAGAAAGCGNNCCGGCTATTTCACTTTTTTCTATAAAANAGNCTGCCACAGNATCCCTTTTGACCGGATNACCTGTTTTGAGAGCAACGGCAGGNTNATCTCCATCCACNTGTCGGGAAAAGANGAGATGCGGACAGNNTCCCTNCAANACCANTTTTATGGAAAGCTGAACGACATCGAAAAGCAGATNNNCTCNCTGAACGAACGCTTCCTNCGNGTACACCAGTCTTTTCTTGTAAACTTCGATTACATAAAGATGCTGTCCTCCACAGAGATCGAGATGTTAGACGGCAGAAAGATACAGATCAGCGAAGACCGCAGAAAAAAAGTCAGGTCCAAGTTCAGCGCCCTGCTGGATGAAAAAGGAGAATAAATGAATACCAACTTATTTCTGGATGCACTGATGACGCTTTTCGGATTACACATCATCCAAACTTATCTGGCATCTTTCAGGCGGGAAGCTGCATACCATAAAGTGTGCCGCTGCGCTGCATGGGCAGTATACACCCTTTTCCTGTACATGGTCATGTTTTTCAACTCAAGCTATCCTCTGTTCACCCTCCTGGGAAACATCGCCCTGCTGGCAGTGCTCCTGTTCGCCTACGGCTGTGGAGATATCAAGACAACCCTATTCCGCTCCTGCATTTATCACGNTTCACGGATGGCGGTAGAGGTGGTCATTCATGGTACTCTTCTGGCGAAACTGGGGGCGGATTCCTTCGTTGCCGGAAACGTTATCTCCACACTCTCTATGTATGTTATCATACAGATGTACAAGCACTGGAAGGGCCGGGATCTCACTGTCCCGCTGTCTTTCCGATACTGGGTCAGGCTCTTTTTCGTTCCGGCCTCCTCCATCGTCATCATCTACTATGTACATGTGACCGCCCTTTACAGCGGACGAATGACCTTTTTTTATTTCCTGTCCATCCTCATTGTTCTGATCAACTACCTGATCTTTGATCTCTATGACAAAATGAGCGCCCAGACTCTCCTGGAGAGACAGAATCAAGCTTATGAACAAGAGATCCTCCTCTGTGTCAGGCAGGCGGCTGAGCGNGAGGAAGCCTATCGCCAGACCCGCATCCTGCGCCACGACCTGAAAGGCCGGCTGGTAGCCTTGGGCGCACTGCTGGAGGCGGGACAGGCCGAAGAAATGAAAAAAGAAATCGAGAAGATGCTCGAGGAGAACAGCCTGAACAGGCATGGGACATCGGAGACCGGGAACCTGGCTCTGGATGCGCTGGTCAACTACAAATACGCCGCAGCCGCCGCAGAGGGGGCACAGATGCATTGCCGTCTGGAGGTGCCCGCAGAGCTTTTCGTGGAGGGCACAGATCTTTGCGTCATCTTGGAGAACCTACTGAATAATGCGATAGAAGCGGAACAGGAACTGCCGAAAGAAAGGCGGCAGATCAGTCTTACAGTGCAGCTTCGTAAAGGCGCTCTCTTTATCACGGTAGAGAATCCCTATCAGGGAGAGATCGCAATGGACAGTCATGGAAAGATCAGAAGCAGCAAACCGGGTGAACGCGGAATCGGCCTGCTGTCGGTAGAGAAAACTGCCGAAAAGTACAACGGGGAGGTCACCATCTCCCATGAAAATATGAGTTTTCGAGTGACCGTCATGCTCTGCCAGCCGGAAATCTTACCTGAAGAATCTTAATTTTAACATCATATGTTTCCATCCTTCTGCCCCTCCCTCTGATTATTGTTAATATGTGTAAATCATTGGGTGGAAGGAGGCAGAAAAACATAATGTATTTTAGATGCCATTCTGCTACAATATAAATGATAAAAGAGAAAAAAGGAAATGATGTCAGTGGTCGAGGAATACAAGCGAGAAAGGACAGTTAGGGATGACGACACAGTTACTTATTGATGCGTTGATGATGTTCTTCGGGTTACACATTATCCACACTTATCTGACTTCTTTCAGGCGGGAAACTATATACAATAAAGCGTACCGCTGTGCTGCATGGGCTGTATACATCCTTTTCCAGTCCATTGTTATGTTCCTCAATTCAAGATATCCCCTGTTCACACTCTTTGGTAACATCATTCTGGTGGCGGGGCTCCTGCTCTCCTCTGGCTGCGTAGATGTCAAAACAGCCCTATTTCGCTCTTGCATCCTTTATGCATCATGGATGGCAGTAGAGGTGGTCATCCAGAGCCTCCTGCTGGCAGTATTGGGCGAAGACCCCTTCGCTGCCGGGCACCTTATCTCCAACTTTACCATGTACGTTATCATACAGATGTACAAACGTTGGAAAGGCAGGGATCTCACTGCCCCGCTCTCCTTCCGACACTGGATCAAACTCCTTTTTGTTCCTGTCTCCTCTATGCTTATTACCTACTATGCTTATGCGATCACCCTGCACAGTGGACAGATGGCTTTCTTTTCCTTTTTAACCATCCTCATCATCCTAATCAACTACCTGATCTTCGATCTCTATGACAAAATGAGCGCCCAGACTCTCCTGGAGAGACAGAATCAAGCTTATGAACAAGAGATCCTCCTCTGTGTCAGGCAGGTGGCTGAGCGGGAGGAAGCCTACCGGCAGACCCGTATCCTGCGCCACGACCTGAAAGGCCGGCTGGTGGCCCTGAGCGCACTGCTGGAGGCGGGACAGGCCGAAAAAATGAAAAAAGAAATCGAGAAGATGCTCGAGGAGAACAGCCTGAACAGGCATGGGACATCGGAGACCGGAAATCTGGCTCTGGATGCGCTGGTCAACTACAAATACGCCGCAGCCGCCGCAGAGGGGGCACAGATGCACAGCCTTCTGGAAGTGCCCGCAGAGCTTTTCGTGGAGGGTACGGATCTGTGCGTCATTCTGGAGAACCTGCTGGACAACGCGCTGGAGGCGGTACAGAAACTGCCGGAAGGAGAACGGTCGGTCAGTCTTGCTGTCCAGCTTATCAAAGGCGCCCTCTTTATCACGGTAGAGAACCCCTATCAGGGAGCGGTCACTATGGACAGGCAAGGGAAAATTCAAAGCAGTAAGACCGGAGAGCACGGGATCGGCCTGCTGTCGGTAGAGAAAACTGCCGAAAAGTACAACGGGGAGGTCACCATCTCCCATGAAAATAAGATTTTTCGAGTGATCGTCATGCTCTGCCAGCCGGAAATCTTACCGAAAGAATCGTAATTTGAACATCATATAAATGACAGGCTGAAAATTCTGTATAATCTCCATGAGATATACAGAATTTTTACATATGGGGAAATGAAATGAAAAAGACAGGAAAATCTTTGAATAAGTTCATCTCTTTTATTATGATTCTTACGCTAACGCTTACCAGCTGTGGCGTAAATACGGATAGCAAAAGCGCTATGGATAATGAAACCGTGACACAGTTTACAGCCGAAGACGACTCTGTAACGATTGAGGCTGCCGGGCAATGGAACCAGGAAGATTGTTCCACAATAATCGGAGACGACACCTACAGTTGGTTAACCGCAGGATGGATCATGCTGACAGACAAAAACAATGCTATACTGATGGTCTCGCAATATCCTAAAACTCTCTTAAATATCCGTGACCTCGACGGTTTGAAGCAGACGTTCTCATCTTTATTCTCAATGACAAATGTAAAAACAGTGGATAATCCAACTGTTTCCCAAATGGAAGTATGGGAGACCGACACCGGCAAGATCACTGATGAGGACGGCACTCCCGGAGAACTTCTGGTTTTGTATGGCGAAACAGAATATGCACATTACATTATTGTATATGTCGCTCCGTCAAAAATAGATGACGCAGGTACTGCATTATTTAATCAAGTATGTGCTTCTTTCAAGGAAAACGCCCCCGAGACGGAAACCACCGCCTCTGTGGAACTGTCGGATACGCTCCAATGGTTCAACAATACTTTCGCTATTTTAATGGCACAAAATAATTGGGACTTCTCCCTCTACAGCGGATTAACCAAGGATGACTACGGAAAAAGTATGGCAGAATATTTGCTGACAAATACCTGGGGCGTTACAGACCGGGAATCGGCAGACGAGACACTTGATTGGCTTCTGGAGGAGGGGCACCGCATCCCTCTTACAGAAGAGTTGGATCTTCTTACAAGTATTGGTCTCGCGGACGTTCCCGCTGAAGAACGTGCAGAAACAATCCTTGCAAACTTTGAACTGGATGAACAAGAGGCAGAGCGCTATGCCGACTGGTTCTCTTTGTATGAGCAATACGATACAGACACTGCGGCAGGCTGGGATTACAGCCGCGCAATGACACTTTTATCCTTTTATTACCTGACAGGACTTTACACCGAGGAAGAAGCTTTAGACCGATCCCTTGAAGTAGCAAAGACCATTCAAACCACTTTTGATTCCTGGGATGTTTTTATGGAAAGCTATTTCGTTGGATATGAATACGGTATGGAAGCCGACAGTGAGGAACGGCGAGAGATTTATGAGCAGCTGAAGGCTTCTCCCGACAATCCTTTCAGGCTGGACTGGAATACTACACTGGAAAAAAGCTGGTAAAAGATTTTCCAAAGCTCAAGTCAAAAAAGGCTGTCAAAATAACCGGAGCGTTTCTCCTTTTCTGCGGCGTTGTGTGTATCATTCTTTTACTCATGGGTTTTATGTAGATGCAACATTTTTTTAAATTGCCGGAACTGGCACTTGCATACACCCATGCAGGTGCCAGTTCCAAATACACGGGACGACGGAATATATTGTGAAGATAGAGCAAGTGAAATCTAATTTTTGAATGTACAATTCCATAGTTTTAATATAGAATTTTGATATACCTTTGTGGTAAATAGAAATAATTTTATTGCATACATCTGCTATCTGTGATATCTTCTAAAATAGATAAAGCAAACGCAGACAGATCATCTGTCTGTTTGGGAAAATTCCAAAGTCTTTCATGGAATTTTTCTGTCCTAAGATTCTTTCCGTGTTCATCGGAAACAATCCACTACTTATTAACGTAAGGCTGGATAGAGGGCTCCTTCGGTGTTGTCTGGTTTCATGTGTATTTTCTGTGGGATTATCACGTTTTCTTCCGAACGCCTTGTATTTAGTCCGATATCACTGTATAATGGAGGAAAATGTATGGAAAAACGAAACACAGGGAAATGGTTCAGACACGGTTCATGGGGGAGACAGCTCTTTCTAAACCGCAGGTATAAGGATGTTCTCTTCCGGCGGCTTTTCCGGGACAAGAGGGATCTTTTGGATCTTTATAACGCCTTAAACGGCAGTACATACACGGATTTTGGGGCGCTGGAGGTAGTTACGCTGGAGGATGTGATCTTCATGAAGATGAAAAACGATCTCTCTTTCATCATTGGAAGCAGCATCAACTTGTACGAACACCAGAGCAGTTGGAATCCGAATATGCCGCTTCGGGGGCTTATCTATTTTGCAAGACAGTTTGAAGGGCTGATCAGTTCCCGGGGAGACGATCTTTACGGCAAAAAAGCGATTGAGATCCCTACGCCCGTGTACATCGTCTTTTATAACGGAAGAGGCATGAATACAGATAACGTGATGCTCTATCTGTCAGATTCTTTTTCTGTGGGGAGAGGATGCGGAGGTGCTACATATGCTTTTAACAGAATATGACGAGAAGAAACATTTGAGGAATACTTTCAGAGAAGGTGTGGAAGCGGGCCGTGAGGAAAAACTCCGGGAACAGGTACAGAAGAAACTTTCCAAGGGAAAGACACTCCCTGAGATCGCAGAAGAACTGGAAGAAGATCCTCTTGTCATTGAGCAGATCGTTTCCAATCCGACATTTCATTGAGAAGAAAACCGGGCAGTTCCATTCTTTTTGCTTGATTTCTTCTCTGAAAAGCGGTTAAATAAATAGTAAGTAAAAACGGACATATTGTCCGCATAAAAAGCGAGGTNANCTATGGANCANTTANTNATTCCNAAAGANTANNANTCCGCCCTGAATCTCTACGACACACAGGTCGGCATCAANACGGTAAAGGACTTTTTTCAAAACCTGCTGGCAGAGAAGCTTCACCTTCTCAGAGTCTCGGCTCCCCTGTTCGTGGATCCGAATTCGGGCCTGAACGACAACCTGAACGGCGTGGAACGCCCTGTCACCTTCGGTATCAAGGAACAGGACGACGCTCCTGCCGAGATCGTGCACTCNCTGGCAAAATGGAAGCGCATGGCCCTGTCTGAGTACGGTTTTTCCCACGGGGAAGGACTCTACACGGACATGAGCGCTGTCCGCAGAGATGAGATCACAGACAATATCCACTCTATCTATGTGGATCAGTGGGACTGGGAGAAGATCATCTCCCGCGAGGAACGCACTCTGGAATATCTGAAAGAAACGGTGCGGACGGTCTACAAGGTTCTCAGAAAAACCGAGAAATACATGGCGATCCAGTATGANTACATAGACGAGATCCTGCCCCANGACATCTATTTTATCACTACACAGGCCTTGGAGGATCGTTATCCGGGCAATACGCCGAAGGAGCGTGAATATCTTATTACCAGAGAAAAAGGCGCGGTCTGCCTGATGCAGATCGGNGATTCTTCTNGCNTCCGGCGTCAAGCACGACGGNCGTGCGCCGGACTATGACGACTGGGCNTTAAATGCGGATATTCTGGTGTACTATCCNGTGCTCGACATCGCGCTGGAATTNTCCTCCATGGGNATCCGNGTGGATAAGGATNCGCTTTTGTCCCAGCTGGAAAAGGCGGGCTGTCCGGANCGGGCNAAGCTGCCCTTCCAGAAAGGCATCATCGACGAGACCCTGCCCTTCACCATCGGCGGNGGTATCGGACAGTCCCGCATCTGTATGTTCTTCCTGCGCAAGGCTCATATCGGCGAGGTACAGTGTTCCCTCTGGCCGGAGGATGTGACCAAAGAAGCGCTGGCAAACGGGATACAGCTGCTCTAAAAAANCGTCGCAATTTCTTCTAAAGATATGCAAAGAGGCAGAAGGTTTTGACTTATTCGGTCATCCTTCTGCCCCTTTTATGAATAAGCGATATTTCGTTAATTTTATTTTTATAATTTTACATTTTCCTCTTGACATACGTTTCCATAAGATATATGATAATTCCAACAAGAGTAATCCACGAACCGTGCATTCGCACATTCAGGCAATTTCTGCCGCTTTACTCACAACCACAATCAAACAGCGGCAGAGGTGAACCATAGAAACCTTCTGCCCAAAAAAAGGAGGCTATCTATGGAAGCTGCANAAATCGAAAGAGAGGAACTGTTTATGACNATCGAGGGCGGGAAAAAAGCTTACACCGTTGCGGATATCGAGGCGCTTCCGCCGGGAGAACGTGCTGAGCTGATCGACGGCGAAATGTTCATCATGGAGGCNCCATCCATAACCCATCAACGGATACTCGGCGAACTTCATGTNCAGATCTACACGCATATCAAAAACAACNAGGGCTCCTGCGAGGTGTTTATATCTCCTGCGGTATATGTAAAGGATGACATTCACAACTACGTGGAGCCCGATATCACCGTGATCTGCAAAGAAGAACGGCTGGACGAGAAGGGCTGTCACGGTGCACCGGACTGGGTGATCGAGATTGCCTCTCCCAGCAACAAATACATGGATTACGGACGCAAACTCATGTTGTATCAGTCTGCCGGCGTCCGGGAATACTGGATCGTCGATCCCGCAAAAAAACTAGTCACCATCTATGATTTTGTGCAGGGAGAGGGTCCCGATATCCATCNCTTTACCGAACCAGTAAAAGTCGGTATTTACGAGGATCTNTATCTTGATCTCACCTCGTTCGCATAAGAAAAAATGTGATTTCTCTTACACCCGCTTCACAGCCGCTTTGCCTTCCACCTTGGTGACCTCCTGCATCCCGTGTATTACCAGGGTTGGGNTTTTCTCCGGATGATCNGTCTCAAATGTCACCGTATCNCCTTTGCGGGAAGCTTTCGCGCGCATCAAAATTTGACCGNTTANGTCAGTNATCTCACAGGATGCCTCCGCGCCATCCGAAAGAGCATATAAGTGCAATTCCAGCCCTTCCGTGTAATCATAGTCCGGCAGTGTCTCATTACCACCCCAGGCCAAAAGGGTGTTGTCCCGCACAAATACCGGCAGAGAGAAATAATCGTAGGTCTCGCGATACCACCGTCCGCCTTCCCGCTCCTCGCCGCTTAAGAGGTGGGTCCACTTACCCTCCGGCAGATAATACTCTCCCACACCGTCCTCTCTAAAGATNGGCGCAACCAGAAGCGAATCACCCAGCATGTACTGCATNTCCAGATCTTTCATGCCCGGCTCCTGCGGGAACTCCAAAACCATAGGCCTCATCATGGGAATACCCGTCTCATGGGATAACANCGCCTGCCTGTACAGGTAGGGCATCAGACGGCATTTCACATGCACGAAGTGTCTGACCACATCGCATGCCTCCTCGTCAAAGAGCCAGGGCACACGATAGCTCTGNGAACCGTGCAGTCTGCTGTGGGAAGAAAAAATACCGAACTGTACCCATCTCTTATAGATATCCGGGGAAGCCGTTTTCTCAAAGCCGGAGATATCNTGACTCCAGAANGANAANCCGCTCATGGCAAAGCTCAAACCGCCCCGCANTGTCTCCGCCATGGAAGGATAGGATGCGGAACAGTCGCCGCCCCAGTGCACCGGGAACTGCTGGCCGCCTGCGGTAGTGCTTCTGGCAAAGAGCACCGCCTCTCCCTCGCCCTTCACTTCCTTTAACAGTTCAAACACTGCCTGATTATAGAGGAAGGTATAATAATTGTGCATACTCACCGGGTCCGCCCCGTTGTGATACGCCACATCGATGGGAATGCGCTCACCAAAATCCGTCTTAAAGCAGTCCACCCCCAGATCCAGCAATATTCTGAGCTGCCCCAGATACCAGTCCTTTGCGGCGGGATTGGTAAAGTCTACCANCGCGATTCCCGGATTCCAGAAATCTACCTGCTTGGCGCCCCTGCCGTCCGCACGCATCACGAAATAGCCCTTCTCCATCCCTTCCTTAAAGAAGGGCGTCCCCTGGGCAATGTAAGGGTTGATCCAGACACAGATCTTTAATCCCTTCTCCTGTTTATAACGGGTCATCATAGCCTTCACGTCAGAGAAGGTCTGATCGTCCCACTCAAAATCACACCAGTGCAGCGCCTTCATCCAATAGCAGTCNAAATGGAACACCCGCAGCGGNATATCNCGCTCCGCCATACCATCGATAAAGGAGCTGGTAGTCTTTTCATCGTAATCAGTGGTAAAGGAAGTAGTCAGCCACAGGCCGAAGCTCCAGGCCGGCGGCAGGGCAGGCTTCCCTGTCATATCCGTGTATCTGACCAGAACCTCCTTGGGGCTTGGCCCATAGATAAAGTGATAGCGCAGTTCCTCTCCCGGCACCGAAAATCCTACATACTCCACCTTCTCACTGGCCACCTCAAAGGAGACCGGCGTGGTGTGGTCTACAAAGATACCGTACCCCTCGTTGGTCATATAAAAAGGAACATTCTTATAGGAAACCTGAGAGGAAGTACCGCCGTCCTCGTTCCACATCTCTACCACCTGACCGTTCTTTGCGAAGGCGGTAAACTGCTCTCCCAGCCCATAGACCCGCTCTCCCGCTTTCAGGGAAAGCTCTGTGACCATGTAGGGGTCATAGCGCTCAGAGAGATAATTCTCTCTCGGAAACATAGTGCTGGGCCGTTTGTTCCAGCGGATATAACCCAGATTGCGGAAACCGCATTCCGTTATGACTTTTCCGTCCGCCTCGAACCGATAGGTGCCCTCCTGTCTGTTAAAACGCACCGTCACGGCACCGCTTGTCATGACAGCCTCGTCCTCTGTGATATTCACAGAAAAAGACACCTTTTGACCCGATAAGTCAAATCTGGCTTCCCTGTCTTCGTAGGCCTCGTAATGTCTTGCCTTCACCAAAATATTGTTCTCGGCAAAAGCGATAAAATCAATCGTGATCGTAGTGATATTCTGGGCGTCCCCTCTGCTTAAGATCTTTCTCTCCGGCGCCACGATGCGCATACCCGTTTCCGTCTCTTCCGCATAAAAACCCTGAGACGCGTAAGACGGCACCATGTTTTCACTGCGAACCCAGTAACCTTCCGTGAATTTCATTCTGCTTCCTCCTTTTTCCGCTCCTATTATATCATCTCTTGCACTATTTTTCCAAAAAAGTGACACGACTTTTTTGCCGTGCCACTTTCACCCCTTTTATACACCTAAACTTATATGCAGAGAATACCGCTTAGTTAGCTCCATCGATCGCTGCCCACTGCTCTTCGATCTGTGCACATGCGCCGTCCTTATCGATATCGCCTGCAATGTAGGACTGCATGATCTCGCCAAAGGTCTGATGCCAGCTGTCTGTGGAATAGCAGATCGCCAGATCCGCTGCACCCTTGGATGCGCTCAGCTCATCACCCTGCTTGATGATCTCAAAAGTGCTCTCCGCCTCAGATACGATGGGCGGTACAACGCCTGCCACATCTGTGAACCATGACTTGCCGTAATCGGAGGTATACCACCAGTTCACGAAATCAAGAGTAGGCTGTAACACTGCGGAATCCTTAGAGATACGAAGCGCCTGATCGGAACCGCCGATCACCTGGCACTGCGCCGCATCATCAGATACCGGATAGCCATTGAAGCCGATCTGTAAATTGGGATCGATGGCGAGTGCATCTGCCTCGATCCATGCGCCCTGACCCAGAACCATAGCCGCCTTACCTGTGCCGAATGCGGAAAGCTCACCGTCAAGAGCGGTCTCGAGCGGCTTGTCATCGCCGTACTTCACAGCCAGATCGATGAAATTGAAGAAGTTATTGTAAAGCTCAGGATAATCGGAAACCTTTGCCTCGCCCTTCTCAAATCTTGCCACCAGTTCTGCGGTAGAGATGCCTGCATTCGCTGCAGCCGCATCTACAAAGTGCTGTCCTACATGCTTAAATACCCACCACTCATTGAAGCCTGTGGTAAAGGGCTTGTAACCTGCTGCCGCGATCTTCTCGCAGGCTGCTTCCATCTCGCTTACGGTGCCGGGGAACTCTGTGATACCGCACTCCTCAAAAATAGCCTTGTTATAGACCATACCGAAGTAGTTACCCTTGATTGCGATACCGTAAAGGCCGTTTCCGTCCTCGGGAGAAGCCATAACAGATGCCACCGCATCCTGCATGGTGCTCTCAAGTGCTTGACCGGATAAGTCAAAAGAGTACTCCTTGTACACATCGATCTCCTTACCGGATGTGGAAGCGAAGATATCAGGCACCTCACCGGAATTTAACTTCGCCTTCAAGAGGGTCGGATAATCATTCTGTGTAGTCTCATAGTTGATGGTCACGTTGGGCGCAACCTCTTTGTAAGCGTCGATTAGCTCACCGATCGCATCCGCGTACTCCGGAGAAGAAATGAACATATAGATTTCTGCTTCCTCGTCAGAGCTTGCCGCAGGCNCTTCTGCCACAGGTTCCTCCGCTGCGGGTGCTTCCTCCGCTGCCGGTGCCTCTGCTGCCGGTGCTTCCGCCGCAGGGGTCTCTGCGCTTCCGCCGCCNCAGCCAGCCAGCATGGCAGCCATCATAGCTGTGCATACCAATGCACTGAGTAATTTCTTTTTCATGTATTTCCTCCTTCTCCCATGTTTTATTATGGTATGGGTGCCATTTGTATATATCAAGAGAAAGCTGTATATCCTCCTCTTAATAACTTAATGAATATCCTTATCCCTTGACCGCGCCTGCCACAACACCTTCCACGATATATTTCTGCAGAAGGATAAATACGATGACCGAGGGCACGATGGCGAGTACCATAGCCGTCAGGGCGTAATTCCATTTCGTGTTCATCTGCCCCACGAAGGTATATGCAGCCAGCACCAGCGTTTTGGTCTCATTGTTGCTGTTCACCATCAGAAGAGGCAGCAGGAAGTCATTCCAGATCCACATCACATCCAGCACGATCACGGTCACGATCACCGACTTGAGCAGCGGGAATATGATCGAGACAAAGGTGCGCAGGGTGGACGCGCCGTCTATGGTCGCACTCTCATCAAGCTCCCTGGGGATCGTCTTCATAAAATTATAGATGATGAAGGTCGCCATCGGGATGCCGAAGCCCCAATACTGAATGCCCAGACCGATCTTACTGCCGGAAAGGTGCAGCACATTCATAGATTTTAGCAGCGTGATCATGATCGCCTGAAAAGGGATCAGCATCGGTGTGATGATGATCGTATGTGCGATCTTCACGTAAGTTCCCTCTCTTCTCTCCAGAATAAAGGCCGCCATGGAGGAGAAAACAACAATGCCGATGATACCGATCACGGTGATGATCACATTATTTCTGAACAACAGCGGATATTTCATCTTATCAACCACATAAGTGTAGTTATCCAGATTAGCGCTTTTGGGGAGAGCCAGCACATCACCGATGATCTCGCCAAATGGCTTAAAGGAATTCATGACCATCAAAAACACCGGATAAATATAGAAGCATGCCACGATCGTAAGACAGATGATCATGGTCCACTTTTTTAGTCTTCTCTTGGTTTCGCGACGCATTACAGGTCAACCTCCTTTCTGCTAAATGCTTTCAGTACAAGCTGTGTTATAATAAGCACAAACAGGAAGTAGACGATAGATTCCGCCGAACCGAGGCCGTAGTTATTGCTGGTAAAGGCCTCCTTGTAAATCTGGAGCGTCACACTGTTGGTCGCCGTTCCCGGTCCGCCCTTGGTCAACGCCAGGATAATGTCAAACACTTTCAAGCCGTTTGTCAGAGACATAAAGATACAGGTCGTAAAGGACGGTCCCAGGAGGGGAAGCGTCACCTTAAAGAATTTCTGCCTGCCGGTAGCGCCATCCACCACCGCTGCCTCCAGCACATCGCTGGGCACTGCCTGCAGCCCCGCTATGTAGAGCACGATATAGAAGCCCAGAGACTGCCACACGCCCACAAAGGCCACCGAATAAAATACAAGACTTGTATCGCCGAGCCAGCTCAGATTCCACACGTTCCAATCCGTGATCTCGTAAAGCTTTTCAAATCCGCTGGTAAAAATAAATTTCCAGATAAAACCTACGATCGTCATACTCATNATATAGGGAATGAAAAATATACCCCTGAAAAAGTTGGCCGCCTTAAACTTCTTTGTGAGCACCACAGCAAGTGCGATCGCAAACACGTTTGAGAAGATCACAAAGAAAAAGGTGTAGCGCGCCGTAAACCAGAGGGAACCCAGAAAATCCTCGCTTTCCAGAAATATCTTTTTAAAATTGCTCACACCAATGAACCTGGCTTCCTTGGAAATACCGTTCCACTCCGTCAGGGAGTAGTAGCCGCTCAGGACAAACGGCAGATACATCATCAGACATACCAGTATGATCGCCGGCATTGAAAACAAAACTGTTTCCAACTGTCTTTTTGCTTTTCTGCTCATAGGATGAAGGATCCTTTCTGTTTTCTTTCTATTGTATATTATTGATTTTGCCAGAAAAATGGAAATTTCCAAACAGATGGGTGCAAATTTCCAAACAAATTTTTATTAGTATTGTCGTGTTTTTTAGAATATAGTAAGATAGATTTTGTAGAAAACGTTAGATATCGTCCAAAGCAGGATGACACTTTGCACAATCACACGTTGGATATTTACGAGGCATTTAACCGACATGAAATGGATAAAGACACGCTGTAAGGCAATCTTAAACCGCACCTCTCTCTGGGTGCAGCTTACCCTGTTTATGATCCTGGTCACCACACTGGTGGCCGGTTATCTGGTCTATAAAGACTATACCTCCACCAGGACGCTGACCATCAACAACCAGATCAATACCACTCAAACGATCCTGAAACTGGAGGTGGAAAATCTTGACAAGTATCTGTCCGAGCTGGCCAATTTCTGCATCCAGCCATACTATGATTCCCATTTCACCCGGATCGTGGAACAGGATACTCCTCTCTCTTCCGAGCAGATCTCCTACGCCAGGCAGCAGATGTACTACTATTATTATACCAGAAACGATATTCGGGATTACGAGCTTTATCTGCTCCATCAGGATCTCTCCATCGGCCGCAGCGGCCGGGAACAGCACTTTACCGCTAAAGAATCGCCGCCGGAGGGTGTGGCGGAGGCTCTGGAGGAATGTGAGCAAAGCCCTCTAAACCGCAGTATCAAGGCTTCCGACGCAGGCAATCTCATCTATTATCATTCCCTGTTCCAGATCAAGGGCAAGGTCAGACAGGCCGTCGTCCGTCTGGAGCTGGATGACAGCTACACAAAACCGCTGCTGGAAAATCACGCGGACCAGGGAGAGATCATCCTCTTTTTAAATGACAGCGGAGAGATTCTTTTCTCCAATCACCCGGAATTTTTTCAGGGAATCACCGATTTTACAACATTACTGTCACAAAAAGAACAACATCCGGACGGCTACTGCACTCTGGAACTGGCACAGGAATCCTTTCTCTGTGTGGAAACCAACGGGCCGTCCTCCGGCATCCGGCTTGTAAGCCTGACACCGCTCTCCTACATTGATTCCCAGATCGGGCAGCTCAGATCCTCCATCATCGTGAGCGGCATCTGGGTCTGGATGCTCACCGTGGTCATGATCTATATGCTGCTGCGCCTTTTGACCATTCCCCTAAAAATGCTGGCGGCCCAGATGCAGCGCACCGGCGAGGGCGATTTCCGCACCCAGATCGATGCGGAGGGAAGTCTGGAGATCCGGCGCCTCTCGGACAGCTTTAACTCCATGGTGGCCCATATTGATCAGCTCATCCGCCGCACCTACGTGGCAGAGCTTAGTGAGAAGGACGCAAGACTGGCGGCTCTGGAAGCCCAGCTAAATCCTCACTTCCTTTACAACACCTTACAGGCGATCTCCACGGAAGCCCTGGTCAACGATCAGCCCCAAATCCATAAGATGATCACCGCCCTGGCTTCCAACCTGCGCTACACCATCAAGGGAGACACCCTGGTGCCGCTGCGCCGGGAGATGAGTTATGTAAATGACTATATCTTCCTGCAAAAAATCCGAATGGATGATTCTTTAGAATTTTACAGCGATATCGACCCGGACACACAGGACTGTCTGATCCCCAAGATCAGCATTCAGACACTGGTGGAGAACTCTATCATACACGGGAAATCCAGCGATGTGGAAATCATCCGCATTGAAGTCTCCACTCGCTATCAGGACGGCGTCGTCACCATCACCGTGCAGGACAACGGCTGCGGTATCGCCGAGGAACAGCTGAAAAAGCTGTATGCGGATTTTGATATGCAAAAAAATACCGGCAAATATGGCGGCATCGGACTGGCCAATCTTCACAACAGGATCCGGCTGCTCTATGACGAGCCGGCTTCTCTGGAAATTGATTCCAAAGAGGCGGATCACACACGGATCACCCTGTTCCTTCCCGCCATGAAAGGAGACACTTATGTATAAAGCTCTGATCATTGATGATGAAAAGCCCGTACANATTGCCATCCANAAACTGGGCCACTGGAGCGTGTATCAGATCGAACAGCCCCGCCTCGCCGTCAACGGCAAGGACGGTCTTCAGGCCATGCGGGAATTTCATCCGGATATCGTATTCGTGGATATGAATATGCCGGTCATGGACGGCGGCTCTTTCCTGAAAGCGGCCTCTCAGGAATTCCCCGACAGCCAGTACATCGTAGTCAGCGGCTACGATCAGTTCAGCTATGCCCAGCAGGCGCTCCATTACGGCGCCTGTGAATACCTGTTGAAGCCCGTGGAAGAGGAAGCCTTAAACAGCGCCATCGAAAAGGCCATTTTGCGCATTGACCCGGAAGCCTCCTTCGGCGCCGAGGAAACGGAAGCCAGAGCAAATATTTCTCCCGAGGAGGCCGTCACTATCATCAAGGAATATATAGACAACAATTTTTGTCAAAACATCCGCATCACCATGTTTTCGGAAAAATATTTTTTCTCTACCGAGTATCTGACCAAGCTCTTTCGGAACCGCTACGGCTACACCATCTACGAGTACGTTCTGAAACTCCGCATGGAGCGCGCCAAAGAGCTTTTAGAAGATGAGAACAACAAGATCATCGACATCGCAGAACGGCTGGGGTATGCCGACAACCATTATTTCAGCAAGGCCTTCCGCACCTACTATCAGGTGTCTCCCAGCCAGTACCGCAANGAATNTCNNANCNGNNAAGANTANCGGNGCGGCCNNNATCAGGGNGAGACATCAGCNGGNGNNGANCTGCGCTCCATCTCAAGNCCNGTGGCCATCTCAAANCCTCGCGCCCACTCCTCNGTACAGAAAAAGACGATGGCGCCCTGGCCGTTATCTCCCGTTGCGTAAAAGAATTTCTGGGAATCTTCCTGCTTCAGCAGGGTATTGAAAACGCCAAGCACATCGCCGTCTATCCAGTCATNGTANNCCTCCATATCCCACTGATACTGCTTGCCGTCAAAGGTTACGCTGACGGTGATCGTGCCCNTGCCGCGCTCCNANTCNANNTNTTCCGTATCTTCCTNAATATCTGTAACGCCGTCCAGACAGCTTCCCTNNGNNANCGCCANCATGCCATTCAAAACATCTATATAACCTGTNNAAATNTCAAAGCTCTCAAAGTCAAACCAGAACACNTCATNGGAATAGCCNACGATCCTCANANNATCATCATAATCCGGCGCACCCATATCGATCAAGAGCGATGTGTAAGGGTTCCCCTCCACATATTCCTGCATGCCATAGGTTTCCATGTTGTCCCGCAGCGACTCCACCTGATCCTGATCCACAGACANNCCCANAGCTTTCAGCACNANNACCTGCTGGTCNAANGGTACATANTCCGGNTAGTTNNTCTCATAGACTGNATCAGTCAATCCTTCTCCCGACCGATGAGCCAGAAAGACAGAAAGACAGCCTGACACGATCAGATACAGAAAAAGCGCCACCACCAAAGCCCAGAGCGGTATATAATGCATCCGTTTTTCCGGAAGCGTTCTTATCCCCTTCTCCTCACAGAGCCGCCGGAAGCAGTGAACCTGATCCCAAGTCTGAAAGCTCTCCTTGGCGCTGATGATAAACTGCCTTTTATCCCTGCTGAAAAGATAAAATGCCTCCTCTGTCTCCACCAGATAAGCAAGATATCCCCAAGCATAAAAATTTTTTATCAGACCGGGCAATTCCACGTTGATTCCCTCCTCCGCAAAGGAAACCTGCCAAAGGCCGCATACCCTGTTTACCATGAAAGGCGTCTGCACCTGTTTTCTCAATTGTTTCTCCGGGTCCTGAAAATAAATCCGCAGTATCATCAGCGCTGCATAGAAAATACAGAACCCAATCAAAATCCAGCTAAAGCCGCCCACGATAAAAGAGAGACTGACAGGCAGAACCACCGCGATCAGGCAGCCCCAAAAAGCCATTCCAAGTCTGCGGTCTCTTTTCCCAAACGTCCCCGCCTGAACGATGCCAAACGCCCTCTTAGAAAGACGCACCCACCTTTCCGCATCCATCATATAGCTAAGACGCAGGTACACCTGTACCGACTCCTCTTCTGCCTCCGTCGAAGCATCCGCCGTAAAAGTCTGCCAGGGATTTCGTATCCGGTCTATAAAGGCATCCCGCTCCTGCACATCCCGAAAGACCCGCAGCGGTATGACAAACCATGCCGGCCTTTGAGGCGTCTGCAAATACCCTAACATCAGCAGACGGCGTGTGATACGAATGAACTGTATGCTCTCACAGGGCATCTCGCTGTAGTTGATCCGTCTCGACTTCAGCTTGCCGTCTTCAATCCAAATCGTACAATGCTGCTCTGTTATCTGCTTTCGAATGACCACGTTATTGCTGATACTTACTATCCCGAAAGCCAGCGCCAGCACCAGCAGGATCGTAATGCCACCCCTTGGTGGAAGATAACACGCCTCCAGCAGCAGAATAGCAGTAAGCAATATCCAAAGTACCCGTCTTCGCTTGAGCCGCTCCATCAGAGCCTTCCGGCAAAACTCCCGAAGCTCTGCGGGTTCCAGAATGTATTCGTATTTTCTTCCATTGATCAAAGATTATATCATTCCTTTCACTTCGCCCCAAAATACAAGCAGCCTATGGAAAAATTCCGTCAGCCGCTGTAAAATGGATTTATCAAAGCTGACCAGATTTGATAAATCTATTTCAGAAATTGGGTGATCTTCTTATGGATAAAACAATCGCCGGCCTTACGGTCGCTGCCATCATACTTCTTCTCATACTCGCTTCCTGTCTGTGGTATAAGCTCTGTGTGCCCTCCTTACAGGATGACATTCTTTTTATGATGCGTGCTCCCCGCCTTTATAAGCTGCTCGGGGCAGCCGGGATTGTCTTTTTTTCTATTATGGGTATCCCATTCCTTTTCGCAAAGGAAAACTACCTTTTCCCTTTTATTTTCTTTTTCTGTGCCGTAATTTTTTATGTATATTTCCTTCTGGCAGCATTATTATGGCGCTGCGTGATCAAGGAGGATTCCGTCACCTTTTACAATCCCCTTCTTCCCACAAAGAAAATCAAGTTTTATGAAATAGACTTCGTGCACCTTACAGACAACCCGCTCCCCCTGTTAAGCGGCGGTAAAATCCTGATAGCATACCGCGGTAAAAAAAAGTTATTTGACGTCCCGGAGGCTACATCCGGTTTCTATTTCCTGTGCGATCAGCTCTATCAATACGGAAAATTAGAATACATCCCGCGTCCTGCCGCGACGAAAGAGCCGCTTGCACACATTCCGGTTGTAGAAAGCTTTTCGGTAACCCAGACAACAGAAGAAATCGTACGAACCATCGTGGGCGCTGCTCTCTTGATCCCCGTTTCTGTCTACATCCTTTGGGACCGGGCTGAGTTCGAACTGATTTATCAGATTATCGCTGTTGTCATGCTGATTCTCTCTCTGGATAACCTGCTTCAAACCCTGTTATGGAAGGTCACGGTAGATTACCGTACCATATGTATTCGCTATTTCATTGGCGTCGTCAAAACCTATGACATACGAGAAATCACAAAAGTGGAGGAACAGAAAGTCCATATTATTCTGTATGCAGGAGACAAAAAAATCGCAAAAATTGCAAAGGATCGCAAAAATTTCCAGTACTTGTTTGAGCGGCTCATGCGGACAGAGGCCGAGATATACAGGAAGGATTGATAAAATCACTGCACTTCCTCCACCGGGATACTTTCCGGCGCCTCCATCCCTGGCTCCAATTCCAGCGGGATCTCCGGAAGCGGTTCCGGCTCTGTTCCCGGCAGATGATAGCAGATGACGGGGGTGTCCTTCTCCACATTTTCATAAATTTCCTGTGCAATGGAATAGGGCAGATTGATGCAGCCATGAGAACCATTCGTCAGGTAGATATTCCCGCCAAATTCACTTCTCCATGTAGCATCATGCATCCCTACATTGTTATTAAAAGGCATCCAAAAAGAAACCGGCGTGCTGTAATTTTCTCCGTTTAATGTGGCATTTCTTTCTTTATAAGTGATTCCATAGATCCCCGTCGGCGTATCATTTCCTCTGGAAGCATTACCCGACACAAAATCAGACTCCAGAACACATTCCCCGTTTTGATATAAAAACAGATGCTGGGCCGTCAGATTGATTTCCACATAAGAATCTCCATAATCCGGCATCTCATAGGAAGCCGCCGTCTGTCTATAGACGGGAATCCGCTCTCCACTCTCTCCACGCTCCAGCATACCGATCAACTCTTCCGTCTCCTGCCCGACATCCATCCACCAGCCGTAATCTCCCAGGTCGATCGTCACTTCTTCCCCATAACTTGTCAAGAACTTTCTCTTGTGAAAAACGGTGTCATGTTTTTTCCGCAGGGAATTTACATACTCTTTGACCAATTCCGGATCAAGCGACGCCTTATTTCCCTTCCGTATGATCCAGCCCGCTACGGTATCTCCATCTAAAGTCTCCCGCTCTGTTCCGAAAGAATAGGTAATGGTGGCAGTCACATAATTCTGCAGTNTGGCATAAGCTTCCTGCAGCTGTGCATCCTCTATGGTAACACCGGGTTCCTCATAGCATCCGGCCGCCTCCAGATCCACCCGTTCTTCCAGACCTTCCACCGCTGCCTTTATCACTTCTATGGTTTTATCCCGGTTCAAGCGGTTACCCTGGTTCTCGGCCACTAGCTCAAACCCGCTCCCGGGAACATAATCCGCTATGTACGCATCCGTCGGCTCCTGGATAAATCCCTTTTGAAATCCGCTCAATCCGCCAATCTTCTCTACCAATACCGCTTCCTCATAATGAAGCATATCCTCCATCTCATAAACGGCGTCCTGCTTTACAAACCACAGGAAGCTGTTCTGTTCCTGCAAAATAGTCTGCAGCGGCTCTGTGGAAATATAAGAAAGCCCAATCTCACTTCCGGGTATCTCCTCCTCCAGAGTCGTGCCATCCGCCTGCCGTTCTATCACCCGCAGGGAATATTGCCCGATCCGGCCCTCTAATTCCGAGATCGACATATCTGACACATCCACCATATCAATCACCGTACCGTTCAAAAAACAGCTTTGATAACGGCCAAGTCCCGCTATATAGACCACAAACAGGCAAAGAAGCGGCACTATGATGATAAGCGCAGACACTATCAAAAGTTTCCGATTTTTCCCTGTATTCTCATTTTCTTGTTCCGATTTTTCCCTGTGTCTGAATTGTAATTTCATTCGTCCCGCTTCCCTTTATACACATTGTCTCTGTCGCAATTTCCTATAAAAGAAAAGGAATGCTATACCAGATTAGTATAACATTCCTTTTAGCAGATTTCACTCTTCTTTTTACACAAAACTAAACTGTTACCGAAATATTCTGTCACTGTACATAAAGATTCGTGTATCCCATCAGGCTCTCGTCCACCTCTCTGGCNCACTCCCTGCCCTGACGGATCGCCTTGACCACCAGAGACTGCCCGGTGTGCATATCGCCCGCCGCAAAGACTCTGTCCACGCTGGCGGCAAACCTGCCCGCCTCTGTCATTACGTTGGTCCTGTTGTCCAGTTCCACCTTGAANGCGTCTGTCACATATTTCTGGCTGCCCAGAAAGCCAGCCGCAATCAGCACGATCTCCGCTTCCAGCGTCTTCTCGGAGCCTGCGATCTCCTTCATGTTCATGCGGCCCGTCTCAGGATCTTTCTCCCAGGAGAGAGAAACGATCTTCACCGCTTTCAAATTGCCGTTCTTATCTTTGACAAACTCCTTCACCGTGGACTCATAGATCCGCGGATCGTGACCGTACACCGCGATTGCCTCCTGCTGGCCGTAATCTGTCTTACAGACTTTAGGCCACTGTGGCCAGGGATTATTGTCCGCACGGGTATCCGGCGCCTTGGGCATCATCTCGATCTGAGTCACGGATTTTGCCCCGTGGCGGATCGCTGTGCCCACGCAGTCGTTACCGGTGTCACCGCCGCCGATGATGACCACGTTTTTATCCTTGGTGTCCACATATTTTTTATCCTGAAAATCCGAGTCTAACAAGCTCTTCGTATTTGCCGTCAGGAAATCCACCGCAAAATAGATCCCCTTTGCGTCCCTGCCGGGTGCATTGATGTCCCGGGGCTGGGAGGAACCGCAGCACAGCACCACCCGGTCAAATTCTTTCAAAAGCTTATCCGCCTTAATGTCTTTTCCCACATCGCTGCCTGTGAGGAAGGTCACGCCCTCCTCCTCCATCACCTTCACCTTGCGGTCGATGATGTGCTTCTCCAGTTTCATATTCGGAATGCCATACATCAAAAGGCCGCCTATGCGGTCAGACCGCTCAAATACTGTCACCTGATGACCGCGCCTGTTGAGCTGATCCGCCACGGCAAGGCCGGAAGGGCCGCTGCCCACCACCGCCACTTTTTTGCCGGTGCGCACCTTGGGCGGCTGGGCGGCCGCATATCCTTTNTCGTAGGCATTTTCAATGATGGCGTACTCGTTCTCCTTGGTGGAGACCGGATCGCCGTTTAAGCCGCAGGTACAGGCCGCCTCACAGAGAGCCGGGCACACCCTTGACGTAAATTCCGGAAAATTATTGGTCTTGTGGAGCCGGTAGTATGCCTGCTCCCAGTTTCCCATGTAGACCAGATCATTCCACTCCGGTACCAGATTGTGCAGAGGGCACCCGGAGGTCATACCGCAGAGCGTCGCTCCCGACTGGCAGAACGGTACACCGCAGTCCATACAGCGCGCNCCCTGCAGCTGCTGTTCTTCCATGGGCAGATGCTCATGAAACTCTTTAAAATTCTTAATGCGCTGTTTCGGGCTCACNTCCTTTGAAACCNTGCGCTCATANTCCATAAATCCTGTTGGTTTTCCCATGATCTCGCTCTCCTTTTCTNCTTTTCAGACGCTCNTTAANATCTCAGACGTTTTCCTTATCCTTCTTGTAAAACGCCTCTATCTGCGCCTGTTCCGCGCTGAGTCCCTTCTCCTCCATCTGCACGATCAGNTTCAGCATGATCTCATAGTCGTGAGGNATGATCTTTTTAAACTTCGGCAGATACTCCCCGAAATTGTCCAGGATCTCCTTNCCNTTNACGGAATTGGTATAGGCCACATGCTCTTTGATCATNTCTTTCAGTTCCAGAACATCATATTTAGAGGTNATCTCATAAGAGGAAACCATTTCCTTGTTGGTCTTCGTGTACAGGTCATTGTTCTCATCCAGCACATAGGCAATGCCGCCGCTCATGCCCGCCGCAAAGTTCTTGCCCACGGAGCCGATGACTACCACACGGCCGCCGGTCATATACTCACAGCCGTGGTCACCCACGCCCTCCACCACCGCGATCGCGCCGGAGTTACGCACGCAGAAACGTTCGCCTGCCACACCGTTGATAAAAGCCTTGCCGGAGGTCGCGCCATAGAGCGACACGTTACCGATAATGATATTTTCATCCTGTTTAAAATGAGAACCTTTCGGCGGATAGACCACCAGCTTCCCGCCGGACAAGCCTTTGCCGAAATAGTCATTGGAGTCTCCCACAAGCTCAAGGGTCAGTCCTTTCGGAATAAACGCGCCAAAGCTCTGGCCACCCGAGCCGTTACACAGGATATGGTAAGTGTCTTCCTCCAGCGTGTCTCCGAATCTTCTGGTGATCTCGGAACCGAAGATAGTGCCGAAGGTACGGTCGGTATTCGACACATCCACCTCCANNCTNCTCTTCTGCCCGGANTCCAGNGCCTNNGNCATCTGCTTTAACANCACNTTNTCATCCAGTGTTTTCTCCAGATGGAAGTCATACACCTGCTTCGGATCGAAGATNCANTTCTCCTTNCTGCCCTCGTAGGGNTTCGTCANGATCAGGCTCAGATCTATCTTCTGCTGGCGGTCGGTGAGCCCCTCCTTGACNCTGAGCAGNTCCGTCCTGCCCACCAGCTCATCTACCTTCCGCACNCCCAGCTTCGCCATATACTCTCTAAGCTCCTGGGCGATGAANCGCATAAAGTTCTCCACATANTCCGGTTTGCCCGTGAANCGNTTGCGNAGCTCCGGGTTCTGNGTCGCCACNCCCACNGGACAGGTGTCCAGNTTGCAGACNCGCATCATCACNCAGCCCATGGTCACNAGNGGNGCTGTNGCAAAGCCNAACTCCTCCGCTCCCAGAATCGCCGCNATNGCCACATCCCNGCCGCTCATCAGCTTGCCGTCCGTCTCNATNCGGACTTTATTTCTAAGACCGTTCTGTATCANNGTCTGGTGCGTCTCCGCCAGTCCCAGNTCCCAGGGNAGACCCGCATTGTGGATCGAATTGCGGGGCGCCGCNCCTGTACCGCCGTCATAGCCGGANACCAGNATCACCTGTGCGCCCGCNTTCGCCACGCCTGCTGCCACCGTGCCNACACCGGCCTCNGATACCAGNTTCACGGAAATGCGCGCTCTGGTNTTGGCATTNTTCANGTCATAGATCAGCTGCGCCAGATCNTCNATNGAATANATGTCGTGATGNGGCGGCGGTGAGATCAANCCNACNCCGGGCGTGGAATGTCTGGTCTTGGCGATCCACGGGTACACCTTGCCGCCGGGCAGATGACCGCCCTCACCGGGCTTCGCTCCCTGCGCCATCTTGATCTGTATCTCCTGGGCGCTGTTTAAGTATTCGCTGGTGACACCGAACCGACCGCTGGCCACCTGCTTGATAGCCGAACAACGGTTTAGTCCGTCCTCCCCGATGCTCAGCCGCTCCTTATCCTCTCCGCCCTCTCCGGAATTGGATTTGCCGTGGAGACGGTTCATGGCAATAGCCATCGTCTCATGGGCCTCTTTGGAGATGGAACCGTAGGACATAGCACCCGTCTTAAATCTTGTGACAATCGTGTCAACATCCTCCACTTCCTCTATTGGCAAGGGTTTCTTCGCATAATTAAAATCCATCAGGCCGCGAAGATTCTTGATGCTGTCCTCCTTATTGACCGATTTGGTATATTCTTTAAATAAATTGTAATCTCCCCGTCTGGTTGACTCCTGTAATAAATGAATGGTCTCCGGGTTGTAGAGATGTTCGTCCGCACCGCTGCGCATCTGNTGATGTCCTATGCTGTCCAGCGTNACATCCGTAGATAGACCGAGTGGGTCAAANGCCATGGAGTGCAGTGCATCCACCTCTTCCTCGATATCTTTCAAAGTGATACCGCCCACGCGGCACACGGTATTGGTAAAATACTTATCAATCACATCCGCATCAATGCCGATGGCCTCAAAGATCTTTGANCCCTGATAGGACTGAATCGTGGAAATACCCATCTTGGAAGCAATCTTCACGATACCGTGCAGCACAGCGTCGTTATAATCATTCACCGCCGCATAGTAATCTTTATCCAGCATACGGTTGTCGATCAGTTCCTTGATACTCTCCTGTGCCAGATAGGGATTGACTGCCGANGCGCCGAACCCTAACAGTGTCGCGAAATGGTGCACCTCTCTGGGCTCCGCCGACTCTAAGATGATATCCACGCTGGTTCTCTTCTTCGTACTCACCAGATGCTGCTGCAGTGCCGACACCGCAAGCAGGGAAGGGATAGCCACCCGGTTTTCATCCACGCCCCGATCGGAGAGGATGATGATGTTAGCCCCGTCACGGTAGGCTCTGTCCACCTCCACNAANAGNCNNTCGATNGCCTTCTCCAGTCTGGTGTTTTTATAGTAGGTGATGGGAATGACTTCCACCTTGAANCCCTCCGCCTTCATNGTNTTGATCTTCAGAAGGTCTGTGCTTGTGAGGATCGGGTTATGCACCCGCAGCATATTGCAGTTCTCCGGCATCTCCTCTAACAGATTGCCGTCCTGTCCCAGATANACCGTGGTGGAGGTGACCACCTCCTCGCGGATCGCGTCGATGGGCGGGTTCGTTACCTGTGCNAAGAGCTGCTTGAAATAGTGGAACAGNGGATGGTGCGCCTTGGAGAGCACCGGGATCGGCGTGTCTACACCCATGGCCGCGATAGCNTCCGCGCCATTCTTCGCCATCGGCAGAATACTGGTTCTCANATCCTCATAAGTNTAGCCGAAAGCCTTNTGCATGCGCTGNCTCTCTTCATTGGTAAACTCCGGCACACGCTGNTTGGGAATCTTTANATCCTTCAAAGCCACCAGCNTGCTGTCCAGCCACTCGCCGTAGGGCTGTGCGGAAGCATACTTCTCNTTCAGCTCGTCGTCGTCGATGACCCGNCCCTGGATCGTATCCACTAACAGCATCTTGCCGGGATGCAGCCGCTCCTTCACCACGATCTTTGCCGGATCCATNTCCAATACNCCCACNTCNGAGGAGAGGATCANCGTNTCATCGTTGGTGATCATATAGCGGGAAGGCCGTAGACCGTTTCGGTCAAGCACNGCNCCCATNATGTCNCCNTCNGAAAAAAGNATNGANGCNGGCCCGTCCCAGGGCTCCATCATCGTCGCATANTATTGGTAGAAATCTTTCTTCTTCTGGGACATGGTCTTATTGTTCTCCCAGGGCTCCGGAATCGTNATCATCACCGCAAGGGGTAAGGGCATGCCGCTCATCACCAGAAATTCCAGCGTNTTGTCAAGCATGGCNGAATCCGATCCCGANGCNTTGATNGCNGGCAGNATCTTGTGCATCTGTCCCTCCAGATGCTCGGACTCCATNTTCTCCTCTCTGGCCTGCATNTTATCCGCATTGCCCCGTATGGTNTTGATNTCCCCGTTATGTACGATAAAGCGGTTCGGATGCGCCCTCTCCCAGCTNGGATTCGTGTTGGTGGAAAANCGNGAGTGCACTATGGCGATGGCNGACTCGTAATCCTTATCCTGCAGATCGGAAAAGAAGGTGCGAAGCTGTCCNACCAGAAACATGCCCTTGTACACNATGGTNCGGCTGGAAAGACTGACCACATAAGTCACATCCGTNGACTGCTCAAAAGTACGCCNNAAAATATANAGCTTTCTGTCAAANTCNAGNCCNTTCTCCACATTGGCGGGCTTTTTGATAAACGCCTGCATGATNCAGGGCATACACTCNACCGCCTTNTGNCCGAGAACAGAAGGCACCGTAGGCACATCACGCCAGCCTAANAACTCCAGTCCCTCCTTCTTGGCAATGATCTCAAACATCTTCTTCGCCTGATTGCGCTGCAATTCATCCTGGGGGAAGAAAAAGGTNCCCACACCATACTCTCTCTCCCCGCCGATGGAAAAGCCCAGCTCCTTAGTCACCTTGACCATAAATTTATGGGGCACCTGGGTCAGAATGCCCACACCGTCACCGGTCTTGCCCTCCGCGTCCTTGCCGGCCCTGTGCTCCAGATTCTCCACAATCTTCAGCGCATTTTCCACGGTGGCGCGGCTCTTTTTCCCCTTGATATTCACACAGGCGCCGATACCGCAGGCATCATGCTCAAATTCCGCCCGGTGCAGCGGGGATGCGGGAATATCCGTCTTTACATCAAACATAGCTCTTTTCTCCTCTCTATGCTGTTATCCCTGTTTTATCCCTAATAAAACGAGAAGACCGCAAAAAAGCCATCTAGCGCTCCTTTGCGATCTACATGTATACAATAATACATCCGTTTCGACAGATTGTAAATATAGACTTTATGGCAAATTGTCAGATTGTTTTACAATTAAGTTATTATGGGCATTTTGTCGGAATATTCGAGGTATTTCATACGTTTCATTCTATTTGTGTTTCAATCAGGCGTATGTTAAAATCTTTGTATTGCTGATGACAGAATCAAAAAAGGCATGAAAGGAAAACCGCATGAAAGATATTATACTTTTATATGATGACTGCTGTATTTACGAAATTGTTATTTTAAATTACTTTTTGAAATGCACAGATAGCGAAATGTTGTTATGCTCCTTTGACGGGCAAACTATACGAGCCATGGAGGGTTATTCTATCAACTGTGATATTTCACTCAATGAAATAGACTGTTCTAACATAAGAAGTTTTATCGTGCCAGGCGGCGATATATCTAACATCGACCACAAAAAAGTTTTTGATATTCTAAAAAAACTGAACGACACAAAAGTTATCATTGCCGGGATCTGCGCGGGTGTAGATATTTTGGATAAGGCTGAAATTCTTAGGGACATTTCCTCAACCCATTCCTGTGATCTTGACTGCGTTCGTGATAAGAATATCATTACGGCGAGACCAAATGCATATGTAGATTTCGCAATCGAAGTAGGAAAATCTTTGCACATATTTGTAGATGAGGCAGATTTACAGGAAACAATTGAATTCTGGAAGAATCACAAAAGAATCGATTCATAATGCACCTGTGAAAGGAAAGATAAGGAATATAAAATGGACTCCAATGACTTCGATTTTCAGAGAATTGCGGAGGGATATAAAAAGCGCCCCTTTTTACATAAACAGATCATAGAGCGATTCAAAGAAGATGTCACTTCCCAGATATTTTCCAACGGACTGGATATCGGCTGCGGTGCCGGTTTGTCCTCAAAAGCACTGAAGGCGATCTGCCGCCACGTAACGGGAACTGATATTTCCGGAGAAATGATCGCAGTTGCAAGAGAAGTCTGCCCAAATGCCGAGGAATACGTTTTTTTTGTGAGCAAAGCTGAAGAACTTCCTGCGTTTGAAACAAGATTCGATATCGTTACTGCCGCCGGTGTGGTGCAGTGGGTAGATAAAGATCTCTTTTTACAGAAAATGAGCAATGTAATGGGCGATCACGGTCATCTGTTGATCTATGATTTCTGGATCTCAGACAAAATGAAAGACTGTTCCGCATACACCACCTGGTGGCATGATGTTTATTTAAAGGAGTTCCCGAGACCGTTCCGCAACGAATCCGTCTGGACGGAGGAGGACGCGGCACGATACGGTTTCCTGATGAAAGATCAAATCCGACATGAAATGGAATATGAATTTGACCAGGATTCCTTTATTGAATTCATGATGATTCAGTCAAACGTGAATGCAAAGATTGATGACGGTAAAAACTCTGTCAAAACTGTACGCAAATGGTTTGAACAGTCTACTGCACCGCTTTTTCAAGGCGAAAGGAAAACGGTCATCTTCGTCGGCTACAGCTGGTATATGGAATTGCAATCGAAATCAAGACAATCTATTGCTGCTCCTGTATAACTATGATAGAGCAATCAAAAAGGGGCCAAAAGAGATGAGCGAATGGTATAGCCTGGTACAGACAATCGTAGAAGAAATTGATGAGTGTATTAAGAATTGCAATGATGAAACATTAACACTGTCTTCTCTTTCTCAAAAGTTAGGCTATTCGGAATCTTATATTTCTCGTAAATTCATAGAAATCTCCGGCATGCACTTTCGTGATTACCTGCGGCATCGCACGCTCGCTTTTGCATTAAAAGAAGTTCGGGACAACTCAAAAAGTCTTTTAGAAATTGCGCTGGATCACGGTTTTGCCAGTCATGAAGCCTTTTCCCGTTCTTTTAAAGATGCCTATGGTATAACACCCAGCGAGTACCGCCGTAATCCCGTTCCTCTCGTCCTTCGCACCATCATTAAGCCGTTTGATTGCTACTTAATAAGTATCGGAGGAACAAGTATGGAAAAAACTGCAACTGATGTAAAAGTATATTTTGTGACAATACCTGCACACAAGTATCTGCACATCAGAAATTATGAGAGCATTGGTTATTGGGATTTCTGGCAAAAACAAAGTCAGATTCCCGGACAAGACTGCGAGACAATTTGCGGACTGCTTGACAGTATACAGGGAAAGCTGGATGATCAAGGCGGTAACGAAGCAAACAGTGGAAGCGGTCAGATCATGGCATTTATTAACGAACCGACAGGCAGAATCTGCAGTTGGGGCATTCCGCTGGCCGAGAGCTATGGTGTGCGGCTTCCTGTGGATTATTGCGGCGAAATTCCAGAACAGATGCAGATGATGGATGTGCCGGTGGGAGAATATATCGTATTTGAACATGGTCCGTTCAATTTTCAAACACAAAACCAGAGTGTTGAGCAGAAAATTGAAGAGGCAATGAAAAATTTCGACTACAGCGCATCCGGCTATTGCCTTGATACTACTCAGGGCAGGGTGTTTTATTTTTATCATGATCCTGAACGGTTCTGGAAGTATATCAGACCCGTCAAAAAATTATAAAGCAGTTATGACAGCGCTTCCCTGCAAAAA